>NZ_JBIASV010000005.1:0-259350 GCF_042891165.1 Streptomyces sp. NPDC001922 | reverse complement strand
CCCGGGGGGGGCGGGGTGGGCGGGGGGGGGGGGGGGGGCGGGGGCCCCGGGGGGGGGGGGTTCCGGAACGTATATTTACGGCCCTGGGGGCCACAAATACACGGCAGCTTCCGGAACCCCCCACCCCTGCGGCCCCGTCACCCTCACGTCTCGTCGGCGGCTGACCCCCATCGCCGCTGAGCCAGGAACGGCCTCTCGGACGTCGCCGTCCCGAGGGTGGGCAGGCCCCGTCACCCTCACGTCTCGTCGGCGACTGAACGACATCCGTGCCTCGGAGCCTCTTCCTCAGCCGTCGCCGCCCCAGGGTGGGTGGGGCCTTCGCGTCGTGGTCGGTTTTCGACACCCCAGGTTTCGGGCATTTCGTCACTGAAGTGGAGTAATCGCCCAGCGCTGGGAGGCGTCATGACTTTCGTGCAGATCATCGACTGCAAGACGGACAAGATCGACGACATGAACCGGCTCATGGACACCTGGGCCGAGCGGACCCGGGGGAAGCGGACCGCTACGCACGCGGTCGTCGGGCAGGACCGGGCCGACGGGGATCACGTCGTCGAGATCATCGAGTTCCCGTCGTACGAGGAGGCGATGCGGAACTCGGGCCTGCCGGAGACGGAGCAGATCTTCCAGCAGATGGTGGCGCTCTGCGACGGCGCCCCGACCTTCACCGACCTCGATGTCGTACGGGACGAGGCGCTCAACAAGGACACGGTGCGGCGGTTCTTCGAGGAGGTGGCCGTGGCGGGGCGGCTCGATCTCGTGGACGAGCTGTTCGCCCCGGACCTGATCGACCACGACATCTCGAAGGACGTGGAGTCCACGACCGGGTCCGATGTCATCCGGCAGGACGTCACGGGCTGGCGGAGCGCCTTCGCCTTCGACTTCACGCTCGAGAGCATGCTGGCCGAGGGCGACGAGGTGGCGGCCCGGTGGACCTGGCAGGGCACGCACCGCGGCGACTTCATGGGCATCGCGGCCACCGGCAAGGACGTCATGATGACCGGCACCACCGTGTTCCGGTTCCGCGACGGACGGATACAGGAAGCCTGGTGGCACTACGACCTGCTGCGGCTGCTCCGGCAGCTGGACGCCGTGCCGATGTGACCCGCACGCGAAGAGCCCCCGCCCCCGCCGCCGAGCGGTGGGGACAGGGGCCCTTCGTGGTGCCTCGCGAGGTCAGTGCGCGTGGCCGTGACCGTGGCCGGCGTCGGCCTCTTCCTCTTCCTTCTTCTCGACCACGAGCGTCTCGGTGGTGAGGAGCAGGGAGGCGATGGACGCGGCGTTCTCCAGCGCGGAGCGGGTGACCTTGACCGGGTCGATGACGCCGGCCTTCACCAGGTCGCCGTACTCGCCGGTCGCGGCGTTGAAGCCGTGGCCCTTCTCGAGCTCGGCCACCTTGGAGGTGATGACGTAGCCCTCGAGGCCGGCGTTCTCCGCGATCCAGCGCAGCGGCTCGACGACGGCGCGGCGGACGACGGCGACACCGGTGGCCTCGTCGCCCTCCTTGCCCAGGCTGCCCTCGAGCACCTTGGCGGCGTGGACCAGAGCGGAGCCACCACCGGAGACGATGCCCTCCTCGACCGCGGCGCGGGTCGCGGAGATGGCGTCCTCCAGACGGTGCTTCTTCTCCTTGAGCTCGACCTCGGTCGCGGCGCCGACCTTGATGACGCAGACGCCACCGGCGAGCTTCGCGAGGCGCTCCTGGAGCTTCTCGCGGTCCCAGTCGGAGTCGGTGGCGTCGATCTCGGCCTTGATCTGGGAGACGCGGCCCTGCACGTCCTCCGCCTTGCCGGCACCGTCGACGATCGTGGTGTCGTCCTTGGTGATGGTCACGCGGCGGGCGGAGCCGAGCACGTCCAGGCCGACCTGGTCGAGCTTGAGGCCGACCTCCTCGGCGACGACGGTGCCGCCCGTGAGGGTGGCGATGTCGCCGAGCATGGCCTTGCGGCGGTCGCCGAAGCCCGGGGCCTTCACCGCGACGGCGTTGAAGGTGCCGCGGATCTTGTTGACCACGAGGGTGGAGAGCGCCTCGCCGTCGACGTCCTCGGCGATGATCAGCATCGGCTTGGAGCCGCCGGCCTGGATGACCTTCTCCAGCAGCGGCAGCAGGTCCTGGATCGAGGAGATCTTGCCCTGGTGGATCAGGATGTACGGGTCGTCGAGGACGGCCTCCATACGCTCCTGGTCGGTGACGAAGTACGGGGACAGGTAGCCCTTGTCGAAGGCCATGCCCTCGGTGAAGTCGAGCTCCAGGCCGAAGGTGTTGGACTCCTCGACGGTGATGACACCGTCCTTGCCGACCTTGTCCATCGCCTCGGCGATGAGCTCGCCGACCTGCTTGTCCTGGGCGGACAGACCGGCGACGGCGGCGATGTCGGACTTCTCGTCGATCGGGCGCGCGATGGCGAGCAGGTCGTCCGAGACGGCCTTGACCGCGGCGTCGATGCCCTTCTTCAGGGCGGCCGGGGAGGCGCCGGCGGCGACGTTGCGCAGACCCTCGCGGACCAGCGCCTGGGCCAGCACGGTCGCGGTGGTGGTGCCGTCACCCGCGATGTCGTTGGTCTTGGTCGCCACCTCCTTGACGAGCTGGGCGCCGAGGTTCTCGTACGGGTCCTCGACCTCGACCTCGCGGGCGATGGTCACACCGTCGTTGGTGATGGTCGGCGCGCCGAACTTCTTGTCGATGACGACGTTGCGGCCCTTGGGGCCGATCGTCACCTTCACGGTGTCGGCAAGCTTGTTGACGCCACGCTCGAGGGCGCGACGGGCGTCCTCGTCGAACTTCAGGATCTTCGCCATGGTTGCGTATGTCCTCTCAACGAACTGCGCCCCGGACGCCCGGTTGTTGAGACACGGGTTCCGGGGCGCAGATCAAAAACAGTGGGTGAATTACTTCTCGACGATCGCGAGAACGTCGCGAGCCGAGAGGACGAGGTACTCCTCGCCGCTGTACTTCACCTCGGTGCCGCCGTACTTGCTGTACAGCACGACGTCGCCTACGGAAACGTCGAGCGGAAGGCGCTTGCCGTCCTCGAAGCGGCCCGGGCCCACGGCCAGGACGACGCCCTCCTGGGGCTTCTCCTTGGCAGTGTCCGGAATGACCAGGCCGGAAGCCGTGGTCTGCTCGGCGTCCAGCGGCTGGACCACAATGCGGTCCTCGAGCGGCTTGATGGCAACCTTGGTGCTGGCGGTCGTCACGATCCGACCTCCCCCTTCGGAGATCTCACGGGGTTAACTGTCTGAGGTGGCGACCTGGTAGATCCGTCGTCGCGGGTGCCGGACCTGCCCGTCGCTGTGTAGCTGGCACTCCGTAGTGGAGAGTGCCAAAGCTGAGACTATGACGGCGTTAGCACTCAGTCAACTAGAGTGCCAACGAACCTCCGGGCGCCCCACCGGTACAGGCGGGCCGGGCACGGTCCTCCGCTGTCGGCCCGGCCTTCCGTGGGCGGGCTTGTTGCTGGTCAGAGCGGTGGGGGGCAACGCTCGGCCGCCGGGCCCGGCGTGGTGCCGGGACGCCCGGTTTCCGGCGCGGAGCCGGAGTGTCAGGACGGGGCCGCGCACCCCGGGCCGGGCGTCCGGCTGCCGTTCGCGCTGCGAACCCGCCGCCGTCGGGCGCGCGGACGCCGGGGCCCTCAGATGTAGTCCTCCAGCCTGGCCACCGCGAAGCCCTGGGCAGTGGCGGTGCGCAGCACCTCGCGGACCATGTCGGCCATGGTCCCGCCCCATTCCCCGCGGCCGCGGAAGTGCGTGAGGATGATGTCGCCCGGGTGCAGCCGGCCCCGGGTGTCGGCGAAGTCGATGCGGTCGGCGAACGCCTCCTGGGTCCAGAGCGGCACGCTGCGGACGCCGCAGGACTTGGCGGCGAGCAGCGTCTCCCGGTCGTAGTTGCCGTACGGCGGGCGGAACAGCCGCGGCCGCACGCCGAACTCCCGTTCCAGGTTCCGCTGCTGGCGGCAGATCTCCTTGTACTGGTCCTCGAAGGACAGCTCCGTCAGGTCGGGGTGGGTGAGCGTGTGGTTGTGCAGGGAGACGCCGAGCCGCTGGAGCTTCCGGAAGTAGCCGTAGTCGTCGCGCACGACGTAGTCGCTGAGGAAGGCGCTCACCGGCACGTCCAGTTCGCGGAGCATCCGGATCAGCTCCGGGTCCTTGTGGCCGCCGTCGTCGATGGTGAGGAAGACCACGCGGTCGGAGGTGGGCACACGGGTGAACACCGGGGGGAGGCCGGACCCCATCGAGAGGGAGCGCGGCGTGGCCGGCCGCGCCTTGCGGACGGGCGGGGCGGGCGCAGCGACCGGCGGGCGGAGCAGGCCCCAGCGCTGGGCGGCGCGCAGCCGGACGGACCGGGCGTTCAGCCTGCTCTCGGCGTAGATCGCCAGGTCGCGGGGGAGGTCCGGGGCCGCCGCGGGGGCCGGACGCCCGGCCGTGCGCGGGACCGGACGGCGGTCGGCGGCGGGCGCCGGGCCGGGGCGCCCCGCGCCGCGCGAGGCGGCTTCGGGGCCGTGCGCGGCGGCGGTTCCGCCCGGCGCCGACCGTCCCGGTCCGGGGTCGGGTCCGGGCAGTGGTGCGGTGCGATCGGGAGGCTGTGCGCAGGCTCCGCCGACCACGCCGACCAGGAGCAGGACCGCGGCACAGGTGGTGGACCGGAATCGACGCTCGTGAGTGTTTTTTTCATTTTGTCGTACTAGTTGCATGGCGCCGCATCCTGCCAGGGAGTCGGCCCCGCGGCGGCGCGACAGACCGTGGTGCCCGGACGGTCCCCCGCTTGGCCCACAATTGACCGGTGAACGCCCTCGACTCCTTCGCCGCCCTGCTCACCGACGAGGGCCGGGCGCTCCTCGCGGACCTGCGCGACTACGACCCCGCCCAGGAACTGGCGACCGCGACCCGGCTGCGCCGCGACCACCCCGCCGACCTGGTGTCCGCGGCACTGGGACAGGCCCGGCTGCGGCAGCGGGCGGCGGCGAAGTTCGGTGCCGAGGACGCGGCCGTCATGTTCTTCACCCCGAACGGCGTGGAGCAGGCCACCCGCACCTCCGTCGCCCGGTACCGGGCCGAACGGTTCGCGGCGCTCGGCGTCCGGCGGCTGGCCGACCTCTGCTGCGGCATCGGCGGCGACGCCATCGCCCTCGCGCGGGCCGGCGTCGAGGTCCTCGCCGTCGACCGGGACCCGCTGACCTGCGCGGTGGCCCGGGCCAACGCCGAGGCGCTGGGCCTGGCGGACCGGATCGAGGTGCGCTGCGCGGACGTCACGGAGGTGGACACCTCCGGGTACGACGCGGTGTTCGCCGACCCGGCCCGGCGGGGCGGCCGGGGGCGGATCTTCGACCCGGAGGCCTACTCCCCGCCGCTGTCCTGGGCGGTCGGTGCCGCCCGCAGCACCCCGTACGCCGCCCTGAAGATCGCCCCGGGCGTCCCGCACGACGCGGTGCCCGACGACACGGAGGCCGAGTGGATCTCGGACGGCGGCGACGTGAAGGAGGCGGTGTTCTGGTTCGGCACCGCGCCGGGCGCCCGCCGCGCCACGCTGCTCCCCGGCCCGCACACCCTCACCGGAGCCGGGCTGCCGGACCCGGCGCCGGGTCCGGTCGGACGCTGGCTGTACGAACCGGACGGGGCGGTGATCCGCGCCCATCTGGTGGCGGACGCGGCGGCCGGCGTGGACGGGCGGCTGATCGACCCGACCATCGCCTATGTGACGGCGGACGAACTCCACCCGACCCCGTGGGCCACCGCGTACGAGATCACCGACGCGCTGCCCTTCAACCTCAAGAAGCTGAAGGCGCTGCTGCGGGAGCGCGAGGTGGGGAAACTGACGGTGAAGAAGCGCGGCTCGGCCGTCGAGCCGGAGGAGCTGCGCCGGAAGGTCAAACCGCAGGGGCCGAACGCGGCCACGGTGTTCCTCACCCGCGCGGCCGGTGCCCCGACGATGCTGATCGGGCGGCCGGCGCGGGGCTGAGGGATCGTTGCCCTACGGGCCCGGGGACGGCTCCCGGCTCGGCGGCGGGCGGCTATTCGGGGGCCCGCGCCGACGGTTCGTGGTCGAGGGCCTCGAACCGCCAGCGATGGACCGGCCGGTGCAGCAGGTCCTCCGCGGGGGAGCCGAGTTCGGGGAGGTCCGCCTCGTACGGGGCGTCCCACCAGGTGATGACCAGCACCCGGTCGCCGGGGGCGCCGAAGGTCTCGCGCCGCAGCGGCGGACCGGCGAGCTCCTGCGCGCGGGCCCACGCCAGCAGTTCCGGGCCGCGGCCCTCGGCGGCCCGGGCCTCCCACATCAGCGCGACCGTCATGCGTGCACCGTCATGAGTACAGGTTGTCCTTGCTCAGCTCGTGGAAGTGGTCGTGGTCGTGGGCATGGCCATGCCCGTGGCTGTTGCCGTCGTGGCTGTTGCCGCCGTGGCCGTCGTGCGGGTGGTCGTGGTCGTGGTTCTCGCCGGGCACATGGGGCTCCGTCACCGGGAGCGAGGAGTCCGCGGACAGGTCCCAGGCCGATGCCGCCCGCCCCCGCGCCACCATCTCCGCGCCGAGCGCCGCGACCATCGCCCCGTTGTCCGTGCACAGCTTCGGCCGCGGCACCCGCAGCACGATCCCGGCGTCCTCGCAGCGGCGTTCGGCCATGGCGCGCAGCCGTGAGTTGGCCGCCACCCCGCCGCCGATCATCAGATGGTCGACGCCGTTGTCCTTGCAGGCCCGTACCGCCTTGCGGGTCAGCACGTCGACCACGGCCTCCTGGAAGGACGCCGAGACGTCCGCCACCGGGACCTCCTCGCCCGCGGTGCGCTTCGCCTCGATCCAGCGGGCGACGGCGGTCTTGAGGCCGGAGAAGGAGAAGTCGTAGGCGGCGTCCCGGGGGCCGGTGAGTCCGCGGGGGAAGTTGATCGCCTCCGGGTCGCCCTCGCGGGCGTACCGGTCGATGACCGGGCCGCCGGGGAAGCCGAGGTTCAGCACCCGGGCCACCTTGTCGAACGCCTCGCCCGCCGCGTCGTCGATGGTCGAGCCGAGCGGGCGGACGTCGCCGGTGATGTCCGGGGCCAGCAGCAGCGAGGAGTGGCCGCCGGACACCAGGAGCGCCATCGTCGGCTCCGGCAGCGGCCCGTGTTCCAGCTGGTCGACGCAGATGTGCGAGGCGAGGTGGTTGACGCCGTAGAGCGGCTTGCCGAGCGCGTAGGCGTACGCCTTGGCCGCCGAGACCCCCACCAGCAGCGCGCCCGCGAGGCCGGGACCGGCGGTGACCGCGATGCCGTCGAGGTCACTGGCCGCCACCCCGGCGTCCTTCAGCGCGCGCCGGATGGTCGGAACCATGGCCTCCAGGTGGGCCCGGCTGGCGACCTCCGGCACGACACCGCCGAAGCGGGCGTGCTCGTCGACGCTGGACGCGACGGCGTCGGCGAGCAGGGTGTGCCCGCGGACGATGCCGACGCCGGTCTCGTCGCAGGAGGTCTCGATTCCGAGGACAAGCGGCTCGTCAGCCATCGTGGGTCGTTCCTTGTTCGTCTGCGGCGGGGCCGTCTGTGGCGTCGCCGTCTGCGGCGGGGTCGGTGTCGTGGGCGGCGGGCGCGGCCACCGCCGCGGCCGCGTCGTGCGCGTGCCGGGCGTCGTGCGCGGCGAGGTCGGGGACGGCGGCGGCGCCGTCGGCCGTCTGGGAGCGGCGCATGACCACGGCGTCCACGTTGCCCGGCTGGTAGTAGCCGCGGCGCAGGCCGATGGGCTCGAAGCCGAAGCGCTCGTAGAGCCGCTGGGCCCGGGCGTTGTCGACCCGCACCTCCAGCAGCACCTCGTGGCACTCGAAGGCGGTGGCGCCGGAGAGCAGGTCGGTGAGGAGGCGGGCGCCCAGGCCCGTACCCCAGTGCTCGCGCGCGGCGGCGATGGTCTGGATGTCACCGGTGCCGTCGACGGCGGACAGCCCGCCGTAGCCGACGACCCGGCCGTTCTCCTCGGCGACCACGTAGCGGCGGGTGGCGGACGGCCCGCGGGCGTGCGCGAGTTCGGACCAGAACAGCCCCCGCGACCAGGCGTCGTCGGGGAAGAGCTCGCGTTCGAGCTCCAGCACCGGCTCGACGTCCCACCAGCGCATCTCGCGCAGGGTCACGGCGCCGGGGGCTTCCGCGGTCGGGTCGGTCGCTTCGGTCACTTCGGGGTGACCACCTTGTAGTTGGCGGGCACTTGGGCGTCCGGGCGGCGCAGGTAGAGCGGCCGGTCCGGGAGGAAGTCCGCGCCGGAGGCGAGCCGTTCGGCGGCGAGCGCGGCCAGCGCGGCCGCGGACTGGTACTCGGGCATCCCGTCGGGCACGCGGGTGAACACCTCGGGGTAGAGCAGCGCTCCCGCGCCGACGGCCGGCTCCCCGGCGACCTGCTCGGCGATGTCGGCGGGCCGGTCGACGGCGGGTTCGGTGACCCGGGTGCGGGGATCGGCGTACCGGGCCCAGTAGACCTCCTTGCGCCGGGCGTCCGTGGCCACGGTGAAGGGGCCGTCGAGGCCGGCCTGTCCGGCGGCGTACGCGAGGCCGTCGAGCGTGCACAGCCCGTGGACGGGGGCGCCGGTCGCGGCGCCGAAGGCGGCGGCGGTCACCAGGCCGACCCGCAGCCCGGTGTACGGGCCCGGACCGACCCCCACGACGATGCCGGTCACCGCGTCGATCTTCGTCCCGGCGGCGCGCAGCACCCGGTCGACGGACGGCAGCAGCAGCTCCCCGTGCCTCCGGGCGTCGACCTGGTGGGACTCGGCGAGGACGCGGTCCCCGTCGTGCAGGGCGACCGTGACGGCGGGGGTGGCGGTGTCAAGAGCGAGCAGCAGCACGGGTACAGCCTACGGCGCGTTCCGCGGCGCCCGGTGCGGTCCGGCCACGGTCCGGCCACCGGGGGCCGGCGGGGAGGGCCGCGCTCGGGCGGGGGTGTGTGCCTCGGGGTGCCGTCGCGGGGGCCTTCGGCAGGGGCCTTTCGGCGGGGCACTTCCGGCAGGGCGCTTCCGGCCGGGTACTTCCGGCCGGGTACTTGCGGGCGGGTACTTGCGGCGAGGTTCTCCGGGCGGGCTGCGGATCCCCGGGACGGCGGTGCGCGGAGGCCGGTGCTCGGGGCGGCGGTGCGGTTGCACGCCCGGGCGCGCAGGTGTACGGGCGTGCGGTGCTACGGTCGGGCCGGTAACGCGGGCAGCGGACGGACCGGACGAGAGGCGGCAGGCGTGGCACGGAGCAACTCGGGGGCGATCGTGACCGCTCTCACGGCCGCGGCGCTCGCCGCGGTCGGCTTCCTCGCCTACCAGGCGTCCGCCAGCGCCCCCGCCGTCGCGGCCAAGCCGCGCCCCTCGGCCTCCGCCGGTGAGCACCACCGCACGGAGAAGCCCGGTGGCGCGGGGCGGACGTCGCGGCACGCGATCCCGGAGAACTCCGGCACCGGTCTCCGCGTGGTCTACGCGCTGGGCCAGAAGCGGGTCTGGCTGGTGGGAGCGGACGGCCGGGCCGCCCGCAGCTACCGGGTCACCCCGAGCAAGATCAGCCCCGCGCCCGGGCAGTACACGGTCACCGGCCGCTCCGCGCTGATCCCCGGCTCCGACGGGGTCCCCGTCGAGCACGTCGTCCGGTTCGCCTCGGTGGACGGAGTCGTGGTCGGGTTCAGCGCCGCCGTCGACGGCTCGAAGCCCGACCCGGTCTCGCAGAAGAAGACCGGCGGCATCCGCGAGGAGCGGGCGGACGGCAAGGCGATGTGGGCGTTCGCGGCCATCGGCACCAAGGTCGTCGTGGTCACCTGAGGGCGTGTGCGGGCGCCCGAGGGCGTCTTGACCGCCTGAGGCCGGGTGCGAGAGCCCGCTCCCGGGCCGCCGGTCCACCCGAAAGGGGTACCCGGCAACCGCCGGGGGTTCCTTCGCGGCTGCCGCGGCGAACGGTGTGCGGGTGCCGGCCCGGCACCGGAAGAGGTACCGGCGAAGCGCCGGTCGTCGTCGACTGGACGCGCGCCGGACGGAGCGCTGTGCGGCGTCCTGGCGGGCTCGCTGCCCCGACTCGGTCGGCGTCTGCCCCCGTCCGTCTCCGGGCTACGCGGCGTCCTGGCGGCCCGTTCCCCCCGGAGCGGGAGTGCGTGCGTCCGGTTCGCCCTCGGCCTCGGGCGGGGTGGAGACCGCGCTGGCCGCCGCGCAGGCCGCCAGCAGCTGGCTCATCGAGGGCGACGCGGCGGGCGGGGCGGCCGGCGAAGGCGACCGCGGAGGCGACTGCGCGTCGCGCCGGGCGGGGCTCGGCGCGTCGGCAGCGGGCTCATGGCGCGGCATGGATGCCTCCCGGGGCTCCTGGTGCAGGCAAAGTTAGGCAGACCTAACCACGTCTCTGTCTCCATGTGACCATGCCCGGTACCGCGCGCGCAACATCTTCCCGACGGCTTGTCGGAACGTACATCAGGGGGAGCGGCCCGCTCCGGGTCCGGGCCGGACAGCGGCAGGCCCGGCGCAGCCCGTACCGGCCGAACGGCGGCGCTCCGTACGGGAGCGGTGAGCGGAGTGCGGTGGGCGGAGTGCGGTGGGCGGCCGAGGCTGCGCGGCCGGGCTCAGGAATGACCGGGGTCGGGCAGGGCGGCCGGAGCCGGGGGCCGCACGGGAAGAAAGTCGCGCCGACCGCCGTGGGCGAAGCCGTGCGGGCGGGTCCGGGTCAGCCGGCCAGCGGGGAGAGGTCGGCGGCGGCCCAGCGCGGCCCCACGCCCGTGATGACGACCTCCCGCTCGTCGTTCTCGGCCGTCTCGTCGCCCTCGGTCCGGCCGATGACCACGTGCAGACGGTCCTCCGAGAGGTCCTCGACCTTCCCGTCGCCCCACTCCACGACCACCACGGAGTCGGGGAGCGAGACGTCGAGGTCCAGGTCCTCCATCTCGTCGAGACCGCCGCCCAGCCGGTACGCGTCGACGTGCACCAGCGCGGGGCCGCCGCTCAGCGACGGGTGCACCCGGGCGATGACGAACGTCGGTGACGTGACCGCCCCGCGCACCCCCATGCCCTCGCCGAGCCCGCGGGTCAGCGTCGTCTTGCCCGCGCCCAGCTGTCCGGTCAGCAGCACCAGGTCACCGGGGCGCAGCAGTTTCGCCAGCCGGCGCCCCAGCTCCTGCATCTGCTCGGGGCTGTGGACGGTGAGCTGCGCGGTGGCGGCGGGGGCACCGGCGGGTGCCACGGTGTGCGGGTCGTACGGGGCGTTCATACCGGCCGATGGTACGGGGCGGGAGGGCCTTCCCGCCGCCGCTGCGCCGCACGGAACGGGCCCCGGGACATCCCCGGCGGCCCGTGGACCGGATCGCGGGGGCCGGGGCCGGTCCGGGGCTCCCGCTACCCCCGCGCCGAGCGCGGCGCGCGGTCCGCCGGGGCCGTCACGCCCGTCCGGGCCAGCAGCTCCGTCAGCCGTTCCGTCACGGTCTCCGGGTGCTCCAGCATCACCAGATGGCCCGCGTCGGGGACGAGCACCAGCTCGGCCGCCGGCAGCCGTTCGGCGATCGCCTCGCTGTGCGTGCTGGGCGTCACCAGGTCGTGCCGGCCCGCCAGCACCAGGACCGGCAGGTCCCGGAAGGCCACCAGCGCCTCGGCCTTGTCGTGCTCGTCGAAGGCCGGGTAGAACTCCGCGACCACGTCGATCGGCGTGGACTCGATCATCCGCTCGGCGAACCGCGCCACCGCCGGGTCGACGTCCCGGGAGCTGAACGAGTACCGCTTGATCAGCCCGGCGAAGAGGTCCGCGGTCGCCCGCCGGCCCCGCTCGACCAGTTCCACCTGGGAGCCCAGGGCCCGCAGCATGCCGGGCAGGATGCGCCGCACCGCGTTCACCCCGGCGACCGGCAGCCCGTAGTTGACCTCGCCGAGCTTCCCGGACGAGGTGCCGACCAGCGCCACCCCCACCACCCGGTCGCGTATGTACTCCGGGAAGTGGTGAGCCAGGGCCATCACCGTCATGCCGCCCATCGAGTGCCCCACCAGCACCACGGGCCCCTCGGGCGCCGCCGCGTCGAGCACCGCCCGCAGATCGCGGCCGAGCTGGTCGATGCTGACGGGGACGCCGTCGGCCTGCGCCAGCCCGCGGGCGGAGCGGCCGTGGCTGCGCTGGTCCCAGTGGACCGTGCGGACCACGCCGCGCAGCGCGGCCCGCTGGAAGTGCCAGGCGTCCTGGTTCAGGCAGTAGCCGTGGCAGAAGACGACGGTCACCGGGGCCGGCCGGCGGCGCCCGAACCGGCGGCGCCGGCGCGGCGCTTCCTGCTCCGGCTCGACCTCGTCGACCTCGTAGTAGAGCTCGGTGCCGTCGTCGGCGACGGTGCGCCCCGGGGTGCCCCGGAGGCTGCCGTACGGGCCGGTGGCGTCCAGCGCGAGGCGCGCCTTCCGGCGTATGCCCCGGCCGACGGTGAGCCGTTCGACGGCGACGCCGGCGGCCGCCCCGGCCGCGATCACCCCGATCGCCGCGCCCGCCAGGCCGGCCCGGCGCCAGCCGCCGGCCGCGGACGTGACCGCACGTCCCATGTCCCCCGCCCCGCTTTCGCCCATGGTGGTGCCGCTCCTCGTCGCTGTTCGTCCCCGTCGGTGCGTGGTGCAGCCGAGCCGTCAGGCCCGGGGCCCGTCGTGCGACCGGGCCGCGCTCGCGGCTCCGGTCCGGTCCGGTCCGGTCCGGACGACAGACCCTAGTGCTCGTCCTCGTGGACGTGGACGCGCGGCACCCGCGCTCCGATCCGGGTGACGATCTCGTACCCGATGGTGCCCGCCGCACGCGCCCAGTCCTCCACGGTGGGCTCCCCCCGGTCCCCCGGGCCGAACAGCACCGCCTCGTCGCCCACCCGGGCCGTGTCGCCGCCGAGGTCGACGACGAACTGGTCCATGGCGACCCGGCCCGCGACCGTCCGCCACTTGCCGCCGACCAGCACGGGCCCGGTGCCCGAGGCGTGCCGCGGGACGCCGTCGGCGTAGCCGACCGGCACCAGGGCCAGCGTCGTCTCGCCGGGGGTGACGTAGTGGTGCCCGTAACTGACGCCGTGTCCCGAGGGCACCTGCTTGACCAGGGCGATGTCGGCGGAGAGCGTCATCACCTGACGCAGGCCGAAGTCCGACGGCAGGCCGATCTCCGGGCTGGGCGAGACGCCGTAGACGGCGATCCCGGCGCGCACCAGGTCGAAGTGGGACTCGGGGAGGGTCAGGGTTGCGGGCGAGTTGGCCATGTGCCGGACCTCGGGCTTCAGCCCGGCCCGCCCGGCCTCCGCCAAAGCCTCGTGGAACACGCCCAGTTGGGCCGCGATCGACGGGTGTCCCGGCTCGTCGGCGCACGCGAAGTGCGACCAGACGCCGGCCACCACGAGGGTGCCCTCGGCCTCGGCGGCGCGGGCGGCGGCGGTCAGTTCCGGCCAGGCGGCGGGCGGGCAGCCGTTGCGGCCCAGCCCGGTGTCGATCTTGATATGCACCCGGGCGGTGCGGCCGCAGGCCCGCGCGGCGTCGGTCACCTCGCGCAGCGCCCACATCCCGCTCACCGACACGTCGATGTCGGCCTCGATCGCGGCGCGCCACGGACCCCCGGGCGTCCACAGCCAGCACAGCAGCCGGCCGGTGTCCCCCGCCGCGCGCAGGGCCAGGGCCTCTTCGGGGGTCGCCGTACCCAGCCAGGCCGCCCCGGCCCGGCGGGCGGCGCGGCCGCAGGGCACCGCGCCGTGGCCGTAGGCATCCGACTTGACCACGGCCATGAGGTCGGCGCGGGGCGCGCAGGCGCGCAGGGCCCGCACGTTGGCGCGCAGCGCGGCCAGGTCGACCACCGCCCGGGCGCGCATCGGAGTGGGGGGAAGTCCGGTCGGCTCCCCGCCTGCTGGTGCAGTCATCGGGGACAGTCTCTCACCGGGCGCCCGGCCGGCGCCGGTCTCGTCCGAGTCTGTCCGGAAAGTCAGGTGCGGGGGTGGTGTGCGGCCCAGTGCGGTGTGGTGTGCGGCCGGGTGCCTGCCCGGCGTCCGGCCGGGTCCGACGCCGCGGTCGGCCGGATATCGGGGCGGCGGTCGGCCGGGTCCCGCGCGGCGGTCGGCCGGTCAGGTCCGGCCCGGCGGCCGGGCCGGATCTCGGGGCGGTGTCCGGTCAGGTTCCCGGGCGGCGGCCCCAGGAGTAGACGCGGTCGTCCAGCCGGAGCGCGTCCCACATCCGTTCGGCGTCCCCGTACCGGAGGTTGACGCAGCCGAACGAGCCCTCGTCCGGGTCGTAGATGTTCCCGTAGACCCCGTGGAAGGCCTGCCCGCCGTTGAAGAACTGCGCGAAGGGCATCGGGGAGTGGTAGATCGAGGAGACGTGATCCTTGTTCCGCCAGTAGACGCGGTTCCAGCCGACACGGGTGGGGTAGCCGGGTTTGCCGCTGCGGATCGCCACCGGCCCGAACACGACCTTCGTACCCTCCTGCACCCACATCAGCTGACGGGGCAGATCGACACAGGCGACCCGCTCGGCGACCTCGGGGCAGTCGCCCGCGGCGTTCGGATCGGGCACGGCCCGCAGCAGCCGGATGTGGCCGTAACTGCTGGGACCGGCGAAACCGATGGCGGGGGTGATGTTCTCCTTCGTCTGCCAGTCGCGGATCGCCTCGCAGTCCTCCTTGGACTGCCGTCCGTCGACGGGCAGCTCCAGGAAGTCCTCGACCTCGCGCTGGTACGGACCGACGGCGTGGGTGCAGCGCAGCGGGCCGGCGGCCTCGTCGCCGGGCTGGACCTCGTCCGGCGGCACGAACTCCACGATGGGCTCGTCGGCGGGGGGCGGTGCGTACGGCCCGGGGGCGCGGGGGTCCGGGTGGCGCTGCGGGGCCGTTCCGGGGCCGGGATCCTTCGGGGAGCCGGGGTCCTTGCGGGCATCCGGGGCGGCGTGGGCGTCCGGGGCCTCGCGGGTGTCCGGAGCGGGGGAAGTCTCCGCGGTGCCCGGTGTGCTCTGCGGGATCTGCGGCGGCAGCGCCTGGTCGGGGGTGTCCACGTGCCGCTCGTGGGGGCCGGGCGGAATGCCGGGGACGAGCCGGTCCAGCGGCACGGCGACGGCCCCCTTGCCGTCCGGCGGCTGCGGATCCCCGGCGTCCGCCACCGCCGCCGTGGCGACCGTCAGCGGCATCAGGACCGCGATGGCGACCGCTGCCGCGGCGGGACGACCTCTCCTCTGCACCGTCTTGACCGGTGGACGCATTCCGTTCCTCTCCACGGCGGCGGGACTCGCGGCCCACGCGGGGCGGGGAGGCTCGCCACAGAACGATCCGGACGGAATTACCGGTCCCGCCGGGCCCGCCCCGACCCACCGCCCCGGCCCGGACACCACCCCGATGCCACGCGGTTTCCGCCCATGAGGCGCAGTGGAGGGGAGCCGGGTGACCCCGGCCCGGGGGGCGGGACGACGCCGCGCTCAGCGCGTCCGGACGTCGCGCCAGGCCGGGGCGAGGGACTCGGCCACATCGGAGGCGCCCACCGGACTCCCCTCCCGGCCCGCCGCGTGCCGCCCCGCCAGGCCGTGCAGATACGCGGCCGTCGAGGCCGCCTCGCGGGCCTCCAGTCCGGCCGCGAGCAGCGCTCCCCCCAGCCCGGACAGCACATCGCCGCTGCCCGCCGTGGCCAGCCAGCCGGTACCGGTCGGGTTGACTCGCACCGGGCTGCCGGAGGCGTCGGCGACCAGCGTCGTCGATCCCTTGAGCAGCGCGGTGGCCCCGTACTCCGCGGCGAGCCGGCGCACCGCGGCCAGCCGCGCCGCCTCCACCTCCTCGCGCGCCGTGCCCAGCAGCGCGGCCGCCTCGCCCGCGTGCGGGGTCAGCACGGTCGCCGCCGCGCGGGAGCGGAGCCGTTCCCGGTCCAGCAGCCGCAGTCCGTCGGCGTCCACGAGCACCGGGACGTCGGAGGCGAGGACGTCGTCCAGCGCCTGCCGGGCGTCGGGGGCGTCGCCCAGGCCCGGCCCGACGACCCACGCCTGCACCCGCCCCGCCTTCGCGGGCGGCCCGGCGTGCACCAGCGCCTCGGGGAAGCGGGCGATGACCGCCTCCGCGGCCGGGCCGACGTACCGTACGGCGCCCGCCCCGCCCCGCAGCGCGCCCGCCACCGCGAGGACCGCCGCGCCCGGATAGCGCGCCGAACCGGCCACCACCCCCACCACGCCGCGCCGGTACTTGTCGCTCTCGGGCACGGGCACCGGCACCCGTTCGGCGACGTCCGCGTGCTGCAGCGCCTCGATGTCCGGCGTCGCGGGCAGAAACGGGGCGAGGCCGATGTCGATCAGCCGCAGCGCGCCGGTCCGCTCCGCCGCGGGGTCGACGAGCAGGCCGGGCTTGTACGTGCCGAAGGTGACGGTGGCGTCGGCGTGCACGGCCTCGCCCGCGACCTCGCCGGTGTCCGCGTCCACACCGCTGGGCAGGTCGACGGCGACGATGCCCGCGTGGGCGGCCCGGGCCGCCGCCACCAGCCGGGCGGCCTCCGGGCGCAGCCCGCCGCGCCCGCCGATGCCGACGATGCCGTCGACGACCAGGGCGGCCCGCGCGACGGCGTCCTCTCCCGCCCCGGCTGTGACGGTGCGTCCGCCGGCCCGGCGCAGCGCGGCGAGCCCGCCGGGGTGCGTGCGGTCCGGGGCGAGCAGCACGGCCGTGACGCCCGCGCCGCGCGCCGCCAGCCGGGCGCCGGCGTAGAGGGCGTCGCCGCCGTTGTCCCCGCTGCCGACGAGCAGCACGACGCGCGCCCCCGAGACCCGGCCGAGCAAGTCGGCGCAGGAGGCGGCGAGTCCGGCCGCGGCGCGCTGCATCAGCGCCCCCTCCGGCAGACGTGCCATCAGCTCGCGCTCGGCGGTCCGTACGGTTTCCACGCTGTACGCAGTCCTCATGGGCCCCAGTCTTCCCAAGACCGGGGCCGGCCGCGCGCGGTCGAGGAGTCCCGTCACCGATGTCCCGCACAGCCCCCGTTCGCCCCCGGGACGCCCGTCCCGGACGCACCTCACCCCCGTACGGTCACCCCTCGGCGATCACCACGGCCGACGCGACGCCCGCGTCGTGGCTCAGGGAGACGTGCCAGCCCCGGACACCCAGGTGCTCCGCCCGCGCGGCGACGGTGCCCGTCACCCGCAGCCGCGGGCGGCCGCTGTCCTCGGTGATGACCTCCGCGTCCGTCCACAGCAGGCCGGCCGGCGCGCCGAGCGCCTTCGCCAGGGCCTCCTTCGCGGCGAACCGTGCGGCCAGCGAGGCCGTGCCCCGGCGTTCACCGCTCGGCAGCCACAGCTCCCGGTCGATGAACAGCCGGCCGGCCAGCGCCGGGGTGCGCTCCAGCGCGGCGCCGAACCGGTCGATCTCCGCGACGTCGATCCCCACCCCGATGATCACGACAGCGCTCCGCCCACGAGGCCGAGCCCTCGGCGCCCCGCCGCGGGCCGCACGGCGGAAAGCGCCCCGGGAGGCACCGGAGCGGGCGACGGAGCCGTGGTGGCGGCTGCGGTCACTCGACCGTCACCGACTTGGCGAGGTTCCGCGGCTGGTCGACCTCGTTGCCCCGGGCCGTCGCCAGCTCGCAGGCGAAGACCTGCAGCGGCACCGTCGCCACCAGCGGCTGGAGCAGCGTCGGCGTGGCCGGGATGCGGATCAGGTGGTCGGCGTACGGGGCGACGGTCTCGTCGCCCTCCTCCGCGATCACGATGGTCCGCGCGCCACGGGCCCGGATCTCCTGGATGTTGGAGACGATCTTGTCGTGCAGCACCGAGCGTCCGCGCGGCGACGGCACGACCACCACCACCGGCACGTCCTCCTCGATCAGCGCGATCGGGCCGTGCTTGAGCTCGCCCGCGGCGAAGCCCTCGGCGTGCATGTACGCCAGTTCCTTGAGCTTGAGCGCGCCCTCCAGGGCGACCGGGTAGCCCACGTGACGGCCGAGGAAGAGCACCGTGTCCTTGTCGGAGAGCGTGCGCGCCAGCTCCCGGACCGGCTCCATGGTTCCCAGCACCTCGTCGACCTGGGTGCCGATCGCGGACAGCTCGCGGATCACGGACCGGATCTCGTCGCCCCACTTGGTGCCCCGCACCTGCCCGAGGTAGAGCGCCACCAGGTAGCAGGCGACCAGCTGCGTCAGGAACGCCTTGGTCGACGCGACGGCCACCTCCGGGCCGGCGTGGGTGTAGAGGACGGCGTCCGACTCCCGGGGAATGGTCGAGCCGTTGGTGTTGCAGATGGCGAGGACCTTCGCTCCCTGCTCGCGCGCGTGCCGCAGCGCCATGAGGGTGTCCATGGTCTCGCCGGACTGCGAGATGGCGATGACCAGGGTGCGGGGGTCCAGGATCGGGTCCCGGTAGCGGAATTCGCTGGCCAGCTCCGTCTCGCAGGGGACCCGGGTCCAGTGCTCGATCGCGTACTTCGCGATCATGCCCGCGTGGAAGGCGGTGCCGCACGCCACGATGACGATCTTGTCGATCTCCCGGAGCACCGAGGCGGGGATGCGGACCTCGTCCAGGTGCAGGCTGCCCGCGGCGTCGATCCGGCCCAGCAGGGTGTCGGCGACGGCCTTCGGCTGCTCGGCGATCTCCTTGAGCATGAAGTAGTCGTAGCCGCCCTTCTCGGCGGCGGAGGCGTCCCAGTCCACGTGGTACGCCCGGACGTCGGCCGGTGCGCCGTCGAAGTCGGTCACCGTCACCCCGTCCCGGCGCAGTTCGACGACCTGGTCCTGGCCGAGTTCGACGGCCTCCCGGGTGTGCGCGATGAACGCGGCGACGTCGGAGGCGAGGAACGCCTCGCCGTCCCCGACGCCGACCACCAGCGGGGAGTTGCGGCGCGCGCCGACCACCACGTCCGGGGCGTCCGCGTGCACGGCGACCAGGGTGAACGCGCCGTCGAGCCGGCGGCACACCAGACGCATGGCCTCCGCCAGGTCGTTGCACGAGGAGAACGACTCGGCCAGCAGGTGCGCCACCACCTCGGTGTCCGTCTCGGACTCCAGGGTGTGTCCCCGCTCGGCCAGTTCGGCGCGCAGCGAGGCGAAGTTCTCGATGATGCCGTTGTGGACGACCGAGACCCGGCCGGAGTTGTCCAGGTGCGGGTGGGCGTTGACGTCATTGGGCGCGCCGTGGGTGGCCCAGCGGGTGTGCCCGATGCCGGTGCCGCCGCTCGGCAGCGGCCGGGTCGCCAACTCCTTCTCCAGGTTGGCGAGCTTGCCCGCCTTCTTGGCCGCCGCGAGTCCGCCGTCGGCGAGGACGGCGACCCCGGCCGAGTCGTACCCCCGGTACTCCAGGCGCTTCAGTCCGGCGATGACGACGTCGAGGGCGGACTGCCCTCCCACATACCCAACGATTCCGCACATGCGGGCAGCCTACGTGTCCGGCCCGGACGCACCTGTCCGCGCCCCGCCCGGTACGGCGGAGCGCGCCGGGCCTCCCGGCCGGTCCGGGCCGACGGCCTCCCGGGGCGCCCGGGGCCGGGCGGCCCCGGCTCCCAGTGGCTTCGCGGTCCGGCGGCTCCGGAGACCGGCGCCCGGACCACCCGACCCGACGTCAGCAGCCCCGGTCGATCCGGTCGATGGCCTCCTGCACGAGGTCCAGGTACTCGACCTCCTCGCAGCGCGGCTTGCTGCCCATCTCGTACATGTCGAGACAGTCGGTCAGCTCCTCGCCGAGGTCCTCGTCCGGCAGGTCGGCGGCCAGTTCGCTGCGCACCCGGCCGGCGAAGTCCTCCCCCGGATCCCTCGGCCCCGGCACCACCGCCGAACGGGCCCGGCCGCCGCGGCCGCGGCCGTCCCGCGCGGTCCGGCGGCCGTCGCCCCCTCGGCCGATGAGATCACGAAGGCGTGCGGACATAACGGTCCTCTCGTGGCACATGGCGATCTACGGCTCGTCCCCCTGACATTCGGAAGCTAGCGCCGAATGCCCCGTACCGATAGACCTCGTACGGAGGACGGCCGGTTGTTCGGATGTGCCCCGATCAGACGCGTGCCCGATAGGCGCGGAGGGCGAGCGGTATGAACACCGCCGCGATCGCCGCCGCCCACAGCAGCGACCAGAGGACCGGCCCGGCCACCTCGCCGCCGGTCAGCAGACCGCGGAAGGCGTCGGAGAGATGGGTCACCGGATTGACGTCGACCCAGGCCTGGAGCCAGCCGGGCATGGTGTCGACCTGCACGAACGCGCTGCTGGTGAAGGTGATCGGGAAGATGATGGTGAAGGCGAAGACCTGCACCTTCTCCGGGTCGCCCGCCAGCATGCCGATGAGCACCGCGGCCCACGACACGGCCGCGGCGAACGTCACCAGCAGCAGCGCGGCGGCGAGGAACCCGTCGAGCCCGGTGGTGATCCGGAAGCCCAGCAGCATGCCCAGGCCGATCATCAGCAGCATCGCCCAGAGCTGCTTGGCGAGATCGGCGGCGATCCGGCCGAACAGCGGGGCCGACCGGGCGATCGGCAGACTGCGCAGCCGGTCGAACACCCCCTTGGTGAGGTCGGAGTTCAGCGCCATGGCGGTGTACATGGTCATGAACAGGGTGTTCTGCACGATGATGCCCGCCAGGGCGTACTGCAGGTACTCCTCGGGCGACCCCGCCATCTGGCCACCGAAGACAAAGGTGAACAGGAAGACGAACATGATCGGCGTGATGCTGAAGTCGACCAGTTCCAGCGGGTTGTGCTTCACGGACACCAGGCTGCGCCACGCCATGGTGACGATCTGCTGAAGCGCCGCACCGGGGCGCACCCGGCCGCTCTTGGTCAGCGGTGCGGCGACCGCCCCGGCGGTCATGCCGAGCTCGCCACCTTCGCGTAGCCGTCCTCCTCGGAGGGCCCCTCGTCCGTCGTCGGCTCGGCCTTGTGGCCGGTGAGCGCCAGGAACACCTCGTCGAGGCTGGAGCGGCGCAGGGTCAGCTCGCCCACCGCGATCCCGGCCTGGTCCAGCCGCCGCACGACGGCGGGCATCAGCGCGGGGTCCTTGACCGGAGCGGTGATCACCTCGCCCTCGATCTGCGTCTGCGGCCCCGCGGCCTCCACCACGAGGGCGTGGGCCGACGGGAGGTCCTCCGCGGCCACCGGCCGCAGCTGGAGCACCTGGCCGCCCACCGCCGACTTCAGCTGGTCCGGGGTGCCCTCGGCGATCACCTTGCCCTTGTCGATCACCACGATGTCGTCGGCGAGCTGGTCCGCCTCATTCAGGTACTGGGTGGTGAGCAGCGCCGTGACACCGTCCGCGACCAGACCGCGCACCAGCTCCCACAGCTCGATGCGGCTGTGCGGGTCGAGCCCGGTCGTCGGCTCGTCGAGGAACAGGATCTGCGGCCGGCCGACCAGGCTGGCCGCCAGGTCCAGCCGCCGCCGCATACCGCCGGAGAACGTCTTCGCCGCGCGGCCCGCGGCGTCACTCAGCTGAAAACGGTCCAGCAGCTCCCCGGCCCGGGCCCGCGCCTCGCCCCGCGGCAGGCCCAGGAGGCGGCCGATGAGCAGCAGATTCTCGGTGCCGGTCAGATTCTCGTCGACCGCGGCGTACTGCCCGGTCAGCCCCACGACGGAGCGGACCAGGCCGGGCTCGCGCAGGACGTCGTGCCCGGCGACCGTCGCGCGGCCGGCGTCCGGGCGGATCAGCGTCGCGAAGATCCGGACCGCGGTCGTCTTGCCCGCCCCGTTGGGGCCCAGCATGCCGAGCACGGTGCCGGAGCGCGCGGCCAGATCCACGCCGGCCAGCGCCTGGGTCTCCTTGAACCGTTTGGCCAGGCCCTCCGCCTGGATCGCGTACGTCATGGGCTTCCCCTCGACTCCGGTACGGGTGCATCGGCTTCCACACCTCCCACAACTGTGACGCACACCACTGACATTCCACCCGGCGAGGACCAGCAGGTGACCGGCCGGGCACAGCGGGGCGTGAGCGACGCCACGCCCCGCGCCGTCCGCCGAGCGAACACAATGAAACGTGTGATCACCTCTCCAGCGCGCAGCACCCAGCGTCGGGCCGAGACGAGCCCGTATGTGGACCTCACCCGCGCCGAGTGGAGTGCCCTCCGGGAGCGGACGCCGCTGCCCCTCAGCGCGGAGGAGGTGGAACGGCTGCGCGGGCTGGGGGACGTCATCGACCTCGACGAGGTCCGCGACGTCTATCTGCCGTTGTCCCGGCTGCTCAACCTCTACGTGGGCGCCACCAGCAATCTGCGGGGCGCGCTGAACACCTTCCTCGGTGACGCGGGCAACGGCCACGGCTCCCAGCCCGGGACCCCGTTCGTGATCGGCGTCGCGGGCAGTGTCGCGGTCGGCAAGTCGACGACGGCCCGGCTCCTCCAGGCGCTGCTGGCGCGCTGGCCCGAACACCCGCGGGTGGAGCTGGTCACCACCGACGGTTTCCTGCTGCCCAACGCCGAGCTGCACCGGCGCGGACTGATGTCCCGCAAGGGCTTCCCGGAGTCCTACGACCGCCGCGCCCTGACCCGCTTCGTCGCCGATGTGAAGTCCGGCAAGGACGAGGTGACCGCGCCGGTCTACTCGCACCTGGTCTACGACATCGTGCCCGGCGAGCGGCTGACCGTGCGCAGGCCGGACATCCTCATCGTCGAGGGGCTCAACGTCCTCCAGCCCGCCCTGCCCGGCAAGGACGGCCGCACCCGGCTGGGCCTCGCGGACTTCTTCGACTTCAGCGTCTACGTGGACGCGCGCGCGGAGGACATCGAGCGCTGGTACCTGGGGCGCTTCCGCCAGCTGCGCCAAACGGCGTTCCAGAACCCGTTCTCGTACTTCCGCAAGTACACCCAGGTCTCCGAGGACGAGGCGCTGGACTACGCCCGGCTGATGTGGCGCACCATCAACCGGCCGAACCTGGAGCAGAACGTCGCGCCCACCCGCAGCCGCGCCACACTCGTCCTGCGCAAGGGGCCGGACCACAAGGTGCAGCGGCTCAGCCTGCGGAAGCTGTAGCGGCGGGCGGGGACCGAGCGTTTCCTGACGCCCGGGGGCCGGGTGCGCCGGGGGCCCGGGCGCCGTCGCGGCGCGCGTGCGGCCCCTCCCCCGCTCCGCGGCCGAGGCGTTCCCGCTCCGTGGCCGATGCTTCCCGCTCCGCGGCTGATGCGTCCCCCGTCCGCGGCTGACGTGGCGCGGGTGCGGCACGTAGCGTGCCCCCATGCTGCACCTGCGCCTGATCGTCCCCGCCGACCGCACCGACGAGGTCGTCGCCCTGCTGGAGCGGACGGTCGGCACCGCCCACCTCGCCGTGCTGACCGGCGCCGCCCGCGACCCCGCCGGGGACATGGTGCTCTGCGATGTCGCCCGGGAGGCCGCGGACGAGCTGCTCGGCGCCCTGCGCGCGCTGGGCATCCACGCGACCGGCTCCATCTCGCTGGAGAATATCGACCTCTCGCTGTCCGAGCGGGCCGACCGGGCGGAGGAGGAGGCGCCCGGCGAGGGCGCGGACGCCGTGCTGTGGGAGCACCTGGAGGACGCCACGCACGAGGAGTCCACGCTGTCGGCGACCTATCTGGCATTCCTCACCGTGGCGACCATGATCGCGGCGTGCGGTGTGGTCCTCGACAACGCCGTCCTCATCGTCGGCGCGATGGCAGTCGGCCCGGAATTCGGGCCGCTCGCCGGGGTCTGCACGGCGGTGGTGCAGCGGGCACCGCGGCTCGCCTGGCGCTCGCTGGTGGCGCTGCTCCTCGGCTTCGCCGTCGCCATGGTCCTGACCACCGGCTTCAGCCTGCTCATGGACGCGCTCGGGCTGTTCCACTCCTCCGATGTGACGAGCGAGCGCCCGAACACCGACTTCATCTGGCAGCCGGACGCGTTCTCCTTCGTGGTGGCGGTCCTCGCCGGGATCGCCGGGACGCTCTCCCTGACCTCCTCGAAGTCCGGGGCGCTGGTCGGCGTGGCGATCTCCGTGACGACCGTCCCGGCCGCCGCCAACGCCGCCGTGGCGCTGAGCTACGGGCAGTACGCCCAGGCCCGCGGCTCCAGCGAACAGCTGCTGCTCAACCTGGCGGGCATCGTCCTCGCCGGGACACTCACCCTGATCGTGCAGAAGGCGCTCTGGGCCCGGCAGCGCAGGCTCACGCCGCCCGTGCGGGGCTGAGCGGCGACGGTTTCCGGCCATGGTCCGTACCCTGCGTACCGGGCGCCCGGACCGTGCCCCGCGCGGCTGAAGGGGGCCGACGTCCCGGGTGGTCCGCCCCGCAGGCCGGGACAGGCCGTGCGGGCGGCCCCGCGACCCCGGCGCGAGGGGGCGGTGTCGGGAGGGGGCACTCACGAGATATCTTGACATCGAGACGATTAGAGACGTGAAGCGGAGTATCGATGACTGACTCGACCATCATCTACACGCACACCGACGAGGCCCCCGCCCTGGCGACGTACTCGTTCCTGCCGGTGATCCAGGCATACGCCTCGACGGCCGGGGTCAGTGTCGAGAGCCGCGACATCTCCCTGGCCGGGCGGATCATCGCGAGCTTCCCCGAGCACCTGGAGGAGGGCCAGCGCATCGACGACGCCCTCGCCCAGCTCGGTGAGCTCGCCAAGACGCCGGGCGCCAACATCATCAAGCTCCCGAACATCTCGGCCTCGATCCCGCAGCTGAAGGCCGCGATCGCCGAGCTCCAGGAGCAGGGCTACGCGCTGCCGGCCTACCCGGACGACCCGAAGACCGACGAGGAGCGCGACATCCGCGCCCGTTACGACAAGGTCAAGGGCAGCGCCGTCAACCCGGTCCTGCGCGAGGGCAACTCCGACCGCCGCGCCCCCGCCTCGGTCAAGAACTACGCCAAGGCGCACCCGCACCGGATGGGCGCCTGGACCCCCGAGTCCAGGACCAACGTCGCCCACATGACGGCCGACGACTTCCGCTCCACCGAGAAGTCCGTGGTCATGCCGGAGGCGGGCACGCTCCGCATCGAGCTGGCGGGCGACGACGGCAGCACCACCGTGCTGCGCGAGTCGGTACCGGTCCTGGCCGGCGAGGTCGTGGACGCGTCGGTCATGCGCGTCGCGGTGCTGCGCGAGTTCCTCACCGAGCAGGTCGCCCGCGCCAAGGCCGAGGGCGTGCTGTTCTCGGTGCACCTCAAGGCCACGATGATGAAGGTCTCCGACCCGATCATCTTCGGCCACGTCGTCCGGGCCTTCTTCCCGAAGACCTTCGCCGAGCACGGTGAGACCCTCGCCGCCGCCGGCCTGACCCCGAACGACGGCCTCGGCGGCATCCTCAAGGGCCTGGAGTCGCTGCCGCAGGGCGCGAAGATCAAGGAGTCCTTCGAGGCCGAGCTCGCCGAGGGCCCGGAGCTCGCGATGGTCGACTCCGACCGCGGCATCACCAACCTGCACGTGCCGAGCGACGTCATCGTCGACGCCTCGATGCCGGCCATGATCCGCACCTCCGGCCACATGTGGGGCCCGGACGGCAACGAGGCCGACACCCTCGCCGTCATCCCCGACAGCAGCTACGCCGGCATCTACCAGGTCGTCATCGACGACTGCCGGGCCAACGGCGCCTTCGACCCGTCCACCATGGGCTCGGTGCCGAACGTCGGCCTGATGGCGCAGAAGGCCGAGGAGTACGGCAGCCACGACAAGACCTTCGAGGTGCAGACCACGGGCACCGTGCGGGTCCTCGACGGCAACGACAACGCCGTGATCGAGCAGACCGTCAGCGCCGGCGACATCTTCCGGATGTGCCAGACCAAGGACGACCCGATCAAGGACTGGGTCAAGCTGGCCGTCACCCGCGCCCGCGCCACCGGCGACCCGGCCGTGTTCTGGCTGGACGAGGGCCGCGCGCACGACGCCAACCTCATCGCCAAGGTGAAGCAGTACCTCCCGGAGCACGACACCGAGGGGCTGCGCATCGAGATCATGGCGCCGGCGGACGCGATCGCGTTCTCGCTGGAGCGGATCCGCCGCGGCGAGAACACCATCTCGGTGACCGGCAACGTGCTGCGTGACTACCTGACCGACCTGTTCCCGATCCTCGAGCTCGGCACCAGCGCCAAGATGCTCTCCGTCGTTCCGCTGATGAACGGCGGCGGCCTGTTCGAGACCGGGGCCGGCGGCTCGGCGCCCAAGCACGTCCAGCAGCTCGTCAAGGAGAACTACCTGCGCTGGGACAGCCTGGGCGAGTTCCTCGCGCTGGCGGTCAGCTTCGAGCACCTCGCGCAGACCACCGGCAACGCACGGGCCCAGGTCCTGGCGGACACCCTGGACCGCGCCACCGCCACGTTCCTCAACGAGGACAAGTCGCCCAGCCGTCGCCTCGGCGGCATCGACAACCGCGGCAGCCACTTCTACCTGGCCCTGTACTGGGCCCAGGAGCTGGCCAAGCAGACCGACGACACGCAGCTCGCCGCGTCCTTCGCGGAGCTCGCCAAGACCCTCTCCGAGCAGGAGCAGGCGATCGTCGACGAGCTGATCGCGGTCCAGGGCACGCCGGCCGACATCGGCGGCTACTACCAGCCCGCGACCGCCAAGGCCGCGGCCGTGATGCGCCCGTCGAAGATCCTGAACGAGGCGCTGGCGACCCTCGGCTGACCCGCGTCGGCTGAATCACCGCACCACACCGGGGAGGCCCCCGGGCCCGCTTTCGCCGCGGGTCCGGGGGCCTCTTCGTCGGTGGGGGCCCGTTGTCGGTGGGGGCCCGTCGTCGGTGGGGGCCCGTTGTCGGGTGCCCCGTCGCCGGTCGGGCCTCGCCGCCGGTCGGGCCTCGCCGCCGGTGGCGGCGCGTCGCCGGTGGGGCGGCCGTCGGGGCCCGCACCGGAGCGCGGTCGCCGCGGCCCCCGGTAACGGCACAGGCCCCGGTAACGGCACAGGCCCGGCACCCCGCCCTGGGGGTGCCGGGCCCGTGGCCGGAATCGATGCGTACCGGGACTACCCCAGCGCGGACTTCACCACGTCGGCCAGCCGCCCCGCGACCGACCGCGCCTGGTCGATGTCCGCGGCCTCGACCATGACCCGCACCAGCGGCTCCGTACCGGACGGCCGCAGCAGCACCCGCCCCGTCGTGCCCAGCTCCCGCTCCGCGTCCGCGACGGCCGCCGTGAGCTCCGTCGACGTCGCCACCCGGGTCTTGTCCACGTCCGGGACGTTGATCAGCACCTGCGGCAGCCGCTCCATGACGCCCGCGAGCTCCGCCAGGCCACGGCCGGTGGCCGCCACCCGCGCCGCGAGCATCAGACCGGTCAGGGTGCCGTCGCCGGTCGTGGCGTGGTCGAGGATGATCACGTGGCCGGACTGCTCGCCGCCCAGGGCGTAGCCGTGCTCCTTCATCGACTCCAGGACGTACCGGTCGCCGACGGCGGTCTGCACCAGCTCGACGCCCTCGCGCTCCATGGCCAGCTTGAAGCCCAGGTTCGACATCACCGTGCCGACCACGGTGTTCTTCCGCAGGCCGTCGGTCTCCCGCATGGCGAGGGCCAGGACGGCCAGGATCTGGTCGCCGTCGACCTCGTTGCCCGCCGCGTCCACCGCGAGGCAGCGGTCCGCGTCGCCGTCGTGCGCGATGCCCAGGTCCGCGCCGTGCTCGACCACCGCGGCCTTGAGCAGGTCCAGGTGGGTGGAGCCGCAACCGTCGTTGATGTTGAGGCCGTCCGGGTCGGCACCGATGGTGACGACGTCGGCACCGGCCCGCGCGAACGCCTCCGGGGAGACCCGGGAGGCGGCACCGTGGGCCTCGTCGAGGACGACCTTCAGCCCGTCGAGCCGGTTCGGCAGCACGCCGATGAGGTGCGCGACGTAGTTGTCGAAGCCCTCGTCGTAGCTGCGCACCCGGCCCACGCCGGCGCCCGTGGGGCGCTCCCAGGGCTCACCGGAGGAGTGCGCCCCGTACACCGACTCGATCCGGTTCTCCAGCTCGTCGGCGAGCTTGTGCCCACCGCGGGCGAAGAACTTGATCCCGTTGTCCGGCATCGGATTGTGGCTGGCGGAGAGCATCACGCCGAGGTCGGCGCCCAGCGCACCGGTGAGATACGCCACCGCTGGGGTGGGCAGCACACCGACGCGCAGGACGTCCACGCCCGCGCTGGCGAGACCGGCCACCACGGCGGCCTCCAGGAACTCCCCGGACGCACGCGGATCACGCCCCACCACCGCCGTCGGACGATGGCCCTCGAACGTGCCCGCCTCGGCGAGCACGTGCGCCGCGGCCACCGACAGACCGAGCGCCAGCTCAGCCGTCAGATCCGCGTTGGCGACACCGCGCACACCGTCCGTGCCGAAGAGTCGTACCACTGGTGTCCTCCGAGTTGCTTGGAAACTGTCGGGAATTGAGCGCCTTCTGTCTGTATACGCTCCTGGACGGCCATAAACGAACGCCCCGGCAGCACGTGGTGTGCCGCCGGGGCGGTCCATCGAACGCCGGCGCGAAACGCGCCAGCCGATCGATTAGCGCTTGCTGTACTGCGGCGCCTTGCGGGCCTTCTTCAGACCGGCCTTCTTGCGCTCGACCGCACGGTCGTCGCGGCTCAGGAAGCCGGCCTTCTTCAGCGGGCCGCGGTTGTTGTCGACGTCCGCCTCGTTCAGCGCACGGGCGACACCCAGACGCAGGGCACCGGCCTGGCCGGAGACGCCGCCACCCGAGATGCGGGCGATGACGTCGTAGCGGTCGTCCAGCTCGAGCACCTTGAAGGGCTCGTTGACTTCCTGCTGGTGCACCTTGTTCGGGAAGTAGCCCTCAAGGGTGCGACCGTTGATCTTCCACTGACCGGTGCCCGGCACGATGCGGACACGGGCGATGGCGTTCTTGCGACGCCCGAGGCCGGCAGCCGGCTGCGGGTCGCCGAAGCGGGACGCGAGCGACTCGGAGGTGTACTCCGACTCGACGGTCTCGGTGGTGTATTCCTCGACCTCGATGGGGGTCTCGGCGGTGGTCTCGGCCACGGTTCTCCTCAGATTCTCTTCGTCTTAGGGGGTGTGGCCGGGACTACTGCGCGACCTGGGTGATCTCGAACGGGACCGGCTGCTGAGCAGCGTGCGGGTGCTCGGAGCCCGCGTAGACCTTCAGCTTCGAGAGCATCTGACGGCCCAGGGTGTTCTTCGGGAGCATGCCCTTGATGGCCTTCTCGACGGCCTTCTCGGGGTTCTTCTCGAGCAGCTCGTCGTAGCGGACGGACCGGAGGCCGCCCGGGTAGCCGGAGTGGCGGTAGGCCATCTTCTGCACGCGCTTGTTGCCGGAGAGGTGCACCTTGTCGGCGTTGATGATGACGACGAAGTCACCGGCGTCGACATGCGGCGCGTAAACCGGCTTGTGCTTGCCCCGGAGAAGGGTCGCGGCCTGGGTCGCCAGACGGCCCAGGACAACGTCCTGCGCGTCGATGATGTGCCACTGGCGCTGAATATCGCCGGGCTTGGGGCTGAACGTACGCACGGTCGTAGCCTTCGCTTCTTCAGTGAGTGGTGTCCTGACAAGGCCACCCGGACGATCACGACAGCCTTGGCGGCACGCGGGGACGCAACCCGTGTACCTGCCGCTGGTCATCGGCCCGGTGGACCGGCGTAACGGCCTCTCACGTGAGAACGAGCAAGCCAGTACGCATAACGAACTGGCAGAATACCGGCCGCGCCCCGCACGGGTCAAAACACCCCGATCGGAGTACGCGCAGCGGCCTCGCCGGGACGGCACCCCGTGCGGGTCGGGTCCCGGCTCCGCGGAACGGGGGTCCGCGGACGCGGCGGCCCCACGGGCACTGGCGGACGAGGGCGCCCTTCCGCCGTCGTCACACCCCGTCCATCACGGTACGTCACCGCTGTGACCAGGAGCCCCGCCCCCGATCACCACCCCCGGAGTGGGGCCCGCCGACCGGGGCGGTGCCCCTGCAGTCCCCGGGCCGGACGGCCACGGGGCCGCCCCGGCCCGGGAGGGCCGCGGCGCCGTCAGCGCGCCCGGGCCACCCGGCCCTCGTCCCACACCGGCTCCGGGGTCTCCCGGACCACCCCGTCCGCCCCGAACACCAGGAAGCGGTCGAAGGAGCGGGCGAACCAGCGGTCGTGCGTCACGGCCAGCACCGTCCCCTCGTACCCCTCCATCCCCTCCTGGAGGGCCTCCGCGCTCTCCAGGTCCAGGTTGTCGGTCGGCTCGTCCAGCAGCAGTGCCGTGGTCCCCTCCAGCTCCAGCAGCAGGATCTGGAAGCGGGCCTGCTGCCCGCCGGAGAGCTTCTGGAACGGCTGGTCGGCCTGCGGCTCCAGCTCGTAGCGGCGCAGCACGCTCATCGCCCGGCCGCGGTCCCGGGCGTGCTCGGTCCACAGGATGTCGACCAGGGTGCGCCCCTCCAGCTCGGGGTGGGCGTGGGTCTGGGCGAAGTGGCCCGGGACCACCCGGGCGCCCAGCTTCCACTCCCCCGTGTGCGCCACGTCCTCCCCCGCCAGCAGCCGCAGGAAGTGCGACTTCCCGGAGCCGTTCGAGCCGAGGACCGCGACCCGCTCGCCGTAGAAGATCTCCAGGTCGAACGGTTTCATCAGCCCCGTCAGCTCGAGGTTCTCGCAGGTCATCGCGCGCACCCCGGTCCGGCCGCCGCGCAGCCGCATCCGGATGTCCTGCTCCCGCGGCGGCTCGGGCGGCGGCCCGGCCTCCTCGAACTTCCGCAGCCGGGTCTGCGCGGCGCGGTAGCGGGAGGCCATCTCGTCGCTCCGGGACGCGTACTGCTGCATGTCCAGCACCAGCCGCTTCAGCTGGGCGCGCTTCTCGTCCCAGCGCCGGCGCAGCTCCTCGAAGCGGGCGAAGCGCTCCTTGCGCGCCTCGTGGTACGTCCCGAAGCCGCCGCCGTGCACCCAGACGTCCGACCCGGCCGGGCCGGGCTCCACACTGACGATCTTCTCCGCCGACCGGGCCAGCAGCTCGCGGTCGTGCGAGACGAACAGCACGGTCTTCCGGGTCTGCCCCAGCTGCTCCTCCAGCCAGCGCTTGCCGGGGACGTCCAGATAGTTGTCCGGCTCGTCGAGCAGCAGGACCTCCTCGGGCCCGCGGAGCAGCGCCTCCAGCACCAGCCGCTTCTGCTCGCCGCCGGAGAGCGTCCGCACCTGGCGCCACTGCGCCCGCTCGTACGGGACCCCCAGCGCGGCCACGGTGCACATGTCCCAGGTGGTCTCGGCCTCGTAGCCGCGGGCCTCCGCCCAGTCGCTGAGCGCCTGCGCGTACGCGAGCTGGGCCGCCTCGTCGTCCTTCGTCATGATCGCCAGCTCGGCCTCGTCGACGGCCTTCGCGGCCTGCCGGATCCGCGGCTGCGCCACCCCCACGAGGAGGTCCCGGACCGTTCTCTCGTCCCGCACGCTGCCGACGAACTGCGGCATCACCCCGAGCCCGCCGCTGGAGGTCACCGAACCGCCGTGCGGCTGGAGTTCCCCGGACAGCAGCCGCAGCAGGGTGGTCTTGCCCGCCCCGTTGGCTCCCACCAGGGCGACCGCCGCGCCCTCGCCCACCCGGAACGAGGCGTCAGCGAGCAACACCCGGCCGTCGGGAAGGTAGTACTCGACATGTGCTGCTTCGAGATGGCCCATGGTGATCGATTGTCACCACTGAACGCCCGCTCTTCCAAGCGGTTTAGGATTCGCGCCATGAGCTTTGGGCAAGGAGGGCCAGTGGACTCCGGCGGATCGAACCGGTCGACGCCCGACTGGGGCGCGTTGGCGGACCGCACGGCAGCCCGCAACCGCCGCCGCAAGGGCATGCTGATCGGCGGCGGCGCGCTGGCGACGGCCGCCGTGGCGGTCGTGGTCGCGGCCGTGGTGGTGAACTCGGGCAGCACGGACGACAGCGCCCAGGACCTCCCGTCGCCGCAGACCCTGCCCAGCGAACCGCAGCAGCCCGAGCCCTCCTTCTCGGACGTCTCGCCGCCGCCCCCGCCGGACCCGCGGGACTTCATATCCACCAAGGAGAAGGACCGGGCCCCGCTCAGCGCCGGCACGCTCTTCCCCGCGGAGACCATGTCGACGGGCGCCGGCTCGTACAAGAAGGGCGCCTCCGGCGCCACCAAGAGCTGCGCCTCCGCCGCCTCCAGCCGTCTGGGTGCCGTCCTCAGCCGCAACGACTGCGACCAGGTCATCCGGGCGACGTACGAGAAGAGCGGCGTGGCCGTCACGGTCGGCGTGGCCGTCTTCGACACCCAGACCCAGGCCTCCCGGGCCAAGAACCAGGCCGCGGGCAACATCCAGTCCCTCGCGGGCAAGGGCGTACCGTCCTTCTGCCGCGCGACGGCCTGCCGGCTGACCTACAACTCGGTCGGCCGCTACGCGTACTTCACGGTCTCCGGCTACACCTCGGGCAAGCCCGTCAAGCCCTCCGACACCCGCGCCCGCCAGGCGGGCAAGGACGTCGCGGACTACGCGTTCTCCCGGATCGTGGAGCGGGGGAACCGGCAGGCTTCGGCGGCGGCTGCTGCGCAGACGGGGTGAGGGGCGGCGCGGGGCGCAGGAGGGCAGGCCTCGGTCACGCCGACATCGACGTCACCGCCGGCGTCTACGCCCACGTAGGACGCCGCCTCCAACGTCAAGCCGTCCACACCCTGGGCACGCAGTCGGCCTGACCGACGACGACTCCAATAGCCCACCCGCTAACCACTCGCCGCGGCCGCGTCCGCTGATGCTGCCGCCAAACGGCGCAGAAGCCCCACCGAAATCACCCTCGGCGGGGCTTCTGATGCATGCAGGGCCATCCCCGATCGAAGCCGCAGGAAAAAGCGGATCAGGGCAGACGCCTAGAGATCAGCCCAGTTGGTCCAGTTCGGCACGGATTCTTGCTGCTTCAGCACGAGCAGCGGCCGCTTCGGCTTCAGCCCTCTGGCGATCTTCCTGATGGATCAGAAATCCAGCCAGCGAATCCAACGCGCCTGCAATCCTTTCCCGCCACACGGCAAAGGATTCGGTTTCGCGCTCACCTCGGGGCCTTTCGCGCCGAATTGCTCGCAATCTTTGAAGTGCTGCACGCAACTCTGGAGAGACAGGCACAAGGCTCACCCAGATCCACTGACTAGAGGCAAGAACCCATGCAGGCGCCTCATTAACCTCGCCAACCAGCAGAGTCCACCCGGGTTGGGCGCCGCGCCAACGATGGTTGGGCGACCATCACTGTCCGGGGTTCAACGAGGGAGTCAAGCACTGCCCGGCCACGGCCTCACCTCCTCAGGGGCATGCACACAAACCAGTGGACGATCGGCTCGCACCATGAAGTCCAGACCTGCGAGGGGTGTGTCCCCAAGACTCCAGATGAGGCCATTCGCACAAGCGACCAGCGCGCCGGATCGCTCCATGAAGACATGCGAATAGCTAAGCCACCAGCCGATGGGGAACCAAGCCCCGTTCAGCGCCGAACCGATCGCCACGGCTTCATCTTGATGCCTGTTCCCGACCCCTACCGGGTCGGCGATGAACGGTTCTCCGTTGATGAAGTTCGGGCCTTGTTCATTGACCGGCTCGACCCGCAGCCCAGAGAACGACTCAAGAAAACCGAGGACCGTGCGACTCGTGACGTACCCGCGGGCTTCCAAGGCTTGCACCTCAGCGGACACGTCGACCCGACGCCCAGGATGCCATCCAGACGCCTCCAGAGCGGCCACGGTGCCGGGATCCAAGCTGAGCACCGGATCCTGCGACTCTGCGTCCACTAGTAGCCCCCCAACCCGTTCTTCACTCGACGGCATGCCCGACATGGGGTGGCAATTTCAGCATGAGCGCCCCGGCTGCGCACCCGCCTCCCGCAAATCAGTAAGAGAGTCGCCGATAACGGCACTGTGACCGTCCAGGCCCTCAAGCCGCAACGCGCTTTCCAGGTAGTGGATCGACCGATCTCTCAGGTAGTCGAACTCGATCCCACACATGAGGATGAGGTCGATGCACGCCGTGCGGGAGTTGACGTTCGAACCGGTTTCAAGGATCTCCACGTACCCCGGATAGGCGAGAACGATTTCCTGCATGCATCGCTCTCGTGATGCATGCCCGTAGACGTCCGGATCTTCCTCGTTCACCACGGCTGCGGACAGGTCGGAGAGCAATCCGAGAATCAAATCCTCTGAATGCTCCGCACTGCGCCAGAGGCAGTGAACAAGGCTGGCCGCCACGGCCGTCGAAGCTTCGCAGAGCAGCCCTTGCGCGAAAATCACGCGTTCCACCCGGCCGGAAGCCTCCAGCGCCGTCCCCCGGTCCTTTGCCCCAGCCAGGTCACGGATAGCCGACTCGAGACCGCGGGCATCACCGCTCACTCCCTGAAGCGAGGCCCACGGGTGCCTTGTCAACTCGATCTCCATACACCCCTCCACCCTCGTGCCCTATTTATCGAAGAGTCTCAGCACGTCAGAATCGAACACCGTCCCCGCACCCTTGAATCCACCACGCCCAAACTGGCCTTCACATGAAACACAGATGTTGATGGAGGCCCCGGTACGAGGGCGCACAGCCGAAGTGAACACGATCTTTGAGGGATCTCCCCCCAACTGATTCACAACACACACTTCTGCACAGACACCCTTACTCGAAGCACCAGCAGCGTACTGCCCAGTCTCCTTGTTATACCCAGCTGTGACGGTCGCTGGACGCTTCCTGTTCGAGAGTCCGGCCATTTTGCCAGCGTATTCATCTCGCAGGCCTTCTGCCTGCGACATCAGCTCATCTTGACCGAGGCCTGCGCCCTCCCTCGGCCCTGTTCCACAATTGTGAACGAGAACCGGAGCCCCGCCCGCCAGCACATGGTACGTATGAATCCCACTGATCGTGAGGTCATGCGTCCGGCGCCGCTCCTCGAAGTGGCGGACGCCCTCGACCGTGACGCGGTCGCCCTTCGGGGTGCGGAGGGTCATGCCGGGCTCGAGGTCGCCCGCCTTGATCCAGCGCTTCTCGGATGTCACCCAGAACGGGTGGGTGGTCGTGGATATCAGCGCCGCGGTCTTCTTGCCGGCCTTGACCGGCTCACCGGCGGCCTTGCCTTCGTCACCGGCCTTCCCGTCGATACCGGCCTTGGCCGGGCCGTCGGCCGCGCCCTTCTCCGTCGAGATCGTCAGGTCGACGAAGTGCTTGTCGTCCTTGGTGACGATGGTGCCGACGACCTCGCGGGTCGTGGTCTCGCCCGTTTCGGGGTCGGTGACGGTGACCTTGTCGCCGAGTTCGACGTCCTCGATCGGCTTGGTGCTGCCGTCCGACAGCAGCACCTTGGTGCCTGGCAGGAAGCTATGGCACTTGGTCGGCTCCTTGCCCTTCGCGACCATGGATTTCGCCTTGGCCCGGGCGGCGGCGAGTGTGTCCTTCGCCTTGTCGAGTGACTTGGACGCCTGCCACATGTCCTTGGCGCCGCCGACGAGGTCGCCGAGCAGGCCCCAGACGCGTTTGGTGAGTCTGGCTCCCTTCGCCCAGTTCCAGGGCATGCCGTATTTGGAAAGGATCTTGCCGGCGAGTCCGCCGGCGAAGCTGCCCGCGACATTCAGCAGGGTCTCGCCGCAGGAGCCCAGGTCTCCGGTGGAGACGCAGTCCATCGCGGCGTCGACGCCCAGAATGTCTCTGGCGATCTTGACGAGGGATTTCGCGGCCTGCACGACGCGGTGCTTCGCCGTTCCGAGGTTGCGCTGTGCGGAGTAGACCTGGTGCTGCGCCTGGTGGACGACCCAGTCCTGATGGCCGCCACCCCCGCCGCCACCGCCACCGCCGTGACCACCACCACCGCCACCGCCGCCTCCGCCCCCGCAGGAGGAGAAGATCGGGTTGCACGGGCCGCAGCTGAGCTGGATGCCCGTCGCGCACGGCAGCAGGCCGCTGGGGTCGGACAGCGTGACGGGAGAGTTGTTGGCGTACCCGTAGCCGTTCATCTGCTGCGGACTGAAGAAGTCGATGACCGGGTCGACCGAGATGAACTTGCCCAGACCCGGGTCGTATTCGCGCGCCCCCATATGGGTCAGGCCGGTCTGCGCGTCGATCGTGGCGCCGACGAAGCCCTTCTCACCGGGCCATTCACCCGCGGGCTTGCCGCGCTCCACGCCGTACGGGTCGAAGCGGCGCTGGGAGACCGCACCGGTTTCGGCGTCGACGGCCAGTTCGCCGGTGCCGTGGTGGTCGGAGGCGAGGAAGGAGAGGTCTCCCTTGTCGGTGCGGATCGCCACCGTCCGGCCGGCGAACGTGTAGTAGCGGGTGGCCTGGATCTTCTCCCCGCCCTTGGGCAGGCTGAGTTCCATGCCCGGCAGGTAGACCGTGGTGGCGGCCGCGTCCCGCCGGATGACCCGGTTGCCCTCGGCGTCGTAGAGGTAGGTCGCCTCCTTGCCGTCCGCCTCCTTCGTCTTCGCGAGGTCGCCCTCGGCGTTCCATTCCAGGGTCTGGGCGTTGCCGCCGACCGTGCGCTTCTCGGTGTTGCCCGCGGGGTCGTAGCCGTAGGAGGACTGCCGGTCACCGGTCGGGGTGTTCTCCACGACCTTGGTGACCGCGTGCGGACCGGCCTTGTTCTCGCCGTACGTGAAGGAGCGGGTCACGTCCTTGGCCTTGTCGAGGCCGGTGTCGTGGACGGTCTCCTTGGTCCGGTTGCCGATCGCGTCGACGGTGTACGACTTCCAGTACGCCGCCGGGCCGCCCAGCGGCTTCTCCCCCGGAGAAGCCCCGCAGCTCTTCGGGGAGGAACCGTTCTGCTGTCCGCCGACCGTGCCCGATCCGGCCGCGCCCGCCCCGTCCGACTGCGGCGTCCACGCCTCGGACAGCCGCTGCGCGGAGTCGTAGGCGAAGCACTGCACATCGGGCGTGGTGCTCGCCGTGTCGGCGATCGACAGGACGTTGCCGGCCTGGTCGTAGGAGTAGAAGGACTGCTTGGCCGGTCCCGTGACACCCGAGATGTCCACGGTCGAGCGCGTCAGTCGGTCCGTCCCCTTCTCGTACTCGAAGGTCTGCCAGACCTTCTTGCCGCTGCCGGTGGACAGTTCGAGCTGCTGGACCAGGCTGGTGGGGCTGTAGACGGTGTGCGAGACGTACGGCTTATCGCCCTGCATGCCCGTCGGACGCTGGAGTGCGTCGTAGGTGAAGACGACGGCCTCCGACCCGAGTCCGCCCGCCGCGGGCATCCCCAGGCCCTGCACGGTGCCGTCGCGGTTGTACGTGGTGCTGAAGGTGTAGACGCCCGCGAGCGCCCCTTCGGACTTCGGCACCTGGTAGGCGGTCTTGACCGGACGGTAGTACTCGTCCACCGCCTGCGTGACCGACAGGAAGTACTCGGTGTCGCTGGTGTAGCGCAGCGAGGCGTAGGCGTGGCCCAGCCGGCCGGCTCGGTCGTAGCGGGTCTCGGTGAGTCTGGTGCCGGTCTTCGGCTCGCCCTCCCAGGTCGATACCGGGCGGCTCAGCTCGTCGTAGACCGTGGAGATCCGCTTGCCGCGGCTGTCGGTGGCCGAGACCGGCCGGTCCAGTGCGTCGTACTCGGTGGTCGACGTGCCGGTGTCCGGGTCGACGCTCTTGGTCTTCCGCCCGAGCTGGTCGTACTCGTAACGCCAGACGTTCTTCTTGGCGTCGGTGACCGTCTTGAGCTGCCCCGCCCGGGTGTAGGTGTACTCGGTGGAGTCGTAGCCGTTGCCCGGTCCGCCGGCGCCTTCCGGGGTGGGGCCCGCGCCCTGGTGGTGACGGACTTCGGTGGTGCGGCCGGCCGCGTCGGTGAGGGTGGTCGTGGGGATGCCGCCGGCCGGCGGGTCGACGCGGGTGCGGTCGCCCTCGTACACCGTCGTGGTCCGCCACTGTTCCTGGCCCGCGACCCGCGAGATCTCCGCGGTGGTGCGGCCCAGGCCGTCGTACTCGTAGAGGGTCTGCGCGCCGACCTCACCGTTGGCGACGGTCAGGAGCTTCGGCGACGGGGCACCCGCCGCGTTGTAGGTGGAGTTGGTCTTCTTGATCTTGCCGGTGCCGTCGTGGAAGGTGTCGGCCACCATCCGGGTGCCGCGCGGCCCCTCGGTCTGCTTCTGCCGCGGGCGGAGCAGGCTGTCGTAGAGCTGGTACTCGACGCCGAAGGAGCCGCTGATCTCGGCCTTCTCGGTCTTGACGGCGATGATGTCGTCACGGCTGACGGAGTAGGAGTACCTGATGCTCGGGGACTCCGACTTGGGGCGGTCCGGCATCCACACCGAGGTCAGCCGGCCGAGTGCGTCGTAGCCGAGGTCGGTGCGCCGGCCGTTGGGGTCGGTCTGTCCCGCGGACTGGCCCCAGGCCGGGGCGTAGTCGGTGGTGGTGGCGTGACCGAGGGCGTTGGTCACCTTCGTCCTGGTCAGCAGGCCGTTGGTCTCGGTGTAGTCGGTCGAGGTCGCGTTCTCCGCGGCGTCCTTCTGCCGGGTGGGGCGGCCGAAGGCGTCGTACGTGGTGGTCCCGGTGACCTGGTAGCGCGCGGTGTCCCCCTGGTACGAGGTCAGCCGCTCGGTCCTGGTCGCCAGCCCCCTGGCCGGAGCCTCGTCGAACTTCCCGTCGTCGTAGAAGGTGCGCTCGTCGGCGGTCACCTGGGTCCCGCGGTCGGGCGTCTTCGAGCAGTCGACGCTCACCGCCTCGCTGCGGGAGGGCAGTTCGTAGAGGTTGCTGCCGGGGTTGTCCGCGTACCAGAGGCGGGTGCAGGTCTGGTCGTCGTCCTTCGCCAGGTCTCCGTCGTCGTCCGTCCTCAGCAGCCGGCCGGTGTCGGTGTCGGTGTCGTAGGTGGACTCGGACCTCGTGGTGCGCCAGCGGCCGTCGGCCAGGGCCGTGTAGCCGCGGGTCACCTTCGGTTTGACGATGCTCGCCCGGGTGGTGGCCCAGCTCCTGGTCTCGGTCGCGGTGACGTGCTTCCAGGGCTCGTTGACGACCTTGGAGACGACCTTGCCCCGGTCATAGGTCGCGGCTTCCAGCTCGAAGCCGTTGTACTCCTCGGAGTCGGTGTACTCCTTGCCGGTCGAGTCGGAGACCTTCTCCGAGCGGGTGCCCCCGCCGGGCTTCTTGTCCCCGTCCATGCCCTGGAGGTAGGTGTAGTCGACCCGGGTGGGCTTGGTCTCGCCGTCACCACCGGTGACCTTGACCTTGCCGTAGCCCTGCCACTGCCCCCAGGTCAGGTACTTCTCGTCGGTGATGCCGTCCGGGTCGGGGTGCCGCCAGGCCGCGTCGCCCTGGTAGTCGTACTCCGTGACCAGGTCGTCCCCGCCACCGGTGCGGTCGGTCTCGATGGTCTCGGCGACGACGTACTTGTGGAACCAGTCGGTGATCGGCTCGATGTGGCCGGGCGGCGCCCAGCGCACCGGGTAGCACCGCTTGGTCGACTCCCCCGGCTTCGGAAGGGCGCCCGCGGTGCACTCGGTCGGCGCGTAGTTGATGTCGAGTTGCGAGCCGGTCTCGCTGAGCACCGTGCCCAGCCGGTAGCGGTGGAAGGGGGCGATGTTGTCGCCGTTCCGGTCCACCCGGTTGACGAGCTGGGTGCCCTGCAGCTCCACCGAGGGCATCTTGACGCTGCCGCTCCCGGCCTTGCCCTCGTGATCGATGGCGGCGAGCCACAGGGTCTTGGAGTCGTCACCGTTGTCGGTGAAGCGATGGGTGAGCGTCCAGGCGTCGACATCCGTGTAGGTGTCGGTGCCGGTGCGCATCTGGGTGGTGATGCCGGTGAGCCGCTTCGTCGTCCAGAAGGAGGGGACGGACTGGCCGGCCGTGCACTTGGTGTCGGCCTTGCACTCCAGGTCGACCGGGGTGTCCGGCCAGTGCGCGGCGTTGGCCTTGGTCCGCTTGCCCGGGGCGCAGTCGAAACCGCTCGTGGGCAGACACCGCTCCGCCACGGTGAAGGAGACCCGCGCGGGGGCCTTCGCCTCGTAGACCTTGGTGTCCCGCTGGCCGTAGTCGATGCGCTTGAGGTAGCCCCCGCGCTCGTAGGCGGTGCCCTTGGCGTCCGTCTTGCCGTTCAGGGCGTAGTGGTTGGTCTCGGCCCCGTAGAAGTAGGACATCACATTGCCGTGGGTGTCCTTGACGTAGTCGAGGTTCCACCGCCACGCCTGCTTGCAGTGCGCGCTGCTGAAGGCGGCCTTGTAGCAGGGTTCCTTGGCGTCGTCGCCGAAGACCGGGGCCGTCCAGGCCGAATCGGTCTCCTCCTTGCCGGCGCTCCAGCCCGGCAGGCGGTTCAGGCCGAAGAAGTACTGGGTGCCGTCGGTCGTGGTGACCTTCCAGTGCTCACCGTCGTCGTCACCGTTGGTGGCTCCCGTCAGCCGCTGGACCTTGGCTCCGCTCTCGCCCGCCAGGTGCCAGTCGTCACCGTCGTCGTCCTTGACCAGGCGGGTGGCGCTGCCGTTGAGCAGGATGGTGGCGTTGTCGTACGCCCAGCACTGCTCGGCGGAGTCCTTGTGGCCGTCCTCGGAGCACGGCTTGTACGCCCGCTCGATGTAGCCCGGCTCGAAGCTGAACCCCTCGCCCAGCCACGATCCCTGGTTGTTGGTGACCGCGGTACGCCCGTCGACGGACTGCGAGGAGTAGCCGAGCCCGATCGACGGCGTCAGACCGCCCGGGGTCGGAACCGTGCGGACGGGATAGTTCCAGGAGAAGCCGCCCGAGGCGTTGGACACGCTCCAGCTCGCGGAGGGAGCCAGCGGAGTGGCCTTGTAGCTGCCCTGCGACGACGAGGTGCCGGCGGCGAGGGCGACCAGCGGTCCCTTGGAGGCGGTGCCGGCGGACTTCCCCGGGGCTGCCGGAGCGGCCGTGACCTCCGCGGTCACGGTGCGGCGCGAGGCGTCGTTCACCGTGTCGAGCGGCACCGGCAGTCCGGGGCAGCTCTTGCTGCCCGGGAGGGCCACCGCCGCGCAGGCGGGGAGCTGCACCAGGTGGAGCCGCGCCCCGTAGCTGCCGCCGTAGCCCTCGGCGAAGGCCGAGTAGTCGACGGTGAGCGCGACCTTGCCCGGCCGGCCGGCCCGGTCGGTGCGCTGTACGCGCAGCAGTGCGGCGCTGCCGAGCGCACGGGCCCGCCGGGTGTCCAGGTTCGTGACCCGGACCGCGGCGGGCCGCCGTGCAGCGCCTGCCTTCTGCCGGCCGGACGCGGCGGCCTCGGCGACCGAGACGGGCAGTCCACCCGCGGTCACCTTCGCCCGCTTGCCCGGCTTTCCGCTGCTCGGGTGGACGGGGGCCTCCACGCTCCCGGACTTCGGCCAGGCGGCCGTGTCCAGTCGGGTGACGGCGGCCTTCCGCGTCGGGTCGGACGGCCGTGGGAGGGCCTTCGCGTCCCTGCCCCGGGCAGGGTCGGCCGACCGGGCCACGCCGGGACGCCCGGGCCCGGACTTCTGCTCGGCCGGAACGGCCTCGGCCATGCCACCGACCAGGGCCAGGTTGAGTCCCAGCACGATGGCGCCTATGGCGCGTCTGGTTAAGCGGCTGTTGAGTGAACGGCCACACATGGGCTTCACGGGTGCTTCTTTCCGCAGGTTCCGAAGACGGAGATTCAGAGGATTCGATGGATGGGCCACCGAGAGCACCGGCACGGGTCCGGCGCTCTCGGGCCGGGGGCGCGTCCGCCCCGGGAACTGTCCGCTCTAGAGGTCGGGCACGGCTTCCCGCTGCGCCATGCGGGCCACCGCCGCCGGGTCGGCCGCGCCGGAGTAGACCCGCACCTCGTCGAGCGCACCGGCGAAGTGGTCCCGGCCGCCGCCCTGGGCGGAACGGCCGACCTGCAGCCCTCCGTTCGCGGCCCAGAGGGTGGTGTCGGCGGCACTCGCGGACGTGGCGAGCTGCCCCTCCACGTAGAGGCGGAGCCGATTGGCGAACGCGTCGTAGACGACGGCGAGATGCTGGCCCGCCCCGCCGGTGTCCGGGAGCTCCCGGTCATCGGTCACCGATGTGACCTTGGCGCCGGCCTTGTTCTCCCGCGCCACCACCAGCTGCCAGCGTCCGGACGGTGCGTCGTAGCGCACCGCGACCCGGTCCGCCGCGCTGCCCGGCAGGGAGAACACCGTCTGCGACTTCTCGGCGTCCAGCGAGGTCAGCTGGGCCCGGGCCGTGATGGTGAAACTGCTGGTCCCGCTGACCGGGGGCGTCGCCGTGGCAGCCCAGTCACCCGCGCCGTCGAGCGTCAGGTGCCCCGCGCCGACGAGAGGAGGCTCGGCCAGCGGGTCCGACGACCGGTACACCGTGGCGTCGCCGCCCAGCGTCAGCGGCTGTCCGCCCTGCTGGACGTCGGCGGACGTGCCGTTCGCCGCGCTGTCCAGCGGCCAGTAGCCCTTGCGCTGGGGCTTCACCGTCATCTGCTCGGCGACCTGCTCCGGGGACAGCACGCGGTCGAAGGCCCGGACCTCGGCCAGATCCCCCTGGAACGGATCACGGTAGCCGGAGGACGCCGTCGCCCGGCCGATCTGCAGGTCGCCGCGCGCCTTCCAGACGGAGCGGCGCTTGGCGGTGCCCTGCACCTGCTGGTTGACGTGGATCCGCATCTCCGGACCGCCCGCGGCGTGGGCGTCGTACACGCCGGTGAGCAGCACCCACTGGTCCTTGACCGGGACGACTCCTGCCTTCGCCTGCCAGGAACCCAGCGAACTCACGTCGCCGACCGGCGCCGAGAACGCCCAGGACTTGAGGCCAGCGTCGTACCCGAGGGTGAAACCGGGCTCCCCGGTTCCGTTCTGGCTGACCACCGCCATGTCGTGGTCCAGGGCGGTGGGCCGGACCCAGGCGCTGACGCTGAAGCTCGCGTCGCTGTCGAGAACCCCCGCCTCGGTGTCGAGGTAGCCGTTCTCGCTTCCGTCGAACCGTGCGGCGAAGTCCGCCGTCCCACCGGGTCCGGGCACGCCGAACTCGACGCCCGGCCCCGCCGCCGCGGGATGGTCCAGCGTCTCGTCGTGAGCGGTCCCGGACCCGCGCTCGTCCGCGAGGTTCCACTGGCCCGCGACCGGGCGCCCCTCGGTGACGAGGAACCAGTGGTGCGAGGAGCTGCTGGAGTGCTTCGCGCGGTCGTACGCCTCGACGGTCAGCGTGTGCCGGCCCGGCTTCATCGGAGTCCAGCTCACCGTGGCCGGTCCGCCCATCGGCTTCGCGGGCACCGGCTTCATCGGCTCCTTGTCGAAGCTGTAGCGGTACTCCGTGACGTCCTTGTCGTCGATGGAGTCGTCGGTGTTGGGAGCGAAGGTGAAGCTGCCGACCGTGCCGACGCCGTCGTGCCACTTGCCGTCATCGGGATAGGCCTTCGAGACGACCCCGGGAGCTCCGGGGACGGTCGCGTCGTAGATGAACTCGCAGCGCTGGGCGCCACCGTCGTAGCTCCACGGTCCCCACTGGGCGCGGTCGTAGGCGCGGGCGCTCCAGTAGATCACCGAGCCCGGTTTGAGATCACTGATGACGGACTTCTTGACGGTGTGGTCGAAACTGGTCCCCTCGTTGGGCGCTTTGAATTTCGTCTGCTCCGTATAGGACGCGGAACTGCCGTTCCTGCGCGTCCAGTCGACCTTGAACTCCACCTGCACCTGCTCCGTGCGGTAGGAGGTGTGGTCCGGGTCCCGGGCCTGGGTACGGAGCTTCGGGCGCTCGTCGGTGAACGGCCGTCCGTTCCCCCAGGTGCACTCCTTGCCGGGGTTGGACGACATCCAGTCGACGTCGATCCTCTTCGGCGGATTGTTGTACTTGACCGACAGGTGAGCCTTCCCGCAGATGCGCTTCCACCCGCCGAAGGTGTCCTCGTTGGTGGCCCGCAGCCCGAGCGACATCGAGGACCAGTCGTCGTCGGCCGCGGTCTGCAACTCCTTGACGAGCTCCCCGCCCTCGAAGTGCAGATTCGGCTGGGCCCCGCAGGACGTCGGCTGGATCTTCCGGTCGACGGTCAGAAGCCGGTCGTTCCAGTCGTCCTTGGTATTGGACCAGTTGCTCTTCGCGGTGACGGTGTAGTTCTTCCCGCCGATCCGGTAGAGACTGATCGGCTCCGCCCTGGCGTCGGCGTGGTAGACGTGCTCCACCCGTGCCGAGAAGCTCGCGCTGAGGATGCTCTTGCCCCGGTAGAACGACGTCGGCAGGGTGTAGAGCAACCGCCGTACGCCCACACCGTTGCAGGAGACCGGGTTGTAGTCCGTCGGGCACTTGCCCGCTCCCGCGCTCCCCTTGTACTTCCAGTCCTGTTCCGTCGGCATGCCGGACATGACGCCGGTCCAGGCCGTACGGGAGGTGGTCCGCTGGACCGGGTCGATGACCACGGGGAAGACGGTGTCCTCGCCGGTGAGCAGCGCACGGTCCGGGGTGAGGCTGAGCCGGTCCCCGGTCACCTCGACGTCGACGGGGGCGGTGCGGCCGCCGGCCCCCGGGCCGTCGACGGACGGGTCCACGGCCGGGCGGGAGACCGAAGCCGGGCGCGCGGCCCGGGCGGCCGGAGCCCTCGACGGCGCCTTGCCGGGACCGGCCGAGGACGACGGGCCGCCCTGTTGTGCGGTGTCCGCGGAATCCCACATCACAGGCTCGGCGCCCTCGAACACCGTGCCGCCGACCTCGGCGTCCACCGCGCGCAGGGAGCCGTCCGCGGTCTCCTCCACGGTCAGCCCCTGGGTCCGCAGCCCGAACTCGATCTTCTTCAGCTCGGGGTTCCGGGCCGCTTCCGGTGTCTTCACGACCAGCAGGTGTGCCAGACCGTCCACCTCGGCGCGGGTCACGAGATCCACCCCGGGCAGGACCTCGGGGTAGGTCGCGGAGCTGCCCTCCACCTTCGGTGCGGGCAGTTTGCCGGCCCGCCAGGTCAGGGCGTACTCGCGCCCCGCCTTCCGCATCCGCACAAACGGTTCTTCACCGCCGTTCGAGAAGCGCAGGTCGACGGTGGCCGCCTTCGGTCCCCAACTCCCGTCCGCGCGCCTGACCAGGGCGTCGTCCACGGGGACCCACCGTCCGTCGCGGACGGTGCGCACCGGCTCGGTGTACTCGTACGCGGTGAACGAACCGTCCGGGTTGGCCAGCACCTCCCGCCGCTCCTGGCGGAGCGCGGCGACCTCGACGGGGCTCCCGCCGGCCTCGGCCGCCACCTGCGCCTGTTCCTCCGTCTGCTGCACCTTGGCGTAGCGGCCGGACGGTGTCTTCGCGGGCGCTGCGGAGGCAGCCCCCGCGGGCACCGGTGTGCCGGTGTCCGGAAGTCCGGTGCTGCCGGCCGCCAGCAGCGCCGTCAGCACCCCCACCATGGTCGCGGTGCGGCGCACGCTGCGCCGTGGTCGATTGCCCTTCACGTCCCCGCCCCCGGGTTCCCCCGGCTCGTCCGTCCTGTCGTCCCCACGTCCGCCGGAGGTCACCGGACCACCGCCCCGAAGGCCCGTCCTCCGGCGGGCAGTCCGCCCTCGCCCGGCTTCCAGGCGGTCACGGTCCCGGCTGTGCCGGCCAGGACGTCCGGCCATCGCAGGCCGTACACCCCCCGGTCGGCCGGTGCACCGTGCGGAATCCCCACATAGAGCTGCGAGGAAGTGGCCCAGAGGCTCGTCCCGAGGTACTCCCGCGGGCCCGGTGTTCCCGGCAGCCCGGCGTCGCCCTTGCCCACGGCGGCGTCACCGTCGCCGGGTGCTCCCACCAGCGGGAAGAGCTGCACCGAGCCGGAGTCGACGGCCTCCTCGACGTCCTCGCCGGGAACCCCCACGGCCAGCAGGACCGTGCTCGCCGTGCCGACGGAGCCGGGAGCGGTGTTGACGGCGGCCAGTTGACGGCCGAAGTAGTCCCCGTCCTCGCCGACGCCCGTGACGCCCGCTTCGGTCTGGCTGATGTCCGCCGTCTGCTTCGCCGTGCCGGAGGCCGTGACGTCCAGGACGACGGCCCGGCCGGTGTCGGTACCGGTCGTGCTGTCCTCGCCGGGCGCCCCCACGGCGAGCAGCGAATGGGTCGCCGACGCGGCACCCGACGGCCGGTAGGGAACCAGGGCCAGGGCCGAGCCGAACTGGTCCCCGGTCTCCGCGGACCCGCTGATGCCCGAGGTCTGGTCGAAGTCGGCCAGGGGTACCGGGATCCCGTCGGCGCTCAGCCGGTGCCCGAGCACCCAGGCCGCGCCGGAGAACGTCCGGTCCTCGATGGCCTCGCCCGGGCCGCCCACCGCGATGTGCTCGGGTGACGCGGCGACCGCGGTGCCGAACCGGTCGTCCGTCTCCGCCACCCCTGCGACACCGGGGCTCTCCTCGTGGATGCTGACGTTGACGCTGCCGCGCAGATAGTGCACGGTGCCGGCGTCCTGGGTGGAGTCGAGGTCCTCCCCCGGCACGCCGATGACCAGATACGGGTCTCCGGAGGTGGTGGCCCCGGCCGCCAGCGCGTAGCCGAACCAATCCCGCGCCTCCGCGGCGGACGTGGCGATGTCGCCCTTGCCCGCCCCCTGGAACAGCTCCCGCACGGCGGGACCGGTCCCCAGCCCGCCCGGCGCGCCGTAGATCACCTGGACCATGCCCGCTTCGGCTTCCTCCCCGAGGGATTCGTACGGCACCCCGACGGCCAGGTCGCTGCACCCGTCCTTGTTCTCGTCGAGAACGGCGAGGGCGTGGCCGTAGCGGTCACCGGTCTCCGCGTCCCCCGGCATCCCGGCGGCGTCCTGGGAGATCTCCGCGACGCCCTTGCCGCCGCCGTAGGCAATCCGGACCAGCCCCGCCTCCGCATGCCCCGCGACCGTCGCCTCCGGGTCCGCGATCGCGATGTCACGCGTCCCGTCGCCGTTGAAGTCCACCGGTGTGCCGGCCGTGCACCCCGCGGCCGCCGCCGGCGGCGCGAGCGCGCCGGCCGGTGCGGACACCAGCAGGAGTGCCGTGGCCGCCCCGGCGGACAGCCACCTCCCGCACGATTCCCCCATCACTGCTTATGCCCCCTCATGGCCCCAAGTCAGGTGAATATTCACCCGCTTACGTGCCAGTAACAAGAGGAGATGTCCGACAAAGACGGACAGCAGTCGTCACAGATCCATCACAAGATGCCCGGGATGTAAAGGAATTGGACGCCAACTGAGCTGCGCGCAGCGGGAGATACGTACGATCGTTCGGAAGGCTCCGCCGCCCGGTGGCCCGCTGCCGAACCGAGACAGCACCTGCTGCGGGCCCGTCCCCGCGGAGCTCCCGCTGCCTGAACGGAGTGCGCTCCCTTGCCCGTCCCCGACGTCAGCATCATCATCGGCGCCTACAACGCCATGCCCTATCTCACCCAGTGCGTGACGTCGGTGGTCGAGCAGTCCATCGGGCACGACCGCATGGAGATCATCGCGGTGGACGACGGCTCGACCGACGGCACCGGCGCGGAACTCGACCGGCTCGCCGCGGAACACCCCGGTCTCATCAGGGTCGTTCACCAGGAGAACTCCGGTGGCCCGTCGGCGCCCCGCAACCTGGCACTCGATCAGTACGCGCGCGGCCGCTACGTCTTCTTCCTCGACGCCGACGACTACCTCGGCACCGAGGCCCTGGAACGGCTCGTCGAGGCCGCCGAGACCAACGGCACCGACGTGGTCCTCGGCCGCATGGTCGGGGTCGGGGGCCGCCGCGCGCCCAGCACCATGTTCCACCGCAACCAGCCGCGCACCGACGTCTTCGCCTCACGCGTGTACTGGACGCTCAACCCGATGAAGCTCTTCCGGCGCGACCTGCTGGAACGCCACGGGCTCCGCTTCCCCACCGAGTACAAGATCGGCGAGGACGTCTACTTCACGGCCCTCGCCTATCTGCACGCCTCCGGCATCTCCGTGGTCGCCGACTACGACTGCCTGTACTGGGTCGCCCGGGCCGACGGCGGCAACATCACCGTCACCCACCACGACACCGACATGCGGATCCGCTCCCTGGACACCATGGTCGACCTGCTCGACGAGCACGTCCCCCCGGGCCCCGGCCGCGACCACCTGCTGCACCGTCACCTCACCGTGGAACTGCGCGACGCCGTGCTGCACATCCACCACGAGCCCCGGCGCGACGACCAGGAGAAGGCGCTCACCCGGCTCCGGGACGTCCTCGGCCGCTGCTACCACCCGGAGCTCGCGGCCCGGCTGCCCGCTCTCGCCCGGCTCCGCTGCCACCTCGTGGAACACGGCATGCTCGACGAGCTGCTGGAGCTGGTGGAGTTCGAGATGGCCCAGGGCAGCACCAGCTACGGCATCACCGTCCGGGAGCGCACGGCCGGCACCAGCGCCCCCGGGGTCCTGGTCGAGCAGGGCCGCGTCCTCGCCCGCTACCCGTTCTTCCGGGACCCCGAGCGCGCCGTGCCCGACGCCTGCTACGACATCACCGACGAGGCCAAGGCGCGCCACCGGGTCGAGGCCGCCGTCCTCACCGGGAGCGAGCTCCGCCTCACCGGACACGCCCGGCTCCGGCGCGTCCCGACCACCACCGAGGGCCTGCGCACCGAACTGGTCCTCCGCGAGCGCGGCACCGGGGCCGAGCACCGGCTCCCGGCGGAGCGCACCCCGACCCCCGGGCTCGGGGCCGACGAGGACGCCGGAGCGTACGACTACTCCCGGGCCGGCTTCGCCGCGACCGTCGACCTCGCGACCGCCGCGGACGGCACCGCGCTGCCCGACGGCCTGTGGGACCTCCACCTCGCGATATCCGTGGACGGCTTCACCAAGGAGATACGCCTCGGCAGCCGCCGCACCGAGGCCGTCCCGCACCAGCCGGCCACCCACCTCGTGGCCACCGCCGACGGGGCCGCGCCCGTCACGCTCTACTCCACCAAGCCCCACGGGAACCTCACCCTGGACGTCGGGGAGCAGAAACACCAGGTCGCCCCGCTGCTCGGGGCCGGGAACGCCGCCTGGTCGACGGAAGACGGAATCCTCACCGTCTCGGGGACCTGCGAGCTGGCCGGCCTGCCGGAGGGCACGCTCCGGGTACGCCTGACCGAGACCACTGGGACCACCGGCACCACCGAGGAGATCGTCGTCCCGGTACCGGCCCCCGGAGACGATCCGGCCGCGCCGCTGTTCCCCGAGGGCCGGTTCGCGGTTGCCGTACCGCTGACCCGGCTGTCCGCCGGGGACTGGAGCGTCTCGCTGCACCTCGGCACGGGCCCCGGGCGCTCCTGGGAGCTGCCCGTACCGGCCGAGCCGACGCTGCCCGCGGCGCGGTGGCGGCGCGGCATCCTGCCGCGGTACGCCAAGCCCGTCCCGCGGACGGAAACGCTCACCCTCCGTGTCGACCGGGTCAAGCCGCTCAAGGCCCTGCTGGCCCGGCTGGGCCGGTAGCGCCCCGCTCAGCCGAGCCGGACCGGCATCCGGCCCGGCCGACCGGAACCGGGCCCGACCGCAGTCGGCCCCGACCGCAACCGAGCCCGGCGCCACCGGCCCAGCCGAGGCCGGCCCGACGGCTCCCGTCTCAGCAGCAGCCCGCGCCGCCCCCCGCACCCGCCACAGCGCCGGACCCGCCCCCGGCGGGCGCGGTGCCCGGCAGGGAGCGCTTGTTCCGCGCCGCGAGGTTGCGGGCCGCCAGCTGGTCGTCCGGCGGGTAGCCGACCTCTTCCAGGGTCAGCCCGTGCGGCCGGACGACGTTCACCGCCGAGTGCCGCACCCGGCCCGCCAGCACCTCGCCTGGGAAGCCAACCGGCCGGTGCCCGTCGCCGACCAGCAGCAGCGAGCCCACCAGGGCCCGCACCATGTTGTGGCAGAAGGCGTCCGCCCGGACCGTCGCCACCGCGAGCCCGTCCTCGGTCCGCTCCCAGCGCAGGTCGAGCAGGGTGCGGATGGTGGTGGCGCCCTCGCGCTTCTTGCAGTACGCGGCGAAGTCGTGCTCGCCGAGCAGCCGCTCCGCGGCCTCGTTCATCAGGCCGATGTCCAGCGGCCAGTCGTGCCACAGCACGTACCCCCGCCGCAGCGGGTCGACGCCGCCCCGCTGGTCGCCGACCCGGTAGGCGTACCGCCGCCAGATCGCCGAGAACCGGGCATTGAAGCCCGCCGGGGCCTCCTCGACCTTCCACACCCGGACGTCGTGCGGCAGCCGCCCCGCCAGCCGCCGCAGCAGCTTCTCGCGGTGCTCGTCCCACACCTCCTGCGCCAGATCCACATGGGCGACCTGGCCGCGGGCGTGCACCCCCGCGTCGGTACGGCCCGCCACGGTCAGCTCGACCGGCTCGGGCAGCCGCATCACGGTCTGCAGCGCGCTCTCCAGCTCGCCCTGCACCGTGCGCCGCTCCCGCTGGCGTGCCCAGCCGGAGAAGTCCTTCCCGTCGTACGACAGGTCCAGCCGGACCCGGACGAAGCCGGGCTCCACGTCGTCGCTCACACCCACACGTTCCTCTCCACGCCGGACGCCGAACGGGCCCGCCCCCAGAAACTGGGAGCGGGCCCGTCCGTGCAAGCCGTCGGACGGCTCAGGCGTCCTTGGACTCCTCGGCGGCCTCGTCCTTGGCCTCGGCCTCGACGGCCTCGTCCTTCTTGAGGTCCGCGGCGGCCTGGTCACCGGCAGCGTCCTTGGCGGAACGCTTGGTGGCGGCCTCGGCCTCACCGACAGCGGCCTGCTGCACGGTCAGGGCCTCGACCAGCTCGATGACCGCCATCGGGGCGTTGTCGCCACGACGGTTGCCGATCTTGGTGATCCGGGTGTAACCACCCGGCCGGTTCTCGTAACGCGGGCCGATCTCCGTGAACAGGGTGTGGACGACACCCTTGTCGCGGACGGTCTGCAGCACCAGACGGCGGTTGTGAAGGTCACCCTTCTTCGCCTTGGTGATCAGACGCTCGGCCACCGGGCGCAGGCGGCGGGCCTTGGCCTCGGTGGTCGTGATGCGGCCGTGCTCGAACAGCGCGGTGGCGAGGTTCGCCAGCATGAGCCGCTCGTGCGCAGCGCTGCCGCCCAGACGGGCGCCCTTGGCGGGCTTCGGCATGGTGTTTCTCCTCGTTGTCTGCACCGGCCGTATCAGGTACCGGTGTCAGGGTCCGCACGGGCTGCTGCCCGCCGGAAGATCTCGCATCGGGCCCGGTGAGGGCCCGACCCACGCCCCGGCGGGGCCCTGACCTGCGGCTTTCACCGCGGGCCCGGTCCCCGCCGGAGAGGGATCAGTACTGCTCGGTCTCCACGAAACCGGCGTCCGCGTCGTCGTCGGCGCCGAAGGCGTCGGCGGCGGCGGTCGGGTCGAATCCGGGCGGGCTGTCCTTGAGGGCCAGGCCCATGCCGGCCAGCTTCGCCTTGACCTCGTCGATCGACTTCGCACCGAAGTTGCGGATGTCGAGCAGGTCGGCCTCGGAGCGGGCGACGAGCTCACCCACGGAGTGGATGCCCTCACGCTTGAGGCAGTTGTACGAGCGGACCGTGAGCTCGAGCTCCTCGATCGGCAGCGCCAGGTCGGCGGCGAGCGCGGCGTCCGTCGGGGACGGGCCCATGTCGATGCCCTCGGCGTCGATGTTGAGCTCGCGGGCCAGACCGAACAGCTCGACCAGGGTCTTGCCGGCCGACGCCATGGCGTCACGCGGCCGCATGGCCTGCTTGGTCTCGACGTCGACGATCAGCTTGTCGAAGTCGGTGCGCTGCTCGACACGGGTCGCCTCGACCTTGTAGGTGACCTTGAGCACCGGGCTGTAGATGGAGTCGACCGGGATGCGGCCGATCTCCTGGCCCAGCTGCTTGTTCTGCACGGCGGAGACGTAGCCGCGACCGCGCTCGACGGTCAGCTCCATCTCCAGCTTGCCCTTGCCGTTCAGGGTGGCGAGCACCAGGTCGGGGTTGTGCACCTCGACGCCGGCCGGCGGGGCGATGTCCGCAGCGGTGACCAGGCCGGGACCCTGCTTGCGCAGGTACATCACGACCGGCTCGTCGTGCTCCGAGGAGACGACCAGCTGCTTGATGTTGAGGATGAGGTCGGTGACGTCCTCCTTGACGCCCGGCACGGTGGTGAACTCGTGCAGGACCCCGTCGATCCGGATGCTGGTGACAGCGGCACCGGGGATCGAGGAGAGGAGCGTACGACGCAAGGAGTTGCCGAGGGTGTAGCCGAAGCCCGGCTCCAGCGGCTCGATCACGAACCGGGAGCGGTATTCGTCGACGACCTCTTCGGTCAGAGAGGGACGCTGAGCGATCAGCATGAAAGTTGCCTCCAGTCTTCGGCACCCGCTATTTGATGCCGATGCCCCGGGCGGCAGCCCGGAGTCGATACTGCAAGGGTACGGGCGGTACGGCCCGAATGGGTCGTACCGCCCGAACCGCCCGGCCCTACTACTTGGAGTAGAGCTCGACGATCAGCTGCTCCTGCACCTGGGTGTCGATCACCTGGCGTTCGGGCAGCGCATGCACGAGAATGCGCATCTTCGACGGCATGACCTCAAGCCACGCCGGGACGGTGCGCTCCCCGGCCTCCGCACGAGCGACCACGAACGGGGCCATCTCGTGCGAGGACCGGCGGACCTCGATGATGTCGTTCACGGCCACGCGGGCCGACGGAATGTCGGTCTTGCGGCCGTTCACCGTGATGTGACCGTGGCGGACCAGCTGACGGGCGTGGTCGCGGGACTTGGCAAAGCCGGCCCGGTAGACCACGTTGTCGAGGCGGATCTCGAGGATGCGCAGCAGGTTCTCGCCGGTCTTGCCCTGCCTGCGGTTCGCTTCCTCGAAGTAACCACGGAACTGCTTCTCGAGGACACCGTAGATACGAGCGGCCTTCTGCTTCTCACGCTTCTGCAGCAGGTACTCGCTGTCCTTGGTGCGCCCGCGTCCGTGCTCACCCGGGGGGTAAGGACGGATCTCGATCGGGCACTTCGCGCTCTCGCACTTGCTCCCCTTGAGGAAGAGCTTCTGCTTCTCCCGACGGCAACGCTTGCAGTCGGCCCCGGTGTATCGCGCCATTCAGTTGTCTCCTCGAGGGATGATCAGACGCGGCGGCGCTTCGGCGGGCGGCATCCGTTGTGCGGGGTGGGGGTGACGTCCTGGATCGAACCCACCTCGAGGCCGGTGGCCTGGAGGGAGCGGATCGCGGTCTCACGGCCGGAGCCGGGACCCTTCACGAAGACGTCGACCTTGCGCATGCCGTGCTCCTGCGCGCGGCGGGCGGCCGACTCGGCGGCCATCTGCGCGGCGAAGGGGGTGGACTTGCGCGAGCCCTTGAAGCCGACGTGGCCGGCAGAGGCCCAAGAAATCACGTTCCCGGTCGGGTCGGTGATCGAGACGATCGTGTTGTTGAACGTGCTCTTGATGTGAGCGTGCCCGTGGGCGACGTTCTTCTTCTCCTTGCGGCGCACCTTCTTGGCGCCGGCCGTACGGCTCTTCGGAGGCATACTTGGTAACTCCCGTGGAGGTGGTCGGTCCTACAGCTCGGACCGCTGGGCAGCGTCCGGTGAGGACTACTTCTTGCCCGGCTTCTTCTTGCCGGCGATCGCGCGACGCGGGCCCTTGCGGGTGCGGGCGTTGGTGCTCGTGCGCTGACCGTGGACCGGCAGGCCACGGCGGTGACGAAGACCCTGGTAGCAGCCGATCTCGACCTTGCGGCGGATGTCGGCCTGAATCTCGCGACGGAGGTCACCCTCGGTCTTGAAGTTCTGGTCCACGTACTCGCGGATCTTGACCAGGTCCTCTTCGGCCAGGTCGCGAACGCGGGTGTCGGGGTTCACACCAGTGTTCTTCAGGGTCTCCTGAGCACGGGTGCGACCAATGCCGAAGACGTAGGTAAGGGCGACCTCCACGCGCTTTTCGCGCGGAAGATCAACGCCTTCAATGCGTGCCATTGATGTGGCTCCTGATGGCTATGCGGAGGTCTTCCGCAGCACCGCTCCCGGCCGTCGGAACGCCCTCGGGCGCCCGGACGAAAATCCCCGGGTCCCCGGCCTCCGACCGGGGGTGTCCTCCCCACTGCTGAGGAAGGGGTGACTGCGTATGTACGAATGTGCGTCGCGCGAAGAAACTGCGAGGTGCAGGTCGTGCGTCAGCCCTGGCGCTGCTTGTGGCGCAGGTTGTCGCAGATGACCATGACCCGGCCGTGGCGGCGGATCACCTTGCACTTGTCGCAGATCTTCTTGACGCTCGGCTTGACCTTCATGGGATGTGAGGTTCTCCGGGTCAGTGCCGGTCCCCCGCGGACGAGGGCCTCGGCAAGATCTACTTGTAGCGGTAGACGATCCGACCGCGCGTCAGGTCGTAGGGAGAGAGCTCCACGACGACCCGGTCATCCGGGAGGATACGGATGTAGTGCATCCGCATCTTGCCGCTGATGTGCGCGAGGACCTTGTGACCGTTCTGGAGCTCCACCTTGAACATGGCGTTCGGCAGGGACTCGATCACGGTGCCCTCGATCTCGATGGCACCTTGCTTCTTGGCCACGCTTCGCCCTTCGAATCGGCTACCTTGATCGGCCCTCGTCTACGCATGCGGACACACGGATACACGAGAGCCGACGCGTCAGTCTACGCCAGGGCACCCGGAAAGACGAATCGAGGAAGGATGCCCCGTAGCGTAGATCATTAAGCCAGCGGGTCCGGCGCGGTGGTGACGCCGTACTCGGCGAGCTTCGCCTTGCCGCCGTCGACGGCGGTCAGCACCAGCGGGCCCTCCTCGGTCAGCGCGACCGAGTGCTCCCAGTGGCTGCTCCAGCTGCCGTCATCCGTCTTGACCGTCCAGTCGTCCTCCAGGACGTGGGTCCGCGGCGTGCCGAGGCCGACCATCGGCTCGATCGCGATGCAGAAGCCCGGCACCAGCTTGGGGCCCCGGCCGCGGCGCCGCTCGACGTAGTTCAGCAGGTGCGGGTCCATGTGCATCTCGGAGCCGATGCCGTGGCCCCCGTAGTCCTCGATGATCCCGTACTTCCCGGTGGCCGGGCGCGGCTGCCGGCGGATGTAGGTCTCGATGGCCCGGGAGATGTCGACCAGCCGGTTGCCGTTCTTCACCGCGGCGATGCCGGCCCACATGGACTCCTCGGTCACCCGGGAGAGCTCGTGCAGCTCCGGGGCGTGTCCGGTGCCCACGAAGACGGTGAGGGCCGCGTCGCCGTGCCAGCCGTCGACGATGGCGCCGGCGTCGATCGAGAGCAGGTCACCGTCCTTCAGGACGGTGTCGGTGTCCGGGATGCCGTGCACCACGATGTCGTTCACCGAGGTGCAGATGGTGGCGGGGAAGCCGCCGTAGCCGAGGAAGTTCGACTTGGCGCCGTTCTCGGCGAGCACCTTGCGCGCGACGTCGTCCAGGTCCTTGGTGGTGGCGCCCGGCACGGCAGCCGCACGGCACGCGTCGTGGATCTTCGCCACGACCAGCCCCGCCGCCCGCATCTTGGCGATCTGCTCCGGGGTCTTGATCTCCACCATGGGTCTCCTGCTGCCTCTCCGCGGTCACGCCGCCACTGTCGCGGAGGGGAATCGTCTCCGCTGGGTTCCTCGATGAATCGGTTGCCGTCCTTACGGTAACCGGCCAACCGAAAACGGCCGCGGTGTCCGGGGACACCACGGCCGTTCCGTGCTCTGTTCCGATCCGTGCAGGCCTCAGGCAGCGTTCTGCCGGAGCGCCTCCATGGCCCGCTGGGTCACCTCGGTCACCTTGCCGAGCGCCGAGATCGTCACCACCAGGCCCTGGGCCTTGTAGTAGTCGATGATCGGCTCGGTCTCGCGGTGGTAGACCTCGAGGCGCTTGCGGACCGTTTCCTCGGTGTCGTCGTCCCGCTGGTACAGCTCGCCGCCGCAGTGGTCGCAGACCCCTTCGGCCTTCGGCGCGCTGTAGGTCACGTGGAAGACGTGGCTGCTGTCGTTGCGGCAGATGCGGCGGCCCGCGATCCGCTTCACGACCTCGTCCTCCGGGACCTCGAGGTCGAGCACCGCGTCGAGGCGGATGCTCTTCTCGTCGAGGATCTCGTCCAGGACCTTGGCCTGGTTGAGGTTGCGGGGGAAGCCGTCCAGCAGGAAGCCGTCCGCGGCGTCCGGCTCCTCCAGGCGTGCCTTGGCCATCCCGATGGTGACCTCGTCCGGCACCAGCTGGCCGGCCTTCATGTACTCCTGCGCCTTCTTGCCGAGGGGCGTGCCCTGGCTGATGTTGGCGCGGAAGAGGTCTCCCGTGGAGATGTGCGGGATCGACAGATTCTTGGCGAGGTACGCGGCCTGCGTGCCCTTGCCCGCACCGGGCGGCCCGACGAGGACGATTCGCATCAGCGGAGGAACCCTTCGTAGTTACGCTGCTGAAGCTGGCTCTCGATCTGCTTCACGGTTTCCAGACCCACACCCACGATGATCAGGATGCTCGTCCCGCCGAACGGGAAGTTCTGGTTGGCACCGAAACCTGCCAACGCCGTCGTCGGCACAAGTGCGATCAAGCCCAGGTACAGCGACCCCGGCCAGGTGATCCGATTGAGCACGTAGCTCAGGTACTCAGCAGTAGGTCGACCAGCCCGGATGCCCGGGATGAAGCCACCATACTTCTTCATGTTGTCCGCGACTTCCTCGGGGTTGAACGAGATCGCCACGTAGAAGAACGCGAAGAAAACGATCAGGAGGAAGTACGTGACCATGTAATACGGGTGGTCGCCCTTGACCAGATGGGTGTTGATCCACGTCGCCCAGCCCGCCTTCGAGCCACTGAACTGCACCAGCAGGGCCGGAATGTAGAGCAGCGACGAGGCGAAGATGACAGGAATCACACCTGCCTGGTTCACCTTGAGCGGGATGTACGTGGACGTGCCGCCGTAGGACCTGCGGCCGATCATGCGCTTCGCGTACTGCACCGGGATCCGGCGCTGGGCCTGTTCCACGAAGACGACCAGGCCCACCATCGCCAGACCGACCAGGATCACCACACCGAACTCGACCCAGCCGTCGGCGATCTTGCCCTGCTGCTTGATCGACCAGAGGGCGGACGGGAAGCCGGCCGCGATCGAGATGAACATCAGGATCGACATGCCGTTGCCGATGCCGCGGTCGGTGACGAGCTCACCGAGCCACATGATCAGGCAGGTGCCGGCGGTCATGGTGATGACCATCGTGATGGTCATGAAGATCGAACGGTCCGGGATGATCTGCGCGGCCCGGTCGCACCGCGGGAAGAGCGAGCCGCCCTGCGCCGTGGCCACCAGGCCGGTCCCCTGGAGCACCGCCAGCGCCACCGTCAGGTACCGGGTGTACTGCGTGATCTTGGCCTGGCCGGACTGCCCCTCCTTCTTGAGGGCCTCCAGCCGTGGAATGACCACGGTCAGCAGCTGCAGGATGATGCTCGCCGTGATGTACGGCATGATCCCGAGCGCGAAGATCGTCAGCTGCAGCAGTGCGCCGCCGCTGAACATGTTGACCAGGCCGAAGAGGCCCTGGGTGCCCTCTGCCTGCTTCACACACGCATTGACGTCCGGGAAGCTGACTCCGGGCAGCGGGATGTGCGCCCCGAGCCGGAACAGCACGATGATGGCGAGTGTGAACAGCAGCTTTTTGCGCAGGTCGGGCGTCTTGAACGCTCGGGCGAACGCGGTGAGCACGGTGCCTCCTGCGACCCCCGCGTATCGGCGCGAGAGGTGACGGTCGTGAGAATCGACGAATACTGATCAGTCAAAAGCCGCACGGGCACAGTCCGCGCGGCCCGGGGCGAGCCCCGGTGTTTACAGCAATACTGCACGCCACCATACCGGCGCACGTGCCCCCCTTGGAACGACCAACCGGGGATGCCCCATTTGAGGGCATCCCCGGCCGGATGAGTCATCGGGCTCAGACGAGCTCGGTGACGGTGCCGCCAGCAGCGGTGATCTTCTCCTTGGCGGAGCCGGAGACGGCGTCGACCGTCACCTGCAGCGCCACGGTGATCTCGCCGGTGCCGAGCACCTTGACGAGCTGGTTCTTGCGAACCGCACCCTTGGCGACCAGGTCGGCCACCGTGACCTCGCCACCCTGCGGGTAGAGCGCGGCCAGCTTGTCCAGGTTCACGACCTGGAACTCGGTGCGGAACGGGTTCTTGAAGCCCTTGAGCTTCGGGAGCCGCATGTGGAGGGGCATCTGCCCACCCTCGAAGCGCTCCGGAACCTGGTAGCGGGCCTTGGTGCCCTTGGTGCCACGACCAGCGGTCTTACCCTTGGACGCCTCACCACGACCCACACGGGTCTTGGCGGTCTTGGCGCCCGGGGCGGGCCGGAGGTTGTGGACCTTCAGCGGGTTCTGCTCCGCCATGTCAGTCGACCTCCTCGACCGTCACGAGGTGCCGCACGGTGTTCGCCATGCCGCGGATCTCGGGGCGGTCCTCCTTGACAACCACGTCGTTCAGGCGCTTGAGCCCGAGCGAACGCAGCGTGTCGCGGTGGTTCTGCTTGCTGCCGATGTATGACTTCGTCTGCGTGATCTTGAGGCGGGCCATGCTTACGCACCCGCCCCGGCACGCGCACGCAGCAGGGCTGCGGGAGCGACGTCCTCGAGGGGCAGGCCACGACGGGCGGCGATCTCCTCGGGGCGCTGCAGCCCACGGAGAGCCTCCACCGTGGCGTGCACGATGTTGATCGGGTTCGACGAGCCGAGCGACTTGCTCAGCACGTCGTGGATGCCCGCGCACTCCAGCACGGCGCGCACCGGGCCACCGGCGATCACACCGGTACCGGGGGAAGCCGGCTTGAGCAGGACGACGCCCGCAGCCTTCTCGCCCTGGATGGGGTGCGGGATGGTGCCCTGGATCCGGGGGACCTTGAAGAAGTGCTTCTTGGCCTCCTCCACACCCTTGGCGATGGCGGCCGGCACCTCCTTGGCCTTGCCGTATCCGACACCCACGGTGCCGTCACCGTCGCCCACCACGACCAGCGCGGTGAAGCTGAAGCGACGACCACCCTTCACAACCTTGGCGACGCGGTTGATCGCGACGACACGCTCGACGTAAGCGGTCTTCTCGGCGGCGGCGCCGCCGTCCCGCCGGTCCTTCCGGTCCCGCCGCTCGCCGCCACCGGCACCGCTCCCGCGGCGCTGGGGTCCAGCCATTGGAATTACCTCTCTCGTTTACGTCCGCTAGCTACGCAGCGACACTCGATCGCTGGCGCGACGGTCGGCTCAGAACTTGAGTCCGGCCTCGCGGGCGGCGTCAGCCAGAGCGGCAATCCGCCCTGCGTACTTGTTACCACCGCGGTCGAACACGACGGCCTCGATGCCGGCGGCCTTGGCACGCTCGGCGACCAGGGCGCCGACCTGCTGGGCCTGCGCGCTCTTGTCGGCCTCGCCACCGCGGATGGACGTGTCCAGGGTCGACGCGGACGCGAGCGTGTGGCCCGCGATGTCGTCGATGACCTGGGCGACCATGTGGCGGTTGGACCGCGTCACGACCAGGCGCGGGCGCTCCGGGGTACCGGAGATCCGCTTACGGACGCGGATGTGGCGACGCTTGAGGGCAGCACCCTTGTAGGCCTTGCCCTTGGCGATCTTCACACCGTATGCCATGGCTTACTTACCAGCCTTTCCGACCTTGCGGCGGATGACCTCGCCCGCGTACTTGACGCCCTTGGCCTTGTACGGGTCGGGCTTCCGCAGCTTGCGGATGTTGGCGGCGACCTCGCCGACCTTCTGCTTGTCGATGCCCTCGACGCTGAGCTTGGTCGGGGACTCGACCTTGAAGGTGATGCCTTCCGGCGCCTCGACGAGGATCGGGTGGCTGTAGCCCAGGGAGAACTCCAGGTTGGAGCCCTTGGCCTGGACGCGGTAGCCGACACCGCTGATCTCGAGCGCCTTGCTGTACCCCGTGGTCACACCGGTGATCATGTTCGCCACCAGCGTGCGGGACAGGCCGTGGAGGGCCTTGTTCTGACGCTCGTCGTTCGGGCGGGTGACGCTGATCGCGCCGTCCTCACCCTTGGCGACCTCGATGGGCGCGGCAACGGTGTGCGAGAGAGAACCCTTGGGGCCCTTCACTGCGACCGTACGGCCATCGATGGTGACGTCCACGCCGGCGGGAACCTGGATGGGCAGCTTGCCAATACGCGACATGAGCTTTTCCTCCGTTCCCGACTACCAGACGTAGGCGAGGACTTCCCCACCCACGCCCTTCTTGCTGGCCTGCTTGTCGGTGAGGAGCCCGTGCGACGTGGAGATGATCGCCACGCCCAGGCCGCCGAGCACCTTCGGCAGATTGGTGGACTTTGCGTAGACCCGCAGGCCCGGCTTCGAAATCCGCTTGATGCCGGCGATCGAGCGCTCGCGGTTGGGGCCGAACTTCAGCTCGAGGACGAGGTTCTTGCCGACCTCGGCGTCCTCGACCTTCCAGCCGATGATGAAGCCCTCCTGCTGGAGGATCTCCGCGATGTGCGACTTGATCTTGCTGTGCGGCATCACGACGGAGTCGTGGTAAGCCGAGTTAGCGTTTCGCAGACGGGTCAACATGTCTGCGATCGGATCGGTCATGGTCATGATGGCCTTCGGCCTCTCTCGCCGGGGTTTCCTATGTGCGCCATCCCTCTCCCCGAACGATGTCGGGACGGGTGCGGCGCGGGGACCTACGGCGTAGTAAGACGGTCATGGGCGGCGGGCGCCCAACCCCTCTACTCTACGGGAGCGCAGAGGGGCCATGTGTACGGGAGCCCGCCAACCATTTGCTTACCGAGAGCCCGGTATCACCCCAGAGGGGTGATTACCAGGAGCTCTTGGTCACGCCCGGCAGCTCGCCACGGTGAGCCATCTCACGAAGGCACACGCGGCAGAGGCCGAACTTGCGGTAGACGGAGTGCGGCCGGCCGCAGCGCTGGCAGCGGGTGTACGCGCGCACACCGAACTTCGGCTTGCGGGCGGCCTTAGCGATCAGAGCCTTCTTCGCCACGGTCAGTTCTCCTTGAACGGGAAGCCGAGGTGACGCAGCAGGGCACGGCCCTCGTCGTCGTTGGTCGCCGTGGTGACCACGGTGATGTCCATACCCCGGACCCGGTCGATCTTGTCCTGGTCGATCTCGTGGAACATGACCTGCTCCGTGAGACCGAAGGTGTAGTTGCCCCGGCCGTCGAACTGCTTCGGCGACAGACCGCGGAAGTCGCGGATGCGCGGCAGCGCGAGCGACAGCAGGCGGTCCAGGAACTCCCACATGCGGTCACCGCGGAGGGTGACGTGGGCACCGATCGGCTGGCCCTCACGCAGCTTGAACTGCGCGATGGACTTACGGGCCTTGGTGACGGACGGCTTCTGGCCGGTGATCGTGGTGAGGTCGCGGATGGCGCCCTCGATCAGCTTGGAGTCGCGGGCGGCGTCGCCCACACCCATGTTGACCACGATCTTGGTCAGACCAGGGATCTGCATGACGTTCTCGTAGGAGAACTCGTCCTTCAGCTTGCCCTGGATGTCGTCGCGGTAGCGCTGCTTGAGGCGCGGTGCGTTGGTGGTGGCAGTCATCAGATGTCCTCACCGGTCCGCTTGGCAACGCGGATCTTGTTGCCTTCGTCGTCGAAGCGGTATCCGACGCGGGTGACAACCTTGTTGCCGTCCTTCTCCACCACGAGCTGAACGTTGCTCACGTGGATCGGGGCCTCGGTCGTCACGATGCCGCCGGTCTTGGAACCGCGAGCGGTCTGACCGGCCTTGGTGTGCTTCTTGACCCGGTTGACACCCTCGACCAGGACGCGGTCCTCAGCCGGGAAGGCCTGGATGACCTTGCCCTGCTTGCCCTTGTCCTTACCGGTGATGACCTGGACCAGGTCGCCCTTCTTGATCTTCATCGGTTACAGCACCTCCGGCGCGAGCGAGATGATCTTCATGAACTTCTTCTCGCGCAGCTCACGGCCCACGGGGCCGAAGATACGGGTGCCGCGGGGGTCGCCATCGTTCTTGAGGATGACGGCCGCGTTCTCGTCGAAGCGGATGTACGAGCCGTCCGGACGGCGGCGCTCCTTGACGGTGCGAACGATGACCGCCTTGACGACGTCACCCTTCTTCACGTTGCCACCGGGGATCGCGTCCTTCACGGTGGCGACGATGACGTCACCGATGCCCGCGTAGCGGCGACCGGAACCACCGAGAACACGGATGCAAAGGATCTCCTTCGCACCAGTGTTGTCGGCGACGCGCAGTCGCGACTCCTGCTGGATCACGTCTATCTCCTGATCGTCTGCCGGTTCCCGGCAGGGACTGGATCTCTCCAGTCCCTGCCGAGCCTGGCGGAACTGTCCAGAAGGCGAATGCCTTCAGGATGGATCTTGGTAATTCCCTTGCGGGAATTGCCTACTTGGCCTTCTCGAGGATCTCGACGACGCGCCAGCGCTTCGTCGCGGACAGCGGCCGGGTCTCCATGAGGAGGACACGGTCGCCGACACCCGCGGCGTTCTGCTCGTCGTGCGCCTTGAGCTTGTTGGTACGGCGGATGACCTTGCCGTACAGCGCGTGCTTGACGCGGTCCTCGACGGCGACGACGACGGTCTTGTCCATCTTGTCGCTGACGACGAGACCCTCACGGGTCTTGCGGAAGCCGCGGTCGTTCGTCTCAGTCACATTCTTCTCGCTCATCAGGCGCTCTCCACCGTCTCGATGCCCAGCTCGCGCTCACGCATCAGGGTGTAGATCCGGGCGATGTCCTTGCGGACGGCCTTCAGCCGGCCGTGGTTCTCGAGCTGTCCGGTCGCCGCCTGGAAGCGGAGGTTGAACAGCTCCTCCTTGGCCTCGCGCAGCTTGGCAACGAGTTCCTCGTTGTTCAGCTCGCGCAGCTCGGTCGCCTTGGTACCGGCCGCCATCACGACTCACCTGCCTCGCGCCGGACGATCCGGCACTTCATCGGAAGCTTGTGGGCGGCGCGGGTCAGCGCCTCCTTAGCAACCTTCTCGTTCGGGTAGGACAGCTCGAACATCACCCGACCGGGCTTGACGTTCGCGATCCACCACTCCGGCGAACCCTTACCGGAACCCATGCGGGTCTCGGCGGGCTTCTTCGTGAGCGGCCGGTCCGGGTAGATGTTGATCCAGACCTTGCCGCCACGCTTGATGTGGCGGGTCATGGCGATACGGGCCGACTCGATCTGACGGTTCGTCACGTAGGCCGGGGTCACCGCCTGGATGCCGTACTCGCCGAACGCAAGCTCGGTGCCACCCTTGGCCATGCCGTTGCGCTTCGGGTGGTGCTGCTTGCGGTGCTTGACCCTACGGGGGATCAGCATGACGGTCAGGCCTCCGTTCCGGTGGACTCGGCCGGAGCGGCAGCGGCGGGAGCCTCGGCCTTGGGGGCCTCGGCAGCCGGAGCCGACTGCTGCTGCGGCTTACGGCCGCGACCGCCACGCTCGCCACCGCGGCCACCACGGGCCGGGCGGTCGTTGCCACCACGGGCCGGGCGGTTGCCGGCGCGGGCAGCGGCGTTCTCGGCGCGGACCTCGGCGATGTTCTTGACGTCGCCCTTGTAGATCCAGACCTTCACACCGATGCGGCCGAAGGTCGTCTTGGCCTCGAAGAAGCCGTAGTCGACGTTCGCGCGGAGCGTGTGCAGGGGCACGCGGCCCTCGCGGTAGAACTCCGAGCGGGACATCTCGGCGCCGCCGAGGCGGCCACCGCACTGGATCTTGATGCCCTTGGCGCCGGCCTTCATCGTCGACTGCATGCTCTTGCGCATGGCGCGACGGAAGGAGACGCGGGAGGACAGCTGCTCGGCCACGGCCTGGGCAACCAGCTGAGCGTCGGTCTCGGGGTTCTTGACCTCGAGGATGTTCAGCTGGACCTGCTTGCCGGTGAGCTTCTCCAGCTCGCCGCGGATGCGGTCGGCCTCCGCGCCGCGACGGCCGATGACGATGCCCGGCCGGGCGGTGTGGATGTCGACGCGGACGCGGTCGCGGGTGCGCTCGATCTCAACCTTCGAGATGCCGGCCCGCTCCATGCCCTTCGTCATCATCCGGCGGATGGCGACGTCTTCCTTGACGTAGTCCTTGTACAGCTTGTCGGCGTACCAACGGGACTTGAAGTCCGTGGTGATGCCGAGCCGGAACCCGTGCGGGTTAACCTTCTGGCCCATTACCGGGTTCCTTCCTTGCTGCTGACGACCACAGTGATGTGGCTGGTCCGCTTGCGGATCCGGTAGGCGCGGCCCTGGGCGCGCGGACGGAACCGCTTCAGGGTCGGGCCCTCGTCGACGTACGCCTCGGAAATGAAGAGGCTGTCGGCGTCGGTGTGGTCGTAGTTGTGCGCGGCGTTGGCAATGGCGCTGTCCAGCACCTTGCCCACCGGCACGCTCGCGGCCTGCGGGGCGAAACGCAGGACCGCCTGGGCCTCCGTGGCGTCCATGCCACGGATGAGGTCCACCACTCGGCGGGCCTTCATGGGCGTGACGCGGATGTACCGCGCCTGGGCCCTGGCTTCCATGGTTGTCCCTTCGGTGTCAGTCATAGTCTTCGCACCCCGCCTTGTCAGCGACGCTTCGACTTGCGGTCGTCCTTGACGTGGCCGCGGAAGGTGCGGGTCGGCGCAAACTCGCCGAGCTTGTGGCCGACCATGGACTCGGTGACGAACACCGGAACATGGGTCTTGCCGTTGTGCACCGCGATCGTGTGGCCCAGCATCGCCGGGACGATCATCGAGCGACGGGACCAGGTCTTGATGACGTTCTTGGAACCGGCTTCGTTCTGGACATCCACCTTCTTGATCAGGTGGTCGTCGACGAAGGGCCCCTTCTTGAGACTGCGCGGCATCTGAACCCGCTCCTAGCGCTTCTTGTTCGTCTTGCGGCGGCGGACGATGTACTTGTTGCTGGCCTTCTTCGGCGAGCGAGTACGACCCTCCTTCTGACCCCAGGGCGAGACCGGGTGGCGACCACCGGAGGTCTTGCCCTCACCACCACCGTGCGGGTGGTCGACGGGGTTCATGGCGACACCGCGGACGGTCGGGCGAACGCCCTTCCAGCGCATACGGCCGGCCTTGCCCCAGTTGATGTTCGACTGCTCGGCGTTGCCGACCTCGCCAACGGTGGCGCGGCAGCGGATGTCGACCAGACGGACCTCGCCGGAGGGCATCCGCAGGTGGGCGTAGGTGCCCTCCTTCGCCAGCAGCTGGACGGAAGAGCCCGCGGAACGGGCGATCTTCGCGCCGCCGCCGGGGCGGAGCTCGATGGCGTGGATGACCGTACCCACCGGGATGTTGCGCAGCGGGAGGTTGTTGCCCGGCTTGATGTCGGCGCCCGCGCCGTTCTCAATCCGGTCGCCCTGGCCCAGCTTGGCCGGGGCGAGGATGTAGCGCTTCTCGCCGTCTGCGTAGTGCAGGAGCGCGATGCGCGCAGTGCGGTTCGGGTCGTACTCGATGTGCGCGACCTTGGCCGGCACGCCGTCCTTGTCGTGACGACGGAAGTCGATCACTCGGTAGGCGCGCTTGTGGCCACCGCCCTGGTGGCGAACGGTCACACGACCGGCGTTGTTACGGCCGCCCTTGCTGTGCAGCGGGCGGACCAGCGACTTCTCCGGCGTGGACCGCGTGATCTCGACGAAGTCGGCGACGCTGGAGCCACGACGGCCCGGGGTCGTCGGCTTGTACTTGCGGATTCCCATTTCTCAGTCCTCGGAAGATTCCGGACTTCTGGACGCTCCGGCCTCCGTTAGGAGACCGGGCCGCCGAAGATGTCGATGCGGTCGCCCTCGGCAAGGGTCACGATGGCGCGCTTGGTGTCCTTGCGCTTGCCGAAACCGGTGCGGGTGCGCTTGCGCTTGCCCTGCCGGTTGATCGTGTTCACCCCGGTGACCTTGACCGAGAAGACCGCCTCGACGGCCTGCTTGATCTGGGTCTTGTTGGCACGCGGGTCGACGATGAACGTGTACTTGTTCTCGTCCAGCAGCGCGTAGCTCTTCTCGGACACCACCGGCTTGACCAGAACGTCACGGGGGTCCGTGAAGGTCTTGCTGGTGACGACCGCTGCAGTTGCCTCGCTCATCAGGCGTCGCTCCCTTCGAGCTCAGCCTCGGAGGCGACGGCCTTACCGGCCTTGGCCGGACCGGCCACAAAGGCCTCGAAGGCGGCCTGCGTGAAGACCACGTCATCGGAGACGAGCACGTCGTACGTGTTCAGCTGGCCCGGCTCCAGGATGTGCACCTGGGGCAGGTTGCGGGCGGACAGCCACGCGGCCTCGTCGGACCGGTCGGCGACCAGGAGCAGGTTCTTGCGCTCGCTGATCTTGCCGAACAGGGTCTTGGCGGCCTTCGTGGAGACCTCGCCCTCGACCACGCCGGCGACGACGTGGATGCGGTTGTGGCGCGCCCGGTCGGAGAGGGCACCGCGCAGGGCGGCGGCCTTCATCTTCTTCGGGGTCCGCTGCGAGTAGTCACGCGGCACGGGACCGTGCACGACGCCACCACCGGCGAACTGCGGGGCGCGGGTCGAGCCCTGACGGGCGCGGCCGGTGCCCTTCTGGCGGTACGGCTTCTTGCCACCGCCGCGGACCTCGCCACGGGTCTTGGTCTTGTGCGTGCCCTGACGGGCCGCGGCCAGCTGTGCGACGACGACCTGGTGGATCAGCGGAACGCTGACCTGCACGTCGAAGATCTCCGTGGGGAGCTCGACGGTCCCGGCCTTGTCGCCTGCCGGCGAAAGGATGTCAATGGTGCTCATCGGTTACCTCAGGCCCCCTTGGCCGCGGTACGGACCAGGACGAGGCCGCCGTTCGGACCAGGAACCGCTCCCTTGATCAGGAGCAGGCCCTTCTCCGCGTCAACGGCGTGGACGGTCAGGTTCTGGGTGGTGACCCGCTCGTTGCCCATGCGGCCGGCCATGCGCAGGCCCTTGAACACGCGGCCCGGGGTGGCGCAGCCACCGATGGAGCCCGGCGAGCGGTGCTTGCGCTGGGTGCCGTGGCCGGCGCCGAGGCCGCCGAAGCCGTGGCGCTTCATGACACCGGCGGTGCCCTTGCCCTTGCTGGTGCCGGTCACGTCGACCTTCACACCGGACTCGAACACCTCGGCGGTGACCTCCTGGCCGAGCGTGTACTCGCTGGCGTCAGCGGTACGCAGCTCCACCAGGTGGCGGCGCGGGGTGACATCCGCCTTGGCGAAGTGGCCCTTGAGGGGCTTGTTCACCTTGCGGGGGTCGATCTCGCCGAAGGCGATCTGGACGGCGTCGTAGCCGTCCGCGTCGTTGGTGCGGACCTGGGTCACGACGCAGGGACCGGCCTTGACGACGGTGACCGGGACGACACGGTTCTTCTCGTCCCACACCTGCGTCATGCCGAGCTTCTCGCCCAGGACGCCCTTGATCTGCTTAGCCATCTCGCGCGTCACCTCAGAGCTTGATCTCGATGTCGACGCCCGCCGGCAGGTCGAGACGCATGAGCGAGTCGACCGTCTTCGGCGTGGGGTCGAGGATGTCGATGAGGCGCTTGTGCGTGCGCATCTCGAAGTGCTCGCGCGAGTCCTTGTACTTGTGCGGCGACTTGATGACGCAGTACACGTTCTTCTCTGTGGGCAGCGGCACCGGGCCCGCGACCGACGCACCAGTGCGGGTCACCGTCTCGACGATCTTCTTCGCCGAGGAGTCGATGACCTCGTGGTCGTAGGCCTTGAGCCGGATGCGGATCTTCTGTCCCGCCATGGCTACTTCGTAGTCCTGTCTCTCGTAACGCTCTGGGACCCGGTGTGCTGTGCCTCGGGGGAGGCACCGCTCTTCTCCGACCCACGCGGTCGGGCGTGTCGCGATCCTTCTCAAGAAAATTCCGTACGGAATTCCCTGCGAAAGGGTGCGCGGCGCCGAACCGCGGCCGGGGGAGAACACCCACCGGGTGCCTGGCTGGGGCCCCGCTGACACTTCCCGGAAGATTCCCGTACTTCCACCTCTGATGAGAGATGACGAGTACTGCGGGACTCGCTTCCAGTCCTCCCGGCGGGAGGCGTGCAGCATCGGCACTCAACCGAGCAACCTGGACAGTGTGCCACACCTGGGACGCCCAAGGCCAATCGAGGCCCAACTGTCAAGGAGCCCCGCCCACCTGACGGCGGGCGGGGCTCCTCGGGTGCTCTGTCGAGCTACCGGGTCGAACCGATGATCACTTGGTGATCTTGGTGACCTGGCCGGCGCCGACGGTCCGGCCACCCTCACGGATGGCGAACTTGAGGCCCTCCTCCATGGCGACCGGCTGGATCAGCTGGACGGACATGGTGGTGTTGTCGCCCGGCATGACCATCTCGGTGCCCTCGGGGAGGGTCACGACGCCGGTCACGTCCGTGGTACGGAAGTAGAACTGCGGGCGGTAGTTGTTGAAGAACGGGGTGTGACGGCCACCCTCGTCCTTCGACAGGATGTAGGCCTGGGCCTCGAACTCGGTGTGCGGCGTGACCGAACCCGGCTTGATGATGACCTGGCCGCGCTCGACGTCCTCACGCTTGATGCCACGGAGGAGCAGACCGACGTTCTCACCGGCCTGGCCCTCGTCGAGCAGCTTGCGGAACATCTCGATGCCGGTGACCGTGGTGGTGGTCTTCTCGGTCTTGATGCCGATGATGTCGACGGTCTCGTTGACCTTCAGGACACCACGCTCGATACGGCCGGTGACGACCGTACCGCGACCGGTGATGGTGAAGACGTCCTCGATCGGCATGAGGAACGGCTTGTCGACGTCACGCTCCGGGGTCGGAATGTTGTCGTCGACGGCCTTCATCAGGTTGAGGACGGACTCGCCCCACTCCTTGTCGCCCTCGAGCGCCTTGAGCGCCGAGACCTTGACGACCGGAACCTCGTCACCCGGGAACTCGTACTCCGAGAGGAGCTCACGGACCTCGAGCTCGACGAGCTCCAGGATCTCCTCGTCGTCCACCATGTCGGCCTTGTTCAGGGCGACGACGATGTACGGAACGCCGACCTGGCGGGCCAGGAGCACGTGCTCCTTGGTCTGCGGCATCGGGCCGTCGGTGGCGGCGACCACGAGGATGGCGCCGTCCATCTGCGCCGCACCGGTGATCATGTTCTTGATGTAGTCCGCGTGACCCGGGCAGTCAACGTGGGCGTAGTGACGCGAGTCGGTCTGGTACTCGACGTGCGCGATGGAGATCGTGATACCGCGCTGGCGCTCTTCCGGCGCCTTGTCGATCATGTCGAAGGCCGAGGCCTCGTTCAGGTCCGGGAACGCGTCGTGCAGCACCTTGGTGATCGCCGCGGTAAGAGTGGTCTTACCGTGGTCGATGTGACCGATGGTGCCGATGTTGACGTGCGGCTTAGTCCGCTCGAACTTCGCCTTCGCCACTGGGGTCCTCCTGTGGACTGGTGCTGTACTCCACCCGCTCTTTTTGCGGATGGGTTCAGGTGGTCTTACCGAACCGACCAGGACCCCTAGGGGACGCCCTTGGCCGTATTCGCTTGGGGGCCGGCGCCCGGGTCCCGCCGCAGACCGCTGTGCGGCCTGCGACGGAATGTCCGGGTGCCTTTGCTCCAGCCTAAACGCTGAGCAGCAGGTGCTACTCGCCCTTGGCCTTCGCGATGATCTCCTCGGCGACGTTCCGCGGAACCTCGGCGTAGGAGTCGAACTGCATGGAGTAGCTCGCGCGACCGGAGGTCTTGCTGCGCAGGTCTCCCACGTAGCCGAACATCTCGGACAGCGGCACCAGGCCGGTCACCAGCTTGGCGCCGGACCGCTCCTCCATGGACTGGATCTGTCCACGGCGGGAGTTGATGTCGCCGATCACGTCGCCCATGTAGTCCTCGGGCGTCGTGACCTCGACCTTCATCATCGGCTCGAGCAGGGCCGGGCTGGCCTTGCGGGCGGCCTCCTTGAAGGCCATCGAACCGGCGATCTTGAACGCCAGCTCCGAGGAGTCGACGTCGTGGAAGGCACCGTCGAGCAGCGTCACCTTCACGCCGGTCAGCGGGTAGCCGGCGAGTACACCGAACTCCATGGCCTCCTGGCAGCCCGCGTCCACGGACGGGATGTACTCCCGCGGGATACGGCCACCGGTGACCTTGTTCTCGAACTCGTAGCCTTCGCCCTCGAGCGGCGCGATCGCGATCTGCACCTTCGCGAACTGGCCGGAACCACCAGTCTGCTTCTTGTGCGTGTAGTCGACCTTGTCGACCGCCTTGCGCAGCGTCTCGCGGTACGCGACCTGCGGCTTACCGACGTTGGCCTCGACCCGGAACTCGCGCTTCATACGGTCGACCAGCACGTCGAGGTGCAGCTCGCCCATACCCGCGATGATGGTCTGGCCGGTCTCCTCGTCGGTGTTGACCTGGAAGGACGGGTCCTCCTCGGCCAGCCGCTGGATCGCGACGCCCAGCTTCTCCTGGTCGCCCTTCGACTTGGGCTCGATGGCGACCTGGATGACCGGGGCCGGGAAGTCCATCGACTCCAGGATCACCGGGTTCGACGAGTCGCAGAGGGTCTCACCGGTGGTGGTCTGCTTCAGACCCATGACGGCGATGATGTCGCCGGCACCCACCGAGTCGATCTCCTCACGCTTGTTCGCGTGCATCCGGTAGATCTTGCCGATGCGCTCCTTCTTGCCCTTGACGGAGTTCTGCACCTGCGTGCCGGACTCCAGGCGGCCCGAGTACACCCGGACGAAGGTGAGCTTGCCCAGGTGGGGGTCGCTCGAGATCTTGAAGGCCAGCGCCGACAGCGGCTCGTCCTCGGACGGCTTGCGGGTGATGACCTCGTCGGGGTTGTTGACCGCGTGGCCCTCGATGGCCTCGACGTCGAGCGGCGAGGGGAGGTAGCGGACAACGGCGTCGAGCAGGGGCTGAACGCCCTTGTTCTTGAACGCGGTGCCACAGAACACGGGGGTGACGGTGGTGCCGCCGCCCTTGCCGGAGCTGATGGTGATGCGACGGATCGCCTCGTACAGCTGCTCCTCGGTGGGCTCCTGGCCCTCGAGGTACAGCTCCATCATCTCTTCGTCGTTCTCGGCGACGGCCTCGAGCAGCTTGCCGCGCCACTCGTCGGCCGCCTCGGCGTGGGTCTCCGGGATGTCGATCGTGTCGTACATCTCGCCCTTGGTCGCCTCGGCGGACCAGACGTAGGCCTTCATCGTCACGAGGTCGATGACGCCCTTGAAGTCCGCCTCCGCGCCGATCGGCAGCTGCATGACCAGCGGAACCGCGCCCAGGCGGTCCACGATCATGTCCACGCAGCGGTGGAACTCGGCACCGGTACGGTCCAGCTTGTTGACGAAGCAGATGCGCGGAACGCCGTAGCGGTCCGCCTGACGCCACACGGTCTCGGACTGCGGCTCGACACCGGCAACACCGTCGAACACCGTCACCGCACCGTCGAGCACGCGCAGACAGCGCTCCACCTCAACGGTGAAGTCGACGTGCCCGGGGGTGTCGATGATGTTGATCGTGTGGTCGACGTTCGCCAGCGGCCAGTGGCAGGTGGTGGCAGCGGACGTGATCGTGATGCCACGCTCCTGCTCCTGCTCCATCCAGTCCATCGTGGCAGCGCCGTCGTGGACCTCACCGATCTTGTAGCTCACACCGGTGTAGAACAGGATCCGCTCGGTGGTGGTCGTCTTGCCCGCGTCGATGTGGGCCATGATCCCGATGTTGCGGACCTTGGCCAGGTCAAGCGAAGTGGTGGCCATATGGCTCAGTCTTCTCTCGGTTTCGATGGGGGTAGCGACTACCAGCGGTAGTGCGCGAAGGCCTTGTTGGACTCGGCCATCTTGTGGGTGTCCTCGCGACGCTTGACGGAGGCGCCGAGACCGTTGCTGGCGTCCAGCAGCTCGTTCATCAGGCGCTCGGTCATGGTCTTCTCGCGACGGGCGCGCGAGTAGCCCACGAGCCAGCGGAGGGCGAGGGTGGAGGCGCGGCCGGGCTTGACCTCGACCGGCACCTGGTAGGTGGCGCCACCGACACGGCGGGACTTGACCTCGAGCGTCGGCTTGATGTTCTCGAGCGCGCGCTTGAGCGTGATGACCGGGTCGTTGCCGGTCTTCTCGCGCAGGCCCTCCATGGCGCCGTACACGATGCGCTCAGCGGTGGAACGCTTGCCGTTCAGCAGCACCTTGTTGATGAGCGAGGTGACAAGAGGAGAGCCGTAGACCGGGTCGATGATGACCGGGCGCTTCGGGGCGGGGCCCTTACGAGGCATTCTTACTTCTCCTTCTTGGCGCCGTAGCGGCTGCGGGCCTGCTTGCGGTTCTTGACACCCTGGGTGTCGAGCGAACCGCGGATGATCTTGTAGCGAACACCCGGCAGGTCCTTCACACGACCGCCACGCACGAGCACGATGGAGTGCTCCTGCAGGTTGTGTCCCTCACCCGGGATGTAAGCGGTGACCTCGATCCCGCTGGTCAGACGCACACGCGCGACCTTACGCAGGGCCGAGTTCGGCTTCTTCGGGGTGGTGGTGAACACGCGCGTGCAGACGCCGCGGCGCTGAGGGGATCCCTCGAGTGCGGGCGTCTTGTTCTTCTCGACCTTGTCCTGCCGGCCCTTCCGGACCAGCTGCTGGATCGTAGGCACCGTTTCTCCGGTTTCTGTGTGCCGACTCGTGAAGCTAACCTGGGGCCTCCCCCGACCCACGCGGTCGGGTGTGTCGCCGACCTCATACGTTTCCCGTGAACGGGAAGTGCGTATGTGGACGGTGCATCGGCCTCGGCATCCTGCGCGGCGGAGACCCCGGCCGAAGACCGGGTGCGTGCACGCACAAGAACCCGGGCACACCCCAGGCACAAGGTCTGAGCGTACCTATCGCATCGACTCCGGTCAAAACAAATGCCCACGCCGGGCGGCCCTAGGGGCTGCCCGGCGTGGGCTTCGCGACGGGGCGGTGGGCTTCGCGACCGCCGCGGGTCAGCCCCGGCTCGCGGGGCGCCCCGCGAACAGCGCCGCCCCGGCGAGCGCCAGGTACGTCCCGCCGGTGACGTACTTCTGGCTCCGCCGGAACCGCTCGTGCCGGGCCAGCCAGCGGGCGACCCCCGAGGAGGCCAGCGCGTAGCACAGGTCGAGCCCCAGGGCGACGAGGAAGAAGACCAGCCCCAGGACGAGGGACTGGGTCAGCACCGAGCCGCGCTCCGGCGCAACGTACTGCGGCAGCAGCGCCAGGAAGAAGAGGGCGACCTTGGGGTTGAGGATGTTGACCAGGGCGCCGCGCCGCAGCAGCCGCAGCGCGGTGCCGCCGGCCGCGGCGTCACCGGGCAGGCCCTCGTCCACGGGGGCGCGCAGCGCCCGCACCGCCAGGTAGAGCAGATAGGCCACCCCGGCGTACTTCAGCAGGTCGAAGGCGAGCGCCGAGGCGGCGATCAGGGCGGAGAGCCCCGCCACCGTGCCCAGGACGTGCACCAGCGTGCCGAGCTCCACGCCCAGCGCCGCGGCGAAGGCGGCGCGCCGGCCCTGGACGACGCCCTGGCTCAGGATGAACAGCATGTTGGGCCCCGGTACGGCGATCAGGGCCAGGGCGGTGACGAAGAACAGCGCCAGCGTGGACGCCTCGGGCAGGGTCGGTTCCACCGGGTTCCCCCTTCGGTGCGGGTGATGATCACCGGGGCGGCCGGCGCTGCGGGCGGCACCGGGGCCGCCCCGCGGGACGGCGGGGCGTACCGGTGCCGGGGCGGCGTGGTCCACCGGTGCCGCGGTGGCGGCTCATACCGGTGCCACCGCCGCGGTGGCGGCTCATACCGGTGCCACCGCCGCGGCGCGGAACGCCCGGACCAGCTCGGCCAGCTCCGCCAGCCCGGCGTCGACCCGCTCCAGCAGGGCCCCGGGGGCCTCGGCCCGGCCCAGCTCCGGCCGTTCGGCGACGATCTGGGTGGGTGCGGCCCAGCCGCCGAGCGAGCGCACCACCGAGCGGAGGTGGTCGCAGGCGGTGGCGCCGTTGTGCAGGCTGACCGCGGTGGCGGCGAGCAGCACCGGCTTGCCGGCCAGCGCGCCGGGCGGCAGGTGGTCCAGGGTGTTCTTCAGCGCCCCCGAGAGGGAGCCGTGCTGGACGGGGGTGGTGAGGACGACGGCGTCGGCCTCCGTCACCTCGCTCAGCAGCAGGCCGACCCGCGGGTCCTCGTACAGCTCGCCGGAGGCGTAGCGCTCGGGGGCCAGGACGGCGAGGGTGAGCAGGGAGCGGTCCAGCTCCCGGGCGTCGAAGCCGGCCTGCCCGGCCCTCTCCCGCACCAGGGCGGTCAGGCGGTGGCAGCCGGAGGTCACGGCGGCGGTGCCGGAGACCAGGCACAGTCTCATCGGGCGCTCCGTGCGGTCCAGGCCTCGCGGAGGCGGCCGAGGTGGGTCAGCGAGTCGAGCACCGCGTCGTCGTCGACGCCGAAGTCGATCAGGCAGGCGACCTCGTCCACGCCCGCCGCCTCGATCCGCTCCAGCAGCGGTATCAGGTCCTCGACGGTGCCGAAGAGACCGCCGGTGTCGAAGTACTTGCTGAAGGAGTGCTCGACGAGGAAGTCCAGGTCCTCCGGGTCGAGGTCGTCCGGTTCGACGCCGGGCAGAATGTCGCCGGCAGCCTTCATGATCAGCCCGAGGGAGCTGCGGATGTAGGCGCTGAACGGTTCGCGCACCCGCTCCCGGACGGCCTCGCGGTCGGTGCCGACGAAGGTGTGGAGCATCAGGGCGACCTTGCCGGCCGCCGGGTTCTCCGGGGTGGCGGCGGGGAGCGCCGCCCGGTACTCGGCGATCTTCTTCTCCAGCTCGCCGAGCTCCTGGCCGAGCAGATGGGTCAGGACGCCGTAGCCCTGGGCTCCGGCGTGCCGGAACGTGTCGGCGCTGCCCGCGCTGGTGAGCCAGACCGGCAGGTGGGGCCGGACCGGGGCGGGGAAGGAGCGGACGGTCGTCTCCTTGTCCTCCCCGTCGGTCAGCCGGACGCTCTCGCCGCGCCAGAGGCCGCGGACGGTCTCGATGGTCTCGGTGAGGACCTGCTTGCGGCCGGCGTAGTTCTCCGGGCGGAGCGCGAAGTCCTCGGCGTGCCAGCCGGAGGCGAAGGCGAGGCCGGCCCGGCCGCGGGAGAGGTTGTCGACGACCGCCCACTCCTCGGCGATGCGCACCGGGTGGTGCAGCGGTCCGACGACGCTGCCGGCGCGGACGTCGACGCGTTCGGTGACGGCGGCGACGGCGGCGCCGGTCACCGCGGGGTTGGGGTACGGGCCGCCGAACTCGTGGAAGTGGCGTTCCGGCGTCCAGACGGCGCTGAATCCGTGCCGGTCGGCGAAGCGTGCGCCGTCGAGCAGCAGTCGGTAGCCGTCGTCACCGGAGCGCTGTCCGGCGGCGAAGTAGAAGAGGCTGAACTCCACGGGAAGCCCTCTCTGGATGGCGGGTGTCGCGTGCGGGTGGTGGGTACGCCGGTCAGCTCCTGCCGCTCCGGGCCGGCGCGGCACCGGCCGCGGACTCGGCCGGACCGGGTGCGTCCGGCGTCGCCCCGCGGACGGCGAGCGTGACCGCGGCCCCGAGGAGCATGAGGGCGACGGGCAGCAGATAGGTGAGGCGGATGGCGGTGGTGGTGTCCTGCCGGGCGAGCTGGACCTGGAGGAGCGCGCCGACGGCGGCGGAGCCGAGCAGACTGCCGCACAGCCGGGTGGTGTTGAACAGTCCGGAGGCGGCGCCGGCCATGGCGGGGTCGATGTCCCGGAAGGCGACGACCGCCGCCGGGGCGAAGGCCACCCCCATACCGACGCCGACGCAGAGCAGCCCGGGAAGCAGGGCGGCCTGTCCGGAGTCGGCGCGGATCAGGGCGGCCAGCAGGGCGATGCCGCCGGCGAAGAAGAGCAGCCCGGTGACCATGACGTACTTGCCGCCGAAGCGGTCGGTGAGCCGGCCCGAGTAGGGGGCGATGAAGACCGAGACCAGGGGGGCGACGGCGACCAGCAGTCCGGCGCGGAAGGCGGAGAGGTGCTGGACCTCCTGGAGGTACATCGGGGTGAGCAGCATCATGCCGCCCAGGCCGCACGGCAGGACGCCGACCACGGTGGCCATCACGGTGAAGTTCCGGTTGCGCAGCACGGCGAACGGGACGAGCGGTTCGCGGTCCTGGCGCCGTCGCTCGACGAACGCGAACAGGGCGAGCACCAGCAGTCCGGCGGCGATCAGCACGGGCACGGTGACCGGGCCCCAGACCGTGCCCCAGTTCTTGGACTCGCCCTCCAGCAGCGCGTAGACCAGGAGGAACATCGCGACGGTGAGCAGCGCGGCGCCGGCCATGTCGAGCCGGGGCCGCTTGTCGCCCGTCACCCGGGGCACGCAGAGCAGCATGAGCACGGCGCCGACGGCCCCGATGGGGAGGTTGATCCAGAAGATCCACCGCCAGCCGAGCGAGGCCACCAGGAAGCCGCCGAAGGTGGGGCCGGCCGCGGCGACGATGCCGGCGAACGAGCCCCAGACGCCGAGCGCTGCGCCGCGGCGCTCCACGGGGAACATCTGATTGATGATCACCATGGCCTGCGGGGTGAGCAGGGCTCCGCCGATGCCCTGGAGGACCCGGGCGGCGATGGCCTGGCCGGGGGTGTCCGCGAGGCCGCAGGCGGCGGAGGCCAGGGTGAAGACCAGCAGCCCGGTGAGGAAGACCCGGCGGGCCCCGTAGAGGTCGCCGAGGCGTCCGCCGGTGACGAGCAGCACGGCGAAGGAGAGCAGGTAGGCGTTGATCACCCACAGCACCTGGGTGAGGTTCGCGTCCAGGCCACTGGTGATCTCCGGGACGGCGACGTTCACGGCGGTGGTGTCGAGCAGGACGACGGACTGCGCCCAGCAGATCGCGAACAGCGCCCACCACGGCGACCGCATCCGGGTGCGGAGGGTACTCATGGGGTCTCCTAGGAGTTCACGGCGCCGATGAGGCTGAGCGGGCGCATGTCCGTCCAGGTCTCCTCGATGTGGTCCAGGACCGTCTGCCGGGCCTCGGGCCCGAAGCGGGTGTGCCAGCCGGCCGGCACCTCGAGGTGGCCGGGCCACAGGGCGTACTGGCCCTCGTCGTTGACCACCGCGAGGTAGCGGGCCTCGGTGTCCTCGAACGGGTTGGTCGGCATGGTGCTCTCTCCTCGGTTCAGGGGTCAGGAACGGTCGGACAGCGCGGCGGCCAGCACGGGGCCGATCACCGCGAGCGCCTCCGGCCCCGCCATGGCGCCGTGGACGCACCGAACGGGATGGTCCTCGATCCGGCCGGTGATGTGCGGGACCCACGCCCGGGCGGCGGTGTCGCCGGTGTCCCCGGCGGTGTCCCCGGTGCTTTCGGTGGCGCTCTGGGTGGCGGTGAAGAAGAGGACGTCGCCGTCGTAGCGGCGCGGGGTGAAGGCGGTGGCGAGCCGGACGTTGTCGGCGAAGGCGGCCACCATCGCCGCCAGCCGGGTCTCGCCGAGGGCGGCGAGCGGGCTGTGACCGTCCGCCAGCAGCTCCAGTACGGCGGCGGGTTCGAGCCCGGACGGGTCCTCGGGGACGGGGTGGCCCAGGGACGCGAGCAGTTGGGCCATCACCTCCTCCTGGCCGGACGGGCCCCCGGCGGCGGTGCCGGGCCTGCTGTCCAGCAGGGCCAGCAGGGCCACCTCCTCGCCCTGCTCGCGCAGCAGGACCGCGATCTCGTGGGCCAGCGTGCCGCCGAAGGACCAGCCGAGCAGGTGGTACGGGCCGTGCGGCTGGATCTCCCGGATCCTGGCCAGGTATCCGGCGGCCAGCTCCCCAACGGCCTCCGCGGGCACGGCGTCCGCGGGCGCGGCGTCCGGGGACAGCAGCCGCGGCGACTGCAGCCCGTACACCGGCCGTTCCGGCTCCAGGTGGCGCAGCAGGCCGGAGTAGACCCAGGCGATCCCGGCGGCCGGGTGGACGCAGAAGAGGGGCGGCTGGTCGCCCTGCGGGCGCAGCGGCAGGACGGTGTCGAAGTCGTCGCCCCGGGCGTCCGGGCCGTCGCCGAGCCGGGCCGCGAGGGCGGCGACGGTGGGCGCCTCGAACAGGGTGCGGATGCCGGGGGTCACGCCGAGTACCGCGCCGATCCGGCCGGTGAGCCGGGTGGCGAGCAGGGAGTGACCGCCGAGGTCGAAGAAGTTGTCGTCGATGCCGACCCGGGGCACCCCGAGGACCTCGGCGAAGAGGTCGGCCAGGATCTCCTCGTGGACGCTGCGCGGGCCGCGTCCGGAGACGGCCGCCTCCGGCTGCGGCTCCGGGAGGGCCTTGCGGTCGAGCTTGCCGCTGGGGGTGAGCGGCAGCGCGTCCAGAACGACGACGGCCGCGGGCACCATGTACGCGGGGAGTTCGGCGGCGAGGGCGGCGCGCACCTCGGCCGGGTCGGCGGTGGCGCCCGGGGCGGGCACCACATAGCCGATGAGCTGCTTCGGCCCGTCGTCACCCGTGCGGGCGACGGCCACCGCGGTGTCCACGGCGGGGTGCCGGGCGAGGGCCTGTTCGATCTCGCCGAGCTCGATCCGGAAGCCCCGGATCTTGACCTGGTGGTCCACCCGGCCCAGGAACTCCAGCTCCCCGGCCTCGCTCCACCGGACCAGGTCCCCGGTGCGGTACATCCGCGAACCGGCCGGACCGAACGGGCACGGCACGTACCGCTCCGCCGTCAGCCCCGCACGCCGCCAGTAGCCGCGCGCCACCCCGTCACCCGCGATGTACAGCTCCCCCGCCACACCCACCGGGACCGGCGACAGGCCGGCGTCCAGCACGTACACGCGGGCGTTGCGGATGGGCCGCCCGATCGGCGGGGTGCCGCCGCCGGGGGCGAGGGGGTCGCTCATGGTGGTGACGACGGTGGCCTCGGTGGGCCCGTAGACCTGCATGACGCGGCGTCCGGGGGCCCAGCGTTCGACGAGTTCGGCGGAGAGCGCCTCGCCGCCGACGACGAAGCCGCGCAGGTCGGGCAGGTCGCCCTCGGGAAGCGAGGCCAGCATCGGGGCCACCAGGTCGGTGTGGGTGACCCGGTGGTCGCGCAGCAGGTCCCGCAGGTCCTCGCCGAACACCTGCCGTTCGGGCGCGGGCACGACCAGGGCCGCTCCGGAGGTGAGGGTGAGGGCGATGTCGGCCAGCGAGACGTCGAAGCTGATGGAGACCAGCAGCAGGAAGCGGCTCGTCGCGTCCAGCCCCAGCCGGTCGATGTGCTCCCCCGCCACGCCCGCGATGCCGCGGTGGGTGACGACGACGCCCTTGGGGCGGCCGGTGGAGCCGGAGGTGTAGATGACGTACGCCGGGTGGGCCGGGGTGAGCGGGGCGCGCCGGTCGGCGTCGGTGGGGTCGTGGGCGGGCAGGGCGTGCAGCAGGGCGGCGGTGGCGGGGTCGTCGAGGACGACCGCGGGGACGCCGGCGGGTACGGCGCCCGCCGCCCGCGCGGTGGTCAGCGCGAGCACCGGGGAGCCGTCGTCGAACATCTGCCGCACCCGGTCGGCCGGGTAGTCCGGGTCGACGGGCAGATAGGCGGCGCCCGCCTTCACGGTGGCGAGCAGCGCGACGATCACGTCCACGGAGCGGTGCGCGGTGAGCGCGACGAAGTCCTCGGGGCCCACGCCGAGCCCGATGAGGTGGTGGGCGAGCCGGTTGGCCCGCTCGTTCAGCTCGCGGTAGGAGACGGCCGTGTCCCGGAAGAGCACGGCGTCGCCGTCGGGGGTGCGCCGCACCCGGTCCTCGAACAGCTGCGGCAGGGTGTCCCCGGCGACCGGGTGCGCGGTGGCGTTCCAGGTCTCCAGCAGCCGGGTCCGCTCCGCCTCCGGCAGGACGGCGATGGCGCCCAGCCGCTGCCCGGGGTCGTCGGCGACGCTCTCCAGCACGCGCAGCAGGCAGCCGGCGATCCGGTGGGCGGTGGCCTCGTCGAAGAGGTCCGCGCTGTACTCGACGACTCCGGTGATGCCGTCGGGGGTGCCGTCCGGGGTGCGCCGCTCGGTGAGGTCGACGGCGAGGTCGAAGCGGGCGGTGCCCAGGTGCGGCACGGTGACCTCGGACTCCAGCCCGGGCAGGTCGAGTTCGGGCCGCAGGCTGTCCTGGAAGGCGAGGAGCACCTGGAAGAGCGGGTGCCGGGCGAGCGAGCGGGCAGGGTTGAGTGCCTCGACGAGCCGCTCGAACGGCAGGTCGGGGTGGGCGTAGGCGGCGAGCCCGCGGTCCCGCACCCGGGTCAGCAGCTCGGCGAAGGTCGGGTCGCCGGAGGTGTCGGTGCGCAGCACCAGGGTGTTGGCGAAGAAGCCGACCAGCCCGTCCAGGGCCTCGTCGGTGCGGGCGCCGACGGGGCTGCCGAGGGGGATGTCCTCCCCGGCGCCGAGCCGGGTGAGCAGGGTGGCCAGGGCCGCCCGGAGCGCCATGAAGACGGTGGCGCCGCGGGTCCGGGCCATGGCGTGCAGTCTGCGGTGCAGCTCCGGCGGCACGGTCAGCGGCACGGTGCCGCCCCGGTAGCCGGCCAGCGCCGGGCGCGGCCGGTCGGTGGGCAGGTCCAGCTGGTCGGGGAGGCCGGCCAGTTCGGTGCGCCAGAAGGCGAGCTGTTCGCTCATCCTGCTGTCCGGGTCCGTTTCGTCGCCCAGGTGCCGCCGCTGCCAGAGGGCGTAGTCGGCGTACGGGACGGGCAGCGGCTCCCAGTCGGGGGCGCGTCCGGCCAGCCGCGCCGCGTAAGCGCGGGAGAGGTCGCGGGTGAGCGGGGTGGTGGACGGGCCGTCGCCGGCGATGTGGTGCAGGACGAGCAGCAGGACGTGCTCCTGCTCCCCGGTGGCGAGCAGGTGGACCCGCAGCGGGGTCTCCCGGGTCAGGTCGAAGCCCTGGTGGGCCAGTTCGCGGACGGTGGCGTCCAGCTCCCCGGGTGCGATCCGCCGGGTCAGCACCCGCGGCCGGGCCGCGTCGGGGTCGAGGACGTGCTGCCGGGGCTCGCCGTCGGTCTCGGGGAAGACGGTGCGCAGCGCCTCCTGGCGGCGGACCACATCGGCCAGGGCCTCGCTCAGCGCCGCCGTGTGCACGGCGCCGCGCAGCCGGATGACCAGCGGAATGTTGTAGAGCGAGCCGTCGTCCTCGAAGCGGTTCAGGAACCACAGCCGCTGCTGCTGGAAGGAGAGCGGCAGCCGGTCGGGGCGCGGGCCTGCAGGGAGCAGTCCGGCGCCGGCCGCGGCGGCGCCGCCGAGCCGCCGGGCGAGCGCGGCGACGGTGGGCGACTCGAAGAGGTGACGGATCTTCAGCTCGCCGCCGTGCAGCGACCGGATGCGGCTGATCAGCCGGATGGCGAGCAGCGAGTGGCCGCCGAGCGCGAAGAAGTCGTCGTCGGTGCCGACCGCGGGCACGCCGAGCACCTCGGCGAACAGCTCGCAGAGCAGCTCCTCCTGCGGGGTGCGCGCGGCCTTCCGGCCCTCGGACTCCGCCGCCGCGGGGGCCGGGAGGGCCTTCCGGTCGAGCTTGCCGTTGGGGGTGAGCGGGAACGCCTCCAGGACCAGGACGGCGCCGGGCACCATGAACCGCGGCAGCCTCTCGCCGACCGCGGTGCGCAGCGCCTCCGGTTCCGGCGTCTGCCCGGGGGCGGGGACGACATAGCCGGTCAGCCGCTGGTCGCCGGGGGTGTCCTCGCGGACGACGACCACGGCGCGGGCGACGTCGGGGAGGTCGGTGAGGGCCTGTTCGATCTCGCCGAGCTCGATCCGGAAGCCCCGGATCTTGACCTGGTGGTCCACCCGGCCCAGGAACTCCAGCTCCCCGGCCTCGCTCCACCGGACCAGGTCCCCGGTGCGGTACATCCGCGAACCGGCCGGACCGAACGGGCACGGCACGAACCGCTCCGCCGTCAGCCCCGCACGCCGCCAGTAACCGCGCGCCACCCCGTCACCCGCGATGTACAGCTCCCCCGCCACACCCACCGGAACCGGCGAGAGAGCGGCGTCCAGCACGTACACCCGGGTGTTGCGGATGGGGCGCCCGATGGTCGGTGCCGCGTCCGCCACCGGCGAGGAGGTGGACCAGATCGCGGTCTCGGTGGGTCCGTACATATTGGTCACCGAGCGGCAGGCGGCGGCGAGTTCCGCGGCCAGGGCGGGCGGCAGCGCCTCGCCGCCGACCAGCGCGGTGAGGCCGCGCAGCGCGTCCGGCCGGGCGGCCAGCAGCTCCTGCCAGAGGGAGGGCGTGGCCTGGAGGTGGGTGACGCCGGTCTCCGCCACGAGGGCGGTGAGCGCGGCGGGGTCCCGGACGGTCTCCTCGTCGGGGAGGACCACCGCGGCGCCGCTGCGCAGCGGCAGGTACATCTCCAGGGCGGCGATGTCGAAGGCGATGGTGGTGACGGCGGCCAGCCGGTCGTCGGGGCCCATCGCGAAGAGGTCGTCCATGCCGGCGAGGAAGTTGTCCAGCGCGGCCCGGGGGACGACGACGCCCTTCGGCCGCCCGGTCGAGCCCGAGGTGTAGATGACGTACGCGGGGGCGCCCGGGGGCACCGGCCGGGCCGCCGGGGCGGCCGCCGGGTACTGCCGCAGGGCGGCCGCGGTCTCCGGCAGGTCCAGGTGGAGCCGGGGCGCGTCCGCGGGGAGCGCGCCGTCCGTGCCGGTGGTGGTGAGGACCAGGGCGGGGCGGGCGTCGTCGAGCATGTGGGCGACGCGGTCGGCCGGGTAGCCGGGGTCGAGCGGGAGGTAGGCGGCGCCGGTGCGCAGCACGGCCAGCAGGGCGACGACCAGGTCCGGGGTGCGGGGCAGGGCAAGGGCGACGAAGCTGCCCTCGCCGATGCCCCGGTCGAGCAGCAGCCGGGTGAGCCGGCCGGCCCGCTCGTGCAGTTCGGCGTGGGTGAGGGTCTCCGTGGCGGTGACGACCGCGGGGGCCTGCGGGGTGCGGGCCGCGACCGCCTCCAGCTGTGCGGTCAGCCCGTCCCGCGGTGTGGTCCGGCGGGTGTCGTTCCAGGTCTCCAGCAGCCGGTGCCGCTCGTCGGGGTTGAGCACCCCGAGCGCGCCCAGCCGGCGGCCGGGGTCGGCGGCGGCGTCGGTGAGCAGCAGCGTCAGCCGCTCCAGCAGGAGTTCGACGGTGCCGCGGTCGAAGAGGTCGGTGCTGTACTCCAGCATGCCGCCGATCCCGGCGGGCTTGCCGTCCTCGCCGGTCAGCTCCTCGACGTAGAACGACAGGTCGCACTTGGCCACCGGCAGCGCGAACGGCACGGGCTCGACGCGCACACCGGGCAGCTCCGGGCGCGGGTGCGGGAAGCTCTGCAGCGCGAGCAGCACCTGGAAGAGCGGGTGACGGCTCATGGAGCGGGCCGGGTTCACCGCCTCCACCAGCCGTTCGAACGGCACGTGCTGGTGGGTGTAGGCGGCCAGGCCGGTCTCCCGCACCCGGGCGAGCAGTTCGGTGAAGGCGGGGTCGCCGGAGGTGTCGGTGCGCAGCACCAGGTTGTTGATGAACAGGCCGACCATGGGCTCGGTCGCTTCGTCGGTCCGGCCCGCGACGGGGCTGCCGATCGGGATGTCCTCGCCGGCGCCGAGCCGGGTCAGCAGAGCGGCCAGCCCCGCCTGGAGGACCATGAACAGGCTGCACCCGTGCTCCTGGGCGAGGCCGCGCAGCGCGGTGTGCAGCTCGGCCCCGAGCGCCACGGGGACGGTGTCGCCGCGGTAGCTGCCGCGGGCCGGACGGGGCCGGTCGGCGGGGATGTCGAGCTGCTCGGGCAGCCCGGCCAGGGCGGCCGTCCAGTGGTCGAGTTCCCGGGCCAGCAGCGAGCCGGGCCCCTCCCCCAGCACCTCGCGCTGCCACAGGGTGTAGTCGGCGTACTGCGCGGGCAGCGGCTCCCACTGGGGCGCGGCGCCGGAGGTGCGGGCGCGGTAGGCGTGCGCCAGGTCGTCCATGAGCGGGGCGTGCGACCAGCCGTCGGTCGCGATGTGGTGCAGGGTCAGCAGCAGGAGGTGGCGGTCCTCGCCGGTGCGGAACAGGTGGGCGTGCAGCGGGGTCTCGGTGGCGAGGTCGAAGTCGCGCAGGCTCTCCGCCGTCATCGCCCCGGGCAGCTCCTCCGCGGTGACGGTGGAGGTGCGCAGCTCGACGGCGGCCGCGTCGCGGACGTCCTGGTACGGCTCCCCGTCGTCGGCGGGGAAGACGGTGCGCAGCGCCTCGTGCCGGCCGGCGACGTCGGCGAGGGCGCGGCGCAGGGCGTCGGTGTCCAGCGCTCCGTCGAGCCGGTGGGCGAGCGGGATGTGGTAGGTCGCGGAGGGGACGTCCTCCATGCGGCTGAGGAACCACAGCCGCCGCTGGGCGTACGAGAGCGGGACCCGGGCGGGGCGCCGGCCGGCCCGGCGCAGCGGCGGGGTCTCCTCGGCGGCGGCGCCGCGGGACTCGGTCCAGCGGGCCAGCGCCGCCGGGGTGGGCGCCTCGAACAGGCTGCGGACGTCCACCGCGGCGCCGAGGGCGGTGCGGACCCGGCTGACCAGCCGGGTGGCGAGCAGCGAGTGGCCGCCGAGGCCGAAGAAGTCCTCGTCGGCGCCGACCGCCTCCAGGCCCAGCACCTCGGCGAAGAGGGTGCACAGCAGTTCCTCGCGCGGGGTGTGCGCGAGGCGCCCGATGCGGGTGCGGGCGCCGGAGGGCGCGGGCAGGGCCTTGCGGTCGAGCTTGCCGTTGGGGGTGAGCGGGAACGCCTCCAGCACCACGACGGCGGACGGCACCATGTACTCCGGCAGCGTGCGGGACAGCCGGGCGCGCACCTGCGCCGGGTCCGCCGCCCAGCCGGGCTCGGGGACCAGGTAGCCGATGAGCCGCCGGTCGCCGGGCCGGTCCTCGCGGATGGTGACCGCGGCCTGGGCGACGCCGTCCAGCGCGCCGAACGCGGCCTCGATCTCACCGAGTTCGATCCGCACACCGCGGATCTTCACCTGGCTGTCCACCCGGCCCGCGTACTCGACGGCGCCGTCCTCCCGGCGCCGGGCCAGGTCACCGGTGCGGTACATCCGGGAGCCCGGCTCCCCGAAGGGGTTGGGCAGGAAGGACTCGGCCGTGCGGCCGGGACGGCCCAGATAGCCGCGGGCCAGCTGGACACCGGCCAGGTAGAGCTCGCCGGTCTCCCCCGGCGCGGTCTCCCGCAACTGCGCGTCCAGCACGTACACCTGGGTGTTCCACACCGGCCGGCCGATGGGCACGGTGGTGGCGCCCGGCTCGGGGACGCACTCCCAGAAGGTGACGTCCACCGACGCCTCGGTGGGCCCGTAGAGGTTGTGCAGTCCGGCGGTGTCACCGAGCAGCGTGCGGAACCGCTCGGCGAGTTCCAGCGGCAGCGCCTCGCCGGAGCAGATGACCCGGCGCAGGCTGGTGCACTGCGCGGCGGTGGGCTCCTCGGTGAAGAGCTGGAGCATCGACGGCACGAAGTGGATCGTGGTGATCCGCTCCGCGCGGATGATCTCGCTGAGGTAGCCGGGGTCGCGGTGGCCCTCGGGCTTGGCCATGACCAGCGCCGCGCCGTAGGAGACGGGCCAGAAGAACTCCCAGACGGAGACGTCGAACCCGGACGGGGTCTTCTGGAGCACCCGGTCGTCCTTGCCGAGCCGGTACTCGGCCTGCATCCAGCTCAGCCGGTTGACGATGCCGCGGTGCGGGACGACGACGCCCTTGGGGTGCCCGGTGGAGCCGGAGGTGTAGATGACGTACGCCGCGTCCTCGCCGTGCACCGGGCGGGCCGGGGTGAACGTCACGGAGGGCTGCGCGGCCAGCAGCCCTCGCGTCCCGTCGGTGTCGAGCACGACGGTGCGCAGGCCCTCGGGGCGCGCACCGGCCGGGATCAGCTCCTCGGCCGCGGTGTGGCTGAGCACCAGCGCGGGGGCGGAGTTCTCCAGGAGATAGGCGATGCGCTCGGCCGGGTAGCCGGGGTCGACCGGCAGATACGCCGCGCCCGCCTTGACCACGGCCAGCAGCGCGACCAGCAGTTCGGTGGAGCGGGGCACGGTGACCGCGACGATCGAGCCCGGCCCGACGCCCGCCCCGGCGAGGAGGTGGGCCAGCCGGTCGGTGCGCTCGTCCAGCTCGGCGTAGCTCAGCCGCTCACTTGCGTGGACCAGCGCGAGACGTTCGGGAGTGCGGGCGACCTGCGCCGCGAAGAGCCCCGGCAGGGTGGTGGAGGCGTCCGGCAGTCGCACCGAAGTGTCATTCCATTTCACCGTAAATATCCTCCACAGCCCAAGAGTTCACAACGTATAGCGATCGGTACGTCTTCAGCGGATCCGGGCCTGGCCGCTAGCGGTCATGGCCTGCACCGGACAGCCCGTAGCTACGGGCGGTGCGCTCCCGGAGCGCGAACGGGGTGGTCGCGTCGACCGCGGCCCGGCCGGGCGGCCTGCTCCCGCCCCGGGCGCGGGTCCACTCCTCGGTGCCGGACGGGTCCATGGGGACCGGCCCGTACTCATCCCGGGCGACCGTGTCGACGGCGAGGTTCGCCCGGGTGGTGAGGGCCCACAGCAGGTCCTCCGCGCAGGAGATCCGCACGTCGTCGTCGGTGACGACCACCAGCTTCAGGAAGGAGTGCTGCGCCAGCAGCGACCGGGCGATCCGGGCCGGGGCGGCGTCCCCCTCCGCGCTCTCCTTGCGCAGCGCGACGGCCAGCAGCAGCATCCCGCCGCCCGCCGCGGCCTGGTGGAGCTCACGGACGGCCGCGCCAGGCACGTCCGGCAGCGACAGCGCCGCCGAGAGGGCGCCCGCGGTGCCCAGGATGTGCGACTGCTCCCGGCCCGGCCCGATGACGGCCTGGTAGACGGGGTCCCGGCGGTGGGTGACGGCGGTGACGGTCAGCACCGGCAGCCCGGTGCGGGAGCGCCCGTCGTAGCCCAGGAACTCCGGCAGCGACCAGCCGCTGCCGGTGACCGTCTCGTCGGCGAGCGTGCCGTCGAGGTACCCCTCCAGCACGATCTCCGACTCCGCGAGCACCGACGCCCCGCCCTGGGTGAGCGCCGGTGCGACGGCCACCGGCGCACCGGCGAGGGCGCCCGCGACGGCGAGCTTGTCGAGCCCGGGCGGCAGGAAGCGGGTGCCCAGGGCGGAGGCCACCATGGCGGCGGGCGGCACCCCGGTATTGACGGTGACCGGCAGCCGGCGCCCGGCGCCGACGGCCCGTTCGTACAGGGCCCCGAGCTGCCGCCCCGGCACCATCCAGACCGTGAGCCGGGTGCGGTCCAGCACCAGCATCCGGTGCGAGGACAGCGCGGTCTCCCCCGTCTCCGGGTCCTCGGCGCGGACCAGCGCGGCGGTGAGGTACGGCCCGGCGTCCCGCGGGGTGGCGGTGAGCACCGGCAGCCGGCGCAGATCCACCCGGTCGCCGGTGTGCACCCGCTCCCGGCAGGCCGGTTCCGCGACCCGTACCGGAGGGAGCGCCCGCGCCGTGAGCCGCCGGGCGCGCTCCGGCGTGATGCGGTCCGGCAGCCCGGGCAGCCAGCGGCGCAGCCGGTCCTCCGCGCCGTACAGGCCGAGCAGCACCGGCCCCCCGGCCCCCTCGACTGCGGTGTGCAGCACCGCGGGTTCGGGGCGGGAGACGCCGACGGCCGGCACCCCGCCGTGGCGGCGGGCGAAGCGGCCCGCCACCTCGGTACGGGCCAGTGGCTCCGCCTCCCGCAGCACGGCCCCGGGCTCGCGGCCGGCCAGCTCGGCGAGGGCGGCGCGCAGCGACAGCCCGGGAGGGCCGGCCGGCGGCTCGGCGTCCGCCGAACTCACCGCGTTCTCGAAGCTCACGACCTCCTCCGGCCTCACCGCGCACGCTCCAGCTCCGCCGCCCAGCCCGACAGGTCGTCCGCCAGCAGCAGCCCCGTGCCGATCAGTAGCGCCCGGTAGCCCGCGTCGAGCAGCCCCCGCGCCTCCTCCGGGCTCCGGATGCCGCTCGCGCTGACCGGCACCGGGGTCCCGGTGGCCAGCACCGCGGGCAGCAGGGCGTGGCTGCGCTCCGGGCCCTCCGGGCCCCGCTCGCGCCGCCGGATGTCCTTGTTGTTGACGGCGACCACGCACCGCTCGCCGTGGACCACGGCGGCGGCCTCCCGTTCGTCGCTCACCTCCACGAAGGGGGTGAGGCCGTGCTCCAGACAGCTCTCGATGAGCCGCGGCAGCACGGATTTCGGCAGCACGGTGGCGGTGAGCAGCGCCGCGGACGCACCGCGCGCGGCGACGTCGGCGAGCTGCCGCTCCTTGGTGAGGAAGTCCTTGACCAGCACCGGCAGTCCGGTGGCCGCGACGACCTCGTCCAGCAGTCCGGGAGTGCCGCCGAACCACGACCCGGTGACGACCGAGAGGGCCGGGGCGCCCAACGCCTCGTACTCCCGGACCAGTTGCCCGACCGTCCGGCCGCGGAAGAGATCGTCGCCGTCGGCGGACCGGCGTTTGATCTCCATCAGGACCGGCACCCGGGAGATGAGCAGGGCGTCGCCGAAGCGCCCCACGGCCGGCGCGCTCATGCCCTGACCTCGTCCCGTACCCGGCCCAGCCGCTCCCACCAGGCGGTGCGGATGGCGTCCAACCGGCGCAGGGTGAGCGAGCCGTCCGGGCCGCGCAGCGCGCTGTCCAGGTCGATCCCGAGCAGCCCGGGGTGCCGCAGCACGTGGTCGTACCGTTCGACGCCCGCCTCCGAGAGCCCGCCGGCCAGCAGGAACGGACGGCTGACCCGCTCCAGCGCCCGGGTGAGCGCGGCCGGGTCCAGCGGCCGGCCGGTGGAGCCGATCCGGCCGTCCGGGCCGACGGAGTCGAAGAGGAAGGAATCCGCCCCGGCCTGCTCGTACGCGCCGATCAGCGGCTCCTCCAGCACCTTGCCGTCCCGGACGTGCAGCACCTTCACCAGGTGGACCCCGGGCAGCGCGGCCCGGATCCGGCGCACCGTGCCGGGCATCGGATAGCCGTGCAGCTGCACCCGGCGCACGCCGGAGGCGGCGACCGCGGCGCGCAGCGCCTCGGGGTCCTCCTCCAGCGTGACCAGCACCGGGTCGAGGTGCAGCTGAGCTGCGCGGGCGGCCAGCGCGACCAGCCGCTCCAGCGGCAGCTCGGACCTGCCGCCCGGAACGCCGTGCCAGAGTCCGACCTGCTCGACCGGGAACTTCGACAGCCGGCGCAGCTCGTGGTCGGTCACCAGCCCGCACACCTTCAGCAGCACGGTCTCAGCCCTCCTGTCCGCCGGGGACGGGCAGCTGCGCGAGGGAGCGGCCGACCGCGTCCGCGTCGAAGCCGTCGTCCGTGAGCTCCCCGGCGAGGTGGCGCTCGTACGCGCCGAGGTCGAAGTGGCCGTGGCCGGACAGGCCGAACAGGATCACCTGCGAGCGGCCCTCCTCGCGGCAGCGCAGCGCCTCGTCCACGGCGACGCGCACCGCGTGCGTCGACTCCGGTGCGGGCACGATCCCCTCACTGCGGGCGAAGGCGAGTCCGGCCTCGAAGCAGGCGGTCTGCGGCACCGCACGCGCCTCCATCAGCCCCTCCTCGAGCGCCCGGCTGACCAGCGGCGAGATGCCGTGGTAGCGCAGGCCGCCGGCGTGGATGGGCGGCGGGACGAAGGCGTGGCCGAGGGTGTGCATCTTCATCAGCGGGGTGAAGCCGCCGGTGTCGCCGAAGTCGTAGGCGACCCGCCCGCGGGTCAGCGTCGGGCAGGCCTCCGGCTCGGCGGCGATGACCCGCACCGGCTGGCCGCCGCGGAGCTGCTGACCGAGGAACGGGAAGGCGAGCCCGCCCAGGTTGCTGCCGCCGCCGGCGCAGCCGATCACGATGTCCGGGTAGTCCTCCGCCATGTCCAGCTGGGCCATGACCTCCTGGCCGATGACCGTCTGGTGCAGCACGACGTTGTTGAGGACGCTGCCGCCCGCGTAGTTGGTGCCCGGGTCGTTCATGGCCAGTTCCAGCGCCTCGGAGGTGGCGATGCCGAGGCTGCCGGGGCAGTCCGGGTCCCCGTCGAGGATCTTCCGGCCGATCTCCGTCTCGGTGGACGGGCTGGGCAGGCAGGTGGCGCCGTACGCGTGCATCAGGGCCCGGCGCTGCGGCTTCTGGTGGTAGCTGACCCGCACCATGAAGACCTTGACCTCGAGGTCGAACAGCGCACCGGCCAGGGCGAGCGAGGAGCCCCACTGCCCGGCGCCGGTCTCGGTCGCCAGCCGCCGGATCCCGGCCGCCTTGTTGTAGAAGGCCTGGGGCACGGCGGTCGACGGCTTGTGGCTGCCGGCCGGGCTGCCGCCCTCGTACTTGTAGTAGATCCGTGCCGGGGTGCCGAGCTTCTCCTCCAGCCGCCGGGCCCGGAAGAGCGGGGACGGCCGCCACTGGGCGTAGATCTGCCGGACCTCGTCGGGGATCTCGATCTCCCGCTCGGTGGACAGCTCCTGCTCGGCCACCTCCTTGGGCATGATCCCGGTCAGGTCGTCGACGGTCGCGGGCCGGCCCGTGCCCGGGTGCAGCAGCGGCTCCAGACCGGGCAGATCGGCGGCGATGTTGTACCAGTGCTCCGGTATGCGCACATCGCTGAGCAGGTACTTCACGGATTTCACGGCGGTGGTCCTCTCGGTGTTCCTGGTGTGTGCGCTCAGCGCGGTGCGGGGGCGGTGCGGGCGTCCGCCTCCAGGGAGCCGGGCACGAAGCGCGCCGCGGCGGGCCCGGTGAAGATCCCCGGGTGCTCCCGGCGCAGCCCGTCGAGCACCTGGTCGTACGGGAGGTCGTCGAACTCCCCGTGCTCCTGCAGGAACTCCATGTGGGCCCGGCCGTTCTCGTCGTAGGGGTGGTGGAGGCTGTCGCCCCGGCCGTCGAACTCCAGCGGGCTGATGCCGTACAGCCGGCACAGCAGCCGGTTGAAGACCGGGGTCGCCCGGATCCAGCGGCCCAGGTGGAGGGAGGTGAGGGCGTGGTAGTGGAAGACCTCGCCGCCGATGAACTCCCGGACCGCCTCGGAGGAGAGGTGGTTGCGCACATCGGTGAGCACGATCCGGGCCGGGATGTCCACGGCCCGCAGCGCGGAGACGTAGAGCACCGACTTGTGCAGGCACATCCCCTTGCCGGCCTTGAGCACCTGTGAGGCGGTGAGTCCCTCGCGGGAGAGGTCGGCGCCGTAGATCTCGTAGCGGATCCGGTCGCGCACGGCGTAGTAGAGCTTCACCGCGCGGTCGCGGGGGTCCTGGCCGCCGTCGGGCAGCACATCCTCGACGAACCGCCGGATCTCCGGGGAGTCGTGGTCGAGGAAGGCGGTGCTGCTGAGCGAAGGTGCGAACTCCATGCGGGAACCCCGTCCGGTCGGAAGGTGGAGGCCGTGGTGTGCGGAAGCGGTCACAGGCCCAGGGCGGCGGCGATGCGGGAGGACTGGATCTCGGAGGTGCCCGAGTAGATCGTCCCGCCGACCGCGTTGCGCAGCTCCTGCTCCAGGCCGTACTCGGCGGTGTAGCCGTTGCCGCCGAAGACCTGTACGGCGCTGAGCGCGGAGGCCAGGTTCGCCTCGCTGACGACACGCTTGGCGATGGCCAGGTCGGTGGTGACCGGCTCCCCCGCGGTGAGCTTCTGCGCGGTGTCGTAGAGCCACTTGGACGCGGTCTCCACGCCGATCTTCATGTCGACGATCTTGTGGGAGACGGCCTGGAAGTCGCCTATCGGCTGCCCGAAGGCGGTGCGCTTCCGGGCGTACTCGACACAGCGCTCCATCCGCTGCCGCATCTCGCCCAGCACCACCGCGAAGGAGCAGAGGATCTCCCACTTCATGACGTGGTCGAGGATCAGGAAACCGGTGCCGGGCCGCCCGACCAGCGCGGACGCGGGCACCCGGCAGTCGTCGAGGAACAGCTCGCACAGCGGGGAGGACTTCAGCCCCATCTTGGCGATCGGCGTGCCGAACTCCAGCCCGGGGGTGTCCCGTTCCACCGCGAACACGCTGAGCCCCAGCGGGCCCGCCGTGGGATCCGTCCGGGCGTAGACCATGACCAGCCCGGCGACCGGCCCGTTGCTGACGAACGCCTTGGAGCCGCGCAGCACATAGCCGTCGCCGTCGCGCACCGCGCTGGTGCGCATGTTCAGCGCGTCGGAGCCGACGTCCGGTTCGCTGATGGCGTGGGCGCCGATCAGCGAACCGTCGCAGACCCGCGGGAGGTACCGCCGCTTGGTCTCCGCGGAGCCGAAGCGCTGCAACGGCACCCCGGTGGAGGCCAGGTGGGTGGTGACGGAGAAGTTCAGCCCGCCGTTGCGGCAGCCGTACCCCAGCCCCTCCAGCATGTACATGGTGGTGAGCAGCGACTGCCCGAGCCCGCCCCACTCCTCGTCGAACGGCAGCCCCAGCAGTCCGCTGTCCGCCGCCGCGGCCCAGGGCCCGCGCGGGAATTCGGCGTCCGCGTCATAGCGCAGATGCTCCTCGCCCAGGCGGGCGAACCACGGCGTGAGACCTTCGCGCAGCTCCCGCTGCTCCCTGGTCCATTCGATCACTGCTGCTCCTGTGGTGGGGGCCGGGCCGGCCGCGTGCTCAGTAGTGGGAGGCGGCGTCGTCGCCGAGGGAGTGCCGCTCGTCGCCGCGCAGCGCCGGCGAGAAGACACAGATCAGCCGCAGGTCCTCCTCCGGATGCGCGATCAGCCAGTGCGCGTCGTTCCGGTCGAGGGCGTAGAGGGTGCCGGGGGTGACGAGCGTGCTGTTGCCCGCCGTGTCGATCACCTCGCCGCGGCCCGAGATGCAGTAGCAGGCCTCGAAGTGGTTCTTGTACTCCAGCAGGGACTTGGTGCCCGCACTGACCAGGGTGTCGGTGACGGTGTAGCCCATGCCGTCGTCCGCGACGAGGAACCGGCGGCTCAGGCCGTTCCCCCACTCGACGCAGGGCACCTCATCAAGCTGACGGACAATCATGCGTTCCTCCCGTTGGTGCTCGGCGACGCGGCGTTCGGCGCCGCGGGTCGCAGCAGATCTCGTACGAAGTGCTCGGCCGCGGCCACCGGGTCCCGCCCGGCCAGCTGCGCCTCCTCCAGCCGGCCCACCAGGGCGGTGCCGACGATCGCGGCGTCCGCGCCCAGCCGGCCCATCGCCCGCACGTCGGCGGCGGTACGGACCCCGAAGCCCACCGCGACCGGGGCGACGCCCGGCCGGGCGAGACCGGCCAGGACGGGCCGCAGGGCCTCCGGGTCGGGGGCGGCGGATCCGGAACGCCCGTAGTGGGCGACGAGGTAGAGATAGGCGGAGGCCGACCGCGCGGCCTCCTCCCGCACCGCGGGCGGGGACGAGGCGTAGCAGGTCGCCACGGTCGGCAGGCCCGCCTCCCGCGCCGCCTCCGCGCAGCGCGGACGGGCCAAGGGGGGAGCGCCGTGGACGAGGACGGCGTCCGCCCCGGCCTCCCGCACCCGCCGCATGAACGGCTCCGGCCCCGCCGGGCGCACCGTGTGCCGCCAGTCGGCGAGCAGCGCGACCCGGGTGTGCCGCAGCCGGGGGCGCACCCGCGCCAGCATCCCCAGGGCGGCCGCCAGGTCCGTGCCGCGGTCCAGGGCCCGGCGGGCGGAGCGCCGGATGACGGGCCCGTCGGTCACCGAGTCCGGGAAGGGCACGGCCAGTTCGAGGCAGTCGACGCCCAGTGCGTCCAGCCGGAGCAGCAGCTCCTCGAAGCGTTCCGGCGGGCCCGGGTCGCCCGCGTTCAGGAAGACCGCCAGCCCGGGGTCGCCGGGCCCCCGGCCGGGGAAGAACGGGCGCGGCGCGGGCGGCGCGGCGCGGGTGTCAGCCATGGACCATCACCGCCGGGGGCGCGGCACGGTGCGCCCGCAGCCGCTCCACCAGGTCCACCGCGGCCCCGGAGGCCATGGCGTCCCGGGCCGCGTCCAGGGCCGTGGACCACTCGGCGTACGCGCCGGAGGCGACGGCCGCGGCGGCCGCGTTCAGCCGGATGGACTCCACGGCGGCGCGCGGTCCCCGGCCCGCGAGCAGTTCCCGCAGCTGGGGGCCGGGCGGGGTGCCCTCGGCGGCCGGCGCCAGATCGGCCAGGGTGCCGGGCGCGAAGTCGGCCCCCTCCGGGGCGAGCACCCGCGGGGCGCCGCCGTCCACGCCGATCCGGTTCTCCGCGAAGCTCACCAGCTCGTCCACGCCGAGCCCGTTGTGCACCAGCCACAGCTGCCGCCCGCCGACCGCCCGCAGCGCGGCCAGTTCGGTGAGGACGGGCAGCACCCGCGGGTCCGCGACCCCGGTCAGCTGCGCGGTGACGGGCAGCCGGGGCAGGAACGGCCCCAGGGTGTTCACCGCCCGGCCCACCTGCTTGATCCCGAACGGCATGATGCCGCGGGCCAGCAGGGTCAGCTCGCGCGGGTAGACGAACGGCCCGGCGAACACCACGCCGTACCGCTCCAGCATCTCCTCGCACTCCGGGTACGAACCGGCGAGCGGGACGCCGAGCCGCTCCAGGATGTCCACCGATCCGTAGCGGCTGGTGTAGCCGCGGGAACCGGACTTCACCACCCGGGCCCCGGCCGCGGCCGCGACCAGACAGGCCGCGGTGGAGAGGTTGAAGGTGGGCGGCCCGCCGCCGGTGCCGACGACGTTGACCGTGCCGGACCAGGAGCCGCCGGCCCGCGGGGCGCGAGCGTCCAGCGACCGGAGGAGGGCGTCGAGCGTGCCGGCGTCCGGCAGCGCCGTCGACAGGGAGGCCAGCACCGCGAGCGCCTCGCCCTGCGCCGTCGCGCCCGACTCCAGCCGGTCCCAGAAGTCCGTCCACGGCTCCGCCCCGGTCACCGGCTCGCGTGCGGTGAGCGCGGGCAGCAGCCGGGACCGGGTCACCGTCCCTCCGGTGCCAGGGCCTTCGGAGCGCAGAACGCGTCGATCGCCGCGACCGTACGGAAGTTGTCCGGCGCGATGTCCAGGGTGTCCATGTCCAGACCGAAGGTGGTCTCCAGCCAGCTCACCAGGGTGAGCAGCCCGAGGCTGTCGATGACACCGCTCGCCAGCAGGTCGTAGTCGTCGGCCAGTTCGTCCGGCGTGATGTCGAGTGCGTACTCGTCGATCAGGAAACGCTTGATCTGTTCGGTGCGGGTCATGGCCTCTCCCCTTGCAATGCGTATGCCGTACGTGTGCGGTGCGCGGTGTGCGTCAGTCCCCGGCCGGGGCCGGGACGGGACGGGCCACCAGCGCGCGGTCGACCTTTCCGGTCGAGGTGCGGGGCAGCGGGGCCTCGGCCCACGCGACCGTGGACGGGACCGCCGCCCGCGGCAGCCGCTGCGCCAGGTACTGGCGCAGCGACAGGTTGTTGAGCCGGGATCCGTCGGCGCGGCGCACCACGGCGTGGAGCCGCTTGCCGGCCCGCTCGTCCGGCAGCGCGAGCACCGCGGCCTCGACGATCTCCGGGTGCGCGGAGAGCGCCGCCTCCACCTCCGCGGTGTTGATCCGTACCCCGCGGACCTTGACGACGAAGTCCCGGCGGCCCTCCAGGGTCAGCGTCCCGTCCTTGTGGCGCCGCACCAGGTCGCCGGTGCGGTACCAGGGCACCGGACCGTCGTCCGGACCGGCGACGAACGGGCTCTGAGCGGGGCCCGCGACCAGGTATCCGGTCGCCTGGAAGGGGGTACGGACGACGAGTTCGCCGCGCCCCGGCCCCCGGAGCACCGTCCCGTCGTCGGCTCGCACCCAGGCCTCGGCCCCCGGCACCGGCTCCCGGCCGAGCGGCAGCGAGCCGTACGGCATCGGGCCGGCGGGATCGATCTCGTGCACGAAGCTGTCGTTGGTCTCGGTGCAGCCGTAGACGTTGTGGAAGCGGGCCCCCGGGAAGAGCTCCGGCAGCGCGGCGAACGCCCGCGGCGCCATCGCCTCCCCGGTGACCAGCACATGCCGCACCGAGCCGAAGTGCGCCCCGGTGCGGGCGAGCAGGTCGTACAGCAGCGGCACGCCCTGGACCAGGTCCACCGGGCGGGCCTGAAGCGTCTCCCGCAGATGGGCCGGGTTGCCGGCGAGCCCCGGGTCGACGAGGGACACGCAGCCACCGCTGCCCAGCGTCGTCCAGATGTCGAGCAGACACAGATCGAAGTTGAGCGGCGCGTGGCTGAGCACGGTGCTCTCCGGCGTGAGGCCGAAGTGCTCCGCCGCCCAGCCGGTGAACCGGTCCACCGCGCCGAAGGACAGCGGTACGACCTTGGGCAGCCCGGTGGATCCCGAGGTCGTCAGCAGCAGCGCGGTGTCCCCCGGGTCCCCGTCGCGGGCCGCGGGCTCACCGGCACCGGAGGGCACGGCCTCGCCGGCGACCAGCTCCTCCGGATCGGGCAGCCGCTCCGCGCCGGTCGCGGAGAGCAGCGCGGTCAGCGCCTCCTCCCCGAGCTCGGGCGAGACCAGCAGCAGCGGCCGGCGCACCAGCAGAGCGCCGAGCACCACGGCCACCGCCGCGGGCGACTTGGCAGCCACCAGCGCCACCGGACGGACGGTGTCCGCGGCCGGCTCCCGGCCGTCCCGGGGCCCGAGCCCGGCCGCCGCGGTGGCGGCCAGGCCCAGGAGCTCCCGGTACGTCGTCGTCCTGCCGTGCCCGAGCAGGGCGGGCGCATGCGGGTTCAGCCGACCGTGCCGGAGCACGCGTCGGGACAGTGAAATCTCCATCGTGGGTCCTTCTCGGCACGGCGTGCGACGCGAATGACGGATTCCGAATTCACCGCGGAACGCAAAAACGAAGAGTTCTCACGGAATTCGAACGGCCTTTTCTCCGCCCCCGCGGAGCGACCGGGAAGACTTGCGGACAACCGAGTTCCCGCCAGGGGAACTCAGCCCCACTCGAAGTCGTTCTCCGCCAAAAGCGCACCGGCCTGCGCCGCCACCTGTGACATCCCCTGTGCCGAGGCCGTACCGGCCGGACCCACGCCGACGATCAGCACGACACATCCCCCGACGACTCCGCGCACCACGCGTCTTGCCGCGCTCGTGGTACCGCGTCCCCCCGCAGTCGTGTGCACTCCGAACCACCCCCGGTTAATCCAATATTGAACGAAACATCCGCTGGAGCGGAGTTTCCCTGACAAAGAGACTCCCTGGCCGACAGCCCCGCGTAAAGTGAAAGTGCCTGGCCGCAGGCTGCCATGGCGCACAGCGGACAGCGGCCCCGCTCCTTCCGCTTAGCCTCTGGAAAGGGGTTGCTGTGGACCTGGGTAAGGACAGAACCTCACTGGCTCGTCTCTACCGCAGCATGCTGAATGAGCCCACCCTGGGCATGGAGGAAGTACGCCGACGTACGGGGCTCGACGAAGAGGAATTCGCCGAGGCCACCCGGCTGCTCCAGGAGATCGGGGTGCTCTCCGACGACGGCTCGGGGCGCATGACCACCGTGTCCGTGGAGAAAGCGCTCGCCAGACTCACCCTGCGCGCCGAGGAGTCGGCCGAGGGCTGGCTGGCGGAGTCCGTACGGCTCCGCAAGGCCATCCGGCTGCTCTCCACCGAACTCGCCGACCAGTACCACAGCCAGGCCAGTCTGGCCTCCGCCGAACTGATCATCGGCATGGAGAACATCTCGGCGTCCCTGGAGAGCACCTCCGAGGTCGCCGAACACGAAGTCCTCAGCATGCACCCGGGCCCCGTGGTCGAGAGACGCACGCCCGCCCGCATCGCCCGCAACGCCCGCGCCATCGAACGCGGCGTCGTCATGCGGACCATCCACCTCGCGTCGACCTCCCGGACTCCCCACGGAGTCCGCTACTTACGCGAACTGGAGGAGATCGGCGCCGAGGTACGGCTGGCCACGACCATCCCGTTCCGGCTGATCGTCGTCGACAACTCGATCGCCTTCACCCCCGCCCCGGGCATCGAGGGCCAGACCGCCGCACTGGTCACCCGCGGCCCCCTCATCACCCACCTGCTGCGCCTGGTCTTCGAACACTGCTGGCACAGCGCGGCGCTCCTCTCCGCCGACACCCCCGCACCACCGGCCGACACCCCGCTCGACGCCCAGCAGACCTCGGTCCTGCGGCTGCTCAACGCGGGCCTGAAGGACGAGGCCATCGCCCGCGAACTCGGCGTCTCCATCCGCACCCTGCGCCGCATCACCGCCGACCTCATGGACAAACTGGGCGCCACCAGCCGCTTCCAGGCCGGCGTCCGAGCCCAACAACTCGGCTGGCTCGGCTGACCCCACACCCCCCGAAAAACCCCACCCGGCACGGGGCCACCAGGCCGGAAGAGAGAGAAGCCACCGAACGCAAGGGGCGGGGGCCCAAGGCCGCTGAACGGACGCGATGAAGCGATGCCACCGGTCCGGCGGTCCGGACGCAAGGGGCACCGGCCCGGTGGCCTGGCCATCACACGGTGAGGGCCCGGTGGCCCGACCGTCAGGGCACGGTGCCGCAGGGCTGGGCGGACGTCAGGGGGTGGGGGCGCAGGGGTGGGGGGGGGTTTCCGGTACGTTGCTTTTTTTTGTGGGCCCCCCGGGGCCGAAAATTTTCGTCCCCCCCCCCCCCCCCCCGGGCCCCCCCACCCCCGAAACCCACCACACACCCGCGCCCAACAAACAAGGCCCCGCACAAACGAACCGCAAGCCCCCCAAGCGCGCCGCATGGCGACAACGCCGCGAGGCGGCCACCCCCTCCAGGGTGACCGCCTCGCGCAAACCGCCACTGACGTCCTCGGACGTCAGCCGTCCGACATCAGCCGTTGTACGGCCCGTAGTCGTAGTCCTCCAGCGGAACCGCCTGACCGGAACCCGTGCCGAAGGGCGAGTAGTCGATGTCGTCGTAACCGACGGCCGAGTACATCGCAGCCTTCGCCTCCTCGGTCGGCTCGACCCGGATGTTGCGGTAGCGGGACAGACCCGTACCGGCCGGGATGAGCTTACCGATGATCACGTTCTCCTTGAGGCCGATCAGGGAGTCCGACTTGGCGTTGATCGCCGCGTCGGTGAGCACCCGGGTCGTCTCCTGGAAGGACGCCGCCGACAGCCACGACTCGGTCGCCAGCGAGGCCTTGGTGATACCCATCAGCTGCGGACGGCCGGAGGCCGGGTGGCCGCCTTCCGTGACCACACGACGGTTCTCACCCTCGAAGCGCGACCGCTCCACGAGCTCGCCCGGCAGCAGCTCCGCGTCGCCGGACTCGATGATCGTCACACGGCGCAGCATCTGCCGGATGATGATCTCGATGTGCTTGTCGTGGATCGACACACCCTGCGAGTTGTAGACCTTCTGGACCTCGCCGACCAGGTGGACCTGGACAGCGCGCTGGCCGAGGATCCGCAGCACGTCGTGCGGGTTGGTGGCACCCACGGTGAGCTTCTGGCCCACCTCGACGTGGTCGCCCTCGCCCACCAGCAGACGGGCCCGCTTCGAGATCGGGAACGCCGTCTCGTCGGAGCCGTCGTCCGGAGTGACGACGAGCTTCTTGGTCTTCTCGGTCTCCTCGATCCGGACGCGGCCGGCCGCCTCCGAGATCGGGGCGACACCCTTCGGCGTACGGGCCTCGAAGAGCTCGACGACACGGGGCAGACCCTGGGTGATGTCGTCACCCGCCACACCACCGGTGTGGAAGGTACGCATCGTCAGCTGGGTGCCGGGCTCACCGATGGACTGGGCCGCGATGATGCCGACGGCCTCACCGATGTCGACCAGCTTGCCGGTGGCCAGCGAACGGCCGTAGCAGTAGGCGCAGGTGCCGACCGCGGACTCACAGGTCAGGACCGAGCGGGTCTTGACCTCCTCGACACCGTGCCGGACGAGCTGGTCGATGAGGACATCGCCCAGGTCGACGTTGGCCGGAGCGATCACCTTGCCGTCGACGACGACGTCCTCGGCGAGCATCCGCGCGTACACGCTGGTCTCGACGTCGTCCGCCTTGCGGAGCACGCCGGCGGCGTCCTTCGCGGCGATCTTCAGCTTGAGACCGCGCTCGGTGCCGCAGTCCTCCTCGCGGATGATGACGTCCTGCGAGACGTCCACCAGACGACGGGTCAGGTAACCCGAGTCGGCGGTACGCAGCGCGGTGTCCGCGAGACCCTTACGGGCACCGTGGGTGGAGATGAAGTACTCCAGCACGGAGAGACCCTCACGGAACGACGCCTTAATGGGCCGCGGGATGGTCTCGTTCTTCGCGTTGGACACCAGACCACGCATACCCGCGATCTGACGCATCTGCATCATGTTTCCGCGCGCACCCGAGTCGACCATCATGAAGATGGGGTTCGTCTTCGGGAAGTTCTCGTTCATGGCCTCGGCAACCTCGTTGGTCGCCTTGGTCCAGATCGCGATGAGCTCCTGGGTGCGCTCGTCCTTGGTGATCAGGCCGCGCTCGTACTGCTTCTGGACCTTCTCGTCCTGCGCCTCGTAGCCCGCGACGATCTCCTTCTTCGCCGCCGGAACGACGACGTCGGAGATCGCGACGGTGACACCGGAACGGGTCGCCCAGTGGAAACCGGCCGCCTTCAGGTTGTCGAGCGTCGCCGCCACGATGACCTTCGGGTAGCGCTCGGCGAGGTCGTTGACGATCTCGGAGAGCTGCTTCTTGCCCACCGAGTAGTCGACGAACGGGTAGTCCTCGGGCAGCAGCTCGTTGAAGAGCGCACGGCCCAGGGTCGTCCGCAGCCGGAAGCTGTCACCCTGCTGCCACTCCGGCTCGCCCTCCTCCGGAACCGGCGGGGTCCAGCCACGCGGCGGGACGGTGCCGATCGGGAAGCGGATGTCGACCTTCGCCTGGAGCGAGAGCTCGCGGGCGTCGAACGCCATGATCGCCTCGGCGGTGGAGCCGAAGGACCGGCCCTCGCCCTTGACCTCGCGCTCCTCCTCGTCCGTGGTGAGGAAGAAGAGGCCCAGCACCATGTCCTGGGTCGGCATGGTGACCGGACGGCCGTCGGCCGGCTTGAGGATGTTGTTCGAGGACAGCATCAGGATGCGGGCCTCGGCCTGGGCCTCCGCGGACAGCGGCAGGTGCACGGCCATCTGGTCACCGTCGAAGTCCGCGTTGAACGCGGTGCAGACGAGCGGGTGAATCTGAATGGCCTTGCCCTCGACCAGCTGCGGCTCGAAGGCCTGGATGCCCAGACGGTGCAGCGTCGGCGCACGGTTCAGCAGCACCGGGTGCTCGGCGATGACCTCTTCGAGCACGTCGTACACGACCGTGCGGCCGCGCTCGACCATGCGCTTCGCCGACTTGATGTTCTGCGCGTGGTTGAGGTCCACCAGGCGCTTCATCACGAACGGCTTGAAGAGCTCCAGCGCCATGGCCTTCGGCAGACCGCACTGGTGCAGCTTGAGCTGCGGGCCGACGACGATGACGGAACGGGCCGAGTAGTCGACGCGCTTACCGAGCAGGTTCTGCCGGAAGCGGCCCTGCTTGCCCTTGAGCATGTCGGACAGCGACTTCAGCGGACGGTTGCCCGGGCCGGTGACCGGCCGGCCGCGGCGGCCGTTGTCGAACAGCGCGTCGACGGCCTCCTGCAGCATCCGCTTCTCGTTGTTCACGATGATCTCGGGGGCACCGAGGTCGAGAAGCCGCTTCAGACGGTTGTTCCGGTTGATCACACGGCGGTACAGGTCGTTCAGGTCGGAGGTCGCGAAGCGGCCACCGTCCAGCTGCACCATCGGACGCAGGTCCGGCGGGATCACCGGGACGCAGTCCAGCACCATGCCCTTGGGGCTGTTGCTGGTCTGCAGGAAGGCGGAGACGACCTTGAGGCGCTTGAGCGCACGGGTCTTCTTCTGGCCCTTGCCGGTCCGGATGATCTCGCGGAGGCGCTCGGCCTCCTCGTCGAGGTCGAAGGTCTCCAGACGCTTCTGCAGCGCGGCGGCGCCCATGGAGCCGTCGAAGTAGGTGCCGAAGCGGTCGCGCAGCTCGCGGTAGAGCAGCTCGTCGCCCTCGAGGTCCTGGACCTTGAGGTTCTTGAAGCGGCTCCACACCTCGTCGAGGCGGTCGATCTCGCGCTGGGCGCGGTCACGGAGCTGCTTCATCTCGCGCTCGGCACCCTCGCGCACCTTGCGGCGGGCGTCGGCCTTGGCGCCCTCGGCCTCCAGCTCGGCCAGGTCGCCCTCGAGCTTCTTGGCACGGGACTCCAGGTCGGCGTCGCGGCGCTGCTCGATCTGCTGGCGCTCGACGGAGACGTGGGCCTCCAGCGAGGGCAGGTCGCGCGTCCGGCGCTCCTCGTCCACCCACGTGATCATGTAGGCGGCGAAGTAGATGACCTTCTCGAGGTCCTTCGGGGCGAGGTCGAGCAGGTAGCCAAGCCGCGACGGGACGCCCTTGAAGTACCAGATGTGGGTGACGGGAGCGGCGAGCTCGATGTGGCCCATCCGCTCACGGCGCACCTTGGCGCGGGTGACCTCGACGCCACAGCGCTCACAGATGATGCCCTTGAAGCGGACGCGCTTGTACTTGCCGCAGTAGCACTCCCAGTCCCGGGTCGGACCGAAGATCTTCTCGCAGAAGAGTCCGTCCTTCTCGGGCTTGAGGGTGCGGTAGTTGATGGTCTCCGGCTTCTTGACCTCACCGTGGGACCACTGACGGATGTCGTCAGCAGTGGCGAGGCCGATCCGCAGCTCGTCGAAGAAGTTGACGTCGAGCACTTGTCGTCAATCCCTCTTTCGGGGTCGAGTCTTCAATGGTCTGACTGGGGTCCGGCTGGGGGTCCCCCCAGTGCCACAGGGGCTCTGGGGAGGGCCGGGGCTCCTTGCGGGGCCCCGGCCAGACCCGTCAGACCTCTTCGACGCTGCTCGGCTCGCGCCGCGACAGGTCGATACCGAGCTCCTCCGCAGCGCGGAAGACGTCCTCGTCGGTGTCGCGCATCTCGATGGACATGCCGTCCGAGGACAGCACCTCCACGTTGAGGCACAGGGACTGCATCTCCTTGATGAGCACCTTGAAGGACTCGGGGATGCCGGGCTCAGGGATGTTCTCGCCCTTGACGATGGCCTCGTAGACCTTCACGCGGCCGGTGACGTCGTCGGACTTGATGGTCAGCAGCTCCTGGAGGGCGTACGCGGCGCCGTAAGCCTCCAGCGCCCACACCTCCATCTCACCGAAGCGCTGGCCACCGAACTGGGCCTTACCACCCAGCGGCTGCTGGGTGATCATCGAGTACGGACCGGTCGACCGGGCGTGCAGCTTGTCGTCGACCAGGTGGTGGAGCTTGAGGATGTACATGTACCCGACCGAGATCGGGTCCGGGAACGGCTCACCGGAGCGGCCGTCGAACAGGTTGGCCTTGCCGGAGGGCTGGACCATCCGCTCGCCGTCGCGGTTCGGGATCGTCGACTCGAAGAGACCGGCGATCTCGTCCTCGCGGGCGCCGTCGAAGACCGGGGTGGCGACGTTGGTGCCCGCGGCCACCTCGTCGGCGCCGATCCCCTGGAGGCGCCGCATCCAGTCCTCGCCGCCCTCGACCTTCCAGCCCTGGCTGGCGAGCCAGCCGAGGTGGATCTCCAGGACCTGTCCCGGGTTCATTCGGGACGGGACACCCAGCGGGTTGAGGATGATGTCGACCGGGGTGCCGTCCTCCAGGAACGGCATGTCCTCGACCGGGAGGATCTTGGAGATGACGCCCTTGTTGCCGTGGCGGCCGGCGAGCTTGTCACCATCGGTGATCTTGCGCTTCTGTGCCACGTAGACGCGGACCAGCTGGTTCACGCCCGGGGGCAGCTCGTCGCCCTCCTCGCGGTCGAAGACGCGGACGCCGATGACCTTGCCGGTCTCGCCGTGCGGCACCTTCAGCGAGGTGTCACGGACCTCACGGGCCTTCTCACCGAAGATCGCGCGGAGCAGGCGCTCCTCCGGGGTCAGCTCGGTCTCACCCTTCGGGGTGACCTTGCCGACCAGGATGTCGCCGGCCACGACCTCGGCACCGATCCGGATGATGCCGCGCTCGTCGAGGTCGGCGAGGACCTCCTCGGAGACGTTCGGGATGTCCCGGGTGATCTCCTCGGGGCCCAGCTTGGTGTCACGGGCGTCGACCTCGTGCTCCTCGATGTGGATCGAGGAGAGGACGTCGTCCTGGACGAGGCGCTGCGACAGGATGATCGCGTCCTCGTAGTTGTGGCCCTCCCACGGCATGAACGCGACGAGCAGGTTCTTGCCGAGCGCCATCTCGCCCTCGTCGGTGGACGGACCGTCGGCGAGGACCTGGCCCTCGATGACGCGCGCGCCCTCGTCGACGACGACCTTCTGGTTGAAGGAGGTGCCCTGGTTGGAGCGGGAGAACTTGGCGACGCGGTACGTGGTGTACGTGCCGTCGTCGTTGGCGACCGTGACGTAGTCCGCGGAGACCTCCTGGACCACACCCGGCTTCTCGGCCTTGATGACGTCACCGGCGTCGACCGCGCAGCGGTACTCCATGCCGGTGCCGACCAGCGGGGCCTCCGCCTTGATCAGCGGCACGGCCTGGCGCATCATGTTCGATCCCATGAGCGCACGGTTGGCGTCGTCGTGCTCGAGGAACGGAATCATGGCGGTCGCGACCGACACCATCTGGCGCGGCGAGACGTCCATGTAGTCGACCTCGTCGCCCGGGATGTAGTCGACCTCGCCGCCACGGCGGCGGACCAGGACCCGGTTCTCGGCGAAGTGCAGGTCGTCCGTCAGCGGGGCGTTCGCCTGCGCGATGACGAAGCGGTCCTCCTCGTCGGCGGTCAGGTAGTCGACGTCGTCGGTGACCTGGCCGTTGGTGACCTTGCGGTACGGGGTCTCGACGAAGCCGAACGCGTTGACCCGGCCGTAGGAGGCGAGCGAGCCGATCAGACCGATGTTCGGTCCTTCCGGCGTCTCGATCGGGCACATGCGGCCGTAGTGCGACGGGTGGACGTCACGAACCTCGAAGCCCGCCCGCTCACGGCTCAGACCACCCGGACCCAGCGCCGACAGCCGGCGCTTGTGGGTCAGACCCGACAGCGGGTTGGTCTGGTCCATGAACTGGGACAGCTGGCTGGTGCCGAAGAACTCCTTGATGGAGGCGACGACCGGCCGGATGTTGATCAGGGTCTGCGGCGTGATCGCCTCGACGTCCTGGGTGGTCATCCGCTCGCGGACGACGCGCTCCATCCGGGCCAGACCGGTGCGGACCTGGTTCTGGATGAGCTCGCCGACGTTGCGCAGACGACGGTTGCCGAAGTGGTCGATGTCGTCGGTCTCGACAACGATGGAGTTGCCGTTCTCGCCGATCGTCTCGGTCTCGCCCGCGTGCAGCTTGACCAGGTACTTGATCGTCGCGATGACGTCGTCCGTGGTCAGGACGCCGGCGTCGAGCGGCTCGTCCCCGCCGAGCTTCTTGTTCACCTTGTAGCGGCCGACCTTCGCGAGGTCGTAGCGCTTCGGGTTGAAGTAGAGGTTCTCCAGCAGGGTCTGCGCGGCCTCGCGCGTCGGCGGCTCGCCCGGACGCAGCTTGCGGTAGATGTCGAGCAGCGCGTCGTCCTGGCCCTGGGTGTGGTCCTTCTCCAGGGTGGCGCGCATCGACTCGTACTGGCCGAACTCCTCGAGGATCTGCTCGGTGGTCCAGCCGAGCGCCTTGAGCAGCACGGTGACGGACTGCTTGCGCTTGCGGTCGATGCGGACACCGACCATGTCGCGCTTGTCGATCTCGAGCTCCAGCCAGGCACCCCGGGACGGGATGACCTTGGCCGAGAAGATGTCCTTGTCGGACGTCTTGTCGATGGAGCTGTCGAAGTACACACCCGGCGAGCGGACGAGCTGCGAGACGACGACACGCTCGGTGCCGTTGATGCAGAAGGTGCCCTTGGGGGTCATGAGCGGGAAGTCGCCCATGAAGACCGTCTGGGACTTGATCTCGCCGGTCTCGTTGTTGGTGAACTCGGCGGTGACGAAGAGCGGCGCGGCGTACGTGAAGTCGCGCTCCTTGCACTCGTCGATGGAGTTCTTCGGCGGCTCGAAGCGGTGGTCGCGGAAGGTCAGCGACATCGACCCGGAGAAGTCCTCGATCGGGGAGATCTCTTCGAAGATCTCCTCCAGACCGGACTTGGTGGGGACGTCCTGTCCACTGTCCAGGGCCGACTCGACACGAGCCTTCCATGCGGCATTGCCGAGCAGCCAGTCGAAGCTCTCGGTTTGCAGCGCAAGGAGGTTCGGAACCTCGAGGGGCTCCTTGATCTTCGCAAAGGAGATGCGCAGCGGTGCGGTGCTGGCGCCGTTGTTCGTATTGGCAGTCGAGGCGTTGCGCGAGGCGGCCAAGAGGGGGTCCTTCCGAGGGCTCGGACTCACTACGCGCGTACCGGTCCAGTCCGCACATACAGAGAGAAATCCCAGGTCAGGGATCTTCATCCAGTAATGCTCGAACGTGGGCGTGCCCCTGGTGACGGGCAGGGAGCAGCTAACAGGCAGCGCAAAGGGTCAGTGTAGCCACTTGGCCCACTGATGTCCAGAGCGGATTTCCGGAGACCGGCAGTGCCAATCTCTCCCTCCGGTGAGAGGTCTCCCCCTCGCTGTTCTTCAATCTTCGGCAAGCCACGCGCTGGAAGCGCAACTCGTTACTTCCCTCTTCGTCTTCGATCCATGCCTCGGATCCTGGATCGCGGAAGACGCGTCCCGAGAATTGCGCGCCGCGTGCCGTTCGTCAAGGCCCCCCGCCCTCCGGGGGCCCTCGCGGGAGCCCGCAGGCCGGACAACGAAGATCACCATACCTGTCGTCGCGCGACGAGCAAGGGAACCGCAGCGGGAACGACCGAGAGCGACCACCCCGATGGGTGATCGCTCTCGGTTCAGCAGGGTTTCACCGGGACGGGGACACCGCGCGGCGGCGCCCCCGGTCCCCCGGAACCCGAGGGGTCACAGGACCCCGAAGGTCACTTGACCTCGACGGCCGCGCCGGCGCCCTTGAGGGACTCGGCAGCCTTCTCGGCGGCCTCCTTGCTGACCTTCTCGAGGACCGGCTTCGGGGTGCCGTCGACGAGGTCCTTGGCCTCCTTCAGACCCAGGGAGGTCAGCTCACGCACGACCTTGATGACCTGGATCTTCTTGTCGCCGGCGCCGGTGAGGATGACGTCGAACTCGTCCTGCTCCTCGGCGGCCTCGGCGGCCGGGGCGCCCGGGGCACCGGCGGCGGCAACGGCGACCGGGGCGGCAGCCTCGACGTCGAACTTCTCCTCGAAGGCCTTCACGAACTCGGAGAGCTCGATGAGGGTCATCTCGCTGAACTGCGCGAGCAGCTCGTCCTGGGTGAGCTTCGCCATGGTGGCGGTCCTTCCACTAATTCGGCTGGTGCCGGATGTACAGCTTCGTTGTGGCGGGCGTCTGCCTGACGGCAGTTCGTATACGGGCCCGCTGCGACCGAACGCGGAGTGTTACTCCGACGCCTCGGCCTCGGCGGGAGCCGGCGTACCGGCACCGCCCTGCTCGACCTTGCCGCGAAGGGCGTCCGCGGTGCGGACGAACTTCGAGAGCGGGGCCTGGAAGGTCGCCGCGGCCTTGGCCATGGACGCCTTCATGCCACCGGCAAGCTTGGCGAGCAGCACCTCGCGGGACTCGAGGTCCGCGAGCTTCTTGATCTCATCGGCGGACAGCGCCTTGCCGTCAAGGACACCGCCCTTGATGATGAGGTTGGGGTTTTCCTTGGAGAAGTCACGGAGACCCTTCGCCGACTCCACCGGGTCACCGGTGACGAAGGCGACAGCCGTCGGACCCGCGAACAGGTCGTCGAGCTGGTTGATCCCGGCCTCGTTGGCCGCAATCTTGGTCAGCGTGTTCTTCACCACGGCGTACTGGGCGTTCTCACCGAGCGAACGGCGCAGCTGCTTGAGCTGAGCCACGGTGAGACCGCGGTACTCGGTCAGCACGGCGGCGTTCGAGCTGCGGAACTTGTCCGTCAGCTCGGCAACCGCGGCGGACTTGTCGGGCCTCGCCATGAGCCTCGGCCTCCTTCCGGGTGATGATCCTCGACTGACCTTCCGATCAGCCGTGACACGTCTCTTCGCTCCGTCTGTGCTCTGTGCAAAGCCTTTGGAAGCAAAGCAGCCGGGACCGCCCTCGTGGGCACACTGGGCTCCGCTACCCCGGGCTCGGCGACGAGCCGTCGGAAGAGAAGCAACGGAAGGGGCTGCACAAAACGAAACGCCCCGGTGCAGGCGCACGGGGCGTGACTCGACCACACGAACCCGAAGGTCGCATGGGAGTTCCATCCTCATTCACCTGCACGGGCCGTCCGCGAGAAGCGGATCCTTCGGCTGCCGCATGCCCTGGGGCACCCGGCAACGACCAGCGGTCTTTGGCTACCGGAGCAGCTTACGCGGAGCGGCCGTCGCCAGGCAAATCGACCACCTGCGGGGCTCCGGGGCCGTACGGAGCCCTGCGCCGCGGCACCGGCTGCCACGCAGAAAGCCATGCAAAAGGCCGGGCCCCGCGCCTCGTGCAGAGGTGCGGGGCCCGGCCCGACGCAGACGCGCCGCAGCGGTCGGATCCGAGGATCAGACGGCGGCGGGGTCCTCCTCGGTGAGGAGGTTGCGGGTGCGGTTGGCGTCCAGCGGGATGCCGGGGCCCATCGTGGTGGTCAGCGCCGCCTTCTTGATGTAGCGGCCCTTCGCGGCGGACGGCTTCAGACGGAGGATCTCCTCCAGCGCGGCGCCGTAGTTCTCCACCAGCTTGGCCTCGTCGAAGGAGACCTTGCCGATGATGAAGTGAAGGTTCGAGTGCTTGTCGACGCGGAACTCGATCTTGCCGCCCTTGATCTCGGTCACGGCCTTGGCCACGTCCGGGGTCACGGTGCCGGTCTTCGGGTTCGGCATCAGGCCACGGGGACCGAGCACGCGGCCGAGGCGGCCGACCTTGCCCATGAGGTCCGGGGTGGCGACGACGGAGTCGAAGTCCAGACGGCCCTTCGACACCTCGTCGATGAGCTCGTCGGCACCGACGATGTCGGCGCCCGCGGCACGCGCGGCCTCGGCACGGTCACCGGTCGCGAAGACCAGGACCCGGGCGGTCTTACCGGTGCCGTGCGGAAGGTTCACGGTGCCGCGGACCATCTGGTCGGCCTTGCGCGGGTCAACGCCCAGACGGAAGGCGACCTCGACGGTGGCGTCGAACTTCGTCGCGGAGGTCTCCTTGGCGAGACGGACGGCCTCGAGCGGGGCGTACAGGCGCTCCGTGTCGACCTTGGCGTCCGCAGCGCGGAGAGTCTTGCTGCGCTTCACTGCTGCTCCTCAGGGGTGTGGAGTCGTGGTACGGGCCGGCGCATGGCCCTGCCACGGGGTGTGCCGGGCGGTGTCACCGCTCGGCAGGGGTGGCTGTCAGCCCTCGACCGTGATGCCCATGGAACGGGCGGTGCCGGAGATGATCTTCTCGGCGGCGTCCAGGTCGTTGGCGTTCAGGTCGGGCATCTTGGTGGTGGCGATCTCGCGGACCTGGTCGCGGGTGATCTTCGCGACCTTGGTCTTGTGCGGCTCGCCGGAGCCCTTCTCCACGCCCGCGGCCTTGAGGATCAGCTTCGCGGCCGGCGGAGTCTTGGTGATGAAGGTGAAGGAGCGGTCCTCGTAGACCGTGATCTCCACCGGCACGACCATGCCACGCTGCGACTCGGTCGCGGCGTTGTAGGCCTTGCAGAACTCCATGATGTTGACGCCGTGCTGACCCAGCGCGGGGCCGACCGGCGGAGCCGGGTTGGCGGCACCGGCCTGGATCTGGAGCTTGATCAGCCCCGTGACCTTCTTCTTCTTGGGAGGCATGCTCTCTCCGGGTCCTAGTGAGAGGTGTTTCGCCTCCGGACCGGTTCATCCGGTTGGAGGCATACCGCACAACGATAACGGGTATGGCTGCGCGTCCAAAAACCGAGAGGTCAGACCGGCTTCGGAAGCCGGTCTGACCTGGTCGGCAGCTGGTGTGCCCGCGGACGGTGGTCCGGGGGTCAGTTCTTCTGGATCTGGTCGAAGCTCAGCTCGACCGGGGTCTCGCGACCGAAGATCTCGACGAGGCCCTTGACCTTCTTGGAGTCGGCGTTGATCTCGTTGATCGTCGCCTGCAGGGTCGCGAACGGGCCGTCGGTGACGGTGACCGAGTCGCCGACCTCGAAGTCCAGCACCTGGACCTCGACCTTGCGGCTCGGCGCCGGGGCACCGGCCTCCTCGGCGGCCTTCTTCGCGGCGGCCTCCTCGGCCTCCGGGGCCAGCATCTTGACGATCTCGTCCAGCGTCAGCGGGTACGGGTCGTAGGCGTTGCCCACGAAGCCGGTGACGCCCGGGGTGTTCCGGACGACGCCCCACGACTCGTTCGTCAGGTCCATGCGCACCAGCACGTAGCCGGGGAGCTTGTTCTGGCGGACGGTGCGGCGGTCGCCGTTCTTGATCTGGACGACCTCTTCCTGCGGCACCTCGGCCTGGAAGATGTAGTCCTCGACGTTGAGCGAGACGGCGCGCTGCTCCAGGTTGGTCTTCACCCGGTTCTCGTAGCCCGCGTAGGTGTGGATCACGTACCACTCGCCGGGCAGGGTGCGCAGCTCGTCGCGGAGCGCCTGGATCGGGTCGGCCGGGGCCTCGGCGCCGGCGGCGGCCTCGTCCTCGGCGGTCTCGGCGACGGCGGTCGCGTCGTCCTCGAGGTGGAGCGCGGCCTCCTCGGCGGGCTCACCCGCGGCGGCGTCGGCGGCCTCGGCGAGGTCGACCTCGTCGGCGCCTTCGATGATGTCGAGCGCGTCGTCGTCGAGCCGTTCCTCATCGACCGTGCCGGGCACGTCCACGGCCGCCTCGGCCGTCGCCGCAGCCTCTTCGCCCTCGACGGCGTCGTTCAGGTTCGGGTCAGACACGGTGGCTGCTTCTTCCTGGCTTCAAGGGGTGGAACAGGCGGAGGGACACCTCGCGGGCCCGCCCGCGGGATCAGCCGAAGACGTACTTGACGGCCTCGGAGAATCCATAGTCAATCACGGTCACAAGGCCGATCATGATGACAACGAAGACAATGACGACGGTGGTGTACGTCGTCAGCTGGCTGCGCGTCGGCCAGACGACCTTGCGCAGCTCGGCGACGATCTGTCGGTAGAAGAGCGCGAGCCGGGCCATGGGGCCCTTCTTACCGCGCTTGCCGCCGCGACGCCGCTTCGACGCCGGAAGCTCGTCCTCGTCTTCGGGACGACCGCTTTCAGGCGTCGCGGTGGAGCCAGGGGCTGCCGTCACTCGTCCTCACCTGAATCCCGGGTCGTGGCCGTGCCGCGCCCGGTGGAGCCGCACGGCGATGCAATTCGTTACGTACATGCGCACACATCCTGGCGAAGGTGTGTGTAGCAGGGCCGGAGGGACTTGAACCCCCAACCGCTGGTTTTGGAGACCAGTGCTCTACCAATTGAGCTACGACCCTTTGTTGTGTTCCCCCAACCTACCGCATCCGCCCGGGTGCACGGAGTGCGCGGGGAGCAGCGGCCGGTGAGGGCCAACGACCAGTGAGTGTACGTGTTCCCGCGCTGGGCGTCGAACAGGTGGCACCCCGCCCCGGCCGGGCACCCCGGGGCGGGCCCGGCGCAAACCCCCGTTCCGGGTCTCCGGGTGGTCTGCGACGATGCAGGTATGAGCGCTGCTACTCCTCCCGCACAGTCCCCGCGCGACCGACGGGTCTCGGCCCGTATCGGCGCGATCTCCGAGTCCGCAACTCTCGCCGTGGACGCCAAGGCCAAGGCCCTCAAGGCCGCCGGGCGTCCCGTCATCGGCTTCGGTGCCGGTGAGCCCGACTTCCCGACGCCGGACTACATCGTCGAGGCGGCGGTCGAAGCGGCCCGCGACCCGAAGTACCACCGCTACACCCCGGCCGGCGGTCTGCCCGAGCTGAAGGCCGCGATCGTCGAGAAGACCCGCCGCGACTCCGGCTACGAGATCGAGGCGTCGCAGGTCCTGGTCACCAACGGCGGCAAGCAGGCGATCTACGAGGCCTTCGCCACCGTCCTCGACCCGGGCGACGAGGTCATCGTCCCCGCGCCGTACTGGACCACCTACCCGGAGTCGATCCGGCTCGCGGGCGGTGTGCCGGTCGACGTCGTGGCCGACGAGACGACCGGCTACCGGGTCTCCGTCGAGCAGCTGGAGGCGGCCCGCACGGAGCGCACGAAGGTCGTGCTCTTCGTCTCGCCGTCCAACCCGACCGGTGCCGTCTACTCGCGCGCCCAGGTCGAGGAGATCGGCCGCTGGGCCGCCGAGCACGGCCTGTGGGTGATGACCGACGAGATCTACGAGCACCTGGTCTACGGCGACGCGGAGTTCTCGTCGCTGCCGGTCGTCGTGCCGGAGCTGCAGGACAAGTGCATCGTGGTCAACGGCGTCGCCAAGACCTACGCCATGACGGGCTGGCGCGTGGGGTGGCTCATCGCCCCGAAGGACGTGGTCAAGGCCGCGACCAACCTCCAGTCGCACGCCACCTCCAACGTGTCGAACGTGGCCCAGGCCGCGGCGCTCGCCGCCATCTCCGGTGACCTGGAGGCCGTGCGGACGATGGGTGAGGCGTTCGACCGCCGGCGCCGGACCATCGTGCGGATGCTCAACGAGATCGACGGCGTGGAGTGCCCGGAGCCGGAGGGCGCGTTCTACGTCTACCCGTCGGTCAAGGGGCTGCTCGGCCGGGAGATCCGCGGCAAGCGGCCGCAGAGCAGCGTGGAGCTGGCCGAGATCATCCTGGAGGAGGCCGAGGTCGCGGTGGTGCCGGGCGAGGCCTTCGGCACCCCGGGCTACCTGCGGCTGTCCTACGCCCTGGGCGACGAGGACCTGGTCGAGGGCGTCTCGCGGGTCCAGAAGCTGCTGGGCGAGGCGCGGGCGTAACGCCGCCCACCGCCCTTCCGATGCGGGCTCCCGGCTCCGGCCGGGAGCCCGCGTCGCGTTTCCGGCCGCTCCTTTCCTCTCCCGGCCGGCTGCGGTGCGCACCGGGACCGCGGGGCGCCGCCCCGGCGTCGCTGCTCCCGGATCGTCGCGGCCCCGGATCGTCACGCGCCCCGGATCGAACGCGCCTGTGGGCAACCCCTCGATCGGGCAATGCCCTACCCGCCGGGCCGACGGATGCGGCAAGATCCTGGGATGGAGAGCGTTCGTGATGTCCGTCAGCTGCCGAAGGCCCATCTGCACCTGCACTTCACCGGGTCGATGCGGCCCAGCACCCTGCTGGAGCTCGCCGACAGGTACGGCGTCCACCTCCCGGAGGCGCTGAGCGGCGGCGAGCCGCCGACCCTCCGGGCCACCGACGAGCGGGGCTGGTTCCGCTTCCAGCGGCTGTACGACATCGCCCGGTCCTGCCTCAGGACGGCCGAGGACATCCAGCGGCTGGTGCGCGAGGCGGCCGAGGAGGACGCCCGGGACGGGTCCGGCTGGCTGGAGATCCAGGTCGATCCCACCTCGTACGCGCCGCGGCTGGGCGGGCTGATCCCGACGATGGAGGTCATCCTCGACGCGGTGGAGTCCGCCTCCCGGGACACCGGGGTCGGGATACGGCTCCTCGTCGCGGCGAACCGTATGAAGCACCCGCTCGACGCCCGTACCCTGGCGCGGCTCGCGGTGCGGTACGCGGACCGGGGGGTCGTCGGCTTCGGCCTCTCCAACGACGAACGCCGGGGTTTCGCCCGGGACTTCGACCGGGCCTTCTCGATCGCGCGGGAGGGCGGGCTGCTGGCGGCTCCGCACGGCGGCGAGCTGTCCGGTCCGGCGAGTGTCCGGGACTGCCTCGACGACCTGGGCGCGGGGCGGATCGGGCACGGGGTGCGGGCCGCTGAGGACCCGCGGCTGCTGCGCAAGCTCGCCGACCGCGGGGTGACCTGCGAGGTCTGCCCCTCCTCGAACGTGGCGCTGGGGGTCTACGAGAAGCCGGAGGACGTGCCGCTGCGGACGCTGTTCGAGGCGGGGGTGCCGATGGCGCTGGGCGCGGACGACCCGCTGCTGTTCGGGAGCCGGCTGGCCTCGCAGTACGAACTGGCCCGGGAGCACCACGGGTTCACCGACGCCGAACTGGCCGAGCTGGCCCGGCAGTCGGTGCGCGGATCGGCCGCGCCGGCGGAGGCGAAGGCGAAGCTGCTGGCGGGGGTCGACAGCTGGCTGGCCGGCTGAGCGCGCGCCGGGGCTGAGACCCGGCTCGTCGGCCGGCCGCGCCGAGGGGCGGCCCCCGGCTCGGTGTGCACGGGGGCGGCTCCCGGCTCGGCGGCTGCGTCCGCCCGTCGGCGGGGTGCCCGTCAGCGAACGGAGGCGGGGCAGGGCCTGGGCAGCACGGCCGGCCGCCGGAGGCGGGACGGCGCGTGGCGGCGCGGCTGCCGGGCCCCGGCCCGGACGGGCCGGGGGTCACGCCCCGGCCCGGCCCCGCACGGGTGCTACAGGCTGACGCCGACCGTCACCGGCTCGTTGACCAGCGTGACGCCGAAGGCGGCGTGCACCCCGTCGCGGACCTCGCGGGCGAGGGCCAGCAGGTCCTCGGTGGTCGCGTCGCCGCGGTTGGTCAGCGCCAGGGTGTGCTTGGTGGAGATCCGCGCCGGACCGCTGCCGTAGCCCTTGGTGAAGCCCGCCTTGTCGATGAGCCAGGCGGCGGAGGTCTTGGTCAGGCCGTCCCCCGCGGGGTAGGCGGGCGGCGCGGCATCCGGGCCGAGGCGGTCGGCGACCCGGGCGAGGAACGCCGCGTGCTGCTCGGCCGTGAGGATCGGGTTGGTGAAGAAGGACCCCGCGGACCAGGTGTCGTGGTCCTCCGGGTCCAGCACCATGCCCTTGCCCGCGCGCAGCTTCAGCACGGCTTCTCGGGCCCGGGCCGCGGGAACGCGGTCGCCGGGGCCGACGCCGAGCGTGCGGGCCAGCTCGGCGTACTTGACCGGGGCCGACGCCCCGCCGGCGTCCTCCAGCGCGAAGCGGACCCGGAGGACGACGAAGCGCTCGGGGTCCGCCTTGAAGCGGCTGTGCCGGTAGGAGAAGGCGCACTCCGCGTTCGGGAGGGTCACCTTCTCGCCGGTCCTGCGGTCGTAGGCGACCACCTCGGTGATCACCGAGGAGACCTCCTGGCCGTAGGCGCCGACGTTCTGGATGGGCGTCGCACCGGCGGATCCGGGGATGCCGGCGAGGCACTCGACGCCGGCGAGGCCCGCTTCCACGGTGCGGGCGACGGCGTCGGACCAGTTCTCGCCGGCGGCCAGCTCGAGACGGCTGCCGTCGAGGGAGAAGCCGCTGGTGGCGATGCGCAGCGCGGTGCCCTCGAAGCCCTTGTCACCGATGACGAGGTTGCTGCCGCCGCCGACGATCAGCAGCGGGGTACCGGTGGCGTCGGCGTCGCGGACGGCGGCGATGACCTCGTCGTCCGTGGTGGCGGTGACGAGGCGGGCGGCGGGGCCGCCCAGTCGGAACGTGGTCAGGGGGGCGAGGGGCGCGTCATGGAGTTCCTGCACGCGCTCAAGGGTAAGGGGAGGGCCGGTCCGGGCCGGGGCGGTGGGGCGGACTACGGGCGCGGGGCCCCGCCGGGGCGGAGGCGGACGCAGCCGATGCCCGGTTCACCCGGGCATCGGCTCCGCCACCGGCACCTCAGACGACGACCGGCTCCTCCCTCGTCTCCCCCGCCGCGGCGAGGGACGGCTCGGGGGTGCCGCGCCGCCCGGGTATCAGCAGGGCCGCCACGGCGGCGACGGCCACGGCCGCGGCACCGGTCCACAGGGCCGGGGTCAGGCCGTCGGTGAACCGCTGGGGCGACTCGTAGCCGCCGCGGGCCGAGAAGACCGCGGCCAGCACCGCGACGCCGAGGGCGCCGCCCAGTTCACGGAAGGCGTTGTTCGCGCCGGAGGCGATGCCCTGCTCGGCCGGCCGGACGCTCGCCATGACGACGTTCGCGGCGGGCGCGAAGTAGAGGGCCATGCCGACACCGCTGATGATCAGGGCGGGGAGCTGCTCGGCGTAGGAGACGCCGGGTTCGATGACGACGGCGAACAGGGCGAGGCCGAGCGCCTGCAGGCCGAGCCCGGCGGCGACCACCGGCCGGCCGCCGACGCGGTCCGAGAGGTACCCGGCGAGCGGCGCGACGAGCATCGGCATGCCCGTCCAGGGCAGCATCCGCAGCCCCGCCTCGGTCGGCGAATAGCCCGCGACCCCCTGGAGGAACTGGCTGAGCAGGAAGATCGATCCGAACATGCCCAGGAACATCAGCAGGCTCGCGGCGTTGACGGCGGAGAAGGCCCGGCCGCGGAAGAGCCGCATGGGGAGCACGGGGTGCGCGGCACGGAGCTGGTGGCCGACGAAGGCGGCCGTCAGCGCACCGCCCGCGATCAGCCCGGTGAGGACCGGCCCGCTGGTCCAGCCGTCGGCGTTCCCTCTGACCAGCGCATAGACGATGCCGAAGAGGCCGGCGCCGGCGAGCCCCGTGCCGACGGGGTCGAGCCGGGCGCCCGGGCGCCGGCTCTCGTGGAGCCGCAGCCGGGCGAGGGGCAGCAGGGCCACGCCGATCGGCACGTTCAGCCAGAAGATCCACTGCCAGGAGAGGTGCTCGGTGAGGGAGCCGCCGATGAGCGGACCGGAGGCGACCGCGAGACCGTTGACGGCGCCCCAGATCCCGTACGTCATCCCGCGCCGCTCGGCGGGGACCGCGGCGGTGAGCAGGGTCAGTGTCAGCGGCATCATGATCGCGGCGCCGACGCCCTGGACGGCGCGGGCGGCGATCAGGCCGTCGATGCCGGGGGCCAGAGCGGCGCCCGCCGAGGCCGCCGTGAAGACGGCCAGCCCCACGCCGAAGAGCCGCCGGCGGCCGAACCGGTCGCCGAGGGCCGCGCCGGACATCAGGAGGACGGCGAAGGTGAGGGTGTAGGCGCTCACCGTCCATTCGAGATCGTCCAGCGCCCCGCCGAGATCCTCCCGGATGGCGGGCAGGGCGGTGGTGACGACGAGGTTGTCGAGCGCCGCCATGAAACCGGCGGCGCTGGTGATGATCAGTGCCCAGACCGTCCGGCCTCGCTGTCCTGCCGGATCCTTCATGCCGCACCTCCAAATATTAGTTATGGATCACTAACTTTCTGGACCGAACCACTGCGACACCCCGGACGACTGCGCCGTCCCGAGCACCGCAGGGGGCGGACCCGGAAGTCACTCCATCGGGAGCTGCATCCCGGACCAGACCCGGTGATCGGGGGAGAAGCCCAGCGCCACCAGAACGTTGATCAGCATGCCGTAGGCGAAGAACCCCGCGGTCTCGGCGCTGTCCCCGCCGAGGGCGAGGTGCGCCTGGTCCCAGAGTTCGAGCCAGGCGGCCCGCACCCCGGCCCCGAATTCGTGATCACCCGCGGCTTCCGCCGCGGCCACCGCGACGTACAGCTGGAGCTGCATCAGCAGCATGTCGGGGTCGTGGACGAGGCGGCGGTAGGCCGCCCCCATCGCGTCGTGCGCGCTGAGTCCCGGCTCCTCGCGCACCGCCTCGGCGAAGGCCCGGCGGGTCTCCGTCACACAGCGGTCCGCCGCCGCCAGGAAGATGGCCTGCTTGTTCGGGAAGAGCCGGAAGAGATACGGCTGCGAGACACCGACCCGGCGGGCGATGGTCTCCGTGGAGGTGCCGTGGTAGCCGCCGCGGGCGAACTCCGCCATCGCGGCGCGGACGATGCTCTCCCGCCGCTCCTCGGCGCTCATCCTCATGCTTCCCTTGGCCATGAGAACAAGTTAGTGACCAATCACTAACGAAGCAACCCGAAGCGTCGCCCCGTGTGCCGAGGGGGCTGCCGTCCGGGCCGGGCTCGCGGTGCCCGCCCGGCCCGGACGGCGGGGGGGGGGCCCCGCCCCCCCGGCCGGGGGCGCCCGCCCCCCCCCCCCCCCCCCCCCCCCCCCCCCCCCGGGCCCCACGCCGAAAGGCTCAGGCCAGGCGGACCAGGGCGCGGGACATACCCAGCACCTTCTGCCCGGCGCTCATCGCGGTGAGGTCCACCCGCACCGTGTGGTCGTCCAGCTTGGCGGCCACCTTGGCGCTGACCTCGATGGACGCCCCCTCGCCGTCGTTGGGCACGACGACGGGCTTGGTGAAGCGCACCCCGTACTCGACGACCGCCCCGGGATCCCCGGCCCAGTCGGTGACCACGCGGATCGCCTCCGCCATCGTGAACATGCCGTGCGCGATGACGTCGGGGAGCCCGACCTCCTTGGCGAACGTCTCGTTCCAGTGGATCGGGTTGAAGTCGCCGGAGGCACCGGCGTAGCGGACGAGGGTGTCGCGGGTCACCGGGAAGGTCTGCGCGGGCAGTTCGGTGCCGACCTCGACGTCGTCGTAGGAGATCGTCGCGGTCATCAGGCCTCCTCGGCGGCGCGGGCCACCAGCTTGGTGTAGGCGGTCACCACGTGCTCGCCGCTGTCGTCGTGGACGTCGCCGCGGACCGACAGCACGTCGTTCCCGGCGAGGGATTTGATCGACTCGATCGACGAGGTGACCGAGAGCCGGTCCCCCGCGCGGACGGGGCGCGTGTGGACGAACTTCTGGTCGCCGTGGACGACGCGGCTGTAGTCGAGCCCGAGCGCCGGGTCCTCGATGACCTGGAAGGCCGCCTTGAAGGTGACCGAGAAGACGAACGTCGGCGGCGCGATCACATCGGGGTGGCCGAGCTCCTTGGCGACGTCCGGATCGGTGTAGACGGGGTTGGCGTCCCCGATGGCCTCCGCGAACTCGCGGATCTTCTCCCGGCCGACCTCGTACGGCCGGGTGGGCGGGTAGCTCCGCCCGACGAAGGACTGGTCGAGCGCCATCTGGTCTCCCTGATGTGCGGTGGTGCGGCCCGAACGGGCCGTGCGGAGAAGGGGGGTGGCCGGAACCGACACGGCGGGCCGGCCCCGGCTCGGGGCGGGCCGAGCCGTCCGGCCGCCGTCACGCCCGGGGACCACTGCTCCTGCCGGGCGACCACCGGGCCGACGGCACGGCCGCCGACCAACGACGCGAGGCCGCCCCCGGCTCGGGGACGGCCTCGTGATACGAGCCGGTGCTATCGCGTCTCGCGGTGCGCGGTGTGCGAGTTGCAGCGCGGGCAGTGCTTCTTCATCTCAAGACGGTCCGGGTTGTTGCGCCGGTTCTTCTTGGTGATGTAGTTCCGCTCCTTGCACTCCACGCAGGCCAGCGTGATCTTCGGGCGGACGTCGGTGGCAGCCACGTGAGTGCTCCTTGCCGGACGGATGGATGAACGCAGAGAAGAGTAGCCGATCGGAGGACCGAACCCACAATCGGCTACTGTCAGTAGCGGTGACCGGACTTGAACCGGTGACACAGCGATTATGAGCCGCTTGCTCTACCGACTGAGCTACACCGCTTTGATGCGTGCGCACCCCGCCCGAAGGCGGGACACTCGCACATCAGAGCCCCAATACGGAATCGAACCGTAGACCTTCTCCTTACCATGGAGACGCTCTGCCGACTGAGCTATTGGGGCGAGCGATGAAGACATTACACGGTCGGCCGCCGAAGGTGAAATCCGTATCGGCCGCCCACAGACCGCTCCTGGCCACCACACCGGTACGACTATTGGGCTCCTCCGCGATGGCGCACCGGCGGCGCTCTAGGCTCGTCCCGCGCTGCGTGATCTTGGCGGCGCGGGGCCCCTGCCGGTGCCTTCCGGAGGACGGCCCCGGGCCCCCGAACAACGGCAGGGAGCGCGATGTCCGAAAGCCACCCGCAGCACCCCCCGAGACGTGACGGCGCGGCGCCGGACCCCGTGACGCTGCTGCTGTGCGGCGCCGGGCTGGCGGACGGCCGGACGGTGGACGTCCGGCTGAGCGGCGGGCGTATCGAGGCCGTCGGTACGGCCGGGAGCCTCGAACGCGCGGGCGGCTGCACCGAGAACGGCGCGCGGGTCGACCTGCACGGCTACCTGCTCCTCCCGGCGCCCGCCGAGCCGCACGCGCACAGCGACACGGCGCTCACCGCCGCCGCGGAGGGGCCCGTCCCGTACACCCTCGAGGACGTCCAGCGGCGCACCACGGAAGCCGCGTTGCTGCAGCTGGGGCACGGCGCGACGGCCCTGCGCTCGCACGTCCGGATCGGCGACGTGCAGGGGCTGAACTCGCTGGAGGCCGTGCTCCAGGCCGGCCGGGCGCTGCGCGGTCTGACCGATCTGAGCACCGTCGCGGTGCCGCGGCTCCTCACCGGCGTGGCCGGCGCGGACGGGCTGGCGATGCTGCGGGATGCGGTGAAGATGGGCGCGTCCGTGGTCGGCGGCTGTCCGGACCTGGACCCGGACCCGACGGGCTATGTGGAGGCCGTCCTGGAGGTCGCCGCGGAGCACGGCTGCCCCGTCGACCTGCACACGGAGGCGGACGACCCCGCCCGGCTCGCCCGGCTCGCGGCGATGGCGGGCGGGCTGCGGCCGGGCGTCACGGTGGGCCCGTGCGCGGGCCTGGACCGGCTCCCCCCGGAAGCGGCCCGGCGGGCGGCGGACCAGCTGGCGGCCGCCGGCATCACGGTGGTCTGCCTGCCGCAGGGCGGCTGCGGGTCGATGACCGGGCGTTCGGGCACGGCTCCGGTGCGGCTGCTGCGGGCGGCGGGCGTACGGGTCGCGGCGGGCAGCGGGGCGATGCGGGACGTGGCGAACCCGGTGGGGCGCGGCGACCCCCTGGAGGCCGCGTATCTGCTGGTCACGCAGGGCGGTGAACAGCCCGAGGCGGCGTACGGCGCGATCAGCGGCCGGGCCCGGGCGGCGATGGGGCTGCCCGAGGTACGGGTGGAGGCGGGCTTCCCCGCGGAGCTGCTCGCGGTGCGCGGCGGCGGTCTGGCCGGCGTGCTGTCGCTGGCGTACAGCCGGGTCGTGGTGCACCGCGGCCGGGTCGTCGCGCGGACCAGCGCGGTGCGGGAGTACTGCGACTCGGCGGCCGTGGCGGGGCTCGACCTGCCGAGGCAGTCCCAGGGGGGCTCCTGGTGCCACGGGTCCAACGGGAGCAACGGGTCCTGAACGGGGTGCGGGCGGGGAGGGCCGGTGACCCGAGCCGCAAGTGGCGCACGGCGGACGGCCGGTGAGCGGCGTACGGTCGGGGCCATGCGCATTGTCATCGCTGGAGGGCACGGTCAGATCGCGTTGCGGCTGGAGCGGCTGCTCGCTGCGCGCGGAGACGAAGTATCAGGCATCATCCGCAAGCCGGAGCAGGCCGAGGACCTGCGGGCGGCGGGCGCCGAACCGGTCGTGTGCGACCTCGAGTCCGCCACGGTGGACCAGGTCGCGGCCCATCTGGAAGGGGCGGACGCGGCGGTCTTCGCCGCGGGCGCCGGACCGGGCAGCGGCACGGAGCGGAAGACGACCGTGGACCAGGGCGCGGCCCAGCTCTTCGCGGACGCCGCGGAGCAGGCGGGGGTCCGGCGGTTCCTCGTCGTCTCGTCCATGGGCGCGGACCGCGAGCCGCCGCCGGACACCGACCCGGTCTTCGCCGCCTATCTGCGGGCCAAGGGCGCCGCGGACTCCTATGTGCGGCAGAAGCAGGGGCTGGACTGGACGATCCTGCGCCCCGGCCGGCTGACCGACGACCCCGGTCAGGGCATGGTGCAGCTCGCCGAGCACACCGGGCGGGACGCGATCTCCCGGGACGACGTGGCCCAGGTCCTCGGAGCCCTGCTGCTGGAGCCGGGCACCACGGGACTCGTGCTGGAGCTGATCGGCGGGGCGATGCGGGTGGAGGAGGCCGTCCGGGCCGTCGCCCGGCACTGACCCGGTGCGTCGACCGCGCTCCGGGCATTGAGCCGCTGCTCCGGCCACCGGTGATCAGCGGGCCGGGCCGCTGCCGGGATGCGTCCCGCGGCGGCCCGCAGCACGCTGGGGGCATGGACGGAGAGCAGGGCCCGCCGGTGGTCGTGCACCCGTGGCTCGACGGCGCGCGCCGTGTGACGATCCGCGGCGAGTCCGTCGGCAAGGCGCACTCGCTCGGGGACGTCGTCGAGTTCCTCCGCGTGGCGGGGCTCGACGAGGACACCGTCCGGGTCGACGACCCGCGTCTCATCGACTGGCGCGGCGGTGGCCCCGCGGACTGGCCCGACGAGCGAAACTAGCAGGTGCCGCCATGGAAACACCCATCACCAGGCACGAGCGCACCGTGCTCCGGGCGATCGCCGACTTCCTCGACACCAAGCCGCCGGTCTGCCCGCTGGGGCGGGATCTCGTACGGGCCACCGGGCTGCCCGAGGAGGACGTCGACGAGGCCCTGCGGTCACTGGAGCGGCTCGACTACATCGTCGTCGGACAGCCCGCGCTGGGCGGCCGCGGCGAGGTCACCCACCTCACGCGCACCGGCCAGCACCATCTGTGAGCCGGTCCGGTGAGCCGGTCCCGGCGGCACCACCACCGGCACGCCGCGGGGCGTTCCCCCGAGCCCGGGACGTCCCGTGCGGCGGCGTCCCCGTCCGCGGCCGTGCACGGTTCGAGCGGGCCGGACCCGGTCGGGGTGCCACCGGCGCGCATCGGCCGGGCCCGGGTGCCGCGCGCCTAACGTTTCCACCGTGGATCACGCATCCGCTGCCGCGGCAGCACCTGGGACATCCGGGGGTTCCGAACGCCTGACGGCTCTCTCGGACGGCGTCTTCGCCATCGCCATGACGCTGCTGGTCCTCGACGTGTCGGTGCCGCCGGGCCTGGGGTCGGCCGGTTTCCACGAGGCCCTCCACGAGAACGTGCCGAACCTCCTCGCGTACGTCCTGAGCTTCGCCGTGATCTCGCAGTTCTGGTGGGACCACCGACGGATCCTGGCCACCCTGCCCACCACGGATTTCGGGGTCACCTGCCTGACGCTGACGGGGCTCGGCCTGATCGCGCTCATGCCGTTCCCGACGTCCCTGCTGGCCGAGTACGGCGGGGAGCCGCTGGCCGTCGCCGTCTACTCGGGCGGTGTGGCGGTCACGAACCTGGCCCATGTCGCGCTGCTGCTCGTCTCCCACCGGCTGCAGCGCCGCGGCGGGCTCCCCGTCAACGTCAGGGCCCAGCGCCTGGACGTCGCCGACCTCGCCTCGACCGTAGTGATCTTCGGCGCCGCCGCACCGCTGGCCTTCGTCTCCCCCGGGCCGGCGAAGCTGCTGTGGATCCTGCTGGTCCCGGCGAAGATGCTGATCGGCCGCAGCCAGCGCCGCGCGGTGGGAGCGGGCCACGGCGCCGCCTGACGGGTGAGCCGGGACTCCGGCACGAGGCCCGGGCGCATCGTCCCCCGCTGTCCGCGCTCCGACCGGATCCGGAGCCGAACCGGCGCTTCCACGGTCCGGCCTCCCTGTTCGGCCACGTACGGCACCATTCGGCTGTATACGGCAACGAAGAAGCGGCTACTGTCGGCACTCTCCCAGCAACTCACCCGACCATCGGTCGATCAGCCCATGGGGAAGCCGCACATGCCGCAGTCCGGCCCCGTCTTAGACCACCGCATCAACGCCCTGATAGCCCACCGGCGGACCATCGCCACGCTCCAACGCCAGATCAAACGCACGCGCATGGTCAACGCCGTCCGCCTCACCGGGTTGACCGGCGCCGCGCTGCTGGTGCTCTCCCTGATCGGCGCGACGGCCTTCACCTGGCGCCGCTACGACATGGCGCACATCAACTTCTTCGGCCTCTTCGTTCTCTTCGCCCTCGTCGTCGGCTACCTGTTCTTCGCGGAGAACTTCGAGACCGGACAACCCGCGGGCCAGGACAAGCCGGTCGCGGACCTGAGACTCGACCTCGAACTCGCCGAAGAGGAAAGGGTCCTGGCCGCCGCCCACATCGCGCGCCCGGCCTATGAACGCCAGTACTCGTACCGGGACGCCATCCCCCGGGAGATCGACCGGCTGCGCGCCGAGAGCGCGACCTACCGCCGCTGGCACAACTGGCTCCAGTGGACGCTGATTCTCTGCTCGGCCGCCATCCCCGCCGTCACCGCCCTCTACGACCCACCGCAGCCCGGCAAGGGCATTCTGATCGGCCTGGGCGCCGCCGTCTCCGTCATCACCTCGGTGATGGGCTACTTCAAGTTCAAGGAGCGCGGCTTCAACCTCCATCAGACCGCCGACGCCATCGAGCAGCACACCACCGCTCTCGATCTGGCCATCACCCCGTACAACCACCCGGACGAGAAGGAGAACCTGGGGCTGTTCGCCGAGAACGTCGAGTCCCTGCGGATCGAGCAACGCAAGCGCGAGCAGCAGCTCGACCAGCCCCATCAGGGGCAGCAGGAGGTCGTGTGATGGCGTCCGCCCGGTACGGCCTCCACCGGTGGTTTCTGGCACCGCGCACCACCTGGCGCGCCCGGCGATTACGCGCCGCCCTCCCCCATCTCAGCGGCGATCAGGCGTGGCACCTCGCCCGGCTGCACGGACACCCCGACGAGGTCCCGTACGCCCGGGCCCATCTGCGTCGGCACGACCCGGGTCCGGGGGGCTGAGACCACGGACCCGCTCAGCGGTGCTTCTCCTGGCCGGCTGCCGGAACGTCGGACCGGATGCCGACTGTCGCGGCTCAGGCAGGCAGGTGCGGGGAACCCGCTCCACACCTTCACCTCCTGTGCCGGGACCGCCACGCTTCGTACGAAGCGCCACCGGCACATCGCCGATCACGGCACCGCACCGGATGGACGGTTACGTCGTCCGAACCGCGGAGAACTCCTCCGGGAGCGGGCCACGGGCCGGGGAACACCCGGGGAAGCAGGACTGACACCGAGCGGGATCTTCCGTGCGACGCGGTGAGACGGCCCGGGGCGTCGGTCCAACGGCCCGCAGAACGAGAAAACCCCTCCGACCTGCGATTCAGCAGGTCGGAGGGGTCCTCTTCCCAGTGTGGCGGGTGCAGGGTTCGAACCTGCGTAGGCGTAAGCCGACAGATTTACAGTCTGCTCCCTTTGGCCGCTCGGGCAACCCGCCGGGGATGTGGCCGGGGCGCGCTCCTGTGTCGGTGCTCCCTGGCAACGACGTAAACCATACCCGATGCCAGGGGGTGGTTCGCCACCCGGTTGATCACCGCTGGAACAGGGCCCGACTGGCTAGGCTGGCACTGCGGGCCGGGGACGGCGCCGCACACCTGACGGATCTACGTACGAGGAGCCAACTCAACATGGCCGACTCCAGTTTCGACATCGTCTCGAAGGTCGAGCGGCAGGAAGTCGACAACGCCCTCAACCAGGCGAGCCGGGAGATCTCCCAGCGGTACGACTTCAAGAACGTCGGCGCTTCGATCGAGTGGTCCGGCGAGAAGATCGAGATGCGCGCCAACTCCGAGGAGCGGGTGAAGGCGATCCTCGATGTCTTCCAGTCCAAGCTGGTCAAGCGCGGTATCTCGCTGAAGGCGCTGGACGCGGGCGAGCCCCAGGCATCGGGCAAGGAGTACAAGATCTTCGCCTCGATCGAGGAGGGGATCTCGCAGGACAACGCCAAGAAGGTCGCGAAGATCATCCGCGATGAGGGGCCGAAGGGCGTCAAGGCCCAGGTGCAGGGTGACGAGCTCCGGGTCACCTCGAAGAGCCGGGACGACCTCCAGTCCGTGATCTCCCTCATCAAGGGGAAGGACCTCGACTTCGCGGTGCAGTTCGTGAACTACCGCTGAGGCCGGGCCGCCCGGGCCGGGACATGCGCCCCGGCCCGGGCGGTGGTGATGGACGAGGGTTCGGCCGTGCCGCCCGCTGCCGGATCCCCGTCGGACGTGTCGGCCCTTGGCCGTCGGTCGTGTCGGCCCCTGGCCGTCAGACGGCGGCGAACGGCCGGTCGGTGGGGACGATCTCGCGGCCGAGCGGCATCAGGGAGATCGGGATCAGCTTGAAGTTGGCGATCCCCAGCGGGATTCCGATGATCGTGACGCACAGCGCGAGCCCGGTGAAGAGATGTGTCAGGGCGAGCCACCAGCCGGCGAACACGATCCAGATGATGTTTCCGATGACGGAGCCCGCGCCGGCGTCGCGCCGGTCCACCGTCGTGCGGCCGAACGGCCAGAGGGCGTACCCCGCGATACGGAACGCGGCGATGCCGAACGGGATCGTGATGATGAGGATGCAGCAGATGACTCCCGCGACGACGTAGCCGACGGCGAGCCAGAAGCCCGACAGCACAAGCCAAATGAGATTCAGGATCGTTTTCACGGTCGATACCCTGCCATCTGTTCGAGGCGTGCGATGCGTTCGGCCATGGGGGGATGCGTGGAGAACAGCCTGGACATCCCCCGGACCGGGCCGAACGGGTTGGCGATCATCATGTGACTCGCCGTCTCCAGGCGCGGTTCCGGTGGCAGCGGCAGCTGCTGGGTGCCCGCCTCGAGCTTGCGCAGCGCGGAGGCGAGGGCGAGCGGGTCCCCGGTGAGCTGCGCGCCCGAGGCGTCCGCCTCGAACTCCCGGGAGCGGCTGACCGTCAGTTGAATGATCGACGCGGCGAGCGGGCCGAGGAGCATCACCAGCAGCATGCCGAGGATGCCGGGGCCTTCGTCGTCGTCGGACCGGCCCACCGGGATCAGCCAGGCGAAGTTCACCAGGAACATCACCACCGAGGCGAGCGCTCCGGCGATCGACGAGATGAGGATGTCGCGGTTGTGGACGTGGCTGAGTTCATGCCCCAGGACGGCCCGCAGCTCGCGCTCGTCGAGGATCCGCAGGATGCCGTCGGTGCAGCACACGGCGGCGTTGCGGGGGTTGCGTCCGGTGGCGAAGGCGTTCGGGGCCTGGGTCGGGGAGATGTACAGCCGCGGCATGGGCCGGCGGGCGGCGGTCGAGAGCTCGCGCACCATGCGGTAGAGCGCGGGGGCTTCGAACTCGCTGACCGGCCGGGCCCGCATGGCGCGCAGCGCCAGCTTGTCGCTGTTCCAGTAAGCGTAGGCGTTGGTGCCCAGCGCGACGACGAGCGCGATCAGCAGCCCCGCACGGCCGAAGAGGCTGCCGATGACGAGGATGAGGGCCGACAGGCCACCGAGGAGCAGGGCGGTCTTCAGCCCGTTGTGCCGGCGGTGCACGCTTCGCCCTCCTGGTCGTGGCGGGGAACCCTTGACGCGGTGTTTCCACCTTCCAGTGGACCCTCCCGTACTGGTCAACGCCAGGCGGGAGTCGCTGGTTCCCCAGGTCCTGTCGTCGGACTCCCGTCTGACGACAGGACGACGGGAGTCCGACGGGAGGACCCGGCGCGGGCCGGGGCCCGGCCCGCGGCGTACGGCCGTTCGGGTGAGCGTGCGGGTCAGGTGGGCGGCGCACCGCGCCGGGCACGGGCGGACGGCCGCTCACCGGCGGGCAGGACGCGGCGGGGCCCGGACTCGTCGGGGCAGGGCGGCACGACGGCGTTGCGCGGCGCGGGGCACGCGCGGGCCGTGGCGGGGCCGGAGCCGGGACCGTCGAGGTCACCGGACCCGTACGGGTCAGAGCAGGGTGGCGGAGGCGAAGCGCAGGACCAGCTGCGGTACGCCGGAGAGCACCACGCCGAGGACGGCCGCCAGGCCGATGGCCGCACCGATGGGGGCGGGGATGCGGTGCTTCACCACGGCGGGTGCCGGGGCGGTGCCGGTGCCCTCGGCGGCCGGCTCCGGGACCCCTGCTTCCTGGCCTGCCGTCGCCTCGGGGGCGGGCCGGAAGAGGACGGCGGTCCACTGGAGGTAGTAGTAGAGCGCGATCACGACGTTCACGGCCATCACGACGGCGAGCCAGCCCAGCCCCGCGTCCACGGCCACGGAGAACACGGTGACCTTCGCGAACAGGCCGATGATGCCTGGCGGGAGGCCCGCCAGGCAGAGCAGGAAGAAGCCCAGGGCGAGCGCGGCCAGGGGGCGGGAGGCGTACAGGCCGCGGTAGTCGGCGATCCGGTGGTCCGGGTGTGTCCGGGCGACGAGCGCCGCGACCGCGAACGCGCCGAGGTTCACCGCGCCGTACATCAGCGCGTACGCGACGGTGGAGCCGATGGCCCGGGCCGGGTCGTCCAGGTAGGCCGCCGCGGCGATCGGCACCAGCAGGTAGCCCGCCTGGCCGACGGAGGACCAGGCGAGGAGGCGTACGGCGCTGTGCGCGCGCTCCGGCCGCTGCCGCAGTGCGCCGACGTTGCCCGCGGTCATGGTGAGGGCGGCGAGGACGGCCACGATCGGGCCCCACACATCGGCGTACGCGGGGAACGCCAGGACCGTCACCAGGATGAGTCCGGAGAAGCCGACGGCCTTGCCGACCACCGAGAGATAGGCGGCGACCGGCAGCGGCGCGCCCACATAGGTGTCGGGCACCCAGAAGTGGAACGGGACGGCGGCGGCCTTGAAGGCGAAACCGACGAGGGTGAGGGCGACTCCGGCGGTGACGAGGGAGTCGAACCGGACGGGGACGTCGGTGAGCCCGTCGGCGACCCGGGAGAGATGCAGGCTGCCGGTGGCGGCGTAGAGGAAGCTGACGCCGAGCAGCATGACGGCGGTCGCGGCGACGGACGACAGGAAGAACTTGAGTGCGGCCTCGGAGGAGAGCCGGTCGCCGCGGCGCATGCCGACGAGGGCGAACGCGGGCAGGGAGGCGACTTCCAGGGCGATGACGAGGGTCGCGAGGTCGCGGGAGGCCGGCAGCAGGGCGGCGCCCGCGGCCGAGGACAGCAGCAGGAACCAGAACTCGCCTGCGGGGAGCCCGGAGTCCCGCACGGCGCTCATCGACAGCAGGGCGGCGAGCAGCGCCCCGCCGAGCACCAGGAGCTGGATGATCACCGTGAAGTGGTCGGCGGCGTAGCTGCAGACGTCGGTGTCGGAGGTGAGGCAGAACGTCGTCCGGTCGCCCCCGACGAGGGGCAGCAGCGACAGCGCGGCCAGCGTCAGGCCCGCGACGGTGACCGGGCCGAGCAGGGCTTTGCGCCGGTCGGGCAGGAACAGGTCCGCGACGAGGACGATCAGGGCCACCACCGCGGCGATGGTGGGCGGGGCGATCGCGAGCCAGTCGACGGACTGGACGAGGGAGGTCATCAGCTGCCTCCTCCGAGGAGGTTCTGCACGGCCGGGTCGGTGAGCCCCAGGAGGGCCGCGGGCCAGAGTCCGGCGAGGACGGTGAGGGCGACGAGGGGGGTCCAGGCGGCGAATTCGTACCCCTGGACATCGGTGAGGACGGGCGCGGCGGCCGGTCCGTCCGGCACGGGGGCCGGTGCGCTCGCGGCGGGTGCCGCTGCGGGCTTCGCCGCGGTCGCGGGCTTCGGTGCCGTGGGTTCGGGCGCTCCGGCCGGGACCTCGGGCTCCTCGCCGGGCCGCTCCCCCATGCACACCCGCCGGACGACCACGAGCAGATACCCGGCGGTGAGCACGGTGCCCAGTCCGGCGAGGGCCATGAACGTCAGGTAGGCGGGCCGGCTGAGCCCCGCGGCGGGGTCGAAGGCCGCGAACATCGCCAGCATCTCGCCCCAGAAGCCGGCGAGGCCGGGGAGGCCGAGGGAGGCGACGGCGGCGAAGACGAGCAGCCCGCCGAGCCGCGGCGCCTTGCCGTAGAGGGCGGCGCCGGTCGCTCCGGCGAGGGTGTCCAGGTCGGTCGAGCCGTAACGGTCCTTGACCGCGCCCACCAGGAAGAAGAGGAGGCCGGTGATGAGGCCGTGGGCGATGTTGGCGAACAGCGCGCCGTTGAGCCCGGTGGGGGTGAGGGTGGCGATGCCCAGCAGCACGAAGCCCATGTGCCCCACGGAGGAGTAGGCGATCAGGCGCTTGAGGTCGCCCTTCGCGCCGGTGCGGGCGAGGGCGAGGCAGGCCAGGGACCCGTAGACGATGCCGACGGCGGCGAAGGCCGCGAGGTACGGGGCGAAGGTGTGGGCGCCCTCCGGGACGACGGGCAGCACGATCCGCACGAAGCCGTAGGTGCCCATCTTCAGCAGCACACCGGCCAGCAGCACCGAGCCCACGGTGGGGGCGGCGGTGTGGGCGTCCGGGAGCCAGCTGTGCAGCGGCCACATCGGGGCCTTCACGGCGAGGCCGATGCCGATGGCGAGGGCGGCGATCAGTTGCGTGGTGTGACTGAGTGATGACCCGTTGTCAGTGGCGAGTGCCACCATGTCGAACGTGCCGCCCTTGAGCCCGACGAGGAGGAGACCGAGCAGCATGACGACGGAGCCGAGCAGTGTGTAGAGGATGAACTTCCAGGCCGAGGCCGTGCGGCCGGCGCCGCCCCAGCGGGCGATCAGGAAGTACATCGGGATGAGCACCATCTCGAACGCCAGGAAGAACAGCAGCAGATCGAGGACGGCGAAGGTGGCGAGGGTGCCGGCCTCGAGCACGAGGATCAACGCGACGAACCCGCGGGCGGAGGGGCCCTCGGGCATCCGGAAGTAGGAGTACAGCGCGCAGAGGAAGGTCAGAGTCGCGGTGAGGACGAGCAGGGGGAGCGAGATGCCGTCGATGCCGAGGTGGATCCGGACGTCGAGAGCGGGGATCCAGCTGATGTCCGTGGTGGCCTGCATCCGGGCCGGGTGGTCGTGGTCGAAGCCGGCGGCCAGGGCGACGGACAGGGCGAGGACCACCCCGGTGACGGTGACGCCGTGCCGCAGCACGGCCTGTTCGGGGTTGCGGCCCTTCAGTCCGGGCGGTGCGGGCAGCAGGGCGGCGAGAGCGCCGAGCAGCGGCAGCACGACGACGCCGGCGAGGAGGTACTGCATCACGGTGTCATTCATGGGTCCACTCATGGCTCACGCTCCGGCGGCGACGAGGACGGCGGCGATGGCCAGGACGACGGAGCCGGCGAGCAGCGCACCCAGATAGGTCTGCACATTGCCGGTCTGGGCGCGGCGGACGGCCGCACCGAGCAGGCGGGCGCCGGTGCCGGCGCCGCGGACGTAGGTGTCGACGACCTCGCGGTCGAGGAACCGGACCAGTTCGGCCGCCGCGCGCACCGGGCGGACGAACACGGCGGAGTACAGGGCGTCGAGGTGGAAGCCGTGCGCCGCGTGCCGGTGGAGGGGGCCGAGGAGCAGCCGCCCGGGGTCGGCGGGGTCCTGCGCGGTGGCGATGTCCCCGTACACCTCTTCGTGGGTGGCGATGGCCTCGATCTCGGTGAGGGCGGGCTCGGCGTGGGGGTGCGCCACGACGGCGCCGACCGGCACCTTCCGGGCGACGGCGGTGGTGTGCCGCCAGGCGCCGTAGGTGATCAGAGCGCCGGCGAGGGCGAGGCCGGTGCCGAGGACGGAGGTGGTGAGGGTCGGACCGAGGGGGCGGCCGTCGAACCAGTCGGGGAGCAGCCCGGCCGTCACGCCGAACGCGGCGGTGGGGACGAACAGCACCCACAGCACGGCGTTCATGACGAACGGCTGCCGGCCGAGGTCGGGGGCGGCGGCGCCCCGGCCGCGGAAGGCGAGGAGCCAGAGGCGGGCGGCGTAGCCCGCGGTGAGGAGGGCGGTGAGCAGACCGGAGACGAGGACGATCCAGCCGGCGGCGCCGGGGATCCGCTCGGCGTGACCGGTCGCGGCGTGCTCGGCGGCGCCGAGGACGGCTTCCTTGGAGAAGAAGCCGGCGAACGGCGGGATGGCGGCGAGCGCGAGCAGGGCGACGGTCATCGTCCAGAACGCGTCGGGGATACGGCGGCTCAGTCCGCTCATGCGGGACATGGCGGCCAGCGAGTTGGTTCCGGCGGCGGCGATGACGACACCGGCACCGAGGAAGAGGAGGCCCTTGAACGCACCGTGGGAGATGAGGTGGAAGACGGCGGCACCGCGGTCGCCGACGGCGAGCGCACCGGTCATGTAGCCGAGCTGGCCGATCGTCGAATAGGCCAGGACCCGCTTGATGTCGTCCTGCGCGAGGGCGGCCAGGGCGGATCCGACCATGGTGACGGCGGCCATCACGGCGAGGACCACCAGGGCGGCCGCGGAGGAGAGGAAGACGGGCAGCAGCCGGGCCACGAAGTACACACCGGCGGCGACCATCGTGGCGGCGTGGATCAGCGCGGACACCGGGGTGGGGCCGGCCATCGCGTCGGGCAGCCAGGTGTGCAGCGGGAACTGTGCCGACTTCCCCGCGACTCCGGCGAGCAGCAGCAGCGCGATCACGGTGGGGTGGTCCAGCCCGCCGCCGGAGACGGTGGCGGTGAGGATCCCGTTGATGCGGAAGGTCCCGGCGTCGGCGGCGAGCGCGAACAGGCCGAAGAGGAAGGGGACGTCGCCGAGCTTGGTGACGAGGAACGCCTTGAGGGAGGCGGAGCGGGCGGCCTCGGTCTCCCAGTAGTGGCCGACGAGGAAGTACGAGCAGATGCCCATGATTTCCCAGCCGACCAGCAGCACCATCAGGTCGCCGGTGTAGACGACGAGCAGCATGGCGGAGGTGAAGAGGGAGACGATCGCGGCGTACGAGGGGTAGCGCGGGTCGTTCCGCAGATAGCCGGTGGAGTAGAGCTGCACGCAGGTGGCGACGGTGCCGACGAGCACGGCCACGAGGGCGGCGAAGCCGTCGATGTGGAGCGCCAGGTCGATCGGGACCGAGCCGGTGGGGGTGAGCCGGGTCGCGGCGTCGATCGCCGCTCCCCCGCCCTGCCGGACGGCGACCAGGACGGCCAGGACGCCGGCGACCGCGGTCGGGAGGATGGCCAGCGGCCGGACGAAGCCGGGGGCCCGGCGGCCGAGGAGCAGGCCCGCGGCTGCTCCGAGGAACGGCAGCAGCGGGACGAGGACGGCGAGGGTCGTGGTCGTCACGCGGCGGCCTCCGCCTTGTCTGCCGTGAGGTACGAGGGGAACGAGGAGGACGAGGGGAACGGCGGGAGGGGCAGCAGGATCATGTGGCGGCCTCCGCCTTCTCCGCCGTACCGGCCCGCTCGGCCTCCGCCCCGCCCGGGGCGTCGCCGGGGCCGACGGTGTCGGCGAGGTCGCGGAGCCGGTCGACGTCGGAGCTGCCGCGGTTGCGGTACACGAGCAGCACGATCGCCAGGCCGATGCCGATCTCGGCGGCGGCGATGGCGATGGTGAAGAGCGTGAGGGCCTGCCCGGCGTGGAGGGAGTCGCGGAGCCAGACGTCGAAGGCGACGAGGTTGAGGTTGACGGCGTTGAGCATCAGCTCGACGGACATCAGGACCAGGATCGCGTTGCGCCGGGCGAGCACGCCGTAGACACCGGTGCAGAACAGGAGGACGGCGAGTACGGCGGGATAGGCGAGATGCATCAGCGCTTCCCCTCCTCAGTGTCCTGACGTGCGGTGTCTTGGCGGGCGGTGTCCCGGCGGGCGGTGTCCCGGCGGGACGAGGTGCCGCTGCCCCGGCGGGTTGCGGTGGCGCCGGCCGGGCCGGATGCCGTTCCGTCGCCCTGCCCGCCGTCCTTGCCGTCGCCCTGCGGGGCGTCCTTCCCGTCGTCCTTGCGGGACAGGACGATCGCCCCCACCAGCGCGGCGAGCAGCAGGACGGACAGGGCCTCGAACGGCAGCACCCAGTGCTGGAAGAGGATCTCTCCGGAGACCTTGGTCGTCCCCTGGGCGGGGCCGCCGAGGTCGATCCAGGTGGCGCGGAAGGCGTCCACGACCACCCAGACCAGCGCGGCGGCAGCGGCGACGGCCACGGCGAGCGCGATCGGGCGGTTGCCGGAGTCCGCGTCCGGGGACCGGCCGATGGGGGCCCGGGTGAGCATCAGTCCGAAGAGGAGGAGCACCACGACGGAGCCGACGTAGATCAGCACCTGCACCCAGGCGATGAACTCGGCCGTGAGGAGGAGGTATTCGACGGCGAGCCCGCCGAGCGTCACGACCAGCCACAGCGCGGCGTGCACCAGCTGCTTGGTGGTGACGGTGACGAGAGCCGCGCCGAAGGTGACGAGACCGACGAGGAGAAAGGCGATCTCCACCCCGGTCGGCGAGAGGAAGCCGGGGTGGCCTGCTGCGAGGATCACGCGCCGTCCTCCCGCTGCTGCTCGGCGGCCTGCTGCCGTTCCTGTTCCGCAGCGTGCTGCTGTTCCGCGGCCTGCTGTTCGGCGGCGGCCAGCTTGTCCGCGGTCTTGCGGGCGGCGCCGAGCTCCTTCGGTTCCTCGGCGGCCGCGTCGAGCGCGGGCGGCGCGGGCACGGTCCACATCCACTCGCGCAGCTTGTCGCGCTCGTGGGTGAGGTCGTGGATGTCCTCCTCCGCGTACTCGAACTCCGGCGACCAGAACAGCGCGTCGAACGGGCACACCTCGATGCAGATACCGCAGTACATGCACAGGGCGAAGTCGATGGCGAAGCGGTCCAGCACGTTGCGGCTGCGCTCCCGGCCGCCGGGGGCGGCGGGCGGCACCGTCTCCTTGTGGGAGTCGATGTAGATGCACCAGTCCGGGCACTCACGGGCGCACAGCATGCAGACGGTGCAGTTCTCCTCGAACAGCCCGATCACGCCACGGGTGCGGGGCGGCAGCTCGGGCTGCACGTCCGGGTACTGCGCGGTGACCGAGCGCCGCGTCATCGTCCGGAGCGTGACGGCGAGGCCCTTGGCGAGGCCGCTGCCGGGGAACGACGAGCGTCCGGAGGTCTTCCCCTCGGGAGCGGGGCCGGGCGACGGACGGGACACTACTGGATCACCACCTTGACGATGCCGGTGAGCGCGATCTGGGCGAGGGCGAGCGGGATGAGAACGGTCCAGGCGAGTTTCTGGAGCTGGTCCTCACGCAGCCGGGGATAGCTGACCCGTAGCCAGATGACGACGAAGGCGAGGATCGCGGTCTTGAGCAGGGTCCACACCCAGCCGAGGCCGTCGGCGCCGAACGGGCCGTGCCAGCCGCCGAGGAAGAGGACGGTCGTCAGCGCGCAGAGGACGACGATGCCCGCGTACTCGGCGAGCAGGAACAGCGCGAAGCGCAGGCCGGTGTACTCGGTGTACGCGCCGAAGATGATCTCCGAGTCGGCCACCGGCATGTCGAACGGGGGCCGCTGGAGCTCGGCCAGCCCCGCCGTGAAGAAGACGAGCCCGCCGACGATCTGCCACGGCACCCACCACCACTGGAACCCGTCGAGGATCCCTACGAGGGAGACGGTGCCCGCCGCCATGGCCACGGACCCCGCGGCCAGCAGCATGGGCAGCTCGTACGCCAGCAGCTGGGCGGCGGTGCGCAGGCCGCCCAGGAGGGAGAACTTGTTCGCCGAGGCCCAGCCCGCCATCAGCGAGCCGAGGACGCCGACGCCCATGACAGCGAGGACGTAGAAGATGCCCGCGTCGATGACCTGCCCGACCGCCCCGTCGCCGGGTCCGATGGGAATCGCGATGATCACGAGCAGGTACGGGAGCAGCGCGACGGCGGGGGCCATCTGGAAGATCCGCCGGTCGGCACCGGCCGGGACGACGTCCTCCTTCTGCGCGAACTTCACACCGTCGGCGACGAGCTGGGCCCACCCGTGGAACCCGCCCGCGTACATCGGCCCGAGACGGCCCTGCATATGAGCCATGACCTTGTGCTCGGTCTGGCCCACGACCAGCGGAAGGACGAGGAACCCGGCGAAGACGGCGATCAACCGCCAGGTGACGTCGAGGACGTCGCTCATGCGGTTCCGCCTTCCTCGGCTTCGGCCTCGGACTCGTCCTGACCTGCTGACGTCGATGCTTCGGTGGTGGTACGGGCACCCGGTGCGTCCCTGCCCGCGGGCCGGTCACCGCCTCGGCCCGGGTCACCGCTGCCGGTCCCGTCACCACTGCCGGTCCCGTCACCGCTGGCGGCTGCGTCGCCGCTGCCGGCCTTGGGGCTGCCGGTTCCGGCCTTGCCGTCTGCCGGGGCGTCGAAGGCCGGGCGGGCGTGATGCCACGGGGCGTCCGAGGAACGCTGGGCCCGGGGCGTCCGGGCGGAGGCTTCCGCGCCCGGGGTGCCGGCCGCGCCCTCGGGTGCACCGCTGCCGCCCTGCGGAGAGCCGGCCGCGGAGGCATCCGCCGCTGCGTTGTCGGCTTCCTCGGGCCGGTTCTGGCTCACCGAGCCCTGGCTCGCGCTCCGGCTGCGACGCGCGGGGCGCTCGGCGGCGCCCGCCGCGGCCGGCGTCCTCGGCTCAGCCGGAGTTCCGTCGCCTGCCGCGGAACGTCCGGCCGAAGGCATCTGCGTTGCCGAAGGGGACTGCGTTGCCGGAGGAGTCTGCGTTGCCGAAGGAGTCCGGGCGGTCGCCGAGTCCTGCCCGGCCGGAGAAGTGCGTTCCGCCGCAGCGCCCTGCGCCGCAGTCGGCGCCTCGGGCGCGTTCTGCGGGGTCTCGCCCGCCGGGCGCTGGCTCGCCGAGCCGGCGCCCGCGGTCCGGGCGCGGCGCGGCGGGCGCTCGCCCGCCGCCGCGCGGGCACCGCGGGCCGGACGGGCCGGTGCCGGCGGGAGCTGGCCCTTGAGCGGCCCCCACTCGTTGGGGTCGGGGACGCCGGGCGGGAGCATCTGCCGCCGCTTCGGCCCGCCGTGGTCGGACTCGCCCGGCTCCTTCGCACCGGGCCAGGCCTTGACGACCCGGGCCGCCAGCACGAAGTCCTTGCGCAGCGGGTGTCCCTCGAAGCCGTCGGGGAGCAGCAGCGGCGTCAGCTGCGGATGGCCGGTGAAGTCGACACCGAACATCTCGTGCGTCTCGCGCTCGTGCCAGCCCGCTCCGGCGTACACACCGGTCGCGGTCGGCAGCACGGCGGCGCCGTGCGGCACGGTGGTGCGGAGCAGCAGGCGGCGCGGCGGGCCGTCCACCGCCAGTGCCACGACATGGGCGGACACGCGGAAGCCGGCGTCCGCCTCGTCGACCGCGCTCAGCCAGTCGAAGTAGGTGCAGCCGAGCGAGTCCCGCGCCGTCTCCAGGGCGCCGATCCACTCGGTGGCCGGAACGTCGACGGTGAGCAGGTCGTACGCCTCCTCGGCCTGCGCCCCCGCACCGAAGAGCTCTTCGGCGGTCCGCGGCAGCCAGCCGACGGGCGGCGCTGCCACGGCCTCGGCAGCCTGGGCGGCCTCAGCGGCTTCGGCGCCCCCGACCGCCTCGGCAGCCCCAGCAGCCCCGGTGTCCCCGGCAGCCCCGGTGTCCCCGGCGGCTTCTGCGCTCCCGTCACCCGCTCCGGCGTTCCCGGCAGCTCCGCCGTTCCCCGCAGGTGCGGAGCCCTGGGCAGGTGCGGAGTCCTGTGCGGGTGCGGAGCCCTGTGCGGGTGCGGGTGCGGATGCGGGCTGCGCGGATGCGGCGTTCCCGGCGGACGGCTGCTTCCCGGGCTCCTCCGGGGTGGCCTGCTCCTCGCCCCGCCTGGTGGGCTCGGTCACCGGTCCCCCTCCTCGGTGGTTCCCCGGTCAGCCGGTGCCGGGCGATCCGCCGGCGTACCGCCGTCCTGCGACGGCTGCTCCGGGCCCGTGACCAGGCCGCTTCGCAGCGCCGCCGTCGAAGCGCGGCCCGCGGGGCCGACGGAACGGCCCGCGGCGTAGCGGTCGCCCAGCGACTCCCGGGCGATCTTCTCCTGGAGCTTGAGGATGCCCTGGAGCAGCGCCTCGGGGCGGGGCGGGCAGCCCGGGACGTACACGTCCACCGGGATGATCTGGTCGACGCCCTTGGTCACCGCGTACGAGTCCCAGTAGGGGCCGCCGCAGTTCGAGCAGGCGCCGAAGGAGATCACGTACTTCGGCTCGGGCATCTGCTCGTAGAGCCGCTTGACCGCGGGCGCCATCTTGTCGGTGACCGTGCCGGACACGATCATCAGGTCGGCCTGCCGGGGCCCGGGCGCGAACGGGATCACGCCGAGCCGGATGAAGTCGTGCCGGGCCATGGAGGCGGCGATGAACTCGATCGCGCAGCAGGCGAGCCCGAAGTTGAACACCCACAGGCTGTAGCGGCGGCCCCAGTTCAGGACCACCTTCATCGGCTCGGGCGCGAGGCGGGCGAGCGGGCCCAGCCGGCGCGGCTCGGGCAGCAGTTCAGGGGCGGATGTCGCGTCCACAGCAGTTGTCGCGTCCACGGGAGTCGGTGTCACGTCCATTCCAGGACGCCCTTCTTCCAGGCGTACAGCAGGCCCACGGCGAGGAAGCCGAGGAAGATGAACATCTCCACGAGCGTCGTTCCGCCGTAGCCAGGGGCGGCGAAGATCGTCGCCCACGGGAACAGGAAGATCGAGTCCACAGCGAAGATCACGTACAGGAAGGCGTAGACGTAGTAGCGGACCTGGGTGTGGGCCCAGCCCTCGCCGACGGGGTCGACGCCGCACTCGTACGTCAGCAGCTTCTCCGGGGTGGGAACCACGGGCCGCAGCAGCCGCCCGGCCCCGAAGGCCACGGCCACGAACAGTATCCCGACCACCGCGAGCAGGCCGACCACCGAGTAGCTCTGGAAGTAGTCGGCTGCCAGCTGGACGGGTGCCGTGCGCACGGTCGGCGTCGGCTCGAGCACGTCCGCCCCTCGCTCCCTGACTGCCTTGTTGGACGATCTGTACGCAGGCGAGTCTAGGCCCTGCCCGATCCGCCGTGACCAGCCGTCTCACGGGGTGGTGACGCACCGGTGGGGTTATCCCCACCGCAACCCACCCAAGCACCCCATGGCGCACGGGTCGCCCCGCCGGGCAGGGTGATCTCCATGACCGAGAACACCCCGGGGTCCGGCGGCGCCGGCAACGACGACCGGCCGCCCCCCGCACGCATAGCGATGGGCGCGCAGACCTGGCGCGAGATCGCCCACCTCCTGGCCAACCTGCCGATGACGCTCCTCGGCTTCGTCTACACCTATGTGTGGCTCGCCCTCGCCGTCGGGCTCTCGGTGACCGTGATCGGGCTGCCGCTGCTCGCCTTCGGACTGTCCGGGGCGCGGACGCTCGGCAAGGGGGAGCGCGGGCGGGCGCGGAGGCTGCTGGGGGTGCGGATCGACGAGCCGAGCCCGCTGCCGCGCGCGGCGCGGGAGGGCCTCTTCCCGTGGGTGTGGAACAGCCTGAAGGATCCGGTGGGCTGGCGCAGCGCGCTGTACGGCCTGATCCGGCTCCCGTGGGGTGTGGTGACGTTCGTGCTGACGCTCGTCGCCCTGCTGGTGGCGTGGCCGGTGCTGCCGTACATCGCGCGCGGGCTGGCCAACGTGGACCGGGCCATGGTCCGCGGCCTGCTCTCCCCGTCCAGTGAGCTGGAGCGGCGGATCGCCGAGCTGGAGTCGGACCGGGGGACGGTCGTCGACACCGCCGCCGCCGACCTCCGCCGCATCGAACGCGACCTCCACGACGGCGCCCAGGCCCGCCTCGTCGCCCTCGCCATGGACCTCGGCCTCGCCAAGGAAAAACTCCTCGAGGACCCCGACGCCGCCGCCCGCATGGTCGACGAAGCCCACGGCGAGGTGAAACTCGCGCTCCAGGAACTCCGCGACCTCGCCCGCGGCATCCACCCCGCCATCCTCACCGACCGCGGGCTCGAGGCGGCGCTGTCCTCGCTGGCGGGGCGGTGCACCGTACCGACGAAGGTGGCCGTGGAGCTGCCGGCCCGGCCCGCGCCCGCCGTGGAGGGCATCGCCTACTTCACCGTCTCCGAACTGCTCCAGAACGTCAGCAAGCACAGCCGCGCGCGGACCGCGCAGGTCGAGCTGTGGCGGTCGGGCGACCGGCTGCTGATCCGGGTGACGGACGACGGACGGGGCGGCGCGCTGCCGGACCGCGGGAGCGGGCTGGCGGGGCTGACCGAGCGGCTGGGGGCGGTGGACGGGCTGCTCGTGGTCGACTCACCGGAGGGCGGCCCGACGGCGGTGACGGCGGAGCTGCCCTGGCGGGACCGCTCACACGGCTGATCCCGTCCGCCGCACGGCCGATTCCGTCCGCCGCGAGACTGCTCCCGTCCGCCGCGCGACCGATTCCGCCCCGGCCGCCCGCCCCGGCCGCCCGTCCGGGCCCCCGTCCGAGTCGGCCTCCGTGTGACATCCCGTCCCCGGCAGGTGCCGCCCGGATATCCCCTCCCCGGCAGGTGCCGCCCGGTACCGCCGGTTGCGGCAGGACCGTGGGGCGCGGCGGCCGGACCGAGGGGGTGGGGAAAACCCCCTGCCCGAGACGGGGACCGACTCCATGGTCCGGAGAGCCCCGCCCCGGCAGCCTGGAGTACGCAGGCGATCGGACCTCAACGACCGAACGGCCGCACCACCCCGTGAGCCCGCCCCCGTGAGCACGCCGCCGCACGCAGGCCCCCGTACGCACCGCCCGCCGTACCCGCACCCCGCACCACCCCCGTACCCACCGCACGCGGAAACGCCGTGCAAGGAGCGGATCGCTTGCCGCGACCGCAGATCGGACGACGACACCATGGCCACCGCATACGGACAGGAGACGACCGCCGCCCACCGGGTGCCGGTGGCGCTCCGCGCCCCGCTCATGGGCCGCTCCTGGCGCGAGTTCCTCTATCTGCTGCTCAACCTGCCCTTCGCCGTCGTGACGTTCGTCTACGCCATCGCCACGGTCTCGGTGGGGGCCGGGCTGCTGATCACCTTCCTCGGGGTGCCGGTGCTGGCCGCGGGCCTCGCGGGCGCGCGCGGCCTCGGAGCCGTGGAGCGCGCCCGGGCCCGCGGCCTGCTGGGGCTCGTGGTCTCCGCCCCCGAGCCGGTGCGGCCGCGCAAGGGCCGCAGCGGGCCGCTCGCGTACATGACCGCGCAGCTGGCGAGCGGGACCTCCTGGCGGCACGTGCTCTACTGCGTCCTGCACTTCCCCTGGGCCGTGTTCGGCTTCTGCGTCTCGCTCACCCTCTGGACGACCGGGCTGCTGTTGCTGCTCTACCCGCTCTACCACTGGCCGGTCAGCCACGTCACCGGCCAGCCGGGCGCCCAGCTGTACGGGGACGGCGAGGGCCACGGCATCTATGTGGACACCCCGTTCGAGATCGGCGCGACGGCCGGGCTCGGGCTGCTGGTCGTGCTCGTGGCCCCGTGGGTGGTGCGGGGGATCACGCAGGTGGACCGGCTGATGGTGGCGGGTCTGCTCGGACCGTCCCGGCTGGACACGCGCGTGTCGGAGCTGGAGTCGGACCGGGGGACGGTCGTCGACACCGCCGCCGCCGACCTCCGCCGCATCGAACGCGACCTCCACGACGGCGCCCAGGCCCGCCTCGTCGCCCTCGCCATGGACCTCGGCCTCGCAAAAGAAAAACTCCTCGAGGACCCCGACGCCGCCGCCCGCATGGTCGACGAAGCCCACGGCGAGGTGAAACTCGCCCTCCGGGAACTCCGCGACCTCGCCCGCGGCATCCACCCCGCCATCCTCACCGACCGGGGGCTGGGTCCGGCCCTGTCGGCGCTGTCCGCCCGCTGCGCGGCGCCGGTCACCGTGACCGTGGAGCTGCCCCGCCGGCCCGCCGCCGCGCTGGAGGGCATCGCCTACTTCACCGTCTCCGAACTGCTCCAGAACATCAGCAAGCACGCACGGGCCACCCGCGCCACGGTGGATGTGTGGCGCGTCGAGGACCGGATCATGCTCCAGGTCGCCGACGACGGCCGGGGCGGCGCCACGGCGGCGCCCGGCTCCGGGCTGGCGGGGCTGGCCGAACGGCTGGACGCGGTCGACGGGGTCCTGGTCGTGGACTCCCCCGAGGGCCGCGGCACGACGGTCACCGCCGAACTCCCCTGGCGGAGCCCGGACGCGTCCCCGGGCGGGCGGCGGACCGGCTGAGGCGGCGGCCCGGCTGACGCGGCGGCCCGGCTGACGCGGCGGCCCGGCGCCCCACCGGGACACCGGCCGCCGATAACGGAGGGGCCGTTCCCACCGTTGGTCCGAGCACCGGCCCGGTCCCGCGCACCCGCCGGACAGCCCCCGGCGGGTGCGCGGGGCCGGGCCGTGGCCGAACGAGGGCGCCACTCCCGTCTCATCCTCTCGCCCGAGGACGCGAGTGCCCGAATACTGGGATGCTGGTGCCTGCACACAGCACCACGGCACACAGCACGACTGCGCACGGCCGACTGCACACGGCAGTCGGCCGTGGCGCACACGGACACCCCGGGCCGGCGGACCGACCGGCCCGGGCACGCGTGCACACAGGCACAGGCACACGGGCGGACTTCAGAGGAATGTGCGAGCGGGGGACGAGGGGCGTGGAGGACAGGGTGCGGGTGGTCATCGCCGAGGATTCGGTGCTGCTCCGGGAGGGCCTGACCAGGCTGTTGACCGACCGGGGACACGACGTGGTCGCCGGAGTGGGGGACGCCGAGGGGCTGATCAAGGTCATCGGCGAGATGGCCGCGGACGGTGAGCTGCCGGATGTGGTGGTGGCCGACGTCCGGATGCCGCCGACCCACACCGACGAGGGCGTCCGGGCCGCGGTGCGGCTGCGCCGCGACCACCCCGACCTGGGGGTGCTGGTGCTCTCCCAGTACGTCGAGGAGCAGTACGCGACGGAGCTGCTCGCCGGGAGCAGCCGGGGCGTCGGCTACCTGCTCAAGGACCGGGTCGCCGAGGTCCGCGAGTTCGTGGACGCCGTGGTGCGGGTGGCCGGGGGCGGTACGGCGCTGGACCCGGAGGTCGTCGCCCAGCTCCTGGGCCGCAGCCGCAAGCAGGACGTGCTGGCGGGGCTCACCCCGCGGGAGCGGGAGGTGCTGGGGCTGATGGCCGAGGGCCGGACGAACTCGGCGATCGCCCGGCAGCTGGTGGTCAGCGACGGGGCGGTCGAGAAGCACGTCAGCAACATCTTCCTGAAGCTGGGGTTGTCGCCGAGTGACGGGGATCACCGTCGCGTCCTGGCCGTCCTGACCTACCTCGACTCGTGACCGGCCCCTCCCGGCGGGTGACCGGCCCCTCCCGGCTCGGGGCGGGCGCATCCCGGGCCGGGTGTGACGCCGGGGCGCGGGAGGCTCCGCGCGGGGCGCCTCGCGACGCCGTTCCCGCCCCGCCCGGCGCCCCGACCAGCGGCGCTCTCCCGGATGCCGCCGGCCCGGCCGTCCGGCTCCCGCCCCCGGCGCCGGGGTGACCACCCCGGCGGCAGGGCGGGCCGACGGTACGCCGCGGCGTCCTCGGTCTCCGGCCCTAGGCCCAAGGGATGAGCCGCGGGCCGGCTCGGGAGCCGGCCCACAGCTGGGGGTAAACCGGTACGAACCGGCACAGGGCCATGTCTCAGCACTTCGTCCACTATGTGACACTTCCAGGGAAGGTGACCCTTACCGACGTAGAGTGGCCGACGGTTCAACCGGTCGGTATGCGATGCGAGCCGCCGCCTCGAAGGAGGTCCAGTTCAGTGACCAGCCAGGTCGACACCCAGCCCGAGCAGGCATCGGGGCGGGTCATGGGGGAACGCAGTCCCGGCAAGGAGGTCCGCCGTCTCGACCGGGTGATCATCCGCTTCGCGGGTGACTCGGGTGACGGTATGCAGCTGACGGGTGACCGTTTCACCTCGGACACGGCGTCGTTCGGGAACGACCTCTCCACGCTGCCCAACTTCCCCGCCGAGATCCGCGCCCCCGCCGGCACCCTGCCCGGGGTGTCCAGCTTCCAGCTGCACTTCGCGGACCACGACATCCTCACCCCGGGTGACGCGCCGAACGTCCTGGTCGCGATGAACCCGGCGGCACTGAAGGCGAACCTGGCGGACGTGCCGCGCGGCGCGGAGATCATCGTCAACACCGACGAGTTCACCAAGCGCGCGATGGCCAAGGTCGGCTACCAGGCCAGCCCGCTGGAGGACGGCTCCCTCGACGCGTACCACGTCCACCCGGTGCCGCTGACCACGCTGACGGTCGAGGCGCTGAAGGACTTCGAGCTGTCCCGGAAGGAGGCGGAGCGCAGCAAGAACATGTTCGCGCTCGGCCTGCTGTCCTGGATGTACCACCGGCCGACCGAGGCCACCGAGTCGTTCCTGCGGACCAAGTTCGCGAAGAAGCCGCAGGTCGCGGAGGCCAATGTGGCCGCGTACCGGGCGGGCTGGAACTTCGGTGAGACCACCGAGGACTTCGCGGTCTCCTACGAGGTGCAGCCGGCGGCGTCGGCGTTCCCGCCGGGGACGTACCGCAACATCTCCGGGAACCTGGCACTCTCCTACGGCCTGGTCGCCGCCTCCCAGCAGTCCGACCTGCCGCTCTACCTCGGCTCGTACCCGATCACCCCGGCCTCGGACATCCTGCACGAGCTGTCCAAGCACAAGAACTTCGGTGTGCGGACCTTCCAGGCCGAGGACGAGATCGCCGGTATCGGCGCGGCACTGGGCGCGGCGTTCGGCGGGGCGCTGGCGGTGACGACCACCTCCGGCCCCGGTGTGGCGCTGAAGTCCGAGACGATCGGGCTGGCGGTGTCGCTGGAACTGCCGCTGCTGATCGTGGACATCCAGCGCGGCGGCCCGTCCACCGGGCTACCGACCAAGACCGAACAGGCCGACCTGCTGCAGGCGATGTACGGGCGCAACGGCGAGGCACCGGTCCCGATCGTGGCCCCGTCGACCCCGGCGGACTGCTTCGACGCGGCGATGGAGGCGGCCCGGATCGCCCTCACCTACCGGACGCCCGTCTTCCTGCTCTCCGACGGCTACCTGGCCAACGGTTCGGAGCCGTGGCGGGTCCCGGACCTGGTGGAACTCCCCGACCTGCGGGTGCCGTTCACCACCGAGCCGAACCACACCACCGAGGACGGCACCGACACCTTCTGGCCGTACAAGCGCGACCCGGAGACCCTCGCCCGGCCGTGGGCGGTCCCGGGAACGCCCGGTCTGGAGCACCGGATCGGCGGCATCGAGAAGCAGGACGGCACGGGCAACATCTCCTACGACCCGGCCAACCACGACTTCATGGTCCGCACCCGGCAGGCGAAGGTGGACGGCATCGACGTCCCCGACGTGGAGGTGGACGACCCGTCCGGCGACGCCGACGTCCTCGTCCTGGGCTGGGGCTCGACGTACGGGCCGATCACGGCCGCGGTGCGCCGCACCCGCGCCGCCGGCGGCCGGATCGCGCAGGCCCACCTGCGGCACCTCAACCCCTTCCCGCGGAATCTCGGGGAGGTACTGGGGCGTTACCGCTCGGTGGTGGTCCCGGAGATGAACCTCGGCCAGCTCGCGACCCTGCTGCGGGCGAAGTACCTGGTCGACGCCCGTTCCTTCACCCAGGTCAACGGGATGCCGTTCAAGGCCGAACAGCTCGCCGATGTGCTTAAGGAGGCCATCGATGCCTGAGACGACGACGGAGGGCCTGTCCACCTCCGACGCGCTCACCCTGGTACCCAAGGCCGCGGCCAAGCAGTCCATGAAGGACTTCAAGTCCGATCAGGAAGTGCGCTGGTGCCCCGGCTGCGGTGACTACGCCGTCCTCGCCGCCGTGCAGGGCTTCATGCCCGAGCTCGGTCTGGCGAAGGAGAACATCGTCTTCGTCTCCGGCATCGGCTGCTCCTCCCGCTTCCCGTACTACATGAACACCTACGGGATGCACTCCATCCACGGGCGCGCCCCGGCCATCGCCACCGGCCTGGCCTCCTCCCGCCGCGACCTGTCGGTCTGGGTCGTCACCGGCGACGGCGACGCGCTCTCCATCGGCGGCAACCACCTGATCCACGCGCTGCGCCGCAACGTCAACCTCAAGATCCTGCTGTTCAACAACCGGATCTACGGGCTGACCAAGGGCCAGTACAGCCCCACCTCCGAGGTCGGGAAGATCACCAAGTCGACGCCGATGGGCTCGCTGGACGCGCCCTTCAACCCGGTGTCGCTGGCGCTCGGCGCCGAGGCGAGCTTCGTGGCCCGCACGGTCGACTCCGACCGCAAGCACCTGACGGGCGTGCTGCGCGAGGCCGCGGCCCACCCGGGCACCGCGCTGGTGGAGATCTACCAGAACTGCAACATCTTCAACGACGGTGCCTTCGAGGTCCTCAAGGACAAGGAGCAGGCCCAGGAGGCGGTGATCCGCCTGGAGCACGGGCAGCCGATCCGCTTCGGCGCCCCGGCCGAGGACGGCCTCGGCACGAAGGGCGTCGTCCGGGACCAGGCGACCGGCGACCTGAGGATCGTGGACGTGACCGAGGAGGGCACCGCGGACGTCCTGGTCCACGACGCCCACGCCACCTCGCCGACCACGGCCTTCGCCCTCTCCCGCCTGGCCGACGCCGACACGCTGCACCACACCCCGATCGGGGTGCTGCGCAGCGTGGAACGCCCGGTCTACGACACGCTCATGGCCGACCAGCTGGAATCCGCGGTCGAGCGCTACGGCAAGGGCGACCTGTCGGCACTGCTGCACGGCAACGACACCTGGACGGTGGCGGGCTGAGCGACCGTCTGTCGCATCTCTCGCGCCTACGGCCCGGCCCCGGTTTGCGTACCGGGGCCGGGCCGTGGCGATGGTGGAGGCACCCGGCCGAACCCGGCCGTCGCGTCCGAGGGTTCTCAGCCTCTCAGGGCTCTCAGGGCTCTCAGGGCTCTCAGGGCTCGAGCGTCATCCGGGCCTTCCGAGCACACGCGGGCCCGGATCGCGGAGCGTCCCGGGCCGGGACACCTACGCCGCTCCGAGGCTCCATCCCGAGCACTTGCGGCGGTCGACGTCGTTGGCCAGCAGGCAAACCTTGATCTTGACGGTGGCGTTCTCGCGAATGTTTATGGATTGCGTGGTGCACTTACCCTTCTTGCTCGCGATGAGAGACACGCTACCGCCCGGGTAGTCTCCGGACATCTCTGCCTTCACCCCGTCCGACTTGAGGTCGCAGACCTTGAAGGCGTCCCCGTCGGGATCGAAGAACGCCTTCCCGCCCCAGTCCGTGCCGTCCGTGGTGTGAGCCATGGCGAACTGTCCGGCGAGCGCCGGTGAACTGCAGAACAGCACACTTGCAGCCGCAGCGACTCCGACCGCCAGGAACCTACGCACCATATTCGTCCTCTGTTTCATGTGTTCACTTGATGGGCTGCGGGAGTACCGAAAGCGGATCTCCGGGACGGTGTTCCGCACTTCGGCCGCACCACCGCCGACGCCGACGTTCCGGGCGCCCTCGGAACCACGCTTCATGCCGTCCGGGCTCAGGAGTCAGGCCGCCCGAAGTGCCGTCCGAGTCCTGGGGTCGGGTGCCCGAAGCACCCTCCCCGAAGTGCCGTCCGCGCAGCCGGCGCGGGCGAGCCCCCTGCACGGGAGCAACGTCAGCACAGGCAGGCCGCACGTCCGTCCGGTTCCTTCTGGGGCATGTCGCTCCTTGTGGGATGCACACCCCGTCCGCGCGCCTGGTCGTGGCGCGGTCACCCCGTCCCACCTAACGCACTCGAAGGCGCATTAAGCGGACCTGGACCGTACCCCGACGTGAACATGCGAAGCAACTCGGCCATCGGAGCAGCGAAGTTCGGCCACAGGAGCACCGGAGACGGGTCCAGCAGAGCGGTTGCAGCAACTCCGCCCCTCCGCCCCTACCTGTCGTCATTCGTTCCTGTGACGACATCAAAGACACGGAGGCCGAAGACCGGCGGATCCAGGCCGGGCGGGGCCGGGTCGGACGGTCGGGGCCCGGACGGGCCTGCCGCCGGGCGGCGCGGCGGCGAACGGGGTGAGAGTTCACCGATCCGTTCCCCGGGCGCGGCAAGACATCGCCGTCTTCCAAGGGCGAGCTCGCCCATAAGACAGGCGGCCATCGGGAGCGCAATGAGCAATATACGGAACTCAGTTGCAGGGCCATGGATTCACCAAGTAAGTCAAGACTTACCTTTAGCGATCTTTGACCGTATGGTGTGGCCCGAATCGAAGGAGCCCCCTGTTGTCGAAAATGAATGACCCCGCTGTGCGTGCAGTTGAATCGGAGCGGGATTACGTGTCCTCCTTGTACAAGCTGCTCACCGAGCGGCTTTCCGAGGCGCGAGTACACCGCGCGAGTGTGCTGAAGGCCCCGGCGGACAGCGCCGGTGAGGCATACGAGAGAGAAATCGCCGCCGAGCGTCTGGCCAAGGAAATCGGCCGGCTGGAGGGCGCCGAAAAGGGGCTGGTCTTCGGGCGCATCGACTGGACGGATGGCACGGCCCTGCGCATCGGGCGGATCGGACTGCATGCGGAGGAGGACGACCTGCCTCTGCTCGTGGACTGGCGCGCGAACGCGGCGCGGCCCTTCTACGAGGCGACACCGGTCCACCCGATGGGCCTGCGGCGGCGCCGGCACCTGCGCCTCGAGGAGCGCACGGTCATCTCGGTGAGCGACGAACTGCTGGACGGGACCGCCCCGACCGACGAGGACGTCGTGGGGGACGGCCCGTTGACCGAGGCTCTGTCGGCACGGCGTACGGGCAGGATGCACGCGGCCGTCGCGACGCTGCAGGCCGAGCAGGACGAGATCGTCCGCTCCGCCCACCGCGGGGTGACGGTGGTGCAGGGCGGGCCCGGCACCGGCAAGACGGTGGTCGCCCTGCACCGGGCGGCCTATGTCCTGTACGCGTTCCCGCGCGCCGCGGAGGAGGGTGTCCTGGTGGTGGGCCCGAACGCCCGGTTCCTCGACTACATCTCCCAGGTCCTTCCCTCGCTCGGAGAGAACGACGTCGTTCTGGCGACCTGCCGGGAACTGGCCGGAGTGTCCACGGACACGGTGGACCCGTTCGACACGGCGCGTCTCAAGGGCAGCTCCGACCTCGCCGACGCCTTGGCCGGCCTGCTGCGCGTCCACCAAGCCCCCACCGGTGACTTCACCGTGCGGGTCGGACAGCAGCTGGTTCACCTCTCCGGCGAGGAAGTCGCCGCGGCACGCGACGCCGCCGTGGCTGCCGCACCGGGGCACAACCCCGCGCGCCAGGTGTTCAAAGAGCTCTTGGCCGACGCCGTCACCGCCGCGATGCAACGAGACATGGGCGACGTCCTGGAGCAGATCGACGCCGATGCCGAAAAGATGACGGGCATGGACCTCGACCGGTTCACGGGAGCCGCCCAGCGCCGTGCCGAAGGTGCGGCCGACTCGGGTCCGGTCCACGAGCTGGACCTGGACGCCATCCGGGCCGATCTCCTCGACGACGCCGGCGTCGACCGAGCGGTCGAGGTGTTGTGGCCGCGGCTGGTACCCGGTGACCTCGTGAAGGCGCTCCTGACGAACGCCGGCGCTCTCGCCGAGCGCCTGCCCCGCCTGACCGCGCAGGAGCGGTCCCTTCTGCTGCGCGGTCCGGACGCCCCGTGGACCGATGCCGATGTGCCGTTGCTGGACGAGGCGGCGAGCCTGGTCGACGGCCCACCCGAGCGGACGTACGGGCACGTCGTCGTCGACGAGGCGCAGGAACTGACCGCCATGCAGTGGCGGATGATCGTCCGCCGCTGCCCGGCACGGGCGATGACGCTGGTGGGTGACTTCGCCCAGGCAGGCCCGGTCGCGACAGCACGCGACTGGAAGGAAGCACTGAGCCCCCACGTCGGACCGCGGTTCACACTGCACCACCTGACCGTCAGCTACCGCACCACGCAGGAGATCCTGGAGAGCGTCCGGGACCTGCTCATACGGATCGCTCCGGACCAGAAGCCCACACGGTCACTGCGCAGCGGTGAGAGCCCCCGCACCGTGACCACACCTCCGGACGGGCTGGTCACCGCCGTCGTTCAGGAACTCCGCGCCCAGAGCACCGCGCACCCGGGCGAGCTTCTGGGAGTGATCTGCGCGGACACGGGGGTGAGCGAGCTGACGGCCCAGGGCATCGATCACCACGCACGCATCGTGCCGGCGTCCGAAGCACGCGGCCTGGAATTCGACGGGGTCGTCGTCCTGAACCCCGAGGAAATCATCACGGCCCGCCCCGGTGGGGAAAGGGACTTGTACGTAGCCCTGACCCGGGCCACCAAGCGCCTCTGCACCATCACCGTCCGGCCCGCCTGACGACTCTGCGCCCGCGTCGTCGCCGCGGGCGCACCCGGGCGCGGTACGGACAGGCGCGGCTCTGGAATTCGGTGAGTCCGCCTTCCCAGCGATCCAGTTGACCGGAGCCAGGCCCCCGACCTGCCCGAACAGCTGTCATGACCGTATGGCGAAACACACATGACAGCGCCGCCCGCCGGGCGCTACCGTCGAGTGGTCGTCATGCCGCGCCGGGGGAGGTCCAGTGAAGCCGAGCACCATCGAGCCCAGTGGAGGGTCGGACTCCGGCCCTTCCGTCCGGTCCGGCCTCGCGTACGGCTTCGCCGCCTACGGCATGTGGGGGCTCTTCCCGCTCTACTGGCCGCTGCTGGAGCCGACCGGCGCCATCGAGATCCTGGCCCACCGCATGGTGTGGTCGCTGGCGGCTGTCGGCCTCATCCTGCTCGTGCTGCGCCGCTGGGCCTGGATCGGTCCGCTGCTGCGCCAGCCCAAGCGCCTCGGTCTGATCGCCGTCGCCGCGGCGTTCATCTCGACCAACTGGGGCGTCTACATCTGGGCCACGAACTCCGGCCATGTCGTCGACGCCGCCCTCGGGTACTTCATCAACCCGCTGGTGAGCATCGCGTTCGGTGTCCTGCTGCTGCGGGAGCGACTGCGTCCGACACAGTGGACCGCGGTCGGCATCGGCGTCGCCGCGGTGGTCTTCCTGTCCGTCGACTACGGCCAGGTTCCCTGGATCGCCCTGGTCCTCGCCTTCACGTTCGCGTCGTACGGCCTGGTCAAGAAGCGGGTGGGCCTGGACGGACTGGAGTCCCTGGCGGCGGAGACCGCGGTGCAGTTCCTGCCCGCGCTCGCCTTCCTGCTCTTCCTCGGCTCCCAGGGCCGAAGCACGTTCGGCACGCATGACATCGGCCACTCCCTCCTACTGGTGACCTGCGGTTTCGTCACGGCGGCGCCGCTGATCTGCTTCGGCGGGGCGGCCGTCCGGCTCCCGCTCTCCACCATCGGGCTGCTGCAGTACGTGACGCCGAGCATCCAGTTCGTCCTCGGGGTGGCGGTCCTCCACGAGGAGATGCCCGCCGGCCGGTGGGCGGGCTTCGCGCTCGTCTGGCTGGCTCTCGCCCTGCTGACCTGGGACGCACTGCGCACCGCCCGGAAGGGCAGGGTGGCGCTGCGCGAGGCGGCGGCCGCGGCGCAGACATCGGCCGCCCGCCCCGCCGAGCCGGACGACGCGACCCCCGGAGCGGGGTCCGTCGGCGCGGAAGCGGAAGCCGAAGCGGAGTGCAGCCGGCCCTGAGGGGCCGGAGCCGGCCGCACGCCTCCCGCCGCCCGAGCGGCTACGGGTGGCCGCGGTGGCGGGGGCACCCGCACGGCGGGTACGCGTGGGACATCAGCGGCGGCAGCACCTCGTCGGCCACGATGCGCACCGTGCCGCGCTCCTCCACCACCACACCGTCCCGGGTCGCCCGGTAGACCCGGAGGGTCATGAACGACCGGCCGGGTTCCGGCTGTTGGACATCCGCCGCCGCTTCCCTGCCGACCGGCGCATCAGCGTTCATCGCCGCTCCCCCGGTGCGACCCCGCCGCGTCGAGGACGGCGAGCGCTTCCGGGGCCCGCGGGACCTGCGGAGCACAGGCCGGGCAGGCGTATCCGTTCCAGCCGGGACCGGTGCCGCCGTGCACCTCCTGCACCAGGACCGGAACGTCCGTGATCCGTTCGCAGCGGACGCACATCCGGGCCGGTACCGGCGCGCCGCCCACGCCCTGCGTCATGCCGCCCCGCCCGTACAGCCACCGGTCCAGTACGGTCCGGCGGCGGCTGCACCCGCAGGGGACGGCCACGCCGCCGCCCGCAACTGCCGTAGCTCCTCGGCGATGAGGTACGGACGCACCAGGGCCGTCGCCGCCCCGTCGATCGGCGCCCCGGACGCCACCGCCCGCCGCTCCCACGGCAGGTGGGGCGGATCCCAGGCCGTCACCCGGACCCCCCGGACAGCGCGGCCCGAACCGGAATCCGGAACGGAAGGGCGGCGCCCGCCTGTCCGCACGGCGAGAAAGGTCCTCACGCGAGCCAGGCAGCGCGCAATATGCTGCGTCATGTCAATGCTCCATCCTCAGCGTTGGCCACGCCCCGGGGCCGTTGCAGCGGCCGCCGGGGCATCCGCGTTCATCCGACTCTCCCGGATGAACGCATCACTGTTCGTGACGCAATGATTGCGGGGCGGAGCTAGGTTCACCAGGGGTTGATGTCCCCGGAGCCCCATGGGGACAAGGCCCCATGGGGAGGGGCCGGACCAGGACGGGAAAGGACGGAGCCATGGCGCCGAGGCCGAGGGAACTGACACCGGACCGGTCCGCACGGGATCTGTTCGGGGCAGAGCTTCGTCGTCACCGCGAGAGAGCCGGGATGTCACTGCGTCGGCTCTCCGAGGTGCTCAACTACAGCAAGTCGCATCTTGCGCGGATCGAGACCGCCGAATCGCTGCCCTATGACGATCTCCCCGCAAAGCTCGACGTCTGCTTCGGCACAGACGGCCTCTTCGCCCGTCTGCATGCGGTCGCGAAGAAGGAACCGTTTCCCGGCAAGTACCGGCGCGTGATCGAAATCGAGCGCCAGGCCACGACGATCGAACAGTATTTGAGCGCCACCGCCCCCGGCTTGTTACAGACTGCCGACTACGCGGCACGCCTGATGCGCGCCGTACAGCAGCATGCACCGGACGCCGAGATCGAGGCCCAGGTGACGGCACGGCTCGCCCGACAGGCGAGGCTTTGGGGCTCCAGGCCTCCACGCTGCTGGTTCATCCTCGACGAGTCGGTCCTCCGAAGGGGGTTCGGCGGACCTGAGGTGATGCGTCATCAACTCCAAGTACTGGTCGAGTGCGCCGAGCAGCGGCACCTCACGATTCAAGTCCTGCCCTTCTCCGCAGGAGAGCACCCGGAGGTGCTGGGCGGTTCTCTGACGCTCTACACGCTCCCGGACCGGCTCACACTCGCCTACGAGGAAGGCAGCCGGTCAGGTGCCTTCTTCGAGAATCGCGAGGAGGTGGCCGAGCGGCGCGCATCCTACGATCTGCTCAGGGCCCTTTCCCTTTCGCCACGTGACTCCGAGGCGATGATCCGAGCAGCGATGGAGGACTGGACACCGTGCGAACCACCCGTGATCTGAGCACCGGCACCTGGCGCAAGAGCACCTACAGCAACGGCGACGGCGGCGAATGCGTCGAGGTCGCCGACCACATCCCCGGCGCCGTTCCCGTGCGCGACAGCAAGGACCCCCACGGCCCCGCACTCTGCTTCACCCCCGAGGCCTGGACCGCCTTCATAACCGGCCTCAAGGCGGGGACGTTCGATTCGGGCACCTGTTGCTGACGGGCGCTCGCCCCTGAGAGCCGTCGGGCACGCCCCCGCAGCCCGTCGCCCCACCCACAGGTCCAACGCGGCCGGCCGAGCCTCACTGCTGCCGCGCCGCGCCCCGACTCACCACCCCGGCAGCACACCAACCCCGCCGTTCCGGCGGGGTCTTCCTTTGCCGTGCGGGCACTCGGCCGTTACTGTGTGAGCGCACTTAATGCACTTGCCCGCGCATTAAGTGCGGTGACCGTCGGTTGGTCTGTGGGCCACAGGGGTGTCCGCAGCACAGCGACGGGGAACGTCACCCGCCCGCCGGAGGAATCTGCCGATCTCCGGGGATCCGGTCAGGCAGCGGCCAGCGGCCCGGCAGATCCCGGGCGGCCGCAGCCCCGCGGGCCCGCTCACCGCACCACGGCGCGCGGGCCCGCGCAGGGACTCGGAGGCCCGGATCGGCCCTCCGGCGGGCGGCGGTGCGGCGCCGAAGGGGCGCTCAGGCCCCTTCCGTCGCGGACGCGCGGTCGACCGCCTGCTGGAGGACGTCGCAGGTGTGCTGCATCTCGTCCATCAGCCGGGTCGCCTCGACCATGAGGATGCCGAACGGGCGGGACGGATCGCCCAGCGGCAGGTCGCTGTCCTCCGCGTCCTCCACGAGCCGGGTGCGCCGCTCCTGCGCCTGGTCCGCGGCCTCGCAGAGTTCCCGCGCCTGGTCGGTGAGCCGGTCCTCGTCGACGTGGCTGAACAGATCGAGGATGTGGGCCAGCGACTGAAGGAAGTCGCCGTAGTCGCGCAGGAAGTCCCGGTGCCGGCCGCCGCTGTCCCCGTCGTGCCACTGGTCGAGACTGCGGGTCATCGACCCCATCTGGTACGAGACCCGCTCCAGGGCGTCGATGACGGCCTGATAGCCGGAGAACGAGGCGTGGTGCCAGTGCCGTTGCAGCAGCCGCCGGGGGTTGTAGTACGTGCTCTCCTGCGCCGTCCGCACCGCCGACTGCGCCTGCTCCACGATCGGGCCCAGATGGGAGGCCCGCTCCCGCCAGTGCCGGGTGCGCTCCCCGTCGAGCTCGTTCTCGCGCAGGGCGGGATGGATGTCGGAGACCAGGTCGCACAGCGAGTGCGCCAGGACCTGGATGCCGCCCTCGGCACTGCGGTACCGCATCGGCGGCAGCACCACCATGTTGACCACCACGCCCACCCCGCAGCCGATGAGGACGAGCAGGATGATCTGGCCGAGCTGGTTCCAGCGGTCGGCGTCACTGGCCGCGGAGACATAGGTGGAGAAGGCGAAGAACGCCGCCGTCGCCACCTGGGAGCCCTGGGAGCCCAGCGGGCGCCAGCGGCCGATGGTGAGTGCGGCCAGTGCCACCAGGACGAACGTCACCAGTCCGGGGCCGGCGAGGAGGCCGAAGAGCCCCTGCAACGCAACGCCCAGCGAGACGGCCCCGACATACCGCAGCGCCTGGAGCAGCGACCGGTACACCGTGACCTGCATGATCAGCACGGCCGAGAACGGGGCGAACGCGGGCGACTGCGTCTGCATCACGTCGTAGGCGATCACCCAGGCCAGACAGGCCGCCAGGGTGGCCTTGCCGATGAGCGCGATGGTGTGGCGTTCGTGCCCCTCCGAACCCGCCGCCCGTTGCAGCCACTGCCGTATGCGGGCCGTCCGGCCCTGCCCGGCCACGTCCGTCCGCTGTCGCCCAGCGGTCGCCTCTGCCATGCGTCCTCCGTAGTGCCGTCGACCCGTCCGCGTACCCGCGTCGGCCGTCTCCATCTACGGGATGGGGGACGTCACCCCAGGCAGGGGCTGTTTCGTGGGAGCCGGCGGACGCCGTGCCACGGAGGGGGACCGGACGGTGCCCCGGTGTGCGGTACCCGATGGGTACGGCCCCGGCGGGTCACCGGCCGTCGGCGGGAGGCTGCTGCCCGCCGGAGTGCCGTCCGTCGGGAGGCTGCTCGCCGGACCGCGGCCGCTCAGGTCGCGGACCCGGCGTACCGGGGGCGGCCGCATCGGCATCCGCCGGACCCGTGCCCGCCGCGCCGGTGCCGTCCGTCGCGCCGCCCTTCCCGGCCCGGCGGCGTTCCCGTTCGGCGGCCAGGGCACGGTCGAGTTCCCGGCGGGCCCGGCGCTGGATGCCGTCGCTGTCGTGCAGCAGTTCGTCCCGCTCCTCGGGCGTGAGGCCCGTCGGCGGCGGGCCCTCGTAGGTGAGCCGGTCGTAGAGCCAGCGGCAGGCCGCGTCCTCGTCCGTGAACCGTTCGAGGACGCGGCGTTCCCCGCGTTCGTGGACGCCCACCAGCCAGGCGCTCCCCTCTGCCCGCAGGAAGTACGACTCCGTCGGACGGCGGTCGCCGGGGCAGCCGGGGATCTCGTAGTGCGCGGCCGGGACCCCCGCCGCGCGGAGGGCCTCGCACAGCTGGAACCGGTCCATGGCGTCAGTCTCCCACCGGCAACGACGCCGGGCCCGCTCACGGCGGGCCCGGCGTGCTGTGTCGTGCGGCGGGTTGTCGCGCGGAGGGTCGTCGCGCGGCGGATTCAGGTGCGGCAGGTCAGTTGATCCGCGCCAGGGTGCCGTTGCGGACCAGCTCCCCGACGGTGTGGCCGGTGACCGTCGGGCAGAAGTTGCTCGACGTCACGTACTGGGTGCCGTTGCCGGACTGCTCGAACGCCGGGGCGATCGGGCCCGCGCAGACCGTGAGATCCCTGGTCACCCGGTAGAGGTGGTAGTTGAAGGGGTAGCGCGGATCGGTCGTGTCCAGGCTGGACGGCGGGAGGGCGCGCTCCCCGTACCGGGTGCCCGCCGGGGAGAGGAACCGGCCGGCCTCGTTGCCGAAGCGGTCGACCTTCGTCCCCGCGTGGAGCACCAGCGGCGCGGCGATGGGGTTGTCCTCGGAGTCGAGCTGGAAGCCGTCCTCCGGCGGGTACTTCCAGTCGCCCTGGCCGGAGTCCAGGGTCGGGTCCCACCACTTGTTCAGGAACTCGACCGGGGTGAGGTGCCCGAACCGGTGGTAGCCATTGAGGATGTTGCCCAGGATTCCGCGGGTCGGCAGCCGGGTGGGGCCGAGCCGCCAGTCGCCGCAGAAGTACTGCGAGCGGTCGGCGTACGCGTAGGGCGGGGGCACCAGGCCGAGGCAGACGGGGCGCATGTCCGGCCGGCCGGGGCGGTCGTGCTGACCGGGCCGGTCGTGCTGACCGGGGCTGTCGTGCTCACCGGGCCGGACCGGAGCCGGCAGCGTCTGCGGCCGCTCCTCCTGCTGCGGCCGCTCACCCTGCTGCGGCCGCTCACCCTGCTGCGGCCGCTCCCCCTGCTGGGGCTGCCGTGACTGCTGCGGCGCGCTCTGGTGGTGTGCTCCGGGGCGGTGCTGCTTCGCGCTCTGCCCGTGGCCCTGCTTCCGCTTGGGCTTCGGCTTGGGCTTGGGGTTCGGCTTTCCGTGCTCCTCGGCTGCTTCCCCGGCCGGTGCTCCCGGCTGAGCCGCCGCGGCAATTCCGGCACTGCTGCCCGCCGTCGAGGGAGCGGCCGACGACACGGCCGAGCCCAGGAGCAGGGAGCCTGCCAGACCGGCCGCGGCCACCAGGCTCGCACCCCATCTGAACGATCTCACAGAACCTCCAGAAGACGTTGGTGCCCGGAGCACGCCTCGGATTCGGGCGTCGAGTCGATGAGAGCCGGGGACGGCCCTGCCCGTGGAGAGGTGACGGGAGGTCCGGCCCCGCGGAGAGGTGACGCGTGCCGATAATCACTCAAGCCGAGGACCGGGCCGGGGCCGCACCGGGACGCGGCCGTTGCACCCGGATGGCCGCGGCGCCCCACCGGGACGGACCACGCTCACGCCCGCTCCGGACCGATATGCGGCAGGGCGTGTCCGAATTCCGCCCTTGACGCTTCGTCAGCCCCGCCTCAGCATCATGCTCGCGTCAAGGATTTGTGCTCGCTCCAGTGCCCTGTGGTCACCCAGCCGCAGGGCTTCCTGTTCGTTCCGTCCTCATCCCGTTCGGAATACGGAGCCCCCATGTCAGCACGCATTCCTGGTACCGACCGCAGCCCTGCCCGAAGATCCTGGATACGCCGGGCCGCCACCGTCACCGCGGCCGCCGGCGCCCTCGCCGGGCTCGTCGTCTCGGCCCCCGGCGCCGCCGGCGCGGCGCAGCCCGCCTCCGCCGCCCGGCGGTCCGCCCTCGCCCCGCCGGACATCCCGCTCGCCAACGTCAAAGCGCATCTGAGCCAGCTGCAGTCGATCGCCACCGCCAACGGCGGCAACCGCGCCCACGGCCGCGCCGGCTACAAGGCCTCGCTGGACTACGTGAAGGGGAAGCTGGACGCGGCCGGGTTCACCACCACCGTCCAGCAGTTCACCTCCGGCGGTTCGACCGGCTACAACCTGATCGCCGACTGGCCGGGTGGCGACCCCGACCAGGTGCTGTTCGCCGGCTCGCACCTCGACTCGGTCAGCTCGGGCCCCGGCATCAACGACAACGGCTCCGGGTCGGCGGCCGTCCTGGAGACCGCCCTCGCCGTCTCCCGCGCGAACCTCCAGCCGGCCAAGCATCTGCGGTTCGGGTGGTGGGGCGCGGAGGAGCTCGGCCTCGTCGGATCCCGGTACTACGTCAACAACCTGCCGTCCGCCGAGCGCTCGAAGATTGCCGGGTACCTGAACTTCGACATGATCGGCTCGCCGAACCCGGGGTACTTCGTCTACGACGACGACCCGACGATCGAGACCACGTTCAAGGACTACTTCGCGGGGCTCGGCGTGCCCACGGAGATCGAGACCGAGGGCGACGGACGGTCCGACCACGCCCCGTTCAAGAACGTCGGGGTGCCGGTGGGCGGCCTGTTCACGGGCGCCGACTACCGCAAGACGGCCGCCCAGGCCCAGAAGTGGGGCGGTACGGCCGGACAGGCGTTCGACCGCTGCTACCACTCCTCCTGCGACACCACCACGAACATCAACGACACCGCGCTGGACCGCAACGCCGACGCCATCGCCCACGCGGTGTGGACGCTCGGCACCGGGACCACCCAGCCGGGGACGGTCTTCGAGACCACCGCGGACGTGAGCATCCCGGACAACGGCGCGGCGGTGACCTCAGCGCTGGAGGTCACGGGCCGCACGGGCAACGCGCCGTCGGCCCTCAAGGTGGGGGTCGACATCAAGCACAGCTGGCGCGGTGACCTGGTGGTCGACCTGGTGGCACCGGACGGGACCGCGTACCGGCTGAAGAACTCCAGCGGTTCGGACTCGGCGGACAACGTCATCGCCACGTACACCGTCAACGCCTCGAGCGAGGCGGCGAACGGCACCTGGAAGCTCAAGGTCCAGGACATCGCGGCCCAGGACACCGGCTACATCGACAGCTGGAAGCTCACCTTCTGACGCGCCGTCCGGCCGGTCGCGGGGCCGCGCCTCCGGGCACCGTCACGCTCGGCCGGGGCCGGGGTCCCGGGACCTGGGACCCGGGACCTGGGACCCGGGACCTGCGCTCCGGGCCCGGGAGAGCGTTCCGCCGGACCGAGCGCGGAGGAAGACCGGGGCCCGGACGCCGACAGGCGTCCGGGCCCCGGGTGCCGTGGCGGCTCGTGCGGCCGCGGCGGCACCACCCGGGCACGGAGGGGTACGGCCCGGGGATACGGACGACGCGGTGGCGGGCCGGCTCGGCACCGGCCCGCCACGGCGTCCACACGGTTGCGGCAGCCCCGTCCGCTCGGCCGCGGCTGCTCGGCCGCGCTACTCGGCCGCGTTCGCGGCCTTGATCAGTGCGGCCTTGTCGACGGCGCCGACGTAGACCCCGCCGTCCTCCGTCATCAGGGCGTTGACCAGGCGGGTGCTGAACACCGTGCCCTTGCCGAACTTCCCGCTGACCTTGTCGCCGAAGCTGTCCAGGGGCGAACCGGACGCCTCGGGGCGGGCCTTGCCGTCGCCGGACCCGCCCTTGTGGGAGCGGGCCGGGGCCTGGAGCTGGGCGATGGACGCCCAGCCCTCGCCGGTGACCTTCGGCCCGCTTCCGTCACCGGAACCGGCCGACGGGTCGAAGGGGAGGCCCAGGTCCGGAGCGGACATCCCGTCCTTCCCGGCCTTCCCGTCCTTCTCGGCCTTCTTGTCCAGGTCCCCCTCCTCGGTGACCTTGGCGCCCCGGGGCGGCGTGAAGTCGAAGGTGCCCGCGTCGGGCTTGCCGAAGTCGACCGAGGTGAAGCCCGCGTCGATGACCGGCTTGCCGCCGCTCTTCGGGGACAGCGTGAACTTCAGCGGCACGCCGTTCTCCGCGTCCACCGCGATCCGGATGGAATCGACCGTGGACTGTGCCTGCCTGGGCTGGATCACCAGCTGGTAGGCGTCCCGCCCGGCGATCTTGGCCGTGCCGTCGACCGTGACCCGGGTCGTCTTGTCCACGGCCTTCAGCGCCTGCTTCGCCATGGCCTGCGGGGTGGCCCGGTCCGGCAGTTCCCCGCGGTCGGAGTTCCCGGCTTCGGCCTTGGGCCCCTTCGCGTGGTACACCGCCTTGTCGGCCGAGGCGTACGCCCAGATCTCCTGGCCGTTGTGGACCATGGTGTACTCGTCGCCGCCGTCGATGACCGAGAGCCGGTGCTTCTCCTGCCCGTCCGCGGCGATCTTGAGGGTGTGCGACCCCGTGGCCAGCTCCATCAGCTTGGCCTGCGGGTCGAGGGCGGCGCCGTCCTTGGCGTCGCCGCCCTTGCCCCCGGCGTTCTTCATCGCGTCACCGACGAGGCCGCCGCCCGAGCCGCTGAGCATCGAGGGCAGTCCGAGGTCGGTGTCGATCTTCACCGTGCCGGAGACCTGCTGGACGTCGGAGGCGGCCATCTTGGCGATCAGCTTCTGGGCCGACACCTTCGGAAGGTCCGGGGCGCCCACACCCGCGAAGGCGGGGACGAGCCCGATCGTGAGGGCCGCCACCCCCGCCACCCCGATGACCGGGACCACGTAACGCCCGGCCCTGCGGCCCGTTTCCGTGTCGTCCCCTTCCGCTGCGCATGCGTCGCTGACCTGTGCCGGTCGCTTCCTGAGCATCTGCTCTACCTCCGTCGGTCGGCGGCGGTTGGTCGATGGCACCCGTGGGGCTCGTCTCGCGGACAGTGACACTGTGCCCGCCGCTGTTGTGCTACTAATCCCATCAAACGGACCGGGGGAAATGCGTCACCCGACGGGATCAACTCGGAGTACGCCTACAGGATGAGACGCCCCGTCCGCTCGGCGGAGCCAGTACCGCTGGGGGTGCGGAGCATCCACTAAGGGTTCCGCGCGTCCGCGGCCCGGGTGCCCGGCAACCGGGCGGCGGTGCTTACACCGCGCACGCTCTCCGTGCATCCGGCCGCGCCTTCACACTTCGGCCGCAGCGTGCCCGTACCCCGCACCCGCCGCCCGTACTCGTGCCCCGGGCCGTGCCGTCCTGCGGACGGGCGGGTTCGTCGGACGGGTGCGGTTCCGCTGGGTGCGGTGCGCCGTGCCGTCCGGTTCACCGGGATGCGGTTCTCCGGAACGCTCGGATCGCCGGAACGCTCGGTTCTCCGGACGGTGCGGCTCGCCGGGCTTCGGCCCCCGCGGGGCCGGGCCGGGGTGAGCCCGCGGTGCCCTGCTCAGCCCGCCCGGTGGACCACCGCGTCGCACAGCGCTTCGAGGGCGGCCTTCGCGGGGCCGTCCGGCAGCGGCGCCAGCGTCGCGCGCGCCTCCTCCGCGTAGCGGATGGTGTCCCGGCGGGCCTGCTCCAGCGCCGGGTGGAGGCGCAGACGGCGCAGGGCCTCGGTGTGCCGGGCGTCGTCGGTGAGGTCCCCGTCGAGCAGTTCGCACAGCTCGCGGTCGCGCGGGTCGCCGCTCGCCGCGGCCTGGGCCCGCAGGTGGAGCACCGGCAGGGTGGGGATTCCCTCGCGCAGGTCGGTGCCGGGCGTCTTGCCGGACTCGTGGCTGTCGCTGGCGATGTCGAGGACGTCGTCCGACAGCTGGAACGCGGTGCCCAGCCGCTCGCCGTACTGGGTGAGGGTGTCCACGACGGCCTCGTCCGCGCCCGCCATCATCGCGCCGAACCGGCAGGAGACGGCGACGAGCGAGCCCGTCTTGCCGGCGAGGACGTCGAGGTAGTGCTCGACCGGGTCCTGGCCGTCGCGCGGCCCGGCGGTCTCCAGGATCTGGCCGGTGACCAGCCGCTCGAACGCCTGCGCCTGGATCCGGACGGCCTCCGGACCGAGGTCGGCCAGGATGTGCGAGGCGCGGGCGAAGAGGAAGTCCCCGGTGAGCACCGCGACCGAGTTGTCCCAGTTCGCATTGGCGCTGGGCACTCCGCGCCGCACATCGGCCTCGTCCATGACGTCGTCGTGGTAGAGCGTCGCGAGGTGCGTGAGCTCCACGACCACGGCGGAGGGCACCACGCCCGGGGCGTTCGGGTCGCCGAGGTGCGAGGCCAGCGCCACCAGCAGCGGGCGGAACCGCTTCCCGCCGGCCCGGACGAGGTGCTGCGCCGCCTCCGTGATGAACGGGACGTCGCTCTTGGTGGCCTCGGTCAGGCCCTCCTCGACGGCCGCCAACGCAGCCCGGACGTCGGCTTCCAGAGCCTGGTCCCGCAAGATCAGCCCGAACGGCCCGACGACGGTCACGAGGGGTTCTCCTGTCTGCGGACGACTACGCGGAATGTCGATGTGTCGCTGTCACCAGTGGCAGCGTATCCGGTCGCCTGGCGATCACAGCGGGCGCCTGCCCCGACCGGCGCCCCTCACCCGCGCGAGCGGCACCAGGGGCGGTACCCCATACGACCTTGATCAGCATTCCGTTCATCGACACCGGGGTCCACCAGCACGGATGCACCCCTCCGCGGCGCCCCTCCGCCCGGCCCCCTCCTCAGCGTTGCGGCTCCCGGACGCCCGACCAGACACCGGTGGCAGCGGCCTCCCGCGCGAAGTCGGCGAAGTCCCTGGGCTCCCGGCCGAGCACGCGCCGGACATCGTCGGTCAGAGAGGCGTTGCGCCCGTCCAGGACCTCGGTGAAGAGGTAGGTCATCAGGGAGACGAGGCCGTCCGGCACGCCCTCGGCCGTCGCGGCGGCGGCGTACTCCGCCGCGGACACCGGGACGTAACGGACCTCCCGGCCCGCCGCCCGGCCGATCTCCCCGGCCACGTCCCGGAAGGTGAGGAGGCGGGGGCCGGTCAGTTCGTAGATCCTGCCCGCGTGCCCGTCCTCGGTCAGGGCCGCGACGGCGACGTCCGCGATGTCCCCGGCGTCGACGAAGGGCTCCGCCACGGCTCCGGCCGGCAGGGCGATCTCCCCGGACAGCACCGGCTCCAGCAGGAAGTGCTCGGTGAAGTTCTGGGCGAACCAACTGCCGCGCAGAATCGTCCAGTCGGCTCCGGACTCCCGCACCGCCCGCTCCCCGACGAGAGCCGCTTCCTCGCCGCGGCCGGACAGCAGCACCAGCCGCCGGACCCCGGCCTCCACCGCGAGCGCGGCGAAGCGGCGCACCGCGTCGGCGGCCCCGGGGACCGCCAGGTCCGGGTAGTACACCAGGTACGCCGCATCGACCCCGTGCAGCACGGGCGCCCAGGTCGCCGGAGCCTCCCAGTCGAACGGCGTCTCGGCCGACCGGGATCCGATGCGCACCGGCAGGCCGCGCTCCTCGAGGCGCTCCGCCACCCGGCGGCCGGTCTTCCCGGTGCCGCACAGGACCAGCGTCGGCTTCTTCTCGCGTTCGTCACGCGTCACGTTCTCGCGCTCACGCTCGTTCTCGTTCTCGTTCTCGTTCTCGTTCTCGTTCTCGTTCTCGTTCCGATTCATGGCTCCAGTGAAGCCGGGCCCGGTGAGACGAGCCATGGCTCAAAGGCTCGTCTGCATGCGCCGGCGTCTACACTCGGCGGCATGGACGCGCTGGCGGGGCTCCTGACCGGACCGAGGGCCCGGGGCGCGTTCCTGCTCCGGTCGATCATGGAACCGCCGTGGTGCCTCCGGATCGAGGACCGGGCCCCCCTCACCCTCGTGGCCCTGGTGAGCGGCGACGCCTGGATCGTGCCCGACGGCGCGGCCCCGGTCCGGCTGAGCCCCGGCGACATCGCGCTGGTCCGCGGCCCCGACCCGTACCGCGTGGCCGACGCCCCGGCCACCCGGCCGCAAGCGGTGATCCACCCGGGGCAGCACTGCACCACGGTGACCGGCGAACCCCTGACGGAGCTGACGGACCTCGGTGTCCGCACCTGGGGCACGGGCCCCGACGGCTCGACGGTCATGCTCACCGGCACCTACCAGATGGACAGCGAGATCAGCAGGCGGCTCCTGGCGGCGCTGCCCGCTCTGGTCGTCCTTCCCGGCGACACCTGGGACTGCCCCGTCCTCCCCCTGCTCGGTGAAGAGATCGTCAAGGACGAGCCGGGCCAGGAGGCCGTTCTCGACCGGCTGCTCGACCTGCTCCTCATCACCGGCCTCCGGGCCTGGTTCTCCCGTCCGGAATCCGACGCACCCCGCTGGTTCCGGGCGCACGGCGACCCGGTGGTGGGCCGCGCCCTGCGGCTGCTCCACAACGACCCGGCGCGGCCCTGGACGGTGGCCGCTCTGGCGTCCCGAACGGGGGTCTCCCGGGCCGCGCTCGCCCGGCGCTTCACCCGGCTCGTCGGCGAACCGCCGATCGCCTATCTGACGGGCTGGCGGCTGGCGCTCGCCGCCGATCTGCTGCGCGAACCCGACACCACGGTCGGCGCCGTGGCCCGGCAGGTCGGCTACGGCAGCTCGTTCGCGCTGAGCACCGCCTTCAAACGCGTCCATGGCATCAGCCCGCAGCAGCACCGGGTGGGCACGCCCTGAGCCGACGCCCGTGGGAGCACGGCGGACCGGCACGGGGCCGCTGACGGAACGCCTCGGCGGAGCCCGTCGGGCGCGGGACCGCGGCCCGGCACCTGCGCTGCACGCCGGGTGCCGCGCGGGGGTCGGCGCCCGGCACGGGGCCCTTCGCCGCAACCTGCCCTGACACAGGGGCCTTTCCGGGCAATTGCGAGGACTTTAGTATTCAATGCCCACCGGTCCACGGCCCGCGATCAGGCCGTAACCTGTGGAACGACCCACGGCGGACAGGAAGGCGAGGCAGCGACGATGCCCCAGCAGAGCCCGCTCGATCTTGCGCAAGGCGACCCCTTCGGCCTGCACAACCTCCCCTACGGCGTCTTCAGCACCGCCGACGAGCCGGACCGCCGCCGCATCGGCGTCCGCTACGGGAACCACGTGCTGGACGTCCACACCGCGGGCACCGCTCTCGGCTCCCCGCACTCCGATGTGCTGGCACACCCCACGCTGAACGCCCTGATGGCCGCGGGCCGTCCCACCTGGCGGGCCGTCCGGGCCGGGATCAGGACCTGGCTCGGCTACCCGGCCATCGAACCGTTTCTGCACCCGCTCTCCGACGTCACCCTGCACCTCCCCTTCGAGGTCGCCGACTACATCGACTTCTACGCGAGTGAGCACCACGCCACGAACGTCGGCCGGATGTTCCGGCCCGACAGCGAACCGCTCACCCCCAACTGGAAGCACCTGCCGATCGGCTACCACGGCCGGGCCGGCACCGTCGTCGTCTCCGGCACCCCGGTCAGGCGCCCCAACGGGCAGCGCAAGTCCCCGGCCGACACCGTGCCCGTCTTCGGCCCCAGCCGGCGGCTCGACATCGAGGCCGAGGTCGGCTTCGTCGTCGGCACCCCGACGGCACTCGGCGAAACGGTCCCGCAGTCCGCCTTCCGCGACCACGTGTTCGGCGTCTGCCTGCTCAACGACTGGTCGGCACGGGACATCCAGGCGTGGGAGTACGTGCCCCTGGGCCCGTTCCTCGGGAAGTCCTTCGCCACCTCGGTCTCCGCCTGGGTCACCCCGCTGGACGCCCTGGACGAGGCCCGCACCACCCCGCCGCCGCGCGACCACGCGCTGCTCCCCTACCTGGACGACAGCGCGCTGGAGCCCGGCGGGCTGGATCTGCGGATCACCGTGGCCATCAACGGACACCCGGTCGCCGAGCCGCCGTTCTCCACCATGTACTGGACGGCGGCGCAGCAACTGGCCCATATGACGGTGAACGGCGCGTCGCTGCGCACCGGCGACCTGTACGCGTCCGGCACCGTCAGCGGTCCCGCCGTCGAGCAGCGCGGCTGCCTGCTGGAGCTCACCTGGGGCGGCCGTGACCCGCTGGACCTGCCGGACGGCAAGCGCACCTTCCTGGAGGACGGCGACGAGGTCACCCTGACCGCCTGGGCACCGGGCCCGGACGGCGTGCGGATCGGGCTGGGCGAGGTGACGGGGCGGGTCGCTCCGGCGGTGTGACGGGCGGGGGCGTTCGGGGGGTGTGACCGGCGGGGTCTCCCGGCGTCGACCGGCCCCGGCGCTCGGGCGGTGTGACCGGCGGCCGGGCGCACCCGCGGGCGTGCCCGGCCGGGTGCGCTCCCGGGGTGCCACGGACCGCCCTCGCCACCCCGGTCACCGACCCGGACGCGGACGTCCGGGCCTTCGCTTCCCGGCGAGGATGCCTACGGGCATCGGCGCGGGTCAACGGCGCGCGACTCGGTCACGCGTACGTGGGGGCCTCATCCGTTTTCCGCCGATACGCTGGACCAACCGGCGAGACTCCAGCCCATGGGAGCACTGATGAGTGTCGAACCCGAGCGCGAGCCCGAGCCCCGGCCCGAGGCGTCGGGGCCGACATGGCCGATCCCTCCCGAGGGCGGCTGGACCGCGGACGACCTGGACCGGCTTCCGAACCTGCCTCCGCACACGGAGCTGATCGACGGGAGCCTCGTCTTCGTGAGTCCGCAGAGCAAGTTCCACATGCGGGTCCTGCGTCTGCTGGAATCCGGCCTGGTCGCGGCAGCACCACCGGAATGGGAGGTCGTCCGGGAGATGACCGTCCGGCTGGGCGAGAAGGACCGCCCCGAGCCCGACGTCATGGTGGTCCGCGCGGAAGCCGATGACGGACTCGGGCAGACCACCTACGTCCCCGGTGACGTCCTGCTCGCCGTCGAGGTGGTCTCCCCCGACTCCACGGCCCGCGACCGCAAGGCGAAACCGATCAAATACGCGCAGGCCGGCATCCGCCACTACTGGCGGGTGGAGAACGACGAGGGCCGGGCCGTCGCCTACGTCTTCGAGCTGGAGCCCGCGACCGGCGTCTACGTACCCACCGGAATCTTCCATGACCGGCTCAAGGTCTCGGTTCCCTTCACCATCGATCTCGACCTCACCGAGATCACCCCGCGCCGCAACACCAACGCCAACACATAGCCGAAAGAGGACCGACGAGCAGGCGCCCCCTCCCATCAGGCGGAGCGCCCCCTCACCGGTCCCCGATCTGCTCCAGCACCTGTCGCGGCCGGTTGGTGATCAGAGCCTCCACGCCGAGCCGGAGACACAGCTCCACGTCCTCCGGCTCGTCCACCGTCCACACATGGACCCGGTGCCCGGCCGCCCGCAGCCGGGGCACCAGCTCCGGCCGGGACCGGACCAGGTCGATGCCCGGCCCGGCGATCCGTACCCCGCGCGGCAGCGCGGCGGCCCGCCCCGGCAGCGGCCACCCGCGCTCGGTGAGCAGCACCCGCGGCAGATCGGGGGCCAGGACCGCCATCCGGCGCAGCGCGAGCCGGGAGAAGCTCATCAGCCGCACCCGGGGCGGCTCACCGGGGACGCGCCGGTCGAGCCCGAACAGCCGGAGCTGACGGACGAGTTCCTGCTCGACACGGCCCGCCCAGCGGGTGGGGTGCTTGGTCTCCACGGCCAGCGCCACGGGGCGCGGCGCGGAGGTGGCCAGGGCGAGCAGTTCGTCGAAGGCCAGCACCCGGGCCGGCTCGGCGCCCTCGCCGCGCCAGGACCCGAAGTCGAGCCGGTCCAGCTCCGCCAGGGTCATCGCGGAGACGGCGCCCCGGCCGTCGGAGGTGCGGTCGACCCGCCGGTCGTGGACACACACCAGTCTCCCGTCGGCGGTCAGCCGCACATCGCACTCCAGCGCGTCGGCTCCGTCGGCGATCGCCTGCTCGTAGGCGGCGAGGGTGTGCTCCGGGCGGTCGTGGGAGGCGCCGCGGTGGGCGACGACCTCGGCGGCCCGGTCAGGGGGCACGGCCGGGGTGCGGCGCAGGCGCTTGGGCTGTGGGAGGTTCACGGAAGCAGGCTGCCATCCGTCGGTGAACGCCCACCCAACGCCCCGTGGTGCGCGGAACGTCCCTGAATGACACGTCATGGCACGAGCGGATCGGCCCGCCGCCCCGCGCCGGGTGTGCCGGATCGGCCCGCAGCCCCGCGCCGCGTGTGCCGGATCGGCCTGCCGCCCCGCGCCCGCCTGCCGGAGCGCGCCTGCAGCCCCGGTACGCGGCGGCGCCCGGGGCCCCGCCCGGCACACGGCGGTGCCCCGGGGCTTCGACCCCGGGGCACCGCCGTCGACGGGAGCCGTCCGTGTCACCGCACGAAGACCCCCGCGTGGCTCGCCAGGTCCAGGAAGTACTGCGGGGCGACGCCCAGCGCCACCGTGACCGCGACGCCCACCCCGATGGCCGTCGTCGTCAGCGGGCTCGGCACCGCGACGGTCGGGCCCTCGGGCTTCGGCTCGCTGAAGAACATCAGCACGATCACCCGGATGTAGAAGAACGCGGCGATGGCCGAGGAGATCACACCGACGATCACCAGCGTGCCCGCGCCGCCCTCCGCCGCCGCCTTGAACACCGCGAACTTGCCGGCGAACCCGGAGGTCAGCGGGATCCCGGCGAAGGCCAGCAGGAACACCGCGAAGACCGCCGCCACCAGCGGCGAACGGCGGCCCAGCCCGGCCCACTTGGACAGGTGGGTGGCCTCGCCGCCCGCGTCCCGCACCAGGGTCACCACGGCGAACGCGCCGACCGTCACGAACGAGTACGCCACCAGGTAGAAGAGCACCGAGGAGATCCCGGTCGGGGTGGCGGCGATGACGCCCGCCAGGATGAAGCCGGCGTGCGCGATCGACGAGTAGGCGAGCAGCCGCTTCACATCGGTCTGGGTGACCGCGACGATCGCGCCGAAGAGCATGGTGAGGATCGCAACGCCCCACATCACCGGCCGCCAGTCCCAGCGCAGCCCCGGCAGCACCACGTAGAGCAGCCGCAGCAGGGCACCGAACGCCGCGACCTTGGTGGCCGCCGCCATGAAGCCGGTGACCGGGGTGGGGGCGCCCTGGTAGACGTCCGGGGTCCACATGTGGAACGGCACGGCGCCGACCTTGAACAGCAGCCCCATCAGCACCATCGCCCCGCCGATGAGCAGCAGGACGTCGTTGCCCATGGTGGTCGCGAGGACCGGGTCGATCCGCCGGACGGTGCCGTCGACGACATCGGCGATCCCGGAGTAGGTGACGGTGCCCGCGTAGCCGTAGAGCAGGGCGATGCCGAACAGCAGGAAGGCGGAGGAGAAGGCGCCGAGCAGGAAGTACTTGACGGCGGCCTCCTGGGAGAGCAGCCGCTTCCGGCGGGCCAGCGCGCAGAGCACGTACAGCGGGAGGGAGAAGACCTCCAGCGCGATGAAGAGGGTCAGCAGGTCGTTGGCGGCGGGGAAGACGAGCATGCCGCCGACCGCGAAGAGGAGGATCGGGAAGACCTCGGTGGTGGTGAACCCGGCCTTGACGGCGGCCCGTTCGGCCGGGCCGCCCGGTACGGATCCGGCCTGGGCGGTGAAGGAGTCGACCTTGTTGCCGTGCGCGGCCGGGTCGAGCCGCCGCTCCGCGAAGGTGAAGACCGCGACCAGGGAGACCAGCAGGATCGTGCCCTGGAGGAAGAGCGCCGGACCGTCGACGGCGACGGCGCCCATCGCCGAAATCCGGGACTTGCCCGTCGCGTAGCCGCCGGCGGCCAGGCCGACGACGGCGGCGAAGGCCGCGGCGAGCGCCACCACCGACAGCAGCAGCTGCGCGTAGTAGCGGCTGCGGCGCGGCAGGAACGCCTCCACGAGGACCCCGACGATGGCGGCGCCGAGCACGATCAGTGTCGGGGAGAGCTGCCCGTACTCCATGCGCGGGGCCGGGATCCGGTCCGGCGCGGCCATCGGAGTCGGGGCTTCCGCCAGGGTTGTCCACAGGCTGTGGACAGTCACCGCACTGTTCACTTCGCGGCCTCCAGCTCGGGCTCGGGGTCCTTCTTGTCCACGTCGGACAGCGTGTGCTGCACGGCCGGGTTGACGATCTCGGTCAGCGGCTGCGGATAGACGCCGAGGAACAGCAGCAGCGCGACCAGCGGAGCCACCACCACCAGCTCCCGCACCCGGAGGTCGGGCATGGTGCGCACCTCCTCCTTCACCGGCCCGGTCATGGTGCGCTGGTAGAGCACCAGGACGTAGAGGGCGGCCAGCACGATGCCGGCGGTGGCGACGATGCCCAGGGCGGGATAGCGGCTGAAGGTGCCGACCAGCACCAGGAACTCACTGACGAAGGGCGCCAGGCCCGGCAGCGAGAGGGTGGCCAGACCGCCGATGAGGAAGGTGCCCGCGAGGACCGGGGCGACCTTCTGCACCCCGCCGTAGTCGGCGATCAGGCGCGAGCCGCGGCGGGAGATCAGGAAGCCGGCGACCAGCATCAGGGCCGCCGTCGAGATCCCGTGGTTGACCATGTAGAGGGTGGCGCCGCCCTGCCCCTGGCTGGTCATCGCGAAGATGCCCAGGATGATGAAGCCGAAGTGGGAGATCGAGGCGTAGGCGATCAGCCGCTTGATGTCCCGCTGCCCGACCGCGAGCAGCGCGCCGTAGATGATGCTGATCACGGCGAGGACGAGGATCGCCGGGGTGGCCCACGTGGACGCCTCCGGGAAGAGCTGGAGGCAGAACCGGAGCATCGCGAAGGTGCCGACCTTGTCGACGACCGCGGTGATCAGCACCGCGACCGGGGCCGTGGACTCCCCCATCGCGTTGGGCAGCCAGGTGTGCAGCGGCCACAGCGGCGCCTTGACGGCGAAGGCGAAGAAGAAGCCCAGGAACAGGGCCCGTTCGGTGTTGGTCGCCATGTCGAGCGAGCCGTCCGCGCGGGCCTTCACGATCTCCTGGAGGGAGAACGTCCCGGTGCCGAGGTCGTCGGCGGTCACCGCGAAGAGCCCGATCACCGCGGCCAGCATGATCAGGCCGCCGGCCAGGTTGTAGAGCAGGAACTTCACCGCGGCGTACGACCGCTGGGTCGCCGCCGCCTCGTCGCCGTGCTCGTGGGCCCGGTCCCCGAAGCCGCCGATGAGGAAGTACATCGGGATCAGCATGGCTTCGAAGAAGATGTAGAAGAGGAAGACGTCGGTGGCCTCGAAGGAGAGGATCACCATCGCCTCGACCATGAGGATCAGCGCGAAGAAGCCCTGGGTGGGCCGCCAGCGGCGGTTGGGGTTCCTCTCCTCCAGCGGGTCGGCGTCGTGCCAGCCCGCCAGGATGACGAACGGGATCAGCAGGGCGGTCAGCGCCACGAGGACGACGGCGATGCCGTCCACCCCGAGCTCGTACCGGACCCCGAAGTCCGCGATCCAGGCGTGGGATTCGGTGAGCTGGTACCGGCCGCCGCCCGGTTCGAAGCGGACCAGCACCACGGCCGCCAGCACCAGCGTGGCCAGCGAGAAGGCCAGGGCCAGCCACTTGGCGGCGGTGCGCCGGGCGGCGGGCACCGCGGCGGTGAGGAGGGCACCGGCGGCCGGGGTCACCGCGGTGACCGTCAGCAGGGGAAAGGACATGTCAGACCGCCCTCATCAGCAGGGTGGCGGCGATCAGGAGCGCCGCACCGCCGAACATCGAGACCGCGTAGGAGCGGGCGAAGCCGTTCTGCAGCTTGCGCATCCGGCCGGAGAGCCCGCCGACCGAGGCCGCGGTGCCGTTCACCACGCCGTCGACCACCGAGTGGTCCAGGTAGACCAGGCCGCGGGTGAGGTACTCGCCGGGCTTGACCAGGGCGACGTGGTTGAAGTCGTCCTGGAGCAGGTCCCGCCGGGCGGCCCGGGTGAGCAGGCTGCCGCGCGGCGCGGCCACCGGGACCGGGCGCCTGCCGTACTGGGCCCAGGCGACCGCGACCCCGATCACCAGCACCACCACGGTGGCGAGGGTGACGGTCAGCGCGCTGACCGGCGAGTGGCCGTGGCTGTACCCGGTGACCGGCTCCAGCCACTTCAGGAACGACTCGTCGAGGCTGAACAGCCCGCCGGCGAAGACCGATCCGAAGGCCAGCACGATCATGGGGATCGTCATGGTGCGCGGCGACTCGTGCGGATGCGGCTCGTTGCCGTCCGCGTCCGGCTGCCACCGCTTCTCGCCGAAGAAGGTCAGCAGCATCACCCGGGTCATGTAGTACGCGGTGATGGCCGCGCCCAGCAGGGCCGTGCCGCCGAGGATCCAGCCCTCCGCACCGCCCTTGGCGAACGCCGCTTCGATGATCTTGTCCTTGGAGAAGAAGCCGGACAGCCCCGGGAAGCCGATGATCGCCAGATAGCCGAGCCCGAAGGTGACGAAGGTGATCGGCATATAGGTGCGCAGGGCCCCGTACTTCCGCATGTCCACCTCGTCGTTCATCCCGTGCATCACGGAACCGGCGCCGAGGAAGAGGCCCGCCTTGAAGAAGCCGTGGGTGACCAGGTGCATGATCGCGAAGACATAGCCGATCGGGCCGAGGCCGGCGGCGAGGATCATGTAGCCGATCTGCGACATCGTCGAACCCGCCAGGGCCTTCTTGATGTCGTCCTTCGCGCAACCGACGATCGCACCGAAGAGGAGCGTGACCGCGCCGACCGTCACCACCACCAGCTGGGCGTCGGGCGAGGCGTTGAAGATCGTCGACGAGCGGGTGATGAGGTACACGCCCGCGGTCACCATCGTCGCCGCGTGGATCAGGGCCGAGACCGGGGTCGGGCCCTCCATCGCGTCCCCGAGCCAGGACTGGAGCGGCACCTGGGCCGACTTGCCGCAGGCGGCGAGCAGCAGCATCAGGGCGATCCCGGTGACCGTGCCTCCGGAGGCCTCCCCGGCCTGCTCCAGCACCGGCCCGAAGGCGAAGGTCCCGAAGGTGGTGAACATCAGCATGATGGCGATCGACAGCCCGACGTCACCGACCCGGTTGACGATGAACGCCTTCTTCGCCGCGGTGGCCGCACTCGGCTTGTGCTGCCAGAAGCCGATGAGCAGGTACGAGGCGAGACCGACGCCCTCCCAGCCGACGTACAGCAGCAGGTAGTTGTCGGCGAGGACGAGCAGCAGCATCGCCGCGAGGAACAGGTTGAGATAGCCGAAGAAGCGGCGGCGCCGCTCGTCGTGCTCCATGTAGCCGACCGAGTAGAGGTGGATCAGCGACCCCACCCCGGTGATCAGCAGCACGAACGTCATCGACAACTGGTCCAGCTGGAAGGCCACATCGGCCTGGAACCCCTCCACCGGGATCCAGCTGAACAGGTACTGGTGGACGGTGCGCTCCTCGCCCTGGCGGCCCAGCATGTCGGCGAAGAGCACCACGCCGAGCACAAAGGAGACGGCCGCCAGACCGGTGCCGATCCAGTGGCCGCTGCGATCCAGCCGCCGTCCGCCGCACAAGAGGACGGCCGCGCCGAGCAGCGGGGCCGCGACGAGCAATCCGATGAGGTTCTCCACTGTTGCGACCCCTTACAGCTTCATCAGGCTGGCGTCGTCGACCGAGGCCGAGTGGCGGGAGCGGAAGATCGTCACGATGATCGCCAGACCGACGACGACCTCGGCCGCGGCCACCACCATCGTGAAGAACGCGATGATCTGGCCGTCGAGGTTGCCGTGCATCCGGGAGAAGGTGACGAAGGCCAGGTTGCAGGCGTTCAGCATCAGCTCGACGCACATGAACACCACGATGGCGTTCCGCCGGATCAGCACCCCCGCGGCGCCGATGCTGAACAGCAGCGCCGCGAGGTAGAGGTAGTTGACCGGATTCACTTGCTCGCCTCCTCGTTGCGCTCCAGCCGCCCGAGCCGCTCCTCGGCGCGCTGCTCCAGGGCGGCCAGGTCGGCGAGCGCCTCACCGGAGACGTCGCGGATCTGGCCGCGGGCGCGCAGCGTGTGGCTGACGGTGAGTTCGGACGGGGTGCCGTCCGGCAGCAGACCGGGGATGTCCACGGCGTTGTGCCGGGCGTACACCCCGGGGGCGGGCAGCGGCGGCACCTGCGTGCCGGTGCGCACCCGGGCCTCGGCCTGCTCGCGCTGGCTCGCGGCGCGCTCGGTGCGCTCCCGGTGGGTGAGCACCATCGCGCCGACGGCCGCGGTGATCAGCAGCGCGCCGGTGATCTCGAAGGCGAACACGTACTTGGTGAAGATCAGCGCGGCGAGGCCCTGGACGTTGCCGCCGGAGTTGGCCTGCCCGAGGCCGTTGAAGCTCCGCAGGGAGGCGTTGCCGATGCCGGCGATCAGCAGGATGCCGAACCCGAGGCCGCAGCCCGCCGCCAGCCAGCGCTGGCCCTTGAGGGTCTCCTTGAGCGAGTCGGCGGCGGTGACGCCGACCAGCATGACGACGAAGAGGAACAGCATCATGACCGCGCCGGTGTAGACGACGATCTGCACCACGCCGAGGAAGTACGCCCCGTTCGCGAGGTAGAAGACGGCCAGCACGATCATGGTGCCGGCCAGGCTGAGGGCGCTGTGCACCGCCTTCTTCATGAGGACGGTGCTCAGGGCCCCGATGACGGCGACCGTGCCCAGCACCCAGAACTGGACCGCCTCACCGGTGGAGGCCGCGCCGGTCACCGCGGCTGCGAGGGCGCTCATGCGTCGGCCACCTTCCCCGACGCGGGCTCGTCGGGCCCGAAGTCCGCCGCCGCGTCCTGCGGCTTGTCGCCCTGGGTGACCGGCTGCTGCTCGGTGCCCGGCGCGGCCTCGGTGACCAGCCCGCGGTAGTAGTCCTTCTCGGTCATCCCGGGGAAGATCGCGTGCGGGGAGTCGACCATGCCCTCCTCCAGCCCGGCGAGCAGCTCCTCCTTGGTGTAGATGAGCGATTCGCGGGACCGGTCGGCGAGTTCGTACTCGTTGGTCATGGTGAGCGCCCGGGTCGGGCACGCCTCCACGCACAGCCCGCACAGGATGCAGCGCAGGTAGTTGATCTGGTAGACGCGGCCGTAGCGCTCGCCCGGGGAGTAGCGCTCCTCGTCGGTGTTGTCCGCGCCCTCCACGTAGATCGCGTCGGCGGGGCAGGCCCAGGCGCACAGCTCGCAGCCCACGCACTTCTCCAGCCCGTCCGGGTGCCGGTTGAGCTGGTGCCGCCCGTGGAAGCGGGGCGCGGTGGGCTTCTTCTCCTCCGGGTACTGCTCGGTCAGCCGCTTCTTGAACATGGCCTTGAAGGTCACGCCGAAGCCGGCCACGGGGTTCTGGAAGTCAGGCACGGGATGCCTCCTCACCGGCGTGGGTCACTGGGGTCGCCGCGGATGTCGTCGCACGGGCTCGGGCCCGTGGACGGCGGTCCGCGCCGCGGAACTCAGGCACCGTCGGCCTCCTTGCCCTCGGCGGGGGTCTCCGCCGGACCGTTCCCGACGAGCGTCCGCTCCTGACGGGAACGGCGCCGGGGCACGGGCGGCAGGGTCTGTCCGGGCAGCGGCGGCACCGGGAAGCCGCCCGCCATCGGGTCGAACGCGGCCGGCGGTGCCTCCTCGGCCCCGGCCTTCTGCTCCGCGCGGTGGCGGAAGATGTCGAAGACGAAGGAGAGCAGCAGGATCGCGATGACGGCGCCGCCCACGTAGAGCACGATGTCCTGGAAGCCGTAGTTCTCGTTGCGCAGCGCCCGGACCGTGGCGACCAGCATCAGCCACACCATGGAGACCGGGATGAGCACCTTCCAGCCCAGCTTCATGAACTGGTCGTAGCGCACCCGCGGGAGCGTGCCGCGCACCCAGATGAAGAAGAACAGCAGCAGCTGGACCTTGACGACGAACCAGAGCATCGGCCACCAGCCGTGGTTCGCCCCCTCCCAGAACGCGCTGATCGGGTACGGGGCCATCCAGCCGCCCAGGAACAGGGTGACCGCGACCGCCGAGACGGTGACCATGTTGACGTACTCGGCCAGCATGAACATCGCGAACTTGATGGAGCTGTACTCGGTGTTGAAGCCGCCGACCAGGTCGCCCTCGGACTCCGGCATGTCGAACGGGGCGCGGTTGGTCTCGCCGACCATCGCCACGATGTAGATCAGGAACGACACCGGGAGCAGCACCGCGAACCAGCGGTTCTCCTGCGCGGAGACGATCGCCGAGGTGGACATCGACCCGGAGTAGAGGAAGACCGCCGCGAAGGACAGGCCCATCGCGATCTCGTAGGAGATCATCTGCGCGCAGGAGCGCAGGCCGCCGAGCAGCGGGTACGTCGAGCCGGAGGACCAGCCGGCCAGCACGATGCCGTAGATCCCGACCGAGGCGACCGCCAGGATGTACAGGACGGCGATCGGCAGGTCGGTGAGCTGCATCGTGGTGCGGTGGCCGAGGATCGAGATCTCGTTGCCGGCGGGCCCGAAGGGGATCACCGCGATGGCCATGAAGGCGGGGATCGCGGCGACGACCGGCGCCAGGACGTAGACGACCTTGTCGGCCCGCTTGACGACCACGTCCTCCTTGAGCATCAGCTTGATGCCGTCCGCGAGGGACTGGAGGAGGCCCCAGGGGCCGTGCCGGTTGGGGCCGATCCGCAGCTGCATCCAGGCGACGACCTTGCGCTCCCAGACGATGGAGAACAGCACCGTCACCATCAGGAACGCGAAGCAGAAGACCGCCTTGATCAGCACCAGCCACCAGGGGTCCCGCCCGAACATCGACAGGTCCTCGGCCGCCAGCGAGGTCAGCGGGCCGGACTGCCAGGACGTCACTGCGCTCATGACCGCACCTCCGCCGTCTCGGCCCCGGTGCCCGCACCGAGGGTGACCAGTTCGCCGGGGCGCGCCCCGGTGCCGTCGGTCACGCCGCGCCCGACGGAGTTCATCGGCAGCCAGACCACCCGGTCGGGCATCGGGGTGATCAGCAGGGGCAGTTCGACCGATCCGGCCGGGCCGGTCACCCGCACCGGGTCGCCGTCCGCGACCCCGGCCTCCGCGGCGGTGGCGGCGGAGAGCCGGGCGACCGCCGCGTGCCGGGTGCCGGCCAGGGCCTCGTCACCGTCCTGGAGACGTCCCCGGTCGAGCAGCAGCCGGTGCCCGGCGAGCACCGCCTGGCCCGCTTCGGGGCGGGGCAGCGGCTGGGCCGGCCGGCCGGGAGCCGTGGCGTACGGGCCGCGCCAGCCGCCGAGCCGGTCCAGCTCCCGCCGGGCCGCCCGGACGTCGGGCAGGTCCAGGGCCGGGGTCGGCGGGGCGTCCGCGGTGCCGGCCAGCGCGTCGGCGATCATGTGCAGCACCCGGGCGTCGGGGAGGACGTGGCGCCGGGTCATGTGGTCCGGTTTGAGCGCGGCCTCGAACGGCCGGGCCCGGCCCTCCCAGTTGAGGAAGGTGCCGGACTTCTCGACGACGGCGGCCACCGGAAGGACGACGTCCGCCCGGTCGGTGACCTCGCTCGGCCGCTGTTCCAGGCTGACCAGGAAGCCGACCGCGTCCAGGGCCCGGCGGGCCAGCTGCGGGTCGGGCAGGTCCGCGACCTCCACACCGGCGACGAGCAGCGCGGACAGCTCACCGCTCGCCGCGGCCTCGACGATCTGACCGGTGTCCCGGCCGGGCCGCTCCGGGAGCCCGCCGACGCCCCAGGCGGCGGCGGTCTCCTCACGGGCCCGCGGGTCGGTGGCGGGCCGGCCGCCGGGCAGCAGCCCGGGCAGTGCCCCGGCCTCGAGCGCCCCGCGCTCACCGGCCCGGCGCGGAATCCACACCAGCCGGGCGCCGGTGGCGTTCGCGGCGCCCACGGCGGCGGTGAGCGCGCCCGGCACGGCGGCCAGCCGCTCGCCGACGACGATCACGGCGCCCTCGGCGCGGAGCGCCTCGGCGGCCAGCAGCCCGTCGCTGTCCAGGCCGTCCTGCGCGGTGCCGGCGTCGGCCCGCGCGAGCGCGGCGAACCAGGTGGTCTCGGTGCCGGGCGCCGCGCCCAGCAGCGTGCCGCCGGTCTTCACCAGCCCCCGGGTGGCGTGGGTGGCCAGCGAGAACACCCGCTGGCCGTGCTTGCGGTGCGCCTTGCGGAGGCGGAGGAAGACGCCGGGCGCCTCCTCCTCGGACTCGAAGCCGGCCAGCAGCACCGCCGGGGCCTTCTCCAGCTCGGCGTAGGTCGGCCCGCTGCCGTCGAGGTCCCGGCCGCGCCCCGCGACGTACGCCGCCAGGAAGTCGGCCTCCTCGCCGCTGTGCACCCGGGCGCGGAAGTCGATGTCGTTGGTGTCGAGCACGACCCGGGCGAACTTGGCGTAGGCGTAGGCGTCCTCGACGGTGAGCCGCCCGCCGGTGAGCACCCCGGCACCGGCGCCGCCGGACCGCTCACGGGCCGCCGCCAGCCCGCGGGCCGCGGCCTCCACCGCCTCCGGCCAGCTCGCGGCCTCCAGCTCACCGGTCTCGGCGTTCCGCACGAGCGGGGTGGTGAGCCGGTCGGGACGCTGGGCGTAGCGGAACGCGAAGCGGCCCTTGTCGCAGATCCACTCCTCGTTGACCTCGGGGTCGTCGGCCGCCAGCCGCCGCATCACCTTGCCGCGCCGGTGGTCGGTCCGGGTGGCGCAGCCGCCCGCGCAGTGCTCGCAGACGCTCGGCGAGGACACCAGGTCGAAGGGGCGGGAGCGGAACCGGTACGCGGCGGAGGTGAGCGCGCCCACCGGGCAGATCTGAATGGTGTTGCCGGAGAAGTACGACTGGAAGGGCTCGCCCTCGCCGGTGCCCACCTGCTGGAGGGCGCCGCGCTCCAGCAGTTCGATCATCGGGTCGCCCGCGATCTGGTTGGAGAACCGGGTGCAGCGGGCGCACAGCACGCAGCGCTCCCGGTCCAGCAGCACCTGGGTGGAGATCGGCACGGGCTTGGTGAAGGTGCGCTTCTTCCCCTCGAAGCGGGTGTCGGCCTGCCCGGCGCTCATCGCCTGGTTCTGCAGCGGGCACTCGCCGCCCTTGTCGCAGACCGGGCAGTCCAGCGGGTGGTTGATGAGCAGCAGCTCCATCACCCCGCGCTGGGCCTTCTCGGCCACGGGCGAGGTGAGTTGAGTCCGCACCACCATCCCGTCCGTGCAGGTGATCGTGCAGGACGCCATGGGCTTGCGCTGGCCCTCGACCTCGACGATGCACTGCCGGCAGGCGCCGGCCGGGTCGAGGAGCGGGTGGTCGCAGAAGCGCGGGATCTCGATGCCGAGCAGCTCGGCCGCGCGGATCACCAGGGTGCCCTTGGGGACGGAGATCTCGATGCCGTCGATGGTGACGGAGACGAGGTCCTCCGGCGGCACTGCCGCCTCGCCGCCTCCGGAGGGGGCGTTCGTCGTGATCGTCATTTACGCGTGCACCCCCTTGTGGGTGGCGGTCTTGTGGTCGTCGGCCCAGACGGTGGACTTCGCCGGGTCGAAGGGGCAGCCGCCGCCGGTGACGTGCTGCTCGTACTCCTCGCGGAAGTACTTCAGCGAGGAGAAGATGGGGCTGGCGGCGCCGTCGCCGAGGGCGCAGAACGACTTGCCGTTGATGTTGTCGGCGATGTCGTTGAGCTTGTCGAGGTCGGCCATCCGCCCCTTGCCGGCCTCCAGGTCGCGCAGCAACTGGACCAGCCAGTACGTGCCTTCGCGGCAGGGCGTGCACTTGCCGCAGGACTCATGGGCGTAGAACTCGGTCCAGCGGGTCACCGCCCGGACGACGCAGGTCGTCTCGTCGAAGCACTGCAGCGCCTTGGTGCCGAGCATCGAACCGGCCGCGCCCACGCCCTCGTAGTCGAGCGGTACGTCCAGGTGCTCCTCGGTGAGGAGCGGGGTGGAGGAGCCGCCGGGGGTCCAGAACTTGAGCCGGTGGCCCTTGCGCATGCCGCCGCTCATGTCGAGGAGCTGCCGCAGGGTGATGCCGAGCGGCGCCTCGTACTGACCGGGGCGGGCGACGTGTCCGGAGAGCGAGTAGAGCGTGAAGCCGGGGGACTTCTCGCTGCCCATCGAGCGGAACCAGTCCTTGCCCCGGTGCAGGATCGCGGGAACCGACGCGATGGACTCGACGTTGTTCACCACAGTGGGGCAGGCGTAGAGGCCCGCGACCGCGGGGAAGGGGGGCCGCAGCCGGGGCTGTCCGCGCCGTCCCTCCAGCGAGTCGAGCAGTGCGGTCTCCTCACCGCAGATGTACGCGCCGGCCCCGGCGTGCACGGTGATGTCCAGGTCGAAGCCGCTGTCCAGGACGTTCCTGCCGAGGTAGCCCGCCTTGTACGCCTCGGCCACGGCGTGGTGCAGCCGGCGCAGCACCGGCACGACCTCGCCGCGCAGATAGATGAACGCGTGGTTCGACCGGATCGCGTGACAGGCGATGATCATGCCCTCGATGAGGGAGTGCGGATTGGCGAAGAGAAGGGGGATGTCCTTGCAGGTGCCGGGCTCGGACTCGTCCGCGTTGACCACGAGGTAGTGCGGCTTGCCGTCGCCCTGCGGGATGAACTGCCACTTCATGCCGGTGGGGAAGCCCGCTCCGCCGCGGCCGCGCAGACCGGCGTCCTTGACCAGGGCGATGACGTCGTCCGGCGGCATGGCCAGGGCCGCGCGCAGCCCCTCGTAGCCGTCGTGGCGCAGGTAGGTCTCCAGGGTCCAGGAGTCCGGCTGGTCCCAGAAGGCCGACAGCACGGGGGACAGCAGCTTCTCCGGGACCGCTCCCCCGCCGGTCTCCGGCCGGGAGGTGCCGCCGGTGCCGTCGTGTTCGGTGGACACGGTCATCACTCACCCTCCTCGGACACCGGTCCGGCCGGGTGCTGGGGGTCGGACGCCGCCGTCGTGTGCGGGGCGTCGTGCGAGCTGGGGTGCCCGGCGGGCGCTTCGCCGCCGGCCGGGGGCTGCTGCTCGTCCGCGCCCTGCGGGGGTGCGGAGCGCGGCGAGACGATCCGTCCGGGGGCGGCCTCGCCCTTGGCGAGCCGCAGGCCGACCAGCGACGGGGCCCCGGCGCCGCCGGTGGCGTCCACCGCGCCGGGCCGCTCGTCCGGGAAGCCGGCCAGGATCCGGGCGGTCTCCCGGAAGGTGCACAGCGGGGCGCCCCGGGTGGGTTCGGCGGTGCGGCCCGCCCGCAGGTCGTCCACGAGCTGCTTGGCGGACTGCGGGGTCTGGTTGTCGAAGAACTCCCAGTTGACCATCACCACGGGGGCGAAGTCGCAGGCCGCGTTGCACTCGATGTGCTCCAGGGTGACCTTGCCGTCCTCGGTGGTCTCGCCGTTGCCGAGGCCGAGGTGCTCCTGGAGTTCGGTGAAGATGGCGTCGCCGCCCATCACCGCGCACAGCGTGTTGGTGCAGACCCCGACCTGGTACTCCCCCGACGGCTTGCGCCGGTACATGGAGTAGAAGGTGGCGACCGCGGTGACCTCGGCGGTGGTCAGCCCCAGCATCTCGGCGCAGAACCGGACGCCGGTCCGGGTGACGTACCCCTCCTCGGCCTGGACGAGGTGCAGCAGCGGCAGCAGTGCGGAACGGCTGTCGGGGTAGCGGGCGATGACCTCGCGCGCGTCCTCCTCCAGCCGGGACCGCACCTCGGCCGGGAAGTCGGGGGCGGGCATCTGCGGAAGGCCCAAGCTGACGTCTGTCACCGGTCGACGCCTCCCATCACGGGGTCGATGGAGGCCACGGCCACGATGACGTCGGCGACCTGGCCGCCTTCGCACATCGCCGCCATGGCCTGGAGGTTGGTGAACGACGGGTCACGGAAGTGGACCCGGTACGGGCGCGTCCCGCCGTCGCTGACCGCGTGCACGCCCAGCTCGCCCTTGGGCGACTCCACGGCCGCGTAGGTCTGGCCGGGCGGCACCCGGAAGCCCTCGGTGACGAGCTTGAAGTGGTGGATCAGGGCCTCCATCGACGTGCCCATGATCTTCTTGATGTGGTCGAGCGAGTTGCCGAGGCCGTCGGGCCCGAGCGCGAGCTGGGCGGGCCAGGCGACCTTCTTGTCGCCGACCATCACCGGCCCGGGCTCCAGCCGGTCCAGGCACTGCTCGACGATCCGCAGCGACTGCCGCATCTCCTCCAGCCGGAGCAGGAAGCGGCCGTACGCGTCGCAGGTGTCGGTGGTCGGCACCTCGAAGTCGTAGGTCTCGTAACCGCAGTACGGCCGCGCCTTGCGCAGGTCGTGCGGGAGTCCGGCGGAGCGCAGTATCGGTCCGGTGACGCCGAGCGCCATGCAGCCGGCGAGGTCCAGGTGGCCGACGTCCTGCATGCGGCCCTTGAAGACCGGGTTGCCGGTGGCGAGCTTGTCGTACTCCGGCAGGTTCTTCCGCATCTTCTTGACGAACTCGCGGACCGCGTCGACCGCGCCGGGCGGCAGGTCCTGGGCCAGGCCGCCGGGCCGGATGTACGCGTGGTTCATCCGCAGGCCGGTGATCAGCTCGTACAGGTCCAGGACCATCTCGCGGTCCCGGAAGCCGTAGATCATGATCGTGGTGGCGCCGAGCTCCATGCCGCCGGTGGCGATGCAGACCAGGTGGGAGGAGAGCCGGTTGAGCTCCATGAGGAGCACCCGGATGACCGTCGCCCGGTCCGGGACCTCGTCCTCGATGCCGAGCAGCCTCTCGACCGCCAGGCAGTACGCCGTCTCGTTGTAGAACGAGGTGAGGTAGTCCATGCGCGTGACGAACGTGGTGCCCTGGGTCCACGTCCGGTACTCGAGGTTCTTCTCGATACCGGTGTGGAGATAGCCGATGCCGCAGCGGGCCTCGGTGACCGTCTCGCCGTCGATCTCCAGGATCAGCCGGAGCACGCCGTGGGTGGACGGGTGCTGCGGGCCCATGTTGACGACGATCCGCTCGTCGTCCGCCTTGGCGGCGGCAGCCGCGACCTCGTCCCAGTCCCCGCCGGTGACGGTGTAGACGGTGCCTTCGGTGGTCTCCCGTGCGCTGGCGGGAGGCGTCGCGTGCGATGCAGACATCAGGTGTACGACCTCCGCTGGTCGGGAGCCGGGATCTGGGCGCCCTTGTACTCGACGGGAATGCCGCCGAGCGGGTAGTCCTTGCGCTGCGGGAAGCCCTGCCAGTCGTCCGGCATCATGATCCGCGTCAGCGCCGGGTGGCCGTCGAAGACGATGCCGAAGAAGTCGTACGTCTCGCGCTCGTGCCAGTCGTTGGTCGGGTAGACCGGGACGATCGACGGGATGTGCGGATCGCTGTCGGGGGCGCTCACCTCCAGCCGGACCAGCCGGTTGTGGGTGATCGAGCGCAGGTGGTAGACGGCGTGCAGCTCCCGTCCCTTGTCCCCCGTGAAGTGGACTCCGCTGACCCCGGTGCACAGTTCGAAGCGGAGCGCCGGGTCGTCGCGGAGGGTCCGGGCCACCTGCGGCAGGTGCTCGCGCGCGATGTGGAAGGTCAGTTCGCCGCGGTCGACGACGGTCTTCTCGATGGCGTTCTCCGGGACCAGACCCTGTTCCTCCAGGGCGCCCTCGAGTTCGTCGGCGATCTCGTCGAACTCGCCGGCCCCGTCACCGCCGTCGGGGCCGCCGTACGGCCGGGTCGAGGCGCCGGGCAGCCGCACCGACCGGACGAGCCCGCCGTAGCCGCTGGTGTCGCCGCCGTTGTTCGCGCCGAACATGCCGCGGCGGGTGTCGATGACCTCGCCGTGGTCCCCCCGCTGGCCCGGCAGGTTCTGGGCGTTGAGGTCCTGGTCGGGGTTGACGCCGTTGTTCTCACTCACCGGAGCAGCCCCTTCATCTCGATGGTGGGCAGGGCCGCCCGCGCCGCTTCCTCGGCCTCCCGGGCCGCCTGCTCGCGGTTGACGCCGAGCTTCTCGCCCTGGATCTTCTGGTGGAGCTTGAGGATCGCGTCCAGCAGCATTTCCGGACGGGGCGGGCAGCCGGGCAGGTAGATGTCGACGGGGACGATGTGGTCGACGCCCTGCACGATCGCGTAGTTGTTGAACATGCCTCCGGAGGAGGCGCAGACGCCCATGGAGATGACCCACTTGGGGTTCGGCATCTGGTCGTAGACCTGCCGCAGCACCGGGGCCATCTTCTGGCTGACCCGGCCGGCCACGATCATCAGATCCGCCTGGCGGGGGGAGCCGCGGAAGACCTCCATGCCGAAGCGGGCGAGGTCGTAGCGCCCGGCGCCGGTGGTCATCATCTCGATGGCGCAGCAGGCGAGGCCGAACGTGGCCGGGAAGACGGAGGACTTGCGCACCCAGCCCGCGGCCTGCTCCACGGTCGTCAGCAGGAAACCGCTCGGCAGTTTCTCCTCGATACCCATGTTGTGGCCCCTAGTCCCATTCCAGGCCGCCACGACGCCAGACGTAGGCGTAGGCGACGAAGACGGTGAGCACGAAGAGGAGCATCTCGACGAGCCCGAACAGTCCCAGGGCGTCGAAGCTGACCGCCCAGGGATAGAGGAAGACGATCTCGATGTCGAAGACGATGAAGAGCATCGCCGTCAGGTAGTACTTGATCGGGAAACGCCCGCCGCCGGCCGGCTGCGGGGTCGGCTCGATTCCGCACTCGTATGCCTCGAGCTTGGCCCGGTTGTAGCGCTTGGGGCCGATGAGGCCGGCCATGACCACGGAGAAGATCGCGAAGCCTGCCCCGAGGGCGCCGAGCACGAGGATGGGCGCATAGGCGTTCACGCTCCTCGCTCCTTCCAGTCGACGATGACTGCGGACCGTGACCGGACATGCGCACTGCCGACACGAAGATCGCTGCTATGTGAGGCAGTTCACAAGCCCGAGTCGCCTGCATCCTATGCCCGTCGGTCTGTGATCTGCGACACGGGTGAGGCAGGGAGTTTGTGATCTCCACCACCTGACGAACGATCATGAAGGCGGATGAGCGGTGATCTTCATACGCGAAGCGTCCGAGCCGTCACCAGGTGTGACAATCGCGGGTGTTACCGCTGGTCAGGCACGGGCTCGCCTAGCAAAGGGGAGCCTTACTGGCAAATTCGCCCCGGACGCCGTCAGCTGATAAATAGACGCCACCCGCCCGCGTGAAGATCGTGGCGGAGGGGTCGACGGCTCACCACCGCCACCCCAAGGGGACAGCGGGGGCGAGCGCGTGCACCGGCGCCGAATGTGACCGGGCGTGACCGGACGTGACGGAAACAGGCCGCGAAGCGGACAAGATCGCCGGTACGTGCATGCATTCACAGACGGGGACACCGCATTCAATTCGCGGGCGATCTGTTAGCTATCCCACCCCGGTTCACCCGCCGGAAATGCATTGCTTGGCCACCGACGGCAAGCGGTGGTAAGCAGCGAGCAATTCGGGCGAAACGACGAAACGCCTAGATCGCGGATGTGAGCGGAACGGCGGACTCCGTGCCGCACAGCGCCCGCGAAGATCCATAGGGATCAATTCTCGACGCGTACGCGTCAAGTGTGGCGCAGCACACGTTTCTTGAAGGTAACCGCGGCCCCCTGATACCCGTGGTTCCATGTCCCACACCGCTCACATACCCAGCCGCCGGAAGCCCCGCCGTACCGCCACCTCGTGGGTGCTGCGCTCCGGAGTTGCCGGCGGCGTCCTCAGCACCCTGGCCGTGACCGGCGCGTCGGGCGCCCAGGCCGCCGAGCCCGCGGCGGCCGAGACCGCGGAACTCCCCACGGTCACCACCGCGATCGCCGACGCGGCCGCCCAGTCCTCCGCGGCGACCGAGCAGGCCGCCCTGGACTACCAGCAGCGCGCCGAGCTGCAGGAGCAGCAGGACCGTGCCGCGGACGTCGCCCGCAAGGCCGCCAAGAAGGCCAAGCAGGAGGCGGACCGCAAGGCTGAGGCCGAGCGCAAGGCTGAGGCCGCCGCGAAGGAGCGCGCCTCCCGTTCCGCGGAGCGCACCACCCTGAGTGCCCCCGCCCCCTCCTCCGCCACCGGCAGCGCCGCACAGGTGCTGAGCTTCCTCGAGGCCCAGCTCGGCAAGGCGTACGTCATGGGCGCCACCGGCCCGTCCGCGTACGACTGCTCCAGCCTCACCCAGGCCGCGTTCAAGTCCGTGGGTGTCGACCTGCCGCGCGTCTCGCAGGACCAGTCGACCACCGGCACCGAGGTGTCCCTGGACTCCCTGCAGCAGGGCGACCTGCTCTTCTGGGGCGGCACCGGCAGCGCCTACCACGTGGCCGTCTACGTGGGCGGCGGCCAGTACATCGACGCCGCGAACCCCAGCAAGGGCGTCGTGAAGCAGAACCTCGACGACTACCCGCCGACGAGCGCGCGCCGCGTGCTCTGAGCCGAGCGGAACGGGCGCCCGGCGCCCGGACACACCGAGGGCCCGACCGGACTGCCGGTCGGGCCCTCGGCGTTTGTACGTCCCGGACGGGGTGCGCATCGCCGCCGACGGGCCGCCGCGGCGTCCGGCGGCCCGTCAACGACGCTGCGGCGCGTTACGCCTTCGGCGCCACCTTGCTCAGTCCGTTGATGATGCGGTCCATCGCGTCCCCGCCCGTCGGGTCGGTGAGGTTGGCCAGCATCTTCAGGGTGAACTTCATCAGCATCGGGTGAGTCAGACCGCGCTGGGTCGCCACCTTCATCACCTTCGGGTTGCCGATGAGCTTCACGAAGGCCCGGCCGAGCGTGTAGTAGCCGCCGTAGGTGTCCTTGAGGATCTTCGGGTAGGCGCGCAGCGCCAGTTCCCGCTGCGCGGGCGTCGCGCGGGCGTGCGCCTGGGTGATGACGTCCGCGGCGATCTGCCCGGATTCCATCGCATAGGCGATGCCCTCGCCGTTGAACGGGTTGACCAGCCCGCCCGCGTCACCGACCAGCAGCAGGCCCTTGGTGTAGTGCGGCTGCCGGTTGAACGCCATGGGGAGCGCGGCGCCCCGGATCGGACCGGTCATGTTCTCCGGGGTGTAGCCCCACTCCTCCGGCATCGACGCGCACCAGGCCTTGAGCACCTCGCGCCAGTCCAGCTCCTTGAAGGAGGCGGAGGTGTTGAGCACGCCCAGGCCGACGTTGGACGTGCCGTCGCCCATGCCGAAGATCCAGCCGTAGCCGGGGAGCAGCCGCTCGGCGCCGTTCCGCCGGTCCCACAGCTCCAGCCAGGACTCCAGGTAGTCGTCGTCGTGCCGGGGCGAGGTGAAGTACGTCCGCACGGCCACGCCCATCGGCCGGTCCTCGCGCCGGTGCAGCCCCATCGCCAGGGACAGCCGGGTGGAGTTGCCGTCGGCGGCGACCACCAGCGGCGCGTGGAAGGTGACGGGCAGCTTCTCCTCGCCGAGCTTCGCCTCGACTCCGGTGATCCGGCCGGTGCGGGCGTCGAGGACCGGGGCGCCGACGTTGCAGCGCTCGTACAGCCGCGCGCCGGCCTTCTGCGCCTGGCGGGCGAGCTGCTCGTCGAAGTCGTCACGCTTGCGGACGAGTCCGTAGTCCGGGAACGAGGCGAGGTCCGGCCAGTCGAGCTGGAGCCGGACGCCGCCGCCGATGATGCGCAGGCCCTTGTTCCGCAGCCAGCCCGCCTCTTCGGAGATGTCGATGCCCATGGCGACGAGCTGCTTGGTGGCCCGCGGGGTGAGGCCGTCACCGCAGACCTTCTCCCGGGGGAAGGCCGTCTTCTCCAGGAGCAGGACGTCGAGTCCGGCCTTCGCGAGGTGGTACGCGGTGGTGGACCCGGCTGGCCCGGCCCCGACGACGATCACATCGGCGCTGCGCTCGTTGAGGTCGGTGTCGGTCACGTCGGCACTCCTGGTGCTCTCGGCGGGCGTCGCTCACGGCGGAGACGGGATCTCCGCAGTCTAGAACGGGCCTTCCGGACGGTGGCACGGCACCCGGTCGCACCGGCTCGACCGCGGTCCCGGCCCGGGCCCCGGAGGCACGGCGGTTCCGCCCCTGTTCCGGAGCACGGCGGACGTCATGAGGGCCCGGGGTGCGGGGAGTCGGGCGGGGCGGAACTGCCGGGGCGGCCGGGCGGGCGCGTACCGGGAGCGGGACGGGCGGGTGCCGGAGGCGGGCGCATTCCGGAGGCGGGCGGGTGCCGGAGGCGGGCGGCGGTGTCGGGCGGCGCTGCCGGGCGGGCAGGGGCGCGGGAGACGGGCGCGCGCCGTCGGCCCGTCAGCCGGCTTCCACGACCGGGACGTCGGAGGTGCTGGGGTCCGCGATGCACCGCAGGACGGCGGTGCGCTCGGCCGGGTCCTTGGCGGACAGCAGCGCGGAGAGCACGGCGATCCGGGCCTGGCCCGCCCGCAGCGTGCCGGTCGGCACCGCACCCGCCGCGATCAGGTCCACCGCGCCGCCACCGGTGTAGATCGGCGTGATCGGGCCCGCCGGGACCCGGGTGGTCAGCGCCACCAGCACCCCGCGGGCGACCGCGCGGTCCACGGCCTCGGTGAACTCCGGGGTGGCGTTGCCCGCGCCGGTGGCCACCAGCACGATGCCCTGCGCCCCGGCCTGCACGGCCGCGTCGAAGAGCATCGGGTCGGCGTCGGTGTGGTGCATGACCATGTCGACGCGCGGCACCTCGGCGGTCGCGGCGGGCAGCTCCAGCGGCTCGGAGCGCACCGGCCGGCGCAGCACCTCGACGCGGCCGAAGCCGATCTTTCCGACCGCGGCGTTCGACGGGTCGGCGAAGGCGTCGGCAGCCACGGTCTGGGTCTTCACCGTGCCCCGGGCGGCGTGCACCCGGCCGGCGAAGACCGCGAGGGTGCCGAGGTCCTGCACGTGCGCCGCGGTGAGCAGCGCGTCGTAGAGATTGCCGGCGGCGTCGCCGTCGGCGGCCTCCAGCGGGCGCTGGGCGCCGGTGAAGACGACGGGGCGCCGGTCGCCGTGGTGGAGGTCGAGCAGGAACGCCGACTCCTCCAGGGTGTCCGTGCCATGGGTGACGACGACGCCGTCGACGGCCGGGTCCTCGAGGATCTCGTGGACGGTGTGCAGCAGGACGAGCTGATGGCCGGTGGTCAGCCGGGGGCTGTTCACGGTGAAGAGATCGACGACCCGGGCCTCGACGCCCTCGGGGAGGGCGGCCGTGGCGAGCACGTCCTGTCCGGCCGCGTCGGCGGCGTACCCGTTGCCCTGCCAGCGGCTGGCTATCGTCCCGCCGGTGGTCACCACGACGACTCGTCGCATGCCCTGCTCACCCTCTTCCCGTCCATACCGTGCTGCATACGGCCAACGGGCAAGAATAGGCGTTTCTGCTTGGCATTGGATGGCTGAACTTCACATTCCAAAGCAAGAACGTGGCAGATAATTGCTCACATGGACGAGATCGATCGCAACATTGTGCGCGAGCTCCAGCGGGACGGCCGGCTGACCAACCAGGAGCTGGCCCAGCGGGTCGGCCTGACCCCCTCCCCGTGCCTGCGCCGGGTGCGGCAGCTGGAGCACGACGGGGTGATCCAGGGCTACCGCGCCGTGGTCGACCCGAAGGCCGTCGGGCGCGGCTTCGAGGTGCTCGTCTCGGTGGAGGTGCGGCGGGACCGGGAGAGCGTGGAGGCCTTCGAGGAGGCCCTCCAGAACCTGCCGGACGTCGTCGAGGCGTACCGGCTCTTCGGCAGCCCCGGATGCCTGCTGCGGATCGCGGTCGCCGACATCGACACCTACGAGCGGCTGTGGATCGAGCGGATCACGGCGCTGCCGGGGGTGACGGAGGTGAACTCGCAGATCGTGATGAAGCGGATCAAGGAGCCGGTGGGGCTGCCCATCGGCAGATGACCTCCGGCGCCCGGCCCGACGGGGTGCGCGATACCGCGGAGCTGTCAGCCCGGCGGGGCGCGCGAACCGGCGGAGCTCCCGACGCAGCGGGGCTCGCGCTCCGGCGATGCGCCCGCCGGAGCCGGGATCAGAAGACGGAGAGCCCGGTCAGGGTGGTGAAGCGGTCCAGCGCCGCCACCCCCACCACCGAGTTGCCCCGCGCGTCCAGCCCCGGGCTGTACACGCACAGCGTCGCCCGCCCCGGCAGCACCGCGAGGACGCCGCCGCCGACGCCGCTCTTGCCCGGCAGACCCACCCGGTAGGCGAACTCGCCCGCGGCGTCATAGGTGCCGCAGGTCAGCATCACCGCGTTGACCTGCTTGGCCTCGCTCCGGGTCAGCAGCCGCGTGCCGTCCGCCCGTACGCCGTGCCGCGCCAGGAAGCCCCCGGCGAGCGCCAGGTCGGCGCAGCTCATCTCGATGGAGCACTGCCAGAAGTAGTGGTCGAGGACGGTCGGCACGGGGTTGTGCATGTTGCCGCAGCTGGCCATGAAGTAGCCCAGGGCGGCGTTGCGGTCGCCGTGCCCGGCCTCCGACTCGGCCACCTCGGGCGCGAAGTCCAGCCGGTCGTTGCCGCTCTCCGTGCGCAGGAAGTCCAGCAGGGCGCCCCGGGCGTCGCCGGTGAGGCCGTGCAGCCGGTCGGTGACCACCAGGGCGCCCGCGTTGATGAACGGATTGCGCGGAATGCCGTTCTCGTACTCCAGCTGCACCAGCGAGTTGAACGGGTTGCCCGACGGCTCGCGGCCCACCCGCTGCCACAGGCTGTCACCGCCGCGCGCCAGGGCCAGCGCCAGCGTGAAGACCTTGGTGATGCTCTGCGTGGAGAACGGCTCCTGCCAGTCCCCCACCCCGTACACCTGCCCGTGCACATCGGCGAGCGCCATCCCGAACCGCCGGGGGTCGACCGAGGACAGGGCCGGGATGTACTCCGCGGGGCGGCCGTGGCCGATCTGCGGCGCGATGTCCTCCGCGACCTGCTCCAGTACGGCCTGGTAGTCCGGCTCCATCAGGGACGGACGGCCCGGTGCAGCGCCACGACGCCACCGGTGAGATTGCGCCACGCCACCTTCGACCAGCCGGCCTTCTGCATCAGCGCCGCGAGCGCGGGCTGGTCCGGCCAGGACCGGATGGACTCGGCGAGGTAGACGTACGCGTCGGGGTTGCTGCTGACCGCGGTCGCGATCGGCGGCAGGGCCCGCATCAGGTACTCGGTGTAGACGGTGCGGAACGGCTGCCAGGTGGGGTGGCTGAACTCGCACACCACGACCCGGCCGCCCGGCTTGGTGACGCGCAGCAGCTCGGCGAAGGCCGTGTCGGTGTCCTGCACGTTGCGCAGCCCGAAGGAGATGGTGACCGCGTCGAAGGAGGCGTCCGCGAACGGCAGCCGGGTCGCGTCCCCCGCGGTGAACGGCATGTGGGGGTGCCGCTTCTTGCCCTCGCGCAGCATGCCGATGGAGAAGTCGCAGGGCACGACGTAGGCGCCGGCGGCGACGAAGGGCTGGGAGGAGGTGGCCGTCCCGGCCGCGAGGTCCAGGACCCGCTCGGCGGGGCGGGCGGCGACGGCCTGGGCCACCGCCTTGCGCCAGAGCCGTGCCTGGCCGAGGGACAGCACGTCGTTGGTGAGGTCGTACTTGGCCGCCACATCGTCGAACATCGCGGCGACTTCGTGCGGCTGCTTGTCCAGGGAGGCTCGGGTCACGCGCCCCATTCTGGCAGGCGGCCCCGGCCGGTGACGGCAGGGGCTCGACGGGCCGGCGGAACGGCGCGGACCCGGTTCGCGGACGTGCGGGACGGGCGCGGAGACGGCGGCCGAGACGGCGCGCCGGCGCGGCCGGTCATCAGGCGCACGGGACAGGCGCGGGACGGGCACGGGACAGGCGCGCGGGACGGTGGAGGGCCCAGCCCGGGTCTCCCGCTCCCGCTCCCGCTCCCGCTCCCGGGCAGCGTCAGCCCACGGACCAGGTGCTCAGCGCGACGTCGAAGACCTCCCGGGCCACGGGCCACATGTCGTCCCGCTCCTGGAAGTAGATCGCGTACTCGGTGCCGTCCTCGGTCACGTACGACTGGTCGATGGCGTGCATCGTCCGTCCGGTGCCCTTCTCGGTCCAGGTGAACTCCCAGCGCGCGCCGGGGCGCCCCTGGAACGTGTTCTCGGTCAGCTCCACGTTCCGGTAGTCGGCGCTCTTCTTCCGCACGACGTCCTGGAGCTCCAGGAAGTGGCCGTAGGAGGACTGGGCGGTGCTGCGGATGCCCATCCGCAGGTACGAGTTGCCGGTCGTGCCCCGGTAGTCGATCTGACCGCCGCTGACCTCCCGCTGCCAGAACCGGGGGACCCCGAGGGAGAAGCCCTGCGGATCCCGGGCCAGCCGGTAGTTCTCGGGGAGCCCGGCCTCCGAGGCCGGGCCGGGGGTGGCCGGCACCGCGGCGGGGGCGGTCGAGGACGGCGACGGCGCGGGCGAGGAACCGCCGGCCGAGACCGACGGAACGGCGCCCACCGTCGAAGCACCGGGCCCGGGTCCGGGCGTGGCCGGGGCCGCGCTCCGCACCGCCGGGGGCTTGTCGTCGCCGGCCCCGTGCACGGTGCTGCCCCTGTCGCCGCCGCGCAGGACGAGCGCCCCCGCCGTGGCCGCGCCGCCCACCACGAACGCGGCCAGGACCAGGGCGCCCCAGGTCACCAGGCGGTTGCGGGCGGCGGGCGGCCGGGGCGACTGCGGCGCGATCAGTGTCGGCGGAGCCGGCACACCGGCCTGGGCCGGCGGCTGGGGCTGCGCCCGGGGCCCGATCAACGTCGGCGCCGGATGCTGCATCCCGGCCACGGTCGGGCTGTGGGGGTCCGCCTCGCCGGGCAGGCCGTCGGCGGGACCGTCGGCCTGCCCGGCGGCGGGTGCCACCGCCTCCCCGGCCTCGATCCGGGTGGTGGCGGCTTCGGCGGCCACCGCTCCGCCCCCGGACGACGCACCGGACGACGCTTCGGACGAGGCCTCGCAGGACGAGGCCCGGGAGCCGGCCCCGGAGCCGGGCGGGACCACCACCGTCGGCTCGTGATCGCCCTCGCTCTCCCCCGCGGACCCACGGCCCGTGGACTCCTGGTCCACCGCCTCACGGTCCGCGGAGTCCGGGGCGGTGGACACAGGCTCCGCGGTCGTGTCGGCCGCCTGCCCGGCTTCCCGTCCGCACGCCATACAGAAACGGGCCTCAGCGGGAAGTTCTGTTGCGCAGTGGGGGCAGAACGGCGGCATATCGCCCTCCGTGACTAGGAGATCACCGACGTCGGTACGGACTCATGCCACCACCCTGCCGGTTCCCGGCAACGACCGCGTGTTCCGGGACATATGAGCGTACGTCAGGCCATCGGCATCCGCCGCTGTCCTGTGGAAAGCGCAGAAATCCGTCGGCCGACCGGCTCCGGAACCCCACGCCGATGCCCGAACGACCACCGCGGGCGAACGAGTCCGGTCGGCGGACTACCGCTGCCGGCGGACTACCGCTGCCGGTGGACGAGCCGCCCGCCGAGCACCGTGGCGACGCAACTGTCCGCTCCCCGCTGGACCAGTGCGGTCACGGCGGCGGGTGCCTCCACGTCCGGCACGGCGGATGCGCCGTCGGCGCCGTCCCGGGCCGCGGCACCCTCCCCGACCGGTACGTCGAAGACGGCGAAGTCCGCACGCGCACCGGGCTCCAGGCTCCCCGCGAGGACCGCCTCCGGCAGCTCCCCCGTCACCCCGGCTCCCCTCGCGCCCAACGGGTCGAGCAACGCGTCACCGGCACTCCCCGCACCGGAATCCGCGCCGACACCCGCGCCCGCAGGCGGGGCGACCAGGACCAGCCCGGCCCGCGTCACCGCGGTGCGGACCGCCGGGGACCGGAACGGACCGGTCACCGCGGTCGTGCCGTGCCCCAGCATCCGCTGCAGACCGCGCCGGGCGCTGCCCGCCCACTGCGCGGGCGTCAGTGCGAGCGCGTCGAGAAGGTCCGGGGACCGCACCGGCTCGGTCCCGAGCCGGTCGGCCTCCCGCGGATCGGGGTGGTAGATCTCTTCGAGCAGTTCGGGGGCACGGTGGTTGACCAGCCCGGGCATGAGCAGCCCCGGCCAGCGCCGCACGCGCGCGCCGGGGTGTTCCGCGGCCACCGCTGCGTACGGCCCGACGGCCGCCACCCGCGTGCCGCTGACCGCGACCGCCCCGCCCGGCACCGGCTCCCGGCCGGGGCCCGGCCAGACGGCGTCGGCGGTGTGGACGGTCAGCACGCGGCGCTCAGCTCGCGTCGATGAGCTTGAGCTCCGGGTGCGCGGTGCCGCCGGCGATCGCCGTCGAGGAGAAGTGCGAGACGACCTTGTCGTCGACCGGGTCGTTCGCCGGGTCGTCGTGCACGGTCAGGTGCTGGTAGGTGGTGTTGCGCTGCGCGGGGACCCGCCCGGACGCGCGGATCATGTCGATGATCTCGCGCAGGTTGGAGCGGTGCTTGGCGCCGGCGGAGGAGACCACGTTCTCCTCGAGCATCACCGAACCCAGGTCGTCCGCGCCGTAGTGCAGCGACAGCTGGCCGACCTCCTTGCCCGTGGTGAGCCAGGAGCCCTGGATGTGGGCGACGTTGTCGAGGAAGAGCCGCGCGATGGCGATCATCCGCAGGTACTCGAAGAGGGTGGCCTGCGTCCGGCCCTTCAGATGGTTGTTCTCCGGCTGGTAGGTGTACGGGATGAAGGCGCGGAAGCCGCCCGTACGGTCCTGGACGTCGCGGATCATCCGGATGTGCTCGATCCGCTCGGCGTTGGTCTCCCCGGTGCCCATGAGCATCGTCGAGGTGGACTCCACGCCCAGCCCGTGTGCCGTCTCCATGATCTCCAGCCAGCGCTCGCCGGACTCCTTGAGCGGGGCGATGGCCTTGCGGGGGCGGGCCGGGAGCAGTTCGGCACCGGCTCCGGCGAAGGAGTCGAGCCCGGCGGCGTGGATGCGCGTGATCGCGTCCTCGACCGACACCCCGGAGATCCGGGCCATGTGCTCGACCTCGGACGCGCCGAGCGAGTGGATGACCAGCTGCGGGAACGCCTTCTTGATCGCGGAGAAGTGCTCCTCGTAGTACTCGACGCCGAACTCGGGGTGGTGGCCGCCCTGGAACATCACCTGGGTGCCGCCGAGTTCCACGGTCTCCGCGCAGCGGCGCAGGATGTCGTCGAGGTCGCGCGTCCAGCCCTTGTCGCTCTTCGGCGGGGCGTAGAAGGCGCAGAACTTGCACGCCGTCACGCAGACGTTGGTGTAGTTGATGTTGCGCTCGATGATGTACGTCGCGATGTGCTCGGTGCCGGCGTAGCGGCGGCGGCGCACGGCGTCGGCGGCAGCGCCCAGCGCGTGCAGCGGCGCCGACCGGTACAGGTCGAGCGCCTCCTCCGGGGTGATGCGGCCACCGGCTGCGGCGCGGTCGAGGACGGACTGGAGGTCGGCGCTCTCGCTCACCGGGGACGTCCCTTCCGGAGGGTTTTTCGGGCGTCCGGGGGTCGCCCCCCGAATGGCACAGTCGGACCGATCCAGCGTACGCCAGGGGTCGGACGGCCCCGGTGGCCCCCGGCGCGGCGCCGGCCGCCGTGCGGCTCCGCCCGCTCCGGAGGGCCGGAACTCCGGCTCCGCGCCCGGCCTGACGCACCGCTCTCCGCGATCGGGCCCAGGGTCGCTGCACGCGGGCCGCTACCGCATCGACAACCGGCAGATCCTCAAGGACGTCGACGGCGCCGACCGCGTCGCCACTGCTCCGCCGCGGGAGCGCCTGCTACGCGGGGCCGCCGAGCAGCTCCACCCGGACGTCCGCCGGGAAGCCCGTCGTGGGCCCCGTCCGGCGGGCGAACTCGGCGATGCCCTTCAGCTGCTCGGCGCCCAGCCGGAAGTCGAGCGTGGTGAAGTACCGCTCCAGCAGCCCGGCGTCGAAGTCCTCCCAGCGGGCGGCCTGCTCCGCGACCTTCGTGACCTCCTCCAGCGAGAGATCGCGCGAGTCCAGGAAGGCCTCGTGGACGGACGACACGAGGCGCGGATGCCGGGCGAGGTAGTCGCGGCGGGTGGCCCAGACCGCGAAGACGAACGGCAGCCCGGTCCACTCCTTCCACATCTGTCCCAGATCGTGCACCTGGAGGCCGAGGCGCGGCGCGTCGTGCAGGGAGGCACGCAGCGCGGCGTCCCCGATCAGCACCGCCGCCTGCGCCTCGTGCATCATCACGCCGAGGTCGGGCGGGCAGCTGTAGTAGTCGGGCTCGATGCCGTACCGCTCCGCGAGGAGCAGCTGGGCGAGCCGCACCGACGTACGGGAGGTGGAGCCCAGCGCCACCCGGGCCCGGTGCAGCTGGTCCAGCGGCACCTGGGACACGATCACGCAGGACATGACCGGCCCGTCGCAGCCGACCGCGAGATCGGGGAAGGCCACCAGCCGGTCGGCGTTGCGCAGGAACTCCACGAGGGTGACCGGCGCGACGTCGAGGTCGCCGCGGATGAGCTGTTCGCTGAGCTTCTCGGGGGTGTCCTTGCTCAGCTCGAAGTCGAGCAGGGCGCCGGTACGGGCGAGGCCCCAGTAGAGGGGCATGCAGTTGAGGAACTGGATGTGGCCGACCCGGGGCCGGGTGCGAGGATGATCGTCAACGGCGGGGGCAGCAGCTCGCTCAGGATGGTCCACAGCGCGAGGCTAGCCCCAGGGGCCATGCGGCACCGGACCCGGGGCCCCGGTGCGCGTGGCGGTGGCGCGAGCGGGACACGCCCGACACGCCGGGACACAAGGGATCGGGACACGTCGCCACAGATCACCCGAAACCAGGGAAATCCATGCCACAGCGGGCCACGGGGGCAGTCTCAGCACGAAACCCCACCCTCGGGTGATCTTCGCCTCTTTCTCCGGCTGAGCGCCCCGTGCTACGCTCACGGCAAGTTGCAGTTTGGTTTCCCTTGCAGTACAGAGCCTGCGGAGCATGTGACGCCGCAGGCTTTTGTAGTTTTCAGACTTCTTGCAGGTTCTGGAGCAGGGCAACCCTTTGGCCCAAGGAGGGCTTATGGCTACCGGAACCGTCAAGTGGTTCAACGCCGAGAAGGGCTTCGGCTTCATCGCCCAGGACGGCGGCGGCCCCGATGTCTTCGTCCACTACTCCGCGATCAACGCGACTGGCTTCCGCTCCCTGGAAGAGAACCAGACCGTGAACTTCGACGTCACCCAGGGCCCGAAGGGCCCGCAGGCGGAGAACGTCACCCCGGTCTGATCCCTCGGATCTCCCCGGGGTCGGCCGATCGCGGTCGACGCTAGCAGTACCCAAGGAGCCCCGCTCCCCGCTTCGGCGGCGGAGCGGGGCTCCTGCCTTTGCCCGGTGTGCCGGTACGGAACCCGGGGGTGCGCTCCTGTCCCGGCGCTGCGGCCTCTCCGGGAATCACCCGGCCGGCACGGGACGCCGGGCCCCTCCCGGCGTGAGCGTCCCGGGCATCCCAGCGGGCCGTGCGGATCCCCGGTACGGCCGGACGGCGGCCCCGGGATCACTCGATCCGGGCATGTCGACCAGCGTCGCCAGGAGCCGCCAACTCGGCCAGTACATCGAGTACAAGGCCAAGCGGGCCGGCGTGCCGCTGGTGTACGTCGATCCGGCGTACACCAGCCAGCAGTGCTCCCAGTGCGGCCACATCGACCGGAAGAACCGCGTCGATCAAGCAACGTTCGCCTGCCGGTCCTGCGGGGCCCTCATGCACGCAGACGACAACGCGTCCCACAACATCGGCCGCAAGGGCGAGACCGTGTGGACCGCGGGGCGTGAGTCACGCGTCCCCGCCACCCCATAGGGGTGTCTGGATGGAGGAGACCACGCGGCAGCCAGCCACGCCCTACCTCCAAACCCGCTCCTTTCGAGGCCGGGTCAAGTTGACTAGCCTTACTGGAAAGTAAATTGGCGCCACCCCAGCCATGGTGAGGAGTTGGCCCATGGCCGATTCGACCGCTGTCCGACTGCCCCGCCCGCCGCGGCTGATGCCGGCCCTCGGCAAGGGCGTCATGACCGGCATCGGCAAGCGGCCGAGAGCGGACGCCCCGCTGCCGGGCACCCGGCTCGTCATCCCCGAGGCCCGGATCGACCTCGGCCGCCTCTGTGCCTACGCCCGGGTGTGCGGCTTCTCGCAGACGCGGCCGCTGCCGCTCACCTATCCGCATGTCCTGGGCTTTCCGCTGACCGCCCGGCTGATGGCCGACCGCGCCTTCCCGCTCCCGCTGCTGGGCCTGGTGCACACCTCGGCGGAGATCCGGCAGTGGGCACCGCTGAGCACGGAGGACGTCCTGGAGCTGGGGGTGCACGCGGAGGGGCTGCGGGCCCACCGCCGGGGCACCACGGCGACGATCGTGACCGAGGCGCGGCGCGACGGCGAGCTGGTCTGGCAGGGCCGCTGCACCTACCTCGCCCGCCGCGGACATCCCGCCCGGCCGGACCGGGACCGCCGCACCGCCCGCGCGGCGGAGCTGCTTCCGGCCCGCGCCACCTGGGCGCTCCCCGCCGACCTCGGGCGCCGGCACGCCGCGGCGACCGGCGACTACCACCCGATCCACCTGTACCCCTGGACCGCCAAGCCGCTCGGCTTCCCCCGGGCCATCGCCCACGGCATCTGGAGCTTCGCCCGCTGCGTGGCGGAGTCCGGCGCGTCCCTGGCGGAACAGGTCTTCGTCCGGGCCGAGTTCACCTCGCCGGTCCTGCTCCCCTCGACGGTCACCTATGCCGCCGCCGGTCAGGCCTTTCAGCTGCGCGGCGGTCCGGACGGCCGCCGGATCCACCTCGCCGGGCAGGTCGTCCGGGGCGCCACCGAGGCGGACGACGGCGGGACCCGCTCCGGGCGGGAGGCGGCGGTCCCCGGACCGGCCTCCGCACGCCCCGGGGACCACTGACGGAACGCCACCGCGGGACACTGCCGACGGCGGAGATACGCGGGACGGCGTGGGGGAGCCGGACGGCTGCTGCCCCATCCCGGCCGGCCGACGGTTCGTGACGAGCCGCACGCGGGGCGGGGTCCGGGGCGGCCGGCGAGGCGGGCCCCGGGCGGCAGGCCGTTCAGGGAGCCGGTGACCAGCGGTTGCCGTCCATCAGGTTCTGCAGCCCCGCCCAGGCGAAGTTCATCGCGACGGTCGCGGTCTCCTGCGCCGAAGGGCGTTCGCCGGGAACGGCGTTGGCCCAGCCCGCCAGGGACTCGGCCGCGCCGACCAGCGCGTGGGCCAGTCCGGCGATCTCCCGCTCGGAAACCGGCTCCGGGGCGCACCGGGCCTCGCAGCCGGCCGCGGCGATGAGCCGCCGCACGTACGCGACGAGTTGCTCGCGCATGGCGGCCACCTCGTCGGCGAAGGGCTCGCCGTGGGTGCGCGCCTGACTGTTGAGCACCGCCCAGCCGTCCGGGTGGTCGGCGGTGTGCGCGAAGAAGCCCCGCAGCCCGTTCCACAGCTGCCGGGACGCCGAACCGCACTCCGGCTCGACCGCGCTCCGCACGGCCTCCACCAGCGCCTGTGCCTCCCGCCGGACGCAGGCGCCGAACAGCTCCTCCTTGGAGTTGAGATACAGGTACACCAGCGGCTTCGACACGCCCGCCAGTTCCGCTATCTCGTCCATCGAGGCGGCCCGGTACCCCCGCTGCGCGAACGTGGCCACAGCCGCGTCCAGCATCTGCCGCTCTCGCACCGCCCGGGGCATTCGCTTGGTCTTCCCGCCCACCCTGGCCGCCTCCCCACCGTTTCCTACTCGCGGGTAAGCCTACGGTGGCGCCGGGCGGCACCAGGGCCGACCGGCCAGTACACCGCCGTTGCGCGGGCATCCGCCGCAGCCTCCGCGCCCGTCCGCGCATCGCGTTCCGGCGCGGTCGCGCCGGGCCGCCGCCGTCGCCGCCGCGCCCGAACCCGCGCCGGATGCCGGCCGAGATCCGCCCTGTTGACATGCCCCCGGGCGGAAACGCGGGCCCGTGGAACGGACCACCAGGCGCAGAACGTCGGTTTCGGAGGTTCGCCCCCACACGACTGACCGATCGGTTAGATTGCTGACCGTGCGGTTACACCGGGGCGGCCGGACGAGCCGCCCGAAGCGGTGGGACGGACGTTTCGACGAGAGGGGCGGGCCATGGAGAAAACGACATGCTGCGTGGTGGGGGGCGGTCCGGCGGGGATGATGCTCGGGCTGCTGCTCGCCCGGGCGGGGATCGAGGTGACGGTCCTGGAGAAGCACCGGGACTTCCTGCGCGACTTCCGCGGGGACACCGTCCATCCGTCGACGCTCCGGCTGCTGGACGAGCTCGGCCTCGGCGAGCGCTTCGCCCGGCTGCCGCAGCGCCGGCTGGAGGAGATGAGCATGGTGATCGGCGGGACGACCGTGACCCTCGCCGACTTCCGGCACCTGCCCGGCCGGCACCGGTACATCGCCATGGTCCCGCAGTGGGACTTCCTCGACCTGCTCGCGACCGCGGCCGCCGCCGAGCCGTCGTTCACCCTGCGGATGTGCACCTCGGTCACCGGGCTGCGCAGCGCGGACGGCCGGGTGACAGGGGTGACGTACGTCGACGCGGACGGTTCACCCGGTGAGCTCTCGGCCGATCTGACGGTCGGCTGCGACGGCCGGGACTCGGTGGTGCGCCGGGCGGCCGGCCTGCGCTCCGACTGGTTCGACGCCCCGATGGACGTCTGGTGGGTGCGGATACCGCGGCAGGACGCCACCGGCGCGGGGCACGGCCGGGTGTTCGCCCTGTTCGGGGACGGCGAGGCCACGGTCACGGTGGACCGCGGCGACTACTACCAGGCCTCCTACCTCATCAGGAAGGGACAGGACGCGGAGCTGCGGAGGAACGACATCGACTGGCTGCGGCAGCGGCTCGGCGCCCTGTTCGGCTGGGACCACCATGCGACGCATGCGATCCGCTCCTGGGACGACGTCAAGCTGCTCGAGGTGACGGTGGGCCGGCTCCGCCGCTGGTACACCGACGGCCTGCTGTGCATCGGGGACGCGGCGCACACCATGTCGCCGGTCGGCGGTGTCGGGGTGAACCTCGCGGTGCAGGATGCCGTGGCGGCCGCCCGGATCCTCGCCGGGCCGCTGCGCCGCGGCACCGTCGGCGTACGGGACCTGGCACGGGTGCAGCGGCGTCGCCACTGGCCGACGGTCCTGACCCAGAAGTCGCAGGCGGGCGAGCACGAGATGCTGCTGCGGCCGGCCCTGGACGGCACCCTCGACGGGGACCGGCTGCCGGTGCCGATGCGGCTGGTGCGGCGCGTGCCGGCGCTGCGCACCGTGATCGGCTACTTCGGCGGCATCGGCGTCCGTCCGGAGCGCGCACCGGACTTCGCCCGAGCCGCCGCATAGGGGCGAGCCGCCGCGGGGAGCCGGTCCGCTCGTGGGAGGAGGGCTCAGGGGCTCCGGGCGGAACGGTCAGGCGCGGCGTTCGATGGCGTGCAGGGTGAAGACCTCCAACTCGTCCGCCGCCGCGTCGAGATCGAGACCGGGGTCCGACAGCCAGTGGGCGACCACGCCGTCGATCGCGCCGCCGATCGCCAGCGCCACGGCCTGCGGAGCGAACTCCCGGAACTGGCCGGCTTGCTGCCCCTGGGCCAGCAGATCGGCCAGCGCCTGCCAGCGGCCCGCCGTGTCATGGGAGCCGGGTGCCTTCAGCCGGGTACCGCCGGCGTCGTCCAGCAGCATCTCGGTGATCACCCGGACATGGCGGCGGTTGGCCTGCTGGTAGGAGATCATCGCGCGGACGTAGGCCAGGACGGCGGCCCGCGGATCCGGCTGGCGCGCCAGGCACTCGTTCACATAGTGGGTGAACCGGTCGAGCACGTAGGCCAGCGTGTCCCGGGTGAGGTTGTCCTTCGACGCGAAGTGGTACAGCACCGCGGCCTTGGAGATCCCGGCCTCCTCGGCGATCGCGGACAGCGACGTCGCCGGGAAACCCCGGGTGGAGATCAGGTCGATGGTGCACTCGATGATCTGCTGACGGCGGGCCAGCTCGGTGAAGGTCGGTGCGTCGGGGTCGGGGCTCCGTCGAGGAGTCATGACGACGCCCTCCCCTTTCCTCGCACTTCGGCCGACACCAGACCGTACACCGCGCCCGGACCTGCGCGCGGTCCGCCCGGTGGTGGTCCGGGACGGAGCGGAGCCCCCGATCCGGGGGGGGAATCGGGGGCTCCACGGCTGGGGAGGGCGGTTACGCGACGGCCGGGGCCGGCTCCGCGTCCGCTTCGGCGCCCTGCGGGGCGTCCCCGCCGGCGGCGGCGTACGCGTCCCGGTCGAGGATCTTCTCGCGGGCGGCGACGATGACCGGGATCAGCGCCTGGCCGGCGACGTTGGTGGCGGTGCGCATCATGTCCAGGACCGGGTCGATCGCCAGCAGCAGGCCGACGCCCTCCAGCGGGAGGCCCAGGGTGGACAGGGTGAGCGTGAGCATCACCGTGGCACCGGTCAGACCCGCCGTCGCGGCCGACCCGACGACGGAGACGAAGGCGATCAGGAGGTAGTCGCCGACGCCCAGGTGCACACCGAAGATCTCCGCGATGAAGATCGCCGCGAGCGCCGGGTAGATCGCCGCGCAGCCGTCCATCTTCGTGGTGGCGCCGAACGGCACCGCGAAGGAGGCGTATTCCTTCGGCACGCCGAGGCGCTCGGTGACCTGCTGGGTGACCGGCATGGTGCCGACCGAGGAGCGGGAGACGAAGGCCAGCTGGATCGCGGGCCAGGCGCCCCGGAAGAACTGCAGCGGGTTGACCTTGGCGACCGTCGTCAGCAGCAGCGGGTAGACACCGAACATCACCAGCGCGCAGCCGATGTAGACGTCGGCGGTGAAGGTCGCGTACTTGCCGATCAGGTTCCAGCCGTAGGTGGCGATGGCGTAGCCGATCAGGCCGAGGGTGCCGACCGGGGCGAGCCGGATGACCCACCAGAGGGCCTTCTGCAGCAGCTCGAGGACGGACCGGCTGAGGTCCAGGATCGGCTGGGCCTTCTCACCGAGCTGGAGAGCGGCGACACCGGCGACGGCGGCCATGAAGACGATCTGCAGCACGTTGAGTTCGGTGAACGGGGTGACGACGTTCTCCGGGACGATGCCCGTCAGGAAGTCCAGCCAGGTGCCCGCCTCGTCGGGCTTGGCGCCGTCCTTCGGGGTGAGGCCGGTGCCGGAGCCCGGGTCGGTGATCAGGCCGATGGCGAGCCCGATGGCGACCGCGATCAGCGAGGTGACCATGAACCACAGCAGGGTGCGGGTCGCCAGCCGGGCGGCGTTGTTGACGTTCCGCAGATTGGTGATGGACACCAGGATCGCGAAGAAGACGAGCGGCGCGACCGCCAGCTTCAGCAGCTGGACGAAGATCGAGCCGGTCTTGTCGAGGGTGGTGAGCAGCCAGCCGACGTCGCCGCTGCGGGCGACCCAGCCGAGCACGACGCCGAGGACGAGACCCAGCAGGATCTGCGCCCAGAACGGCACCTTCGGTATGAGGCTGCCGAGTCTCTTCTCGGCAGCCGGCTGCGGGGCGGGGGCTTCGGTGGACACGGGCACACTCCGGCAAGGAACAGACAGGGGGACACGGGGTGCGGCGGGCCGTGAGATGACGGCAGCGCCGACGATGCTTGTCGCTCAGCTGCGGCAACAGGCCGCGGGCAGACAGCGGCAGAGATCGACGGGCAGGCGCGCCATGAGCGGATGCCCCATGGCCATGCGGTGCGCTGCTGCTGTCGTCATGCCCATCACGGTAACACTTGAACTTTGAGCTATTCAAAGATCTTCTTTGAGATGACGGGGCGGCGCGCACCCCCGCGAAAAACGTGAACACCCCACCGTGGAGCGGTTGCTCCGCGATGGGGTGCGGCCGGACGGTACCGGAGGGGGCCCGGTGCTGTGACGAGCGTTACGCGTCTTCCTGGGCCTGGTTGGCGGTCAGCCGCTCCTTGACCCGCTCCACGCGCGGGGCGACCTCCTCGGACATGCGGTCGCGCTGCTTGCGCAGCAGGACGAAGCTCAGCGGCGCCGACAGGACGAGGGCGAGGAGGAGCACCCAGATGATGTGGGAGTCACCGATACCGCTCGGCAGGACCTGCAGGCGGGTCAGGCCCCAGACGACGAGGAAGCAGCCGGCGAAGATGCCGAAGCGCATCGCGGTGTAGCGGAGAGTGGCGTGCTGCTTGCTGCTCACGGAGGGACCTTCTTCTCTGCGGTGGCGGTACGGGTGCCGACTCCAGTGAAGCATGTCCGGATCCGGATCAAATGAGGGGGACCGCCCGGCCCCCGGCCAGGGCGCGGGGCCTGTGCACCGATGCGGTGGCAGTGGGCAGCGACTCTCCGGCTCAGGTCACGGGCGGAGCCGGAGCCAGAACGTCACGTCGTCGCGGAAGTCGCCGTCCGCGGCCCGGATCCCGTCCGGCACCCGGCCGACCTCCCGGTAGCCGCAGGCGCCGTAGAACTCCTCCAGGCCCAGGCCGCTCCGGCAGGTCAGCCGGATGCCGTGGATGCCGTCCAGTCCGCGGGCGGTGCGTCCGACGGCGGCCATCAGGGCCCGTCCATGACCTCTGCCCTGGTGGGAGGGGTGGACCAGCACGGTGTGGGCCCAGCACCAGTGGCGGGAGACCGCGGCGGTGTTGAGGGCGAGGAAGGCGGCCGCCACGACTGTGCCGTCCCCGTCACGGCCGACGACGAGCCGGGTGCGGTCCCGGGCCATGGACGCGAGGTGGGTGAGCAGCTCGGGCCGTACGTCCTGGGGCGTCACCGGCGGAACGAAGCCGACGGCGCCCCCGGCGTTCGAGACCTCCGCCCACAGGGCGCAGATGCCGTCGCGCAGACCGGGGGTGACGGCGGGGTCCGGGTCGAACGTGAGCGGCATGGCCAGGGAGCCTACGGCCTCGCGTGCGGATCGGACCCCGCCCCCGAATCCGGTCGGGGACCGCCGGCCCGGTGAGGTGGTCGCCGCGGACCTCAGATGCGCATCGGCTGCGGCGCCTCGCGGCGGTCCGGGTCCGGCCCCGGGTAGTCACGGATGACCTCGTACCGGGTGTTCCGCTCGACCGGGCGGAAGCCGGCGTCGCGGATCAGGTCGAGCAGGTCGTCCCGGGTCAGCTTGTTCGGGGTGCCGTAGTTGTCGGCGTCGTGCGTGATCTTGTACTCGACGACCGAGCCGTCCATGTCGTCCGCGCCGTGCTGGAGGGCGAGCTGCGCGGTCTGCACGCCGTGCATCACCCAGAAGACCTTGACGTGGGGGACGTTGTCGAAGAGCAGCCGGGAGACCGCGAACGTCTTCAGCGCCTCCGCCCCGGTGGCCATCGTGGTGCGGGCCTGGAGCCGGTTGCGGACCTTGCCGTCCTGCATGTCGACGAAGTCGTGCTGGTAGCGCAGCGGGATGAAGACCTGGAAACCGCCGGTCTCGTCCTGGAGTTCCCGCAGTCGCAGCACGTGGTCGACGCGGTGCCGGGGCTCCTCGATGTGCCCGTACAGCATGGTGCAGGGGGTCTTGAGCCCCTTCTCGTGCGCCAGGCGGTGGATGCGCGACCAGTCCTCCCAGTGGGTGCGGTGGTCGACGATGTGCTGCCGCACCTCCCAGTCGAAGATCTCGGCGCCGCCGCCGGTCAGCGACTCCAGCCCGGCGTCGATCAGTTCGTCGAGGATCTCGGAGGCCGTCAGCCCGGAGATCGTCTCGAAGTGGTGGATCTCGGTGGCGGTGAACGCCTTCAGCGAGACCTCGGGGAGGGCTTCCTTGAGGGCCTTCAGGGAGCGCGGGTAGTAGCGCCAGGGCAGCGTGGGGTGGAGACCGTTGACGATGTGAAGCTCGGTCAGGTTCTCGCCCTCCATCGCCTTGGCGAGGCGGACCGCTTCCTCGATGCGCATCGTGTACGCGTCCTTCTCGCCCGGCTTGCGCTGGAACGAGCAGTAGGCGCAGGACGCGGTGCACACGTTCGTCATGTTGAGGTGACGGTTGACGTTGAAGTGGACCACGTCGCCGTTCTTGCGGGTCCGCACCTCGTGGGCGAGGCCGCCCAGCCAGGCGAGGTCGTCGGACTCGTAGAGGGCGATGCCGTCCTCACGGGTCAGTCGCTCCCCCGCGTGGACCTTCTCCTCCAGCTCACGCTTGAGCCCCGCGTCCATGCGGCCGCCTCCCATACGTCTTCCGATCGGGCTCACCCGAGCGTACGCCACCCCTGTGTCACCGGCCCGCACCGCTCCCGGACCTCGCCGTTCCGGGCCCGCGCGGCGCCCGGGGCCGTGGACGGACGCCCCCGGACGGCTGCCGGTCCCGAACGGGGCCGGTCACTCCTCGGGGAGTTCGCCGACCCGGTTCTCCCACTTGGTGGAGAGCACGATGGTGGTCCGGGTCCGGGAGACGCCCTTGGTGCCGGAGAGCCGGCGGATGGTCTTCTCCAGGCCGTCGACGTTGCCGACCCGCACCTTGAGCATGTAGGAGTCGTCGCCGGCGATGAACCAGCAGTCCTCGATCTCCTCCAGGTCGCGCAGCCGGTACGCGACGTCCTCATGGTCGGTGGCGTCGGTCAGCGAAATGCCGATCAGGGCGGTGACCCCGAGGCCGAGGGAGGCGGAGTCGACGGTCGCCCGGTAGCCGGTGATCACGCCGGCCGCCTCGAGACGGTTGATCCGGTCCGTGACGCTGGGCCCGGAGAGCCCCACGAGCCTCCCGAGCTCGGCGTACGAGGCCCTGCCGTTCTCCCGGAGGGCCTGGATGAGCTGCCTGTCCACCGCGTCCATGTAACTGGAGCCTTCCATTATTCAGTCATTTCAAGTTCAATATATAAAATTTAAGGCGCGGAACCCCACTCGCCTGTGAATCTTTCAGCCAATACCCGAAGACACGGTACGGGTGTCGCCCCGCCCGGGGCCGCACCGGGGCAGGGGTACAACGACCGCCGAGCCTCGCTTCCCCGGCGCGGGAAGCGCCAATCCTCCCCCACGGAGCGGAGCCGCTACTCCGCCCGGGAGCCTCCGATCGCGCCCTTCCACCGGCGGTACAGCGTGTGCGGCACCCCGGCCGCGTCCAGCACCCGGCCCGCGACGAAGTCCACCAGCTCCTGGATGTGGGTCGCCCCCGCGTAGAACGCCGGGGAGGCCGGCAGCACGACGGCCCCCGCCTCGTCCAGCGCCACCAGCTGCTTCAGCGTCTGACCGCTCAGCGGTGTCTCGCGCACCGCGACCACCAGCTTCCGGCGCTCCTTGAGGGTCACGCTCGCGGTCCGCTGGAGCAGGTCCTTCGACAGCCCCAGCGCCACCCCGGCCACGCAGGCCGTGCTCGCCGGAACGATCAGCATGCCCCGGGCGGGGTACGAGCCCGACGAGGGCCCGGCCGCCAGATCGCCCGCGGACCAGTACCGCACGTCGTCCAGGTCCGGCAGCGCCCCCGCGAAGAAGTCCGGGGTGCCGTCCGCGCCGCGCGCCAGCCAGGTCTGGAGGTCCGCGCGCCAGTGGGCGTCCCGGAAGGAGATGCCGGTCTCGTCCAGCAGGGTGAGCCGGGAGGCCCGGCTGATCACCAGGTCCACGGACTCGCCCGCGTGCAGCAGGGCACGCAGGACGGCGGCGGCGTAGGGCGTGCCGGAGGCGCCGGACACACCGACGACCCACGGCCGGCGCGGGCCGGGGGCGGCGTCGTCGTTCGGTTGCTGCTGGGGCGACTGCACGGCCCGAGCCTATCCGGAGGGAGCCACCGGGAACCCTGCCCGGTCAGGAACCGGGTGCCGCACCTCGGCCGTTGTCCGGGTGACGGCCCGGAGGACCGCGCCTCAGGAGGAGGCCCGGCCCGGGCGAGGGCACAGGAGGCGAGGTGCGATGTCGTACGGACCGGCGGCCGCACCGGCGGAGCGGAGCCGAGGCGACCGGATGAAGGCCGCGGCCGTGCTGATGCTCGGCTGGGTGGCGCTGCTGTGGCTGCTCGAAGTCGTCGACGTGGCGACGGGGCACGCCCTCGACCCGTACGGCATCACCCCGCGCGAGCCGGCCGAACTCGCGGACATACCGCCCGCGGCCTTTCTCCACTTCGGCTTCGGACACGTCGCCGCGAACACCGTGCCGCTGCTGATCCTCGGCTTCCTCGCCGCCCTCGGCGGCCTGCGCCGGTTCCTCGCCGTGGTCTGCGTGATCGTCCTGGCCGGGGGCCTCGGTGTCTGGTTCACCGGGCCGCCGGGCTCGGTGACCGCGGGCGCCTCGGTCGTCGTCTTCGGGCTCTTCGGCTATCTGCTGGTCCGCGGGTTCGTCGACCGCCGGCCGCTGGACATCCTGGTCGGCCTGCTGGTGGCGATGGTCTACGGGTCGATTCTGTGGGGCGTGCTGCCCAGCGCGGGCGCGGTGAGCTGGCAGGGGCACCTGTTCGGCCTGATCGGCGGGGTGCTGGCGGCCTTCCTGTTCCGCCGCGGGCGCCCCGACGAGCCCGTCTGAAGCCGGGCGGCCACCGGCCGCCTGTCCGAAGCCGGCCCGGCCCCCCGCCACCGGCCCGTTGCTGCGGCGCTCCCCGTCCGGGCCGCGTCCGCCCCCGTTCCGCATGGCGACGGGCCCGGGCGCGCGCCGTCCGAACCCGCTGCGCCCCAGGCGCCGTCCCGGTTCCGACGGTCCCCGGCGCGTGCCGTCGGCGACCGGCCCGCCATCGGCGACCGGACGGTCAGACCGTCAGGCCGCGCACCAGCAGATCGAGCAGGGAGCAGACGAACAGGGCGATGCCGATGAAGCCGTTGACGGTGAAGAAGGCCCGGTTGAGCCGGGACAGATCACCGGGCCGGACGATGCTGTGCTCGTAGAGGAAGGCCGTGACCACGATCAGCAGCCCGGCCCAGAAGAAGATCCCCGCACCGGTGGCGAGGCCGTACCAGGCGAGCAGCAGGGCCGTCAGAACGTGGCACACCCGCGCCCCGTACAGCGCGCCCGCGACCCCGAACCGGGCCGGGACGGAGAGCACCCCGTGCGCCCGGTCCGCCTGGACGTCCTGGCAGGCGAAGATGAGGTCGAAGCCACCGATCCAGATGCCGACGGCGAGCCCGAGGAGCACCGCCTCCCAGGACCAGTCCGCGGTGACGGCCAGCCAGGCGCCGACCGGGCCCATCGCCTGCGCCAGGCCGAGGATGGCGTGCGGGTAGTGGGTGAACCGCTTCCCGTACGGATAGACCACCATCGGGATCACCGCGACCGGGGCCAGCGCCAGGCAGAGCGGGTTGAGCAGGGCCGCGGCCCCGAGGAAGACGACGACGGCGACGAGGGCGCCCGTCCAGGCGGACCGGACGGAGACGGCGCCGGTGACCAGTTCGCGGCTCGCGGTGCGCGGATTGCGGGCGTCGATCTCGCGGTCGATGATCCGGTTGGCGGCCATCGCGAAGGTCCGCAGCCCCACCATCGCGACGGTGACCAGGAGCAGCTCCCCCCAGTGGACCCGGCCGTCCTCCAGGTGCATCGCGGTGAGCGAGGCGATGTAGGCGAAGGGCAGCGCGAAGACCGAGTGCTCGATCATCACGAGCCGGAGGAAGGCCTTCACCCGGCCCGTCGGTGCCGAGCCCGGCCCGACGACGCCCTCGGCGGCGGACATCACAGGCCGTACTCCTTCCAGCGGCGGTCGACCTTCGCCGCCGTCTCCGGGTCGGACTGCACCATCTCCGGCCAGCCGCCGTCCCGGGTGTAGCCCTCCTCGGGCAGCTTCCGGGTGGCGTCGATGCCCGCCTTGCCGCCCCAGAACTGCTGGTAGGAGGCGTGGTCGAGGTGGTCGACCGGGCCCTCGACGACGCTCAGGTCACGGGCGTAGTCGGTGTTGCCGAGGGCCCGCCAGGCGACCTCGTGCAGATCGTGCACATCGCAGTCGGCGTCGACCACGACGATCAGCTTGGTGAGCGACATCATGTGCGCGCCCCAGATGGCGTGCATGACCTTCTGCGCGTGCTTGGGGTAGCGCTTGTCGATCGAGACGATCGCGCAGTTGTGGAAGCCGCCCGCCTCGGGGAGGTGGTAGTCCACGATGTCCGGCACGATGACCTTGAGCAGCGGCAGGAAGAAGCGCTCGGTGGCGCGCCCCAGCGGCCCGTCCTCGGTGGGCGGCCGGCCGACGACGATCGACTGGAGGAGCGGCCGCCGACGCATCGTCACACAGTCGATGGTGAGGGCCGGGAAGTCCTCCTGCGGGGTGTAGAAGCCGGTGTGGTCCCCGAACGGGCCCTCCGGCAGCATCTTCCCGGGCTCCAGCCAGCCCTCCAGGACGACCTCGGCGTTGGCCGGGACCTGGAGCGGCACGGTCTTGCAGTCGGCCATCTCGACGCGCTTGCCCTGGACGAAGCCGGCGAACAGGTACTCGTCGATGTCGGCGGGCAGCGGCGCGGTGGAGGCGTAGGTCACCGCGGGCGGGCAGCCGAAGGCGATGGCGACCGGCAGCCTCTCCCCGCGGCGGGCCGCCACCTGGTAGTGGTTGCGGCTGTCCTTGTGGATCTGCCAGTGCATGCCGATGGTCCGGCGGTCGTGGCGCTGGAGCCGGTAGAGCCCGAGGTTGCGGACCCCGGTCTCCGGGTCCTTGGTGTGCGTGAGGCCGAGGTTGAAGAACGACCCGCCGTCCTCCGGCCAGGTGAACAGGGCCGGAAGCCGGTCGAGGTCGACGTCGTCACCGGTGAGGACGGTCTCCTGGACCGGGGCGTCCTTGACCTTCCGCGGCGGCACGTGCGCCATGCCGGCCAGCTTGCCGAAGGCCTCCCGCATCCCGACGAAGCCCTGCGGCAGCTCCGGCTTGAGCAGGCCGCCGATCTTCTCGCTGATCTCGTCGTAGGACGCCAGCCCGAGGGACTTGAGCAGGCGGCGGTCGGTCCCGAAGACGTTCATGGCCAGCGGCATCGCCGAGCCCTTGACGTTCTCGAAGAGGAGCGCGGGCCCGCCGGCCTTGTTCACCCGGTCGACGATCTCACCGACCTCCAGAAAGGGGTCCACCTCGGCCTTGATGCGCTTGAGGTCGCCGTCGCGCTCCAGCGCCCGCAGCAGGGAGCGAAGATCGTCGTAAGCCATACGCCCCAGTATCGGGCACCTACTACCCTGGTCACGTACCCGGGGCCTCGCCCGGCCCCACCGCCCGCCGTCAGGGGGACCGCACCACCATGCTCAGGTATCTGCCGTTTCTGCTGGTCCTGGCGATGTGGATCTACGCGTTCATCGACTGTCTGAACACCCCCGAGAACGAGGTCCGCAAGCTTCCCAAGGGTGCCTGGGTGCTGATCATCGTGCTCTTCGGCTATGTGCTGTTCGGTTCGCTCGCGTGGTTCCTGGCCGGGCGCCCCCGGCGCGCGGCGGCGGGCGGCACGGCCCGGTCGTTCGGCGGCCGCGGCGGGGGCCGCTGGGTCGCTCCGGACGACAACCCCGACTTCCTCAAGTCCCTGGACCAGAACCGCGAGCGGGAGCGGGACGAGGACCACGGCCCGGACGAGAACCGGGGCTGAGCGGGTTCCCGCCGTGCACCTCCCGGCGGTGAACGACAGAACGACGGCGGCCGTCCCACCGAGCCTTTCCGGTGGGACGGCCGCCGTCGTCGCCGAACGAGCCGTCAGACCCCGGCGTAGGAGTGCTTGCCGGTGACGAAGATGTTCACGCCGTAGTAGTTGAAGAGGTAGCAGCCGAAGGCGATCAGGGCCAGGTAGGCGGCCTTGCGGCCCTTCCAGCCGGCGGTGGCGCGGGCATGCAGGTAGCCGGCGTAGGCGACCCAGGTGATGAAGGACCAGACCTCCTTGGGGTCCCAGCCCCAGTAGCGGCCCCAGGCGGCCTCGGCCCAGATGGCGCCCGCGATGATCGTGAAGGTCCACAGCGGGAACACCGTGGCGTTGATGCGGTACGCGAACTTGTCGAGGCTGGCCGCGGAGGGCAGCCGCTCCAGGACCGAGGCGGCGAAGGCGCCCGGCTGCTTGCCCGACGGGTCCGCGAGCCGGGCCTCGTAGCGGTCGCGGAAGAGGTACGCCAGGCTGCCGACCGCGCCGAGGTAGAGGGAGGCGCCGGAAATGACCGCGCAGGAGACGTGGATCCACAGCCAGTACGAGTGCAGGGCCGGAACCAACTGGTCGCTGTCGGTGTACAGGACGGAGACAGCGAGGCCCAGGTCGAGGAGGACGCTCGTGACCAGAAGGAGTCCGATCCAGCGCACATTCTTCTTCAGCACGAGGAGGAAGAGGTACACAGCCACGGCCACCATCGAGAAGGTGATGGAGAACTCGTACATGTTGCCCCAGGGGGCGCGTTCCACCGAGAGGGCGCGGGTGAGCACGCCACCGAAGTGCATGAGGAAGGCGAGGACGGTCAGGGAGACGGCGATGCGGCCGTACAGGTCGCCCTTCTCGGTGCCGCCGGCGGCGCCGGGGCCGTCGGGCACGTCACGGCTGCCCGCGACGGACCGGGTGACGACCTTGGGGCGGTCGAGCACGGCCGTGCCGCCGGCCTGTCCGGACGCCGTGACCGTGACCTCGGGGGCCGCGGGCGCGGTGAGCGCGGCAGCGGTGCGGCCCACCTTGCTGCGGCTGCCGAAGACCCACTCCGCCATGTGTGCGATGAAGGCGAGGGTGTAGACCGCCATCGCCGAATAGATCAGCACGTTGCTGATGTGGGCCAGGTTCTCGTTGGCCGCGGCCGCGAGGTTCACGCGCGTGCTCCTTCGCCTTCTCCGGGTTCCGCAGGGTCGGCTGGTGGGTCGGCCGGCGTTTCCGCCGCTGGTGTGTCCGCCGCTGGTGTGTCCGCCGCTGGCGGGTCGGACGGCTCGGTGTCCGGTTCGGTGGCTGCCGGTTCCGTGGCTGTACTCTCCTCGGCTGCCGCCTCGGTGGCTGCCGCCTCGGGGTCCCGGTCCGCCTGCTCGGGAGCGCGGTCCACCGGCGGCGCGTCCGGCCGGAGGGCCACGGCGAGGTCGGCCAGCTCCTCCGGGAGCTTCGCCGATTCGCTGCGGCCGAGCCCGGCCATCTCGACGACCGTGCTGCCGTCGGCGTCGCGCACCGCCCGCACCCAGACGCGTCGGCGCTGGATGAAGAGCGAGGCCGCGAGACCGGCCAGCGCCGCCACCGCGCCGCCGAGGGCGAACCCGTTGGCGGGCCGGTGGGAGACCTGGAAGCTGGCCCAGGCCTTCACCCCGTCGAACTTCAGGGAGCCCGCGCCGTTCGGGAGCTTCATGGTCTCGCCCGGACGCAGCGCCTTGCGGAAGATGTCGCCGTTCTTGTCCTTGAACTGCTTCATCTTGCGCGTTTCGAGCTGGTACACGTTCTGCGGCAGGCCGGAGTCGATGCCGAGGCTGCCGTGGTAGGCGTTCAGCGACAGCACCGGGAAGTCCAGCGCCGGGAAGGAGGAGTGCGGGCCGCGCACCGCGTCCAGCGCATAGGTCGGGGCGAACCGGCCCTGGAAGCCGAGCTGGTCCTTCTTGCCGTCCTTGTCCCGGTAGTCCGGGACCTTGATCACGCCGACGGAGCTGAGGTTGCCGTCCTGCGGGAGGAAGGCCACCGAGCCCTGGTAGGCGACGTCGCCCTGGCCGTCCCGGACCGTGACGACCGGCGCGTAGCCGTGCTCGAGGAGGTAGACCTTGTTGCCCGCGACGTCGAGGGGCTTGTTCACCTCGATGGCGCTCCGCTTCGTCTTCCCGTCCGCGCCTTCCCAGTAGGTGACGTCGGCGCGGTACTTGCGGGGGGTGCCCTTCTGCGGGCCCTTCCGCTCGTAGGTCGCGTCGAAGGAGTGCAGGGAGAAGCCGAAGGGCGCCAGGCTGTCGGCGTCGAAGAGACTGCCGGACTTGAAGTCGTCGTACTGGGTGAGCGTGTTGGAGAAGCCGTCGCCCTCGACGATCAGCTTGCCGCCCTCCGACTTCCACAGCTGCCCGACCGCGAAGGCCACGAGCATCACGATCAGCGCGATGTGGAAGACGAGGTTCCCGGCCTCCCGCAGGTAGCCCTTCTCGGCGGCGACGGCGTCACCGACGGTGTGGGCACGGAAGCGCCGCCGCCGGACCACGCGCTGCGCGGCGGCGAGCACCTGCCCGGGCTCGGCGTCCGTGCGCCAGGTGGTGTGGGCGGGCAGCCGGGTCAGCCGCTTCGGGGCGGCCGGCGGCAGGCCGCGGAGCTGGCCCACGAACTGCCAGCTGCGGGGGACGATGCAGCCGATGAGGGAGACGAACAGCAGGATGTAGACGGCCGAGAACCACACCGAGCTGTAGACGTGGAAGAGCCCCAGCTTCTCGTAGACGGGGGCGAGCGTCTCGTGCTGGTCCTTGAACGTCTGGACCTTGACCGGGTCGACGCTCGACTGCGGCACCAGCGAACCGGGCACCGAGGCCAGCGACAGCAGGAAGAGCAGGATCAGCGCCGTGCGCATGGAGGTGAGCTGCCGCCAGAACCAGCGGCCCCAGCCCACGGCCTCCCGGCCCGCCCAGGCGAGCCCGCCCAGCGCCCCGGGCCGGCGCACCCCGCCGAAGGACCCGGGCATCGCCTGCCCGGGCTGCTCCTCGACCGGGGCCGTCGACAGCTGGGAGCCGGCTTCGCCCAGGCCGGTCTCCTCCGCGGCCTCGGCGGTGGCGTGGTCCGTATGGGTCATGGATCAGATTCCCGGGGTGAAGTTGGAGGTCCAGACCTGCATGTCGGCGATCATCCGGTCCCAGACGCCGGTGACGAGCAGGACTCCGACGGTGACCAGCATCAGGCCGCCGGTCCGCATCACCCAGACGTAGTGCCGCTTGACCCAGCCGAACGCGCCGAGCGCCCGCCGGAAGGCGACCGCCGCCAGTATGAAGGGCAGGCCCAGACCCAGGCAGTACACGGTGGTGAGCAGCGCCCCGCGGCCGGCGCTCGCCTCGCGGAGGGCCAGGGTGTTGACCGCGGCCAGCGTCGGGCCGAGGCACGGGGTCCAGCCGAGGCCGAACAGCACGCCGAGCATCGGCGCGCCCACCAGCCCCACCGCGGGCTTGGTGTGGAAGCGCAGCTCGCGCTGGGTGAACCCGCCGAGCACGCCGGTGAAGATCAGCCCCATGGCGATCGTCAGCGCACCGAGGATCTTGGTGATCGTCTCCTTGTGCGCTTCCAGGGTCAGTCCGGCCTGGCCGAACAGGGCGCCGCCGGAGACGAAGACCGCGGTGAAGCCGAGGACGAACAGCGAGGCCCCGGCGACCATCCGGCCCCGCCGGGCCTCGGCCAGGTCGGTGCCGGTGACGCCGGTCACGTACGACAGATAGCCCGGCACGAGCGGCAGCACGCACGGGGAGAAGAACGAGACGAGCCCCCCGAGGAGGGCGATGGGCACCGCGAGCAGCAGAGCCCCCGTCATGACGGTGTCGTTCGGGTCGGTGGCGGCAGCGGCGAGCACGCTCACGCGATCACTTCTCCGCGATGAGCGGGTCGAGCGCCTTGCGCAGCTCGTCCTCGCTCAGGGCCTTCAGGGCACGGGCCGCGACCTTGCCGTCCCGGTCGACGATGACCGTCGAGGGGATCGCCTTCGGGTTGAGGCTCCCGGCGGGGAAGCGCAGCATCAGCTTCCCCACCGGGTCGTAGAGGCTCGGGTAGGGCACGCCGAATTCCTTCTGGAACTTCACGGCCGGCGGCTTGTTGGGGTCGCGGACGTTGATCCCGACGAACTCCACGCCGTCCGCCTTGGTGGCCTTGGCCACCTTCACCAGGTGCGGCATCTCGAGCCGGCACGGCGAGCACCAGGAGCCCCAGACGTTGATGACGAGGAGCTTGCCCTTGTAGTCGGCGAGGTTCAGCTTCTTGCCGTCGAGGGTGGTGCCGGAGATGTCCGGGAGCGGCTGCCGGTCGGCCTTCTTCGCGGTGTCGATGCCTCCGGTTCCGGCGACGAACTTCGTCCCGGCGGAGCCTCCGGACGTACCGCCGCCGAGGCAGGACGTCAGGACGAGCGCGGTGGCCGCCGCGCCCACGGCCGGAAGGACGATCCGGCGGAGGGGCGTGCGGCGTCGGGGCACACGGCGAGCACTCATGTGAAAAGTTTCGCATGGCGCTTCCGGGGAGAATTCGCACCCCCCTCAACCCACCCGAAACCCCCTGTCAGGGGCGGCATCGAATCGCCCGGACGGAGGACTCGACGGGAGACTCAGACGGCCGAGAGGTACGACTTCCAGCCACCCGTCGGCCGTTCGCCGACGCCCAGCCGGCGCAGCTTCGCGAGCACCTTGGGGTCCTGGGCGTCCAGCCAGTCCACGTACTGCCGGAAGGACACCAGCCGCACGTCCTTCCGCTTCTCGTCGGCGATGTGCTTGATCGCCTCCTCGACGGCGTTCATGTAGATGCCGCCGTTCCACTCCTCGAAGTGGTTGCCGACGAAGAACGGCGCCCGGTTGCTCTCGTAGGCCCGCTGGAAGCCCTGGATCAGCGCCCCGCGGGCCTGCTTCTCCCAGCCCGGGTAGTTCGACGGATCGCTTTGGGTCGCGGCCTGCGACTGGTTGGCCATCATGTTGTAGTCCATCGACAGGACCTGGAAGCTGCGGCCGGGGAAAGGTATCTGCTGGAGCGGAAGGTCCCATATGCCCAGCTTCTTGCTGGGCCAGACCTGGAGGCCGCCGGAGGAGCTGGCGTCGTACCGCCAGCCGAGCTCCCGGGCCGTCGGCAGCAGCCGGTCCTGCCCCTTCAGGCACGGGGTCCGGCCGCCCACCAGCTCCTTCGTGTAGTCGAAGGGCAGCGGCTGGAGGTCCTTGAAGCCGGTGTTGGTCCGCCACTTGGTGACGAACGACACAGCCTGGTCGATCTCGGAGCGCCACTGGGCGGGGGTCCAGTTCTCCACCGAGCCCGTACCGCTGCAGAAGTGGCCGTTGAAGTGGGTCCCTATCTCGTGGCCCTCGAGCCAGGCCTTGCGCAGGTTCTCCAGGGTGACCCGGATGTGGTCGTCGGTGAGGTAGCCGATGGCGGAGGCGCCGACCGGGTTGTTCGGCGGGTGGTACAGCCGCTTCTTGGACTCGGGCAGCAGATAGATGCCGGAGAGGAAGAAGGTCATGGCCGCGCCGTGGTCCCGGGCCACCTTGCGGAAGCGCGGGAAGAGACCGTTGCCGACCTCGCCCGCGCCGTCCCAGGAGAAGATCACGAACTGGGGCGGGGTCTGGCCCGGTTCGAGCCGCTCGGGCTTGGGCTGGTGGGGCTGCCGTCCGCTGTGCGCGGTCGAACCGTCCCCGATCGGCTTCTCCGTGGGCCGGTCGCTCCCGCCGCCCCCTCCGGAACCCGTCCCCCCGCGTCCCTTGCCGGAGCCCGTGTCCGGGCCGCAGCCCGCGGCTCCCGCAGCAGCCACTGCGCCCAGTCCCATGCCCAGCAGTCCCCGACGACTGATGTCGCGCATTGTGTCCCCATCCACGTACCGGTGTCCGTTCCTCGTACGAACGGACACCGGCTAAGAGGGAGGGGACGAGAGGCGGGTTCCGGAGAACGGCGCGTTTTCTACGCTCCGAATCCCTTGCTGCCCTTGACAGCACCCCGGCCGAAGCGCTTCTGGGCACCGGCGAGCAGGTGCGGCGGGACCAGGTCCCGGGCGGGTTCGCTGTAGCCGACCGAGACGAGCCGGTCGCCCCGGAAGGTGAACGAGGTCACGCTCGCCAGGGTGCACTGCCGGCGGCGCGGGTCGTGCCACAGCCGGCGCCGCTCGGCGAAGCTCCGGACGATCCAGATCGGGAGCTGGTGGCTGACCGCCACCGCCTCGTGCCCCCGCGCGGCGTCGCGCGCCGCGCCGAGCGCCGCCATCATCCGCACCACCTGGTCGATGTACGGCTCACCCCAGGACGGCCGGAACGGGTTGGTGAGGTGACGCCAGTTGGCCGGGCGCTTCAGGGCGCCGTCCCCGACCCCGAACGTCTTCCCCTCGAAGACGTTGCCCGCCTCGATCAGCCGCTCGTCGGTGGCGAGATCCAGCGCGTGCGCCTTGGCGACCGGCGTCGCCGTCTCCTGGGCCCGCTCCAGCGGGGAGGAGACGACGTACCGGATGTCCCGGTCGGCCAGGTGCTCGGCGACCCGGTCGGCCATCTGCCGGCCGAGCTCCGAGAGGTGGTAGCCCGGCCTGCGCCCGTAGAGCACACCGTCCGGGTTGTGCACCTCGCCGTGGCGCACCAGGTGCACGACGGTGGTGCTGCTCTGCCCCTCGGGGGCACTCGCGTCGGTCATGTCGTCCATCATGCAGAGGCCTCGGCGGCGGCCCGCGCCGCGGTCGGCAGTGCGGCCGCGATCCGCTCGACCGCCGCGCTGTCGTGGGCCGTGGAGACGAACCAGGACTCGAAGGCGGACGGCGGAAGGTAGACGCCCTGGGCGAGCATGGCGTGGAAGAACGCGGTGAAACGGTACGCCTGCTGGGCCTTGGCCTTGTCGTAGTCGGTGACGTCCTCGTCGGTGAAGAAGACGGAGAACATGTTCCCGGCGGTCTGCAGCCGGTGCGTCACCCCTTCCTTGGCGAGCGCCTCGGTGACCAGCCCGCGCAGCTCGGCGGAGACCGCGTCCACCCGCTCGTACGCCGCGTCGTCCAGCAGCCGCAGCTGGGCGAGGCCGGCGGCGGTGGCGACCGGGTTCCCGGAGAGGGTGCCCGCCTGGTAGACGGGGCCGAACGGGGCGAGGTGGGCCATGACGTCGGCGCGCCCGCCGAACGCCGCGGCCGGGAAGCCGCCGCCCATGACCTTGCCGAAGGTCATCAGGTCCGGCTCGACACCGTCGATCCCGTACCAGCCGGACTTCGACACCCGGAAGCCCGTCATGACCTCGTCGGAGATGTAGAGCGCGCCGCTCTCCGCGCACAGCGACTTCAGCCCGGCGTTGAAGCCCGGCAGCGGCGGCACGACGCCCATGTTGCCCGGCGACGCCTCGGTGATCACGCAGGCGATCTCTCCCGGGAAGCGGGCGAAGGCGTGGCGGACGGCGTCCAGGTCGTTGTAGGGGAGCACGATCGTGTCGCCGGCCTGGGCGCCGGTGACACCGGGGGTGTCCGGCAGCCCGAACGTCGCCACCCCCGAGCCCGCCGCGGCCAGCAGCGCGTCCACGTGGCCGTGGTAGCAGCCCGCGAACTTGATCACCTTGGCGCGGCCGGTGAAGCCGCGGGCGAGACGGATGGCCGACATCGTCGCCTCGGTGCCGGAGGACACCAGCCGCACCTGCTCCACCGGCGCGATCCGGTCGACGATCTCCTCGGCGAGCGCGACCTCGCCCTCACCCGGCGTGCCGAAGGAGGTGCCGCGGGCGACGGCCGCCTGCACCGCCTCGATCACCTCGGGGTGGGAATGGCCGAGGATCATCGGTCCCCACGAGCACACCAGGTCGACATACTCGCGACCGTCGGCGTCGGTGAGGTACGGACCGGTACCGGACACCATGAAACGGGGCGTACCACCGACGGCTCGGAAGGCACGGACGGGAGAGTTCACGCCGCCGGGCGTCACGACGGCCGCACGGTCGAACAGCGTCTGCGAAACTGGGGCATCGTACGAGTAAGTCACGCAAGCCATGGTGTCAGAGCCCGGCGGGGATGCGTCGTCGGGCGTTTCGCCGCCGGACGGCGGGGGAGGTCTCTGACACGATGATCGGGTTGCGCGGCGATGGCCGTGAGTGGTCGGGTGGAGATATGCAGCGCGGTGGCGGACTGGGCGAGGGGACCGATGACCTGGGCCCCGAGCGCGCTCAGCGGGGGCGGCACCGGCGCGAGGGCGAAGCGCGGACTGGTGGGAGCAGGGGTGGCCGAGTGGGGGTGACCTACAAATACTTCGGTGCGCCGGACGGGGCGACCGCCGCCAGGGTCCCCATCTCCATGCGCCCGGAGGAGCTCGGTGGGGACGAGCTCGGCATGGGGGGCATGTTCACCAAGATAAAGCCGGAGACGATGGCGGCGATGGTGCTCACGGGCATCGAGGGCGTACCGCTGCACAAGGTCCCGCCGCTGGAGCTGGTGGTGCTGCACCCGGACTACGCGGTGGTCAAGCTGCCGATGACCGTCGTGGACCCGCTGCGTGGCGTGGGCGAGGAGTCCGTCGGCGCGGCGGCCTTCATCTGGTCCACCGTCCCGGACCGCGGCGGCCCGCGGGACGCCTTCAACGTCTACCAGCTGCTCCACGAGTGGCAGGACTTCTCGCACCGGCTGCACGAGGCGGGGCACCAGCCGTACTGCCTGGTGTGGCCCTGATCCACTGGCTGGTGCGGCCCTGACGTACTGGCTGGTGCGGGCCTGACGTACGGCCCGATGCGGCCCTGACGTACTGGCCTGGTGCGGGCCCGGGCTGCGCGTCCACGGTCACCACGGGAGCACGGACCGGGTCCGTGTCGGCGCCGGTGCGGACACCGGCAGGGGCACCCCGCTCGGCGGAGTGCCCCTCACTAATATCGCTGCCGGTGATATGTCGTCGTCCCGTTGGTCGGCGGACCGGATCACGACTGGCCCTTCACCCGGCGACGGATGACGACCGCGCTCCCGCCGGCCGCCAGGGCGACCAGTGCCGCTCCGCCGACGAACTCCGGGTTGCCGAGACCCTGACCGGTGCCGCCCTCACCGGCGCGGGAGCCCCCGGTGGGCCCGACGGTGAGCCAGTCGAAGAACTTCCTGCCGTCGCCGCAGCGGAGGATGACCTTGTTCTTGCCCTTGGCGTCCCGGAGGACCTTCGCCGTGCCGGCCAGCTGCCGGCCGCTGGGCTGGAGCCGGGTCGTCCCGAAGGCGGCCGAGTACGCCGTCGCCCCCCGGCGGCTGTCGCACTTCTTGTCGTCGGTGATCCGCACGGTCTGGCCCGGGCGGGCCCGGTGCGGATCCACACTGGCCGTGGCGGCGGGGGCGGCCAGACCCACGAGCGCGGTGGCCGCGACCGTGGTGGCGAATACACGAGCTGGTCGCATGGACTCCTCCTGTGCCGGCCGTGGCTCCGGTGGCCACCCTCGGGATTTCCGGCACAGTCCGATGCAAAGCGAGGAGCGTTCGGCGCGCGACGCGAGCGCCACGCCGAAGTCACCCTGATGCCGGATCAGTTCCCGTGCGTCCGGGGGAGTTCTCGCAGCGTCTGCGGCGTGTCGCGGGATATCCGCCTTCCCCCCTGATGATCGCGTCCGCACGGGTGAGCCGCTGCCGCCGGCCGGGAGGCGCCCCGTCCGCGGGCCTCACCACGCCACGGGCGGCACGTGCGGGTACCGCCGGGTCGAGCCGCTCTCCCACCGCACCTGCTCCGGTGCCGCCGCCGGCCGGCCCGGGAAAGGGCGGGCAGCGTACCGACGTGCTCCATCCGGGCCGGGCCCGCCCCGAGGCACCGGTGTTCTCCCCCGCCGAGGGCTGGGTGGGCGACCGGCCAGGACCGGTCGGGACCGGTTGAGGTCGGCCGGGGCCGGTCTCATCCGGCCGCGGGAAGACGGCCCCGTCCCGGTTGGCTGGGGACGCCCCCGGGGCCGTGCCCTGCGCCCCGTGCCCCGTGCCATGGTCCGGGCCCGGCCGACGGGGCGCGGGAAAGCTGCCGGCAGGGCCCAGCGGACCGGAGCCACGGTCGGCCGACGGGGCGCGGGGCCCAGCGGACGGAGACCGGAGCGGTGCGACCCGGCGGGGCCCAGAACGCGTCGGGACCCAGAACGCATCGGGACCCAGGGCGGCGGAGCCCCCGCGGCCGGAGCCCCCGCGGTCGGAGGCCCGGCTCAGTGGACGGAGAAGCCGCCGTCCACGCAGATCGACTGCCCGGTGACGTAGCCGGAGGCGCGGCTCGCCAGGAACACCGCGGCGCCCGCGAAGTCCTCGGCCAGACCGTTGCGTCCGACCAGGGTGCGCTCGGCCAGCGCCGCCACCCGCTGGGGGTCGGAGGAGAGCCGGGCGTTGAGCGGCGTCATCACGAACCCCGGCACGAGCGTGTTGCAGGTGACGCCGTGCGGCGACCAGGCCTCGGCCTGGGAACGGGCCAGCGACTCCAGCGCCCCCTTGGAGACGCCGTAGGCGCCGCTGCGCACGAAGGCCCGGTGCGCCTGCTGGGAGCTGATGTGGATGATCCGCCCGAAGCCCCGCTCGGCCATGCGGGTGCCGAACCGCTGTCCCAGCAGGTGGGGCGCCTCCAGGTTCACCGCCATGGTGGTGTCCCACGTCGCGTCGTCGAGCTCGCCCATCGGCGGGCGCAGGTTGATTCCGGCGGAGTTGACGAGGATGTGCGGCTCCCCGTACACCGCCGCCGCCTTCTCGGCCGCCGCGCGCACACCGTCGCGGGTGCTCAGGTCGGCACTGACCCAGGACGCCCGGCAGCCGTCGGCCGTGAGCTCGTCGGTGGTGGCGGCCAGTTCCGTCTCCCGGCGCGCCACGACCACCACGCTCGCCCCGGCACGTGCCAACGCGCCGGTGATGGCGCGGCCGATGCCGGAACTGCCACCGGTCACCACGGCGACCAGCCCGTCCAGCGAGAAGAGTTCGGAGAGATACCGGTGCGAGGTCATGTCCGCACCCTAGAACGGCGCGGCCCCAACGGCCTTGCCCGGAGGGCGGATTCCCATCCAGTGGACAGCGCCGGTGACCTCACGTCGCCGCACCTTCCCGACCGGGGCGTCCGACCGCCGACGAGCCCCCGGGCCGGCGCGGAAATGACCAGCGGCCCGCGCCGGGTCACGGCGCGGGCCGCCTCTGTCAGCCTCTTCCAGGGGTCAGAGGCTCCGGCATCGCCACGGGTGTGCGGCTACCGCCGGAAGACCTTGTTCTTCGCCTGCACGGACTCGTCGGAGCAGGAAGCCTTCTCCGCAGCGGTCATCTTGCGGGACTTGACGACCACCGCATTGTTCTTGCCGTCGGTACCGTTCGCCGCCGGACCGGTGATGGTGTCCGGCACGAACCAGTAGTAGTGGCCCCACTGCGGGTCGTCGTAGTGAGTCTGCCAGGTACCGGTCACCTTCTGCATCACCTGGGCCCGTGAGATCCATCCGACCTCGCCCGGCTTCACCGTCATGTTCAGCGAGCTGTTCTCGGCGTGGGTGTTCGTCCAGGTGTGGCTGTACGTCGCGGTCACGCTGAGGTCGATGATGCCCGCGATGCTGCCGCCCGCGGTGACGGAGACACCGGCGGAGTCGGTGGACCCCACGGTGTCGGTCCAGCCCATCGTCTGGCTGGCGTCCGACGAGGTGCAGTTGTAGAGCGCGTCGGAGACCTTGTGGAACTCGCCGAGGTACGCCTCACCGAGCTGGGGGTCGTTGAAGCTGCACTTCCCCTTGCCGGAGCTGCAATCGGCCATGAGCTGATCCCGCGTGGGTTCGTCGGCGGCCGATGCGGGGAGAGCCATGGCCCCCACCATGCCCAACGCCGATGCCGACAGCGCGAGCAGTCTCGCTCCACGCCTGATCGCTCGATTTATCGCCATGATCGTGCCTTTCACCTTGCCTTTGGGGGCCAGTGACGCCAATGGGCTTGGAATCACTGCCTGTTGCGAATGAGACTGACGCAACACGTGATGTGCACAACACCAAGAAATGGCAAAGTTGTAGTTGATGCTAAAACAGGTCATCCGACCAGAACGGGTAGAGAACAGGGAAAGAAGCGACAGGAGTTGACGTGGCGCATACTTGTGGCGATCGATTTATGCTGCTCGGGATCGCTGTCATCGCCGTGAGGAGCACCGCATGAGCACCCGTACCGCCGTCGTGACCGGGGCCAGCAGCGGGATCGGGGCGGCCACGGCCCGCCGGCTCGCGGCGGCCGGCTACCGGGTGGTCCTGACGGCCCGCCGCGAGGAGCGCATCCAGTCGCTCGCCGCCGAACTCACCGCGGCCGGGCACCGGGCGCTCGCGTACCCCCTGGACGTCACCGACCGGGCCGCCGTCGACGCCTTCGCCGCGTCGCTGGACCGCTGCGACGTCCTGGTGAACAACGCCGGAGGGGCCATCGGCACCGAACCGGTGGCGTCCGCGGACCCGCAGGACTGGCGCACGATGTTCGAGGTCAACGTCCTCGGCGTGCTCAACGTCACCCAGGCCCTGCTCCCCGCCCTCACCGCCTCCGGCGACGGCACGGTCGTGGTGCTGTCCTCCACGGCGGGGCTGGCCACGTACGAGGGCGGCGGTGGCTACGTCGCCGCCAAGCACGGCGCCCATGTCATCGCCGAGACCCTGCGGCTGGAGCTGAACGGGCAGCCGGTGCGCATCATCGAGGTCGCTCCCGGCATGGTGAAGACCGACGAGTTCGCGCTCACCCGCTTCCGGGGCGACGAGGAGAGGGCGGAGGCCGTCTACGCGGGCGTGGCCGAGCCGCTGACGGCCGACGACGTCGCGGACACCATCGAGTGGGCGGTGACCCGGCCCCCGCACGTCAACATCGACCTGCTGGTCGTCCGGCCGCGCGCCCAGGCGTCCAACTACAAGGTGTACCGGGAGCGCTGAGCCGGCAGGGGCCAGGACCCCAGCGTGGGCAGGGCTCGGGGCCTCCGTGGCGCGGGGCGGGGCCGGGGTGCGTCCGCCCCGGCCACGTCGGCAGGCCCCGGCCGCACCGGACTCCGCCGCCGCAACGGGTCGTGACTCAGCCATGCGGCCGCGGTGCCGGCGGCGACCGCGCGAGCCCCGCTCCACGCCGAAGGCCCCGGACTCTGCCGCCCGGGTCCGGGGCCCTTCGGTCGTCCGGAGCGCCGCATGCCGGCCCTGTTCGGCCCGGTGAGGTCAGCGCCTCCGCCTCAGCCCTTCACGCAGATGACCTGCTTCAGCTTGGCGACGACCTGCACCAGGTCCCGCTGCTGGTCGATGACCTGCTCGATCGGCTTGTACGCGCCGGGGATCTCGTCGACCACCCCTGCGTCCTTCCGGCACTCCACACCGCGCGTCTGCTCCTCCAGGTCCCGCGTGGAGAAGCGCCGCTTCGCGGCGTTCCGGCTCATCCGGCGGCCCGCGCCGTGCGACGCGGAGTTGAACGACGCCGCGTTCCCCAGGCCCCGCACGATGTACGAGCCGGTGCCCATGGACCCCGGGATGATGCCGTAGTCGCCGGAGCCCGCCCGGATGGCGCCCTTCCGGGTCACCAGCAGGTCCATGCCCTCGTACCGCTCCTCGGCCACGTAGTTGTGGTGGCAGGAGATGACCGGCTCGAAGGCCGGCTTCGCCTTCTTGAACTCCTTGCGGACGACGTCCTGGAAGAGCCCCATCATGATCGCCCGGTTGTGCTTGGCGTACTCCTGCGCCCAGAACAGGTCGTGCCGGTACGCCGCCATCTGCGGGGTGTCGGCGACGAAGACGGCGAGGTCGCGGTCGATCAGCCCCTGGTTGTGCGGCAGCTTCTGCGCCTGGCCGATGTGGTACTCCGCCAGCTCCTTGCCGATGTTGCGGGAGCCGGAGTGCAGCATCAGCCAGACGTATCCCTCCGAATCCAGGCAGAACTCCACGAAGTGGTTCCCCGACCCCAGGGTGCCCATCTGCTTGGTCGCCCGCTCCTGACGGAACTTGACCGCCTCCGCCACGCCGTCGAACCGGGACCAGAAGTCGTCCCAGCCCGCCGTGGGGAAGCCGTGCAGCCGGCCCGGGTCCACCGGGGCGTCGTGCATGCCCCGGCCCACCGGGATCACCTGCTCGATCTTCGAGCGGAGCCGGGACAGGTCGCCGGGAAGATCGTTCGCGGTGAGGGAGGTCTTGACCGCGCTCATGCCGCAGCCGATGTCCACACCCACCGCGGCCGGGCAGACCGCGCCGTGCATCGCGATCACCGAGCCGACCGTGGCGCCCTTGCCGTAGTGCACGTCCGGCATCACGGCGAGGCCCTTGATCCACGGCAGCGTCGCGACGTTCCGCAGCTGCTGCATGGCGCCGTCCTCGACCGTCGACGGATCCGTCCACATCCGGATCGGCACCCGCGCACCCGGCACTTCGGTGTATGCCATGACTTCCCCATTCCCCCGAAAAGCTAAAAAACGCAAAAGCCGGACTTACCGTCCGATACCTGTCGGAGGGACGGCGGGCGCGGCAGCACGTGCGGTACACATTGTGTCCATTGGCCGCGGAAGGGCGGCAACCAGTTTTTGCCCGAAGGGAGCCGAGGACCGTGCAGCGAAGGTCGTACGTACCGGGTGCCGTACTGCTGACGGCCCTGCTCACCGCGGGGCTCACCGGCTGTACGGGCGGCTCGGACGGCGACACCCCCGAGGACTCCAAGCCCGGCGGACCGTCCGCCTCCGCACCCGACGCGGAGCCCGGCAGATACCGGACCCTCCCCGAGCCGTGCGGGGCCGTGAGCACCGGCACGCTGCGCGCGATGCTGCCCGGCATCGACGACCTCGCGCAGGAGGAGCGGAAGAAGGCCTACGACGGCCAGGCGGCCGTGACATTCGACACGGACCGCCGCGTCGGCTGCCGCTGGAAGTCCGTCTCGGACGCCGGCACCCGCCACCTCAACATCGACTTCGAGCGGATCGTCTCCTACGACGCCGCCGTCAGCGACGACGACCGCGCCCAGGAGCTCTACGACCGGAAGGCCACCGCGGCGGGCATCCCCGCGGCGTCGCCGTCCGGCGGCCAGAACGCGGAGAGCCAGGACAAGCCGTCCGCCTCCGCCTCCGAGTCCGCCGCCGCGGGCGCCGACACGGCCGAGGGCGCGAGCAAGAGCTCGGGCACCGACAAGAGCTCGGGCACCGGCAGGACCGGGAGCTCGGGCGGGAGCGGCGCGTCGGCCGGCGGGGACGACGCGTCGAAGGACGCCGCCCGCAAGGGCGACGCCTCGGCCGAGCCCGGCGCGAAGGACACCGCGAAGCCCGGAGCGAAGGACGAGTCCGGGTCGGGCGACAAGCCGGGCAGCGGCAGTTCCTCCGCCCCCGCGGACGCCGGCGCCGACACCGCGCCCCGCCCGCTCGACGACCTCGCCGACGTCGCCTACCTCGACGACCGCCTGGCCACCGCCGACTCCGGCGTCCACCGCGACGTCACCGTGGTGTTCCGGGCGTCGAACGTCATCGTCACCGTCGAATACGACCAGTGGTCGGCCACCCAGTCCGACCAGCCCGACAGTCAGGACCTGCAGAGCAAGGCCCAGCGCCTCGCCCAGGAACTGGTCGGGCGCATCAGTGAATAGACCTGTCCCCCGATGAGCGAAGGAATCATGCACAGAACAGGCACGCCACTCGCCCGTCTACTCGCCTGCGCGGCCGTCGTCCCGGTGATGCTGGTCGCCGGCTGCTCCTCGGACTCCGGCTCCGACTCCGGCTCGAAGAACACGGGCTCGGGCGCGTCGAAGTCCTCCGGGCCCAGCGCCGAGCCGTCCGTCGAGGCGGCGAAGTACGCCAAGCTGCCCCAGCCCTGCAAGGCTCTGTCCAAGGAGACGGTCAAGGACATCGTCCCGAAGGCCAAGGACGCCGGCGGCACGACGGGCGAGTCCGACGACAGCAACGCCCGGGGCCTGTGCTCCTGGAACGGCCTCGACGGCTTCCAGTACCGCTGGCTCGACGTCGCGCTGCAGCGCTTCGACTCCGACCGGACCCTGGGCAGCGGCGAGAGCCGCGCCAAGGCCTCCTACGCGAAGCAGGTCGACGCCGCGAAGGGCGCCGCCGACGAGAAGGGCGCCAAGGGCCTCAAGAGCGGCACCGCCGCCGGCGTCGGCGACGAGGCGTCCACCTTCCGCTTCGAGCTGGAGAAGGACAAGGAGGACTTCCGGAACCAGACCGTCGTGGTCCGGACCGAGAACGTCGTCATCACCCTCAACTACAACGGCGCCGGCTACGAGAGCGGCAAGACGCCGAAGGGCGAGGACCTGCTGAAGGACGCCGAGAAGGCGGCCAAGGAGGTCGTCGCGTCGGTGGCCGAGGCCAATGGCGCTGGCGCCCCGGCCGACTCCGGCAAGGACGACGCGGAGAAGGACGGCAAGGGCGACACCGAGAAGGACGATTCCGACAAGACCGGCACGGATCCGTCCGGTTCGGACAAGGGCGACTCCGACAAGGCCTGAGGTCGGCAGGCCTGAGGTCGGCAGGGCTGAGGTCGGCAGGGCTGAGGTCTACAGGGCCTGACGCCGGCCGGGCCTGCTCCGGCAACGCGGGCTCCGGCAAGGCCTGTTCCCGCAAGTCCGGCTCCGGCCCCTGAGCCGCATATCACCGAATACGCCGACAGCGGTGCCCGGGTTCCCACGGACCCGGGCACCGCTGTTCGTACGCGTGTGCCAGAGTGTCCGCGCCTGATGCCGACCGTTGGAGGGGATCGCGGGTGGCCGCGACGCAGCTCACACGCACACATCGCATACTGATCGGCGTGGTCGTCGCCGGCGCGATCGTGATCGCGGCCATCGGCTTCGCCGGTTCGTACTCGGCGGTGCGCGAGCTCGCCGCGAAGAAGGGCTTCGGCAGCTTCTCCGCCTTCTTCCCCATCGGCATCGACGCGGGCATCGTCGTCCTGCTCGCCCTGGACCTGCTGCTGACCTGGATCCGCATCCCGTTCCCCCTGCTGCGGCAGACGGCCTGGCTGCTGACCGCCGCGACCATCGCGTTCAACGGCGCGGCCGCCTGGCCGGATCCGCTCGGCGTCGGCATGCACGCGGTGATCCCCGTCCTCTTCGTCGTCGCCGTCGAAGCGGCCCGGCACGCCGTCGGCCGGATCGCCGACATCACCGCCGACCGGCACATGGAGTCGGTCCGCGTCGCCCGCTGGCTGCTGGCCTTCCCCTCCACCTTCCGGCTCTGGCGGCGGATGAAGCTGTGGGAGCTGCGCAGCTACGACGAGGTCATCCAGCTCGAACAGGACCGGCTGGTCTACCAGGCCCGGCTCCGCGCCCGCTACGGCCGCTCCTGGCGCCGCAGGGCACCCGTCGAGTCCCTGATGCCGCTCCGGCTCGCGCGGTACGGCGTGCCGCTCTCCCGGACCGGCGCCGCGGGGCTGGCCGCCGCCGGCATCGACCCGGCGGTCCTGCCGGCCGGCGGCCGCTCCGCGGACCGCACCGGTCAGGCCGCGCTGCCGGCGTCCGGGGCCGACGGCCGGTCCGATGGTCCGGAACGGGCCGACGGCCACGCCGCGGTGTCCGCGCCGGACGGGACCGACGGCGGCGCGCGGCCGCACCCGTCGGCGCGGGAGGACGGCCGGACGCCCCCGGTGACCGGCGGTCCGCAGGACGGGCCCGGCACGGGGCTGTTGACCGGCCCCGCCGACGACCGGCGCCCGAACACGGGGCCGGAGGAGGAGCCGTACACCGCGCCGCGGCCTCAGGAGCCGTACACCGCGCCGCAGGACCCAGCGTGGGGCGCCGCGCCGCGGGACGAGGCCGGTGCGCCCTCCGGGGAGCAGACGCCGCAGGTCACCGTGCCGGTCGCGCCGGGCCGGGTCCGAGCCCTGCGCAACGCCCGGCTCACCGGCTACTCGGCCGGAACCGGCGCCTACCCCGCACCGCACCGGGACGCGCCCCAGCCCGAGGGGCGGCAACAGGACGGGCAGGAGCAGGACGTACGGGGGGACGCACCCAGTCGGGAGGCGCCCCCGCGCGAGGCGACCCAGCCGCGGGACCCGGCGCCCGCACCCGACCACGAGCTGTTCGTCGACCCGTTCGCCGGCACCGAGGCCGACGCCGACGACCCGGTGGCCGGTCTGCCCGACGACGTGCCGCGCGACGAGGCGTACTTCGCCGCCTACCGCCAGTACGTCGCCGAGAGCGGAGTCTGGCCCGACACCCGCCAGTTCGGCCGGTACCTGCTGGACCGGTACGGCGTCCGGGGGCGCAGCGGGGGCCCGCTCAGCGAGAACTACCTGCGGGGCTACACCCGGGAGTTCCGCGACCGGCTGCGGATGGAGATGCAGACCGAGCACTCCCCGTGAGCCGCCCGGGCCCGGAGGACGGGCCCGGAGAGCCGTCCCGACCCGCCCGATCGGCCCGTCCCGCCCGATCGGCCCGGACCGACCCGACCGGCCCCGACCGGCCGGCATCGGCACACCTGCACCTGCACCTGCACCTGCACCGTCATCAGCACCAGCGCCGCCGGTCCCCGGACAGCACGGAGGGCCGCCACCCCTCCTCGGGATGACGGCCCTCCGACGACCTCACGGCCACGACACACAGCACGCCTTGCGCACCGCAACGCGCACCGCAACTCGGCGGTACGTACCGCACCCGGCGCTGCGCACCACACCCGGCAGTACGCTCGCGCCCGCCGCCGGTTACGCGCCGAGCAGCTTCCGCACCCGGTCCGCGCCCACCGCCAGCAGCAGCGTGGGCAGCCGCGGCCCGGTGTCCCGTCCGACGAGCAGCTGGTACAGCAGCGCGAAGAACGACCGCTGCGCCACCTTCAGCTCCGGCGTCGGCTTGGCGTCGGGCTCCAGGCCGGCCTGCACCTTCGGCACGCCGTAGACCAGCGTGGTCAGGCCGTCCAGCGACCAGTGCTCGTCCAGCCCGTCGAGGAGCAGCCGCAGCGACTCCCGCTCGGTGTCGCCGAGTGCGGACAGCGCCTCGGTGTCCGGCTCCTCCCGGACCCGGGTGCGCTGCTCGGCCGGGACCTGGGTGGTGATCCACCGCTCGGCCCGGTCGAGCCGCGGCCGCGCGTCGTCCAGCGAGCCGACCGGGTTCGCCGGGTCGAGGTCGCGCAGGATGCGGAGCGTCTGCTCGTCGTGGCCGGTGGTGATGTCGACCACCGAGGCCAGCGTCCGGTACGGCAGCGGGTGCGGGGTGCGGGGCAGCTCACCCGCGGCCGTGCGGACGGCCCGGCTGTACGCGGCCGCGTCCGCCGGCTGGACACTCTCGTCCCCGATCTTGCGGTTGAGCGCGTCCCACTCGTCGTACAGCCGCTGGATCTCCTGGTCGAAGGCGATCTTGAAGGACTGGTTCGGCTTCCGGCGGGCGTACAGCCAGCGCAGCAGCGGCGCCTCCATGATCTCCAGCGCGTCGGCCGGGGTCGGCACCCCGCCCTTGGAGCTGGACATCTTCGCCATGCCGCTGATGCCCACGAACGCGTACATCGGGCCGATCGGCTGCTCGCCGCCGAAGACCTCCTTGACGATCTGCCCGCCGACCACGTACGAGGAGCCCGGCGAGGAGTGGTCGACACCGGACGGTTCGAACACCACGCCCTCGTAGGCCCAGCGCATCGGCCAGTCGACCTTCCAGACCAGCTTGCCGCGGTTGTGCTCGGAGAGCCGGACCGTCTCGGCGTGACCGCACTGGCAGGTGTAGCTCAGCTCGGTGGTCTCGTCGTCGTAGGCGGTGACCGTGGTCAGGTCGCGGTCGCACACGGAGCAGTACGGCTTGTACGGGAAGTAGCCCGCCGCCGCCGTGCCGTCGTCCTCGCTCGCCGCGCCGGAGCCCTCGGCCGCGGCCTCCGCGGCAGCGGCATCGGCCTCGTCGACCTTGCCCTTCTGCTGTTGGGGCTTCTTGCCCTGGGCGCCCTTGGCCTTGTCCTTGTCCTTGTCCTTCGTCCGGTAGCGGTCGAGGACGGCGTCGATCCGCGCGCGCTCCCGCATCGCGAACAGGATCTGCTCGCGGTAGGCGCCCGAGGTGTACTGCTCGGTCTGGCTGATCCCGTGGAACTCGATGCCCAGCTCCTCGAGCGCCTTGATCATCGGCGCCTTGAAGTGCTCGGCCCAGGAGGCGTACGGGCTGCCGGGCGGGGCGGGGACGCTGGTCAGCGGCTTCCCGATGTGCTCGGCCCAGGACGGGTCGACACCGGCCGGCACCTTGCGGAACCGGTCGTAGTCGTCCCAGGACAGGATGTGCACACAGTCATGGCCGCGGCGGCGGATCTCGTCGGCGACCAGGTGCGGGGTCATGACCTCGCGGAGGTTGCCGAGGTGGATCGGCCCGGACGGGCTGAGGCCCGAGGCGCAGACGATCGGTTTGCCCGGGGCTCGTCGCTCCGCCTCGGCGATGACCTCGTCCGCGAAACGGGAGACCCAGTCGGCCTCGGTGCTCTGAGCCACGGTTGGCACTTCCTTCTTCCTCTGCTTCCTCATGCTCGAAAGCCTGGCGAGCCCATTGTCCCAGACGGTCCGGGACGGGCGGACGGGGTTTTCGCCCGGCGGGGCGGCCCGGCCCGGGCCGGCGGGGCGGCCCGGCCTCCACCCCGGTCACGGCCCTTCCCGTCGGCCCCGGTTATTGCCTGGCGGGGCGGAGGCGGCAGCGTGGGATACTGGCCGGAATCCCCTTCCCCACGACGGAACGGTACGCAACCCATGGCTTCGGTCCCCTCGCTCGCCGCTACGGTCCACCAGCGCGTCGCGGACGCCCTCTCGGCTGCACTGCCGGAGGCCGGCGCCGCCGACCCGCTGCTGCGACGAAGCGACCGGGCGGATTTCCAGGCCAACGGGGTGCTGGGGCTCGCCAAGAAGCTCAAGGCGAACCCGCGGGAGCTGGCGGCCCAGGTCGTCCAGGGGCTCCCGGCCGACGGCGTCCTCGCCGACGTCGAGGTCTCCGGCCCCGGCTTCCTCAACATCGCGATCACCGACGCGGCGATCGTCTCCACCCTGGCCGCGCGGGCCGCCGACGACCGGCTGGGCGTCCCGTACGCGGAGAACCCGGGCACCACGGTGATCGACTACTCCCAGCCGAACGTGGCCAAGGAGATGCACGTCGGCCACCTCCGCTCCACCGTGATCGGCGACGCGGTCGTGCAGATCCTGGAGCACCGGGGCGAGACCGTGGTCCGGCGCCACCACATCGGCGACTGGGGCACCCAGTTCGGCATGCTCATCCAGTACCTGATCGAGCACCCGCACGAGCTGGACCACGAGTCGGACGCCGCCGACGGCGAGGGCGAAGCGGCCATGTCCCGGCTCAACCGCCTCTACAAGGCGTCGCGCACCCTCTTCGACTCCGACGAGGAGTTCAAGACCCGCTCCCGGGACCGGGTCGTGGCGCTCCAGTCAGGCGACACCGAGACCCTGGACCTCTGGCACAAGATCGTCGACGAGTCGAAGATCTACTTCCGGGGCGTCTACGACAAGCTCGACGTCGAGATCGTGGACGAGGACATCGTCGGCGAGAGCGCCTACAACGACGACCTCCAGGCCGTCGTGAAGGACCTCGAGGAGTCGGGCGTCGCCGTCCGCTCCGAGGGCGCGCTCTGCGTCTTCTTCGACGACGTCAAGGGCCCGGACGGCAACCCGACGCCGCTGATCGTCCAGAAGTCCAACGGCGGCTTCGGCTACGCCGCCACCGACCTCGCCGCGATCCGCAACCGCATCGGCACCCTCAAGGCCGACACCCTCCTGTACGTGGTGGACGCCCGCCAGGCGCTGCACTTCCGGATGGTCTTCGAGACCGCCCGCCGGGCCGGCTGGCTGCCGGAGGGCGCCGCGAAGCAGCTGGCCTTCGGCACCGTGCTCGGCAAGGACGGCAAGCCGTTCAAGACGCGTGAGGGCGAGACGGTCCGGCTGGTCGACCTGCTCGACGAGGCGATCGAGCGGGCCACCGCGGTCGTCCGCGAGAAGAGCGAGAACCTGGGCCTCTCCGAGGAGGAGACCGTCGAGCGCGGCAGCCAGGTCGGCATCGGCGCGGTGAAGTACGCGGACCTGTCGACCTCGATGTCCCGCGACTACATCTTTGACCTGGACCGCATGGTCTCGCTCAACGGCGACACCAGCGTCTACCTCCAGTACGCCTACGCCCGGATCCAGTCGATCCTCCGCAAGGCGGGCGACGTCGCGCCGGCCGCCCACCCGGAGCTCCCGCTGGCCCCGGCGGAGCGCGCACTGGGCCTGCACCTGGACGAGTTCGCCGAGGTGCTGTCCTCCGTCGCCGAGACGTACGAGCCGCACAAGCTGGCCGCGTACCTCTACCAGCTGGCCTCGCACTACACGACGTTCTACGACCAGTGCCCGGTCATCAAGGCGGAGACCCCGGCCATGGTCGAGAACCGCCTGTTCCTCTGCGACCTGACCGCCCGCACCCTGCGCCAGGGCATGTCGCTGCTGGGCATCCGGACACCCGAGCGGCTCTGACGCTGCGCGGACCGACGCGTTACGCGAACCCCGTCCCTTGGCTCAGGGGGCGGGGTTCCGCGTGTCCGAGGGTGGCGCGTTGGCGCCGGGGGCCGTTCTTGACGCGGCTCAGCGACCAGGAATCTCAGAAGTCGACGGTGTCGAGGGCCAGACCGAACGGCTGCGGCAACTGCACCGGCGTACCGAACGGAAACGGCCCCTCCGCCCGCGTGTAGCCGAGCTCCCCCGGCTCCGAGAACAGCGTGCACGTCCGTTCCTGCCGGTCCACCAGGAGATACAGCGGAGCCCCGTACTCCGCATACCGGCGGCGTTTGACCGTACGGTCCGTCTCGGCGTTCGACTCGCTCGTCACCTCGACGATCAGCAGGGTCTGATCGGGCAGCAACGCGCCACCGCCCTTGGCCACCGACCGCTCCACGACGGCGATGTCCGGCACGTACCAGTTGCTGCTGCCCGGCAGATCAAGATTCCCGGACCCGGCCACGCACTTCAGCTCTTGCACCCTGGGCGCGATCTGCAGGCGGACGGCGTCGGCTGTCGCCTCGTGATCCCACGTCGCTGACGCCAACTCGTGCCGTCCATCGATCACTTGCACACGATCGTTCTCGTCGTATGCGGCACCATCGGCGATGCCCGGCCCAACAGGTGGGTTCTCCCTGCCGTCCGGCACCTGCCTCACCCCTCTCCCAGCTCGAACCAGAGCAGCTTGCCGCTGAGCCCGTACGGCGACTCCCCCAACGCGAACCCGCCCCAGTCGTCGGCACACATCCGCACCAGCGGCAGTCCCCGCCCTCCCTCCTGCTCCGGCCCCGGAGGCTCGTAGGCATCGAGCCCGGGGAGCGTCGGATCGGTGTCCCACACGCTGACCCGCAGCAGCTTGCCGTCCCGGCAGATCCGCATCGAGGCGGGCCCCGGAGCGTACCGGTGGGCGTTGGTGACGAGCTCCGACGCCAACAGCTCGGCGGTGTCGGCCGGTTCACGGACGTCATAGGCGTCGAGGATCGTTCGCAGGGTACGTCGGGCGATGCGCGGGGCGATGGGGTCGTGCGGGATCTGGAGGGTGTAGTCCCAGTCGAGTCCCTGCGAGGCGCGAATCATGCAACTCTCCTGTGTGCGGGGATGGTTGACCCACGCGAGCCCGACGCCGCGCGGTGGCTCTGCCGCATCCCCCCAGGGCATACCTGTGCCAGGGCAGCGAGGCAGGGAGGGGTACGGTGCACTTCCGGACGGACGGCGACGCAACGTGAGCGACGTGCCACACACAGTAGGACACTCGGGTGGATGGTTTCTACCGCAAGGGGATAATTCTGCTAACCATCCCTGACGAGGCACTGCGCAACGCGGATCAGCGGACCCCACTCCCGGAGAGGACCTATGGCACCGAGGACAACCCCGACAGCCCGGCAACAGCGGCTTGGAGCCGAGCTACGGAAGCTCCGCGATCGCTCCGGGATGTCCGCTCGCGAGGCCGGTGCACTGCTGGGCGGCGACCAGGCCCGCATCAGCAACATCGAGACGGGCCGCACTCCTGTCAGCGCCGAACGCGTCCAAACCTTGGCGCGCAACTACGACTGCCCTGACGAATCCCTGATCGCGGCGCTGGCGGCGATGACCGGCGAACGCAGGGACGGCTGGTGGGAGGAGTATCGCGGCATCCTGTCACCCGGCCTGCTGGACCTCGCCGAGTTGGAACACCACTCCGTCCATCTCCGCACCGCACAGACGGCAAGCCTGCCCGGCCTGCTCCAGACCCATGACCACGCACGCGTGGTCTTCCAGCAGGGCGTCCCGGCGCTACCGCCGCCCGAAGTCGAACACCGAGTCTCGTTCAGAATCAAGCGGCAAGCGGTCCTCTACCAGGAGTCGCCTCCCCCGTACGAAGCCGTCATCCATGAGGCGGCACTGAGGATGCAGTTCGGTGGCCCCGCCGTCACCAAAGCTCAGTTGCGACACATCCTGGAGATGAGCGAGCGGGACTGCGTCACGATCAGAGTCATCCCGTTCACCGCCGGCGCCTACCCCGGCTCAGGCCAGACGATCTTCTACTCTCATGGCCCGGTGCAGCAGCTCGATACAGTCCAGTTGGATCAGTCACACGGGACAGTGCTTCTCGACGCAGAAGCCCAACTGGCCAAGTATCGAACCCTCCTGCACCGCATGGAAGCAGTGGCCCTGACCCTCGACGAGTCCCGGAAGTTCATCCACTCCATCGCACGTGACCTGTGAAGGACCGACCATGCAGACGCCTGAGTGGCACAAGTCTTCCTACTGCGCCGAAGGCAACAACTGCCTCAACCTCGCCGCCGGACCCGACGGAACCATCCTTCTCCGCGAAAGCGAAGCCCCCGACGTGATCGTGACGACCACCCCGGACAAGCTCAGGGCCTTCATACTCGGGGTCAAGGCGGGAGAGTTCGACCACCTCGTGAAGCCGGCACCCTGAACAGCAGTGCCCCGCCCTCCACGGGCGGGGCAGCGCACATGGTCTGGAGCCTCCGACTGCCCCAAAGGGGTCAGCGGTCCACAGCCTGCAGCTCCTGGACGTTCACATCCTGTGTGGTCTCGAAGGTGCCGTTCGGCAGGTCCCCCTTCGCGCCACCGGACCCTTCCCAGGAGACCTCCCAGGTCACGGATGCCTTCATGGCGTACGGCTTCCCGCTCGTCGCTCGCAGGTACGTGATCCCGCACGGCGGGGTCTTGCTCCCTTGGCCCTTCGTGTACGGGGTCCCGATGCTGCCGTCGCCATTGATCGCACACTCCCCGGAACCTGGGTGGAGTTCGGCGTCCTTGGTCCCCGGTTCCAAGTGCAGCCCGACCGGCTTGGCCGTGGTCTCCGCCCACAGTCCGGTACCCGGCAGCTCGGCACGGACCTTGACGTCCTTGAACTTCCCCTTGTCCAGCCACGCCCAGGTGGGCAGGTTCACGGTCGACCGGGCCTTGGGATTGAGCTCGACCTCGGTGTCCGGCACGCGGATCTTGTCGTACGCGTAGGAGGCAAGAACCTCAGGGGTGGGGGCATGCTTGTCGTCCGGGACCGTGCCGGCGTCCTGCCAGAACATGATTCGGCCGCAATCCCAGGCCTTCCGGTCAAAATCATGGCCCTTTGCAACAACACTGCGCCAGAACATGCCATCTTTTCCGACGTTGTAGTTCTTGTAACCCTTCGCTGTCGATCTCCGGCCGGTATTGACGTTGAGATCTTCGTCCGGCTCCCCCTTGTCGTAATGATCGACGAAGATTCCGTTGCTCCACCACTCATGCGCGTTCACGTACCCGCCGCGACCGCTTTCAACGGCAGATTTCAGCTGCTTGGGCGAGAACACGGGCTCGTACCAGCAGGCAGGCGGCACCCAGTTGGGATCGACCGAAGCAAGCGCACCGGTGCGAACCTTCGACTGCTCCCCACCTGCTCCCTTAATGACGATCTTCGAATGAGAAACGGAGGCCATCAGATTTTCGCCGTCCGCTCCACCACCCACAGGATCGTCGCTGCCGCCAGCGCCCCTTTCGATATCATCAATAGCGAATGCAGAGTTGACCGCCGCGCCCCCCACCAGGGACGACATGACGAGGACAGCGATCGCCGAGCAGACCCTCCGCACAGTCAGCACTCCCCCCGTTCCGCCTCAGCACGCGTTGTCACCCACACGCCGTCGGAGTTCTTGGACAACATGACCCGGTACAGGAGATGGGGGTTCTTGCCGGGCCGAGTCCCCTTCATCTCCCCGGTCTTGCGATTCTTCGTATACCCCTTGCTTTCATCCATGCAATACAGCAGGATCCCCCTGCCATTATTTATGTGCACCTGAGGGCCGAAGATTCGCAGCACACCAACAAGAGTCTCATTTTCCTCAATGTGACCCTTGATGTATTCTCGCGCCCCCTTGAGGGAATCGTCGGAGTTATAGAAATCTACGGATTCCGAGCGATCATCCTTATTGATGATGGCCTCATGCTCGGCCCGCAATTCCTCTTTGCCGTCATCGAGGATCGCTTGGAGTTTCGGGTCGGCGTTCGCCCAACCCTCAAAGTTCATCCTGAAGTTGTCCGGCAGCTTGACTTCGGGACGGCCCGCTCGCGGATGCGACGTCGATGCGGCCTCCGAAGGCTTGCCCGCGCCTTCCTCCGCACCATTGATCTTGTCGTCCTTCGGTTTGCTGTCGCCTCCACCACAAGCTGTCAGCACCATGGCGGCAGCGATCGCGGTTACGGCGACGGACAGGCTTCGGGCACTCAAGAGCTTCCCCTTCTGGGCGGTGACAAGGAGTACCCACACTAGTACGGCACGGAGTTGATGCCGAGTGGGGCCCTTCGAGTCATTCATCCCGAAGGGTTACGCTTTGACTCAATGCCCCGTACGCCACGCCCTCGCGTGAATTCGGAAGTCCTCCATCAGACCGTAAATACCCACATTCGGCAGATATGCGCAACCGTCACCACAGGCCGGCCGACTCGCATGCCTTCCGGTGCTGACGATGCATGGAGTGCGGTTCAACGTCGAACGCGAATGGTCCGCATTCGCCACCGCCCACTGGTCGGGCGCCTCGTGGCGCGACAGACGATCTCGGCTCGCGGAGACACCAAAAGCTGTCCGGCTCGGCCGGGAGGCTGAGGCTGACGCATCAGGTCACGAAGTGGTCGAACTCCCCTGCCTTCACGCCCAGGAAGAAGGCGCGCAACCTCTCGGGGGTCGTCTTGAGAACGGTCTCTGGGTCTTCGCTCTCGCAGAGCAACAGGACTCCATCCGCTCCGAGGGCCAGATTCAGGCAATTGCTAACGCCCTGACAGTAAGAAGATTTCTGCCATTCCGACTGGTTCATGGACCTCACTACCTCAGTATTCCTGCGCAGGGGTGGGTAATCCTGATCGCGCGATTAGTGAGCCGACTCCCAATGTGTACTACCTGATGAGAGCAGGCACCAACGTTCATGGCAGTGCTCTGGCAAAGAGGAGCAGACCGGTAAGGACCGAGAGGCCGAGGGCCCAGGCATTGGACGCAAGGTTGAGAATCAGCTTCTTACGGGGTCACAGTTTGGCGCCATGAAGCATGCATTGGCCATAGAGGAACTCGCAGATCCGGCGAGGAACAGGAGCATCCCACTCGGCGTCGGGCTTGACTGCGCCCGAAGTGCCACCACGAGCCCGAACATGAGCCTGATGGGTGCTTGAAGACACATGAAACATCATCTGCACAACGGTGAAGCCACGGCGCCCCGCACACCATCAGCGCCCAATGCCATTGGACCGGTACCGCGATGGTGTTGAGTCGCCACCCGTCCGGTGCGGAGAGGCACGGAGTCCATCCGCGTGGTATCTCCTGGTGGTGACGCACCAGCCGACGCGGCTCGCAAACTCCAGCCGCTCGCCGCTCCCTCGCCCCCGGCCCACAAGGGAACGGCGCCCCCGTGGCCGGAGCCCGGCAGCACCCGAGAGGTTGGCCGAGTTCACCGCGGGATACGGTCACGGCTGGGCAGATGGCGCCATGCGCATACAACGGCCCCCTGGGTAAGGCTTGTTGCACCTGGCGTACGGTGAACTACACCCGGTAGCGTCGCGGTTCAGGTGTTCACCTTCAGCCGTCGGAGTCGGGGCGAGCCACGATCTGCCTCCATTGCGGCATCGATGACAGCCCCGCGCACGGTGCATGACGTGCCCCGGTCGAAGGACAGACCCTAGGGCCGGGCAAGGGCCTGCCCTGCCAAGCCTTCACAACAGAGCCGGAAGCGTTGACTTTTCAGAGGGTTGACCAGGGGGATCCAGATGAGCGAGAGAACGAGAGCGGACACTGACCTGATCAAGGATTGCTCGAACTCCCTGTTCCGAATCCATCGGGAATTCAAGGAGAACAGCAACCCCGCAGATGACTGTGAAAAATCCCTCGGGAGTGATGAGCTCCGCAACATTTTCGACGACTTCTCCGAAACCTGGAAGAAGACGCGCAAGAAATTGATGGAAGACATTCACCATCTGGCCAAATTCACACAGACCGCAGCTGAAGCGTATGACAAGGTGGATCACGAGCTGGCTCAAGCCCTTCGCGACACCCGCAAGTCGAGGAGGAAGAAATGAGCTCCCGACCGCATGACTGGGAACCGCTGCACGACGGCGACCCCATTCCCGGCGATCCCCACGAAGTGGCCAGGCTCGGAAAGCGTCTGCGCCGGATGGCCGACGAGATCGACAAACAGGCCGACAATATCAAGGCTCTTTCGTCGGTCGAGAGCTGGGACAGCGATGCCGGTCGTGGTTTCCACGAGATAGCTGATGGAACCGCAGCACGGCTGAAACGCGCATACGACCGCTACGACGAGGCAGCCAAAGCACTCGGCACCAAAGTCGTGCAGGGCGAGTCCAACGAGTACGCAAGTGAGCTGAACAGAGCCCAGAAAATTGCAGACAAGGCTCTGGATAAGTTCCGCGAAGCAGAACGCGAACAAAAGCACGCCGGCGCGGATCTCGAAAAATTCCACGGCACGGTCCCCAGCGCCGACGATGCCACAGAACGAACCAGGCTCGAGAAAAAGCGTGATGCGGCGATGGACGTCATTCGTCGTTGCCATAGCGAGGTCGGCCGAGCAAAAATTATTCGCGATGATGCCGCAAAAGCGGCAGCGAAGCACATCAGAAACACAGTTCACCATGATGGCGTCCGCGATCAAGGTGGAATCATGAATTTCCTGGCCGATTGGGCGGATAGATTCGCCAACCTTTCAGCGATATTCTCGATTCTAGCCGTCATTTGCGTATTCGTCCCTCCCCTGGAAGTCCTCGCCCCCATCTTTGGTGCGCTTGCCGTATTGACCAGCGCGGCAGCGCTGGTGGGACACAGCTACGACATGTCTGCGCGCGGCGGGGAACTCAACGGCTGGAAGCTGTTCTTCGACGGACTCGGGGTCATGCCAGGCCTGGGATCCCTCAAGGGCTTCAGGGCCGTCAAGGGTCTCAGCGGCCTCAGTAAGCTTCGGGGGGTTCGCTTCAGCGGCAGCGACGCCTTGGCAGGAGTTTCACACAAGTTCTTCAACGGACTCGCTGTGACAGTTGTCAACGGGGTTCTCGTGAAATCTGGGAGGCCCGCGATCACAGGTGAACGGATCACCGCAGGAATCAAAACAGGATCCTTTGTGGGAGCCTTGGTCAAAATATTTGGAGGTCACAACGGCGAGCGGACGGGTGACCCAGGCGACCCGCCGAAACCCACACCGGCTAGCCCCTCACCTCGCCCTTCACCGCAGCCGAAGCCCTCACCACAGGCCTTTCACACCGCCCTGGCGCACTAGCGTCCGTTTCCTCCGTCGAAGGGAATTATCAGATGTCTCAAGATCACGAGCTGGAGCCGGGAGAGTACCGAGCGCGCGGCGGCATCGTCAGGAAGATGGTGCCGGGTGAGGCTCTATTTGCAATTCCGGAGGCTCGAGAACTTGCTGACAAACAGGGCCGGAAGCTGGGGTTCGATTTCCTCGACGATTCTGCGGTATTGCGGATGCTTCGACTCCGCCACTACGACGACACTCAACTGCGCGGCATCGGAATGAAGCTGGGACTTCCGTCCGCATTGGCTCTCACCGGCCTGTTTCTCTACTGGGGAGGGTATGTCCAGTACTGGGAATCCTCCAAGTCGCAGACGGCCTTCTACGCCATAACGGCTGCGATGGTTGCCGTCATCCTTATTCTCTACATTGTTTTTCTCGCTCGACACTGGGGTGATCGCGCCAGGCAGAAGGTCCGAGCGCGCGCCGCTGCATACAGAGACATCGCCCATACTGCGGGGCGCCACGGCGCCGAACTCCCCGAGTTCTACCCACATTATGGCCCCTACCCCTTCGCGGCCAATTTTCATCCTGAGGCGCCAGAGCTCCTGCTGCCGGGTGAGGAAGTTTCTTCGTGAACTCTTCTCACCACAACCAGAATCTCGATGAGGGTTTTCTGGATGTCAAGTGGGTGATGCCCAAGGGCTTCTTCGAGCTGCCGATGGAAGCAGAGTCCGTGGAGGAACTCACGGAGCAGCTGATCCGTCTGGCGCAGGAGGTGCTTCCGAGCGGCACACCGGACATGCAGTACCAGTGGGCCGCCCTGTGCGGAGCCAACTACGATGCTTTCGTTGAGGGCAGCGTACAATACGCCGGATTCGTGGCGACGGAGGTTGATGACCAGCGGTGCACCGCCACTGTCCACGTCTCCCTCATGGACCTTGCCGAAGAAACCAGAAGAGACCCGATCCGAGCCACGATGGCAGCGTTGAAAGCGCTCAACATAGGCGAAGTCCAGGAGATCTCACTTCCGTGCGGTCCAGCAGTTTCTTGCATCGGCAGCCGTAAGGCTGCGGTGACAGGGGAACTGACGCCATCCGGAAACGACGAGCCCTTTTGGACTTCGTTCATCCAGGTGCAGATCCCTCTTCCCAACGGAACGGCTGTCGTATTCGAGCTGGCTACACCCACTCAGGAAGGGTGGGATGTCTTCTCTTCCATGTTTGCGGGGGTTGTCAAGAGTGTTCGCATTTTTGCCCCCGCTGAACACGCTGTGGAGATGTCAACTTGACCACCATCGACGAGATCAAGCCGCCTGAGGACTACCAGATCCTGGTGCCGCGAGACTGGTTTCGAATCGACCTCACGATTGAAGGCTGGCGTCCACAGCTGAAGAAGTTCGTCGACCTGCAGGCAGAGCACGGCCCCATGCCTGCAGAAACAAGAAAAGAGCTGTGGCGAACCTTGCGGAATACCGCCGAGGACGCCGCCGGGCGGGGTGCTCTGGAGTTGTTCCTTCGCACTGGCGTACAAGGTGATCTGAGCGCTCCAGCAACGCTACTGGTCTCGCTGCTGCCGCTGAGGGGGGAACTGCGGACTTCCCCTGCCGACCTCTCCCAGGCATTGTCAGCTCGCAATCGCAACGGGGGCACCGTGGCGATTGCCAGCGTCCCCGCGGGAACCGCAGTTCACGTCGTGACTGACACGACACAGGACTTCTATTTCGAGATGCCAGGCGGGGTCGGCTATCTCCTTCTTGCCTTCTCAGTACCCCTGGGGGACGTCGCGACGCCGATGGGCGAGTTGTGCAAGGCTATCGCTGCGTCATTGCGCTGGGTGTGAGGAATCGATGGGTGATCTTCATCAGGAGTCACCGTATCCGGCCAAATCCCCCCACCCGAACAACCATCCGGCGCATCCGGCCGTCCAACCCGGCGACACCGCATCCGATCGATTTCCAGGGGGGAAACATCATGCGACGTTGGGGTACCGCGGCGGCCGCGCTCGTGCTTGCCGCCGCCGGGCTGACGGCAACGGCCGCTTCGGCGACCGCCGCCACGGCCACGAAGGCGAACACCCGGGCCGAGGCCTGCGCCACCGCCTGGGGCAGCGGCGACAAGACCGCGGACGTGACCGCGTACACGCCGCTGACGAACATCAGGACCGGCCGGCACGACTGCTACGACCGGATGGTCATCGACACCCGCGCCGCGGGCGGCCACAAGGTCGGCTACCAGGTGCGGTACGTCGACAAGGTCTACCAGGACGGCTCCGGCACGGCGATCCCCGTAGGCGGCGGCGCCGTCCTCGAGGTCCGGGTGGCCGCGCCGAGCTACGACCCCGAGACGGGCGCGGCGACGTACGCGGGGCGCGCGGGCAAGCCGCTGCCCGGCGTGAACATCAGCGGCTACCGGACGTTCAAGGACACCCGGTTCGTCGGCAGCTTCGAGGGCGACACCCAGATCGGTCTGGGCGTCCGCGCCCGCCTGCCGTTCCGCGTGCTCCAGCTCCCCGACCGGCTGGTGATCGACGTGGCGCACACCTGGTCCACGGCACGCTGACCCGAAAGCACCTCCGCACGGACCATGACGACGGCGGCGCCCCGTACCGAGTACGGAGCGCCGCCGTCGTTCACATTCCCGTTCACATCCCGCGATCCCGCGATCCCGGCCGGGAGAACTACTCCCCGCGCTGCAACCGCCGCGCGACCTCGGTCGCCCAGTACGTCAGGATCGTGCCCGCGCCCGCGCGCTTGATCCCGGTCAGGGTCTCCATGATCGCGCGGTCCCGCTCGATCCAGCCCTTCTCGGCCGCGGCCTCGATCATCGCGTACTCACCGGAGATCTGGTACGCGGAGACCGGCACGTCCACCGTGTCCGCGATCTGCCGCAGGATGTCCAGGTACGGCAGCGCCGGCTTCACCATCACCATGTCGGCGCCCTCTTCGAGGTCGAGCGCCAGCTCCCGCAGCGACTCCCGCGCGTTGGCCGGGTCCTGCTGGTACGTCTTCCGGTCGCCCTTCAGCGACGAGGCGACGGCCTCGCGGAACGGCCCGTAGAACGCCGAGGTGTACTTCGCGGTGTAGGCGAGGATCGCGACGTCCTGGTGCCCGGTGCCGTCCAGCGCTTCGCGGATCACCCCGACCTGGCCGTCCATCATGCCGCTCGGGCCCACCACATGGACGCCCGCGTCCGCCTGCACCCGCGCCATCTCGGCGTAGCGCTCCAGCGTCGAGTCGTTGTCGACCCGGCCGTCGTCGTCCAGCACGCCGCAGTGGCCGTGGTCGGTGTACTCGTCCAGGCACAGGTCGGACATGACGACGAGGTCGTCGCCGACCTCGGCCTTCACGTCCCGGATGGCGACCTGGAGGATCCCGTTCGGGTCCGTGCCCTGGCTGCCGACCGCGTCCTTGGCCTCCGGGATGCCGAACAGCATGAGCCCGCCGACCCCGGCCTCGACCGCCTCCGCGGCGGCCTTCCGCAGGGTGTTGCGGGTGTGCTGCACGACGCCCGGCATCGCCGAGATCGGCACCGGCGCGCTGATGCCCTCCCGCACGAAGGCGGGAAGGATCAGCTCGGCCGGGTGCAGCCGTGTCTCGGCCACCATGCGTCGCATGGCCGGGGTGGTACGGAGCCGTCGGGGACGGGCCCCGGGAAAGCTTCCGTAAACACTCACGTGCGCCTCCTGCGCGATCCGGGCCGGCGCTCGCTCGGCCTGGTGACGTGTTCGCCCGCCTCGACGGCGGCGTCCCGGCGCTTGGCGCCGAAGTCCGCGAGCGCCTCGGCCAGCTTGTGCACCGACGGCTCGGGCGACAGGACGTCCACGCGCAGGCCGTGCTCCTCCGCGGTCTTCGCGGTGGCCGGGCCGATGCAGGCGATGACGGTGACGTTGTGCGGCTTGCCGGCGATGCCGACGAGGTTCCGCACCGTGGAGGACGAGGTGAACAGGACCGCGTCGAACCCGCCGCCCTTGATCGCCTCACGGGTCTCGGCCGGCGGCGGCGAGGCGCGCACGGTCCGGTAGGCCGTGACGTCGTCCACCTCCCAGCCCAGCTCGATCAGACCGGCCACCAGGGTCTCGGTGGCGATGTCGGCGCGCGGCAGGAACACCCGGTCGATCGGGTCGAAGACCGGGTCGTACGGCGGCCAGTCCTCCAGCAGGCCCGCCGCCGACTGCTCGCCGCTGGGCACCAGGTCCGGCTTCACGCCGAAGTCGACCAGCGCCTTGGCGGTCTGCTCGCCCACGGCCGCGACCTTGATCCCGGCGAAGGCGCGGGCGTCGAGCCCGTACTCCTCGAACTTCTCCCGGACGGCCTTCACGGCGTTGACCGAGGTGAAGGCGATCCACTCGTAGCGGCCGGTGACCAGGCCCTTGACCGCGCGCTCCATCTGCTGCGGGGTGCGCGGCGGCTCGACGGCGATGGTGGGCACCTCGTGCGGCACCGCGCCGTAGCTGCGCAGCTGGTCGGAGAGCGAGGCGGCCTGCTCCTTGGTCCGCGGGACCAGGACCTTCCAGCCGAACAGCGGCTTCGACTCGAACCAGGAGAGCTGGTCGCGCCGTTCCGCCGCACTGTGCTCGCCGACGACGGCTATCACGGACTGCCCGCCGTCCGGCGACGGCAGCACCTTCGCGGACTTCAGCACCTGGGCGACCGTGCCCAGCGTGGCGGTCCAGGTGCGCTGCCGGGTGGTCGTGCCGGCGACGGTGACCGTCATCGGGGTGTCCGGCTTCCGTCCGGCGGCGACGAGTTCACCGGCGGCCGAGGCGACCGAGTCCAGCGTGGTGGAGACGACGGCGGTGGCGTCGCTGGTGCCGACCTCGCTCCAGGACCGCTCGGTGGCGGTCCGGGCGTCCAGGAAGCGGACGTCGGCGCCGGTCCCGTTGCGCAGCGGCACACCGGCGTACGCGGGTACACCCACCGCGGTCGCCACTCCGGGCACCACCTCGAACGGAATGTTCTCGGCGGCGCAGGCGAGCATCTCGGCGGCGGCGTCGCAGTCCATGCCGGGGTCGCCCGCGACCGCCCGCACGACCCGCTTGCCGCCCCGTGCGGCCCCCATGACAAGATTGGCGGCATCCCCCGAGGCGGGATCCGTCGCGGAGGCTGACGGCTCGTCATGCCCCGCTTGCGGGATGTCCACCCCTGCCCTGGCGTGCGTACGCACTACGTCGAGCACCTGGGGATCGGCGATCAGCGTGTCCGCGTTCGCCAGCGCCTCGACGGCGCGCAGCGTCAGCAGTCCCGGATCTCCGGGTCCGGCACCGAGGAAGGTGACGTGACCGAGACCAGCCTGTGGTGCTCGTTGGATCTTTGCGGCAGTGGGGCTCAAAGTGCTCGCTCCCCCATCAGACCGGCCGCACCCTTGGCGAGCAGTTCGGCGGCGAGTTCACTGCCGAGCTGCAGGGCGTCGTCGTGGGACGCGGGTACGGGAGCGGTGGTGGACAGCTGCACCAGCGTCTTGCCGTCGGTGGTGCCGACGACGCCGCGCAGGCGCATTTCGGTGACAACCTGCCCGTCGGCCAAAAGGTCGGCCAGCGCCCCCACAGGTGCGCTGCAGCCGGCCTCCAGGGCGGCGAGCAGGGATCGCTCGGCGGTCACGGCGGCCCGGGTGTACGGGTCGTCGAGCTCGGCGAGCCGGGCGGCGAGGCCCGCGTCGGACGCGGAACACTCGACCGCCAGTGCCCCCTGGCCGGGGGCGGGCAGAACGTTGTCGACGGGCAGCTTCTCAGTCGCCTCGTCGATACGGCCGATCCGGGTGAGCCCGGCGGCAGCGAGGACGACGCCGTCCAGCTTGCCGGAGCGCACGTATCCGATACGGGTGTCGACGTTGCCGCGTATCGGAACGGTTTCTATGTCGCGGCCCAGGGTGCGGGCCCACGCGTTGAGCTGCGCCATCCGGCGCGGGGAGCCGGTGCCGATGCGGACCGGAGCCTTCCGGGACTCCTCCGCCAGCTGCTCGAACGTGAGGCCGTCGCGGGCGACGAGGGCGTCCCGCGGGTCCTCGCGCGGCGGCACGGCGGCGATCACGAGCTCCTCGGGCTGCGTGGTCGGCAGGTCCTTGAGCGAGTGCACGGCGAAGTCGATCTCGCCGCGCAGCAGCGCGTCGCGCAGCGCGGTCACGAAGACCCCGGTGCCGCCGATCTGCGCCAGCTGCTCCCGTGAGGTGTCGCCGTACGTGGTGATCTCGACCAGCTCGACCGGGCGTCCGGTGAGCCGGCGGACGGCGTCCGCGACCTGCCCGGACTGGGCCATGGCCAGCGTGGAGCGACGGGTGCCCAGGCGGAGCGGACCGCTGCCGGAGCCGGCCGCTTCGCGCGAGGTGGTGGAGGGGGTGGTGTCGTTCATGCCCGCTCCTGTCCGGGGTCGGTGCTGTCGGCCCGGCTGACGGCGGCAACCGCCTGCGGGTCGAGGTCGAAGAGTTCCCGCAGCGCGTCCGCGTACCCGGCGCCGCCGGGCTCGCCCGCGAGCTGCTTGACCCGCACGGTGGGCGCGTGCAGCAGCTTGTCGACGACGCGGCGCACGGTCTGGGTGATCTCGGCGCGCTGCTTGTCGTCCAGCCCGGGGAGGCGGCCGTCGAGGCGGGCGATCTCGCTCGCGACGACATCGGCGGCCATGGTCCGCAGGGCGACGACGGTGGGGGTGATGTGAGCGGCTCGCTGAGCGGCGCCGAACGCGGCGACCTCCTCGGAGACGATGCCCCGGACCCGGTCCACATCGGCGGCCATGGGCGCGTCGGCGGAGGCCTCGGCGAGGGTTTCTATGTCCACCAGCCGGACGCCGTCGACGCGGTGCGCCGCCGGGTCGATGTCCCGCGGCATCGCCAGGTCGAGCAGGAAGCTCTCCCCGGTGCGGCCCGCGGCCGCGGTGGCGACGGCCTCGCCGGTGAGCACCAGCCCGGTCGCGCCGGTGCAGGAGACGGTGAGGTCGGCGCGGGCCAGCTCGCCCGGGACCTCGTCCATCGGTACGGCGCGCGCCGTGAGGCCGGGGCCGGTCTGGTCGGCGAGCGCGCCGGCCAGCCGCTCGGCACGGTCGATTGTTCGGTTGGCGATCACCAGTTCCACGACACCCGCGCGGGCGAGTGTGGTCGCGGCCAGCGAGGACATCGATCCGGCGCCGATCACCAGGGCGCGCTTGCCGGACGCCCACTGCTCGACGGAGCCGCCCGCGGCGAGCTGTTCGAGACCGAAGGTGACCAGCGACTGACCGGCCCGGTCGATCCCGGTTTCGCTGTGCGCCCGCTTGCCGACCCGCAGCGCCTGCTGGAAGAGGTCGTTCAGCAGCCGCCCGGCGCTGTGCAGCTCCTGGCCGAGCGCGAGCGCGTCCTTCATCTGACCGAGGATCTGGCCCTCGCCGACGACCATCGAGTCCAGGCCGCAGGCCACCGAGAACAGGTGGTGGACGGCCCGGTCCTCGTAGTGCACGTAGAGGTACGGGGTGAGCTCGTCGATGCCGACTCCGCAGTGCACGGAGAGCAGCGTGGACAGCTCGGCGACACCGGCGTGGAACTTGTCCACGTCGGCGTAGAGCTCGATGCGGTTGCAGGTGGCGAGCACCGCGGCCTCGGCCGCCGGCTCGGCGGCGAGCGTGTCCTGCAGCAGCTTGGCCTGCGTGTCCGCGGCGAGGGCGGCCCGCTCCAGCACGCTCACCGGCGCGCTGCGGTGGCTCAGTCCGACGACCAGAAGACTCATGCCGGCATCACGGCGGGCACGTCCCCGTCGGGCCCCTTCCGGCCCCCGTCGGCTCCGGCGCGCAGCGGCGGCGGCGCCACGGCGCCCTCGTGCGCGCCGTCCTCGCCCGCCTTCCGCTGCTCGTGGAAGGCGAGGATCTGGAGTTCGATCGAGAGGTCGACCTTGCGGACGTCCACCCCGTCCGGCACCGACAGCACCGTGGGGGCGAAGTTGAGGATGGAGGTCACGCCGGCGGCGACGAGCCGGTCGCAGACCTGCTGGGCGGCGCCGGCCGGGGTGGCGATGACCCCGATGGAGACGCCGTTGTCGTTGATGATCGCTTCGAGCTCGTCGGTGTGGCGGACGGGCAGCCCGGCGATCGGCTTGCCGGCCATCGCAGGATCGGCGTCGATCAGCGCGGCGACCCGGAAGCCGCGCGAGGCGAAGCCGCCGTAGCCCGCGAGGGCGGCGCCGAGGTTACCGATACCGACGATCACGACCGGCCAGTCCTGGGTCAGGCCGAGCTCGCGCGAGATCTGGTAGACGAGGTACTCGACGTCGTAGCCGACACCCCGGGTGCCGTACGAGCCGAGGTAGGAGAAGTCCTTGCGGAGCTTGGCGGAGTTCACCCCGGCCGCGGTCGCGAGCTCCTCCGACGAGACCGTGGGAACCGAACGCTCGGACAGCGCCGTCAGCGCACGCAGATACAGCGGAAGCCGGGCGACGGTGGCCTCGGGAATCCCTCGGCTACGGGTCGCCGGTCGGTGAGTTCGGCCAGTTGCCACGGTGCTCCTGCGGGTAGAGCGGGGCTGCAGGCGGCCACACGTCCCAGGGCCACCCCGTCGACAGCAGGCTATGTCTTTGTGAACGCGTGCACAAAGATGGTGTCCGCTTTGTCCGACCAAAGTGACCGGGGTCACGCGTATCGATCTCATGATCGCGGAACCGCCCACAAGGCAGATCTCCCCCGGTCGCCGCCGGGAGGGAACCCCACCCGCGGCCACCGGGACGGACCCGCGGCCGGCAAGGGTGCGTGGCCACGTTCCCTACGACTTTGCCCCCGAACCACCTGAATCGTCCATGCCGCCATCCAACCGGAGGCCGCACCCCGGCGCACGTCCGCGCGCTGCACAATGCAGTCATGAGCCCGCTGCTGCGCCGCACGCCCCGCAAGAACCCCGCCGACAGCACCGTCACCCTGATCGGCAAACCCGGCTGCCACCTCTGCGACGACGCCCGGAAGGTGATCGTCGCCGTCTGCGCGGAACTGGGGGCGGCCTGGGAGGAGAAGGACATCACCGAGGACGCGGAACTGCACCGCAAGTACTGGGAGCAGATCCCGGTCGTCCTCGTCGACGGCGCCCAGCACGACTTCTGGCGGGTCGACCCGAAGCGGCTGCGCACGGCCCTGGGCGGCTGAGGCCCGTCCGGCGACGGGCGGCCGGTGATCACACACCGGCACAGCAGGCACACGGACCGGAAACAGAACTGCCGCAGGAAGTTCACGCGCCCGAATCCTCCCGACTCCGGTTTGGCGGAGGTCACTGGCTATGCTCACGTCATGGCCGCACTGGGATGGCTCACACCGCGAAGGCGCTCCGCCACGGCACGCAGCGTGCTGGCAGGCGAGGCGGCTGCCGAGGCAGCCCGCAAGTCCTCGCTCGACGCCGCGCCGGACGCCGGCAGCGAGAGCGCCGAGGCCGCCGGCGAGCCGGAGTTCCCCGTCGCGGGGGACCGCCTGGCCGCCGCCTTCTTCGACCTCGACAACACCGTCATGCAGGGCGCGGCCCTCTTCCACTTCGGCCGCGGCCTCTACAAGCGCCGCTTCTTCCAGAAGCGCGAGCTGGCCCGCTTCGCCTGGCAGCAGGCGTGGTTCCGGCTGGCGGGCGTGGAGGACCCGGCCCACATGGAGGACGCCCGCAACAGCGCGCTGTCCATCGTGAAGGGCCACCGGGTCTCCGAGCTCATGGAGATGGGCGAGGAGATCTACGACGAGTACATGGCGGAGCGGATCTGGCCGGGCACCCGCGCCCTCGCCCAGGCCCACCTCGACGCGGGCCAGAAGGTCTGGCTGGTCACCGCCGCCCCGGTGGAGACCGCGACGATCATCGCCCGCCGGCTCGGCCTGACCGGCGCCCTCGGCACCGTCGCCGAGTCCCTCGACGGCATCTACACCGGCAAACTCGTCGGCGAACCGCTGCACGGCCCGGCGAAGGCCGAGGCGGTACGGGCCCTGGCCGGCGCCGAGGGGCTCGAGCTCTCGCGCTGCGCCGCGTACAGCGACTCCGCCAACGACATCCCGATGCTGTCGATCGTCGGGCACCCGTACGCGATCAACCCGGACACGCGGCTGCGCAAACACGCCCGCGAGCACGGCTGGCGGCTGCGCGACTACCGCACGGGCCGCAAGGCGGCGAAGGTCGGCATCCCGGCCGCCGCCGGAGTCGGCGCACTGGCCGGCGGAGCGGCCGCCGCGGTCGCCCTCCAGCGCCGCCGCCGCTGACGCACCCGCTCCGCACCCCGCCGCCGGTCCCCGGCCACGGCGGTCCGATCACCGTCCCGCCGTAACGACCTGCGGAGACGAGGAACAGCCCCCTCCCGCCCGGAGATCCGGCCCCGCCCCGGGCGCCGGCCCCGCGGACCGCACCGCCCGATCCGGCCCGGCCGCGCTGCGCCGGTGCGACGCGCGGCCATTCCGGCCTTCTTACCCCCCGCGGCTCCCCGCCAGTCCCAATGCCGCCGCATCGCCACAAGTTGACCCGCGATCGAGCAATTTACGCAGAGATCCGATCATTCTGCGTGCCGCATTCTCTATGCAATCGGTCATCAACCCGTAACAGAGCGCTCCGAAGCGGTGATTTGAGCAACTCGGTGTAGCGCTGCCTGTACGAAGCGTTATTCTCCTCAGACGCAAACGGGTATCCACACGTCGCTACGACGGGTGAATGTATCCGTACTGCACGTGATGGAAGCTCTGCCTCTGGGAGTCCCGTGTACCCACACGTCGGGGTTGACGCCTCGGGCCTGGCTACGCTCCGCGCGACGGTCGCCGACCATCTGCGCGGCTTCGTCCCCGCCGCGTACGCCGTCCCCGCCTTCGCCGTGCCTGTCCCTGCCGCCGGACCCACCGGACCCGTCGGCCCCGCCTACGCCCTCGCCGAGCGCACCGCCGCGGTCGGCCGACGCACCCGGACCGGCGCCCCCGCCGCTCGCCGCCCCGCCGCCGACAGCGACAGCCGTCGCATGATGGACCTCGTCGAACGCGCCCAGGCCGGCGAGGCCGAGGCCTTCGGCCGCCTCTACGACCAGTACGCCGACACCGTGTACCGGTACATCTACTACCGGGTGGGCGGCAAGGCCACCGCGGAGGACCTCACCAGCGAGACGTTCCTGCGCGCCCTGCGCCGGATCGGCACCTTCACCTGGCAGGGCCGCGACTTCGGCGCCTGGCTGGTGACGATCGCCCGCAACCTCGTCGCCGACCACTTCAAGTCCAGCCGGTTCCGCCTCGAGATCACCACCGGCGAGATGCTCGACGCCAACGAGGTCGAGCGCAGCCCCGAGGACTCGGTCCTCGAATCGCTGTCCAACGCGGCCCTGCTGGAGGCCGTCCGCAAGCTCAACCCGCAGCAGCAGGAGTGCGTGACCCTGCGGTTCCTCCAGGGCCTGTCGGTCGCGGAGACCGCCCGGGTGATGGGGAAGAACGAAGGCGCGATCAAGACGCTCCAGTACCGGGCCGTCCGGACCCTGGCGCGGCTGCTCCCCGACGACGCCCGCTGACCACCACGACAACCCCTACGGTGACCCAACATGACCCCCCGGTCCGATCATCGTCCGCGCGTAACCCGACTGCCGAGCTGCTCGTTGTCCGGATTGCAGGCTCCCTCTGGTCGTCCCCTGATCGCTTCTGCTCACTCGATCGAGTGGTTGCGCTCAAGGTGCGCAACCTTCCATCCATGCCGGGGAGTCGAGGGTGATGACGAGAGGAGGTGCCGCCTGTGATCGCGAACGTATCGGCGCACCGGCGGGCGAACGCCTTCGCCCATGTCCTGGACGAGCAGGCTCACCAGGACGGGACGGCCGAGCGGTCCGAGGCGACGGCGGACATCCGGCAGGACACGCTGCTCGCCCTGGCGGGCGGGCTCGGCCGGCTGCCGAAGCCGGAGCTGGATCCGGACGTCAGGACGGTGCAGCGGGCGCAACTGGTCGCTGCCATGGAGGCGATGCTCGCCGAGGGCACCGAGAGAGAGGGCCCGACGCTGCCCGGTCAGCGCTCCGGCAGGGGCGCCCACCGGGCCGGCCCGATCCGGTCGCTCCGTCCGCGGTCCCGCTGGTCGAAGGGGCTCGCCGCGGGCGGGCTGACGGTCGGTGTCGCGGCCGGGGCGTTCAGCGGTGTGGCCGCGGCCAGCTCCGACGCCCTGCCCGGGGATTCGCTGTACGGGCTCAAGCGCGGCATGGAGGACATGAAGCGCGGCCTGGCGGACGGCGACTCCGACCGCGGCAAGGTGTACCTGGACCAGGCCTCGACGCGGATGAACGAGGCCCGCAGGCTGATGGAGCGCGGCCGCGCCGGTGACCTCGACCACGAGTCGCTGAGCGAGGTCCGCCGGGCACTCTCCGGCATGCGGCACGACGCCTCGGAGGGCCACCGGCTGCTGTCCCAGGCCTACGCGCAGGACGGCTCACTGGGTCCGATCCAGACCCTGGAGTCCTTCTCGACCTCGCACCGGCGCAGTTGGCGGGAGCTCCGCGACCGGCTGCCCGCCCAGCTCACCGACGTGGGCGACCAGGTGAGTTCGGTCTTCGACGCGATGGACGAGGAGGTCGGCCCGCTGAAGTCGCTCCTTCCCACCCCGCCCGGCGGGGACGACGCCCGGACGGGCTCCGGCCGCTCCTCGGGCCCGACCGGTTCGCACACCCGGTCACGGCACTCCGAGCCCGCGTCCGACGCCCCGTCCGAGCGGCGGAGCGGCAAGGAGAGCAAGCCGCACCCGTCGGAGTCGCGCCAGTCCGAGGGCGGGCTCATCGACGGCGCCGACGATCTGCTCGACCCGCCGAAGGCCAGCCCGTCGCCCTCCGGCCGGGACAGCGGCAAGGGCAGCGCCCCGGCCAAGCCGGACGTCACGCTGCCGCCCGTCCTGCCCGGCCTGCTGCCGGGCCTGGGCATCGAGGGCGAGGACGCCCGGTAGGCGGCACCGCGCCTGCCGCCCCTGCCCGGCGGCTCCCTCTCCGGACGGCGTCCGGTCCCCCGCGCTACGGCGCCGGGAGACCGGGCGCCGTTCGCTGCGCCGGCACTGCCACGGGCGGCTGCGCACAGGTGCCTTCGCGGCTGCGCTCCGGGCGACTGTGTTCCGGGCAGCTGTGTTCCGGGCAGCTGTGCGGAGGCTCTGCGCCGAGGCGTTCCGGGCGTCCGTCAGTGATCGGTCCCGGGACGGCCGCCGCGCCCGGACCGGGTGTTGATCTCCGCGCGGGCCGTGCCCCCGCTGCTTTCCTCGCGACCGCCGCCCCCGCGCCCACTGCCGTCCTCGCCACCGCCGCCGTCCCGGTGCTCGGTCAGGCGCAGCCGGACCACGCCGGCGTCCAGGTCCACCGAGAACGGCGGCTCCTCCGCGGGACGGACGTTCTTGCGGACGCGTTCCTGCTCCATGGCCTTCTTGTTGGCCTGCGCCTGCGGACTGGTGCCCTGCATGAAGTCGGCGCCGATCGCCGACAGCCCCTTGCGCTTGCGCCAGTAGATCCAGGCGCGGCGCTCCATCCATAACAGCAGGCGATCGGCGAGGAACGCGGCCGCGGCCAGGGCAGCCAGGGTCCCCGTGATGATGACGATGTCGTTTCCCACATCCGGCGAACGGCCCTGCCGGACACGGCGTTCCCGGCCGTCCGCCGAGCGGGGACCGGGCGCAGGTCAGAGAAACAGGTCAGAAGAAGACCGACCGCCGCTGGACGAGCAGCTTGTACAGGGTGTGCTGAATCGTTTCCCGGACCTGGTCGGTCAGGTTGAACATCAGCATCGGGTCCTCGGCGGCCTCCAGCGGATAGCCGTCCGTCGGGATCGGCTCGCCGAACTGGATCGTCCACTTCGTCGGCAGCGGTACGGCACCGAGCGGACCGAGCCAGGGGAACGTCGGCGTCAGCGGGAAGTACGGGAAGCCGAGCAGCCGCGCGAGCGTCTTGGCGTTCCCGATCATCGGGTAGATCTCCTCCGCGCCGACGATCGAGCACGGCACGATCGGCGCCCCCGCCTGGAGCGCCGTGGAGACGAACCCGCCCCGCCCGAAGCGCTGCAACTTGTACCGCTCGGAGAAGGGCTTGCCGATGCCCTTGAAGCCCTCCGGCATCACCCCGACCACCTCGCCGCGCTCCAGCAGCCGCTGGGCGTCCTCGGAGCACGCCAGGGTGTGTCCCGCCTTGCGCGCCAGCTCGTTGACGACGGGCAGCATGAAGACGAGATCGGCGGCGAGCAGCCGCAGATGACGGTCGGCGGGGTGGTGGTCGTGCACCGCGACCTGGAGCATCAGCCCGTCCAGCGGCAGGGTCCCGGAGTGGTTGGCGACGATCAGCGCGCCACCGGTGTCCGGAATGTTCTCGATGCCCTTCACCTCGACCCGGAAGTACTTGTCGTACACCGGGCGGAGCATGGACATCAGGACCTGGTCGGTGAGCTCCTCGTCGTAGCCGAAGTCGTCGACCTCGTAGTCCCCGGTGACCCGGCGGCGCAGGAACGACAGCCCGTGCGCGAGCCGGCGCTCCCACTGGCCGCTCCGCGGCCCGTCCTCGGCCGCCGCCGGCGCATCGGGGGACGCGGCCTGCTCGGGGACGGGCGCCAGCGGCCCCGAGGCACGCCCGTTCACCCGGGACTTCGGCTTGGGCTTGCCGCGCCGCGACCTCGGGTCGTCACCGAAGGGAATGACCTTGGCGTCGGCCATGTCAGGTGCGCTCCTCACTGGGGCCGGCGGAGACGAGGTCCGCGAGCCGGTCGACGGTACGGGCGAGAGCCTCGGGCGGCAGCAGCCCGGGGCCGCGGCTGCGGGCGAAGTCGGCGAAGGTCTCGGCGGTCGTGTACTCCGGCCGGAATCCCAGCGTCTCCCGCATCTGCGTGGTCTGCACCACCCGGCCGTGGGTCAGCAGCCGGATCTGCTCCGGGGAGAAGTCGGTCATGCCGATGGAGCGGAGCGCGGAGCCGACCCAGGTGACGGCGGGGAGCAGCACGGGCGCCGTGGGGCGGCCGAGCCGCCGCGCGGTCTGCGACAGCAGCAGCACTCCGTCGCCGGCGATGTTGAAGGTGCCGCTGTTGAGCGTGCCGCGGCGCGGCTCGGACGAGGCGATCCGCAGCACCTCGACGACGTCGTCCTCGTGCACGAACTGCAGCCGCGGGTCGTACCCGAACACGGTGGGCAGCACCGGCAGGGAGAAGTAGTCGATGAGCGGGGACTCGGCCCGGGGTCCGAGGATGTTGGCGAACCGCAGCACGCAGACGGCGACGTCGGGGCGGCGGCGGGCGAAGCCGCGGACGTACCCCTCGACCTCGACGGCGTCCTTGGCGAAGCCACCGCTAGGCAAGGACTTGGGTGGCGTGCCCTCGGTGAAGACGGCGGGGTCGCGCGGCGCCGAGCCGTACACGCTGGTGCTGGACTTGACCACGAGCCGCTGCACGGAGGGCGCCTTCTGGCACGCGCCGAGCAGCTGCATGGTGCCGATGACGTTCGTTTCCTTGATCGTGCTCCGGCTGCCGCGGGTGCCCAGCGGGGTGCCGGTGACGTCCATGTGCACCACGGTGTCGACCGCGTGCTCGGCGAGGACCTTGGCGATGGTGGGCTGGCGGATGTCGGCCCGGACGAAGTCCGCGCTGCCGAGATGGTGCTCGGGCCGTACCGCGTCCACTCCGATCACCCGGTCGACACCGGGCTCCCGCTGGATGCGTCGTACGAACCGTCCCCCGAGCTGCCGGGCGACACCGGTGACGAGCACGACTTTGCCCAAGATTCAGCGCCTTCCTTCCACATCCAGGACGCGGCTGGCGTGTTTGTTCCCGCAGCGGTCACCGTATCGGGTGGTTGTTGCGCTGTGGTGACCGAAGGATGCACAGAGCTACATTTCGGCCGGATGCCGGACGACCTTCCCCCGATACGACGACGCCGCCCTCCCACCGGAACGGCAGGAGGGCGGCGTGTCACGCTCGGCGTTCGCTTACTTCTTGTTGCGACGCTGAACGCGGGTGCGCTTGAGCAGCTTGCGGTGCTTCTTCTTCGCCATCCGCTTGCGCCGCTTCTTGATAACAGAGCCCACGACTACCCTCGCTCACTTCGAATCACTCGGTGCGGGGCGTCCGAGCCCACACTACCTACGTCGGCCCAGCCTACCCGGCGCCGGGTGAGGAGCGTAATCCGCGGGTCACCCTCAGGCGGTCTCCACCCCCACATAGGACTCACGGAGATAGTCGTGCACCGCCTGCTCCGGCACCCGGAAGGACCTCCCCACCCTGATCGCAGGCAGATGACCGCTGTGCACCAGCCGGTACACGGTCATCTTGGATACGCGCATCACCGTGGCGACTTCCGCCACAGTCAGGAACTGCACCTCGTTCAGAGGCCTCTCGCCAGCAGCCATGACACACCTGAACCTTCCGCACATGACGGTCACCGGCTTCCCCTCCGGTGACTTCGCGTCGCTGTGCGCTCCTCCCCAGATTAGGGGCGTGTGATGCAAGTGGGGAAGAGGAGTAGCGATCGACCGCCTACTGTGACAGACACGCTCGATTGAGTACATAGCGAGTAAGCGGTCGGTAGTAACCGGACCGCACAGCGTCATCAAGCGGAACAGCCACCGCCACCCGCCCCTCGGCCTCGCCGACGAACAGCGCCGGGTCGTCCGTGTCGGCCGGGCCGATGGCCTCGATCCCCAGCTGACCTGCTCCGCAGACCCAGCCGTGGTCCCCGACGACGAGCGCCGGGAGGGGCCCTCCGGCGTCGGCGGCAGCCCCGAGGGCGGTCCGAACCGGGAGCGGGGAGTGGGTGTGCACGCCGGTTCCACAGCCCTCCGCGGCGCCCCGCCCCGCGCACACCAACGCGACCCCTCGTGCGTAGGCGAGGGTGCGGGTGCGTACCCCGAACCGGGTCGTTATGTCGATACATCGCCCCTGCGGCGGGGTGAGAACGGGGCATCCCGCCGCCGAGAGAGCGCGGGCCAACGCGGCGTAGAAGCCCAGGAGACGGTGTGGGTGGCCGGTCCCGAGCAGGACCGGCGCACGGGCGCGGGCAGCGGCGCGGAGCCGGTCGGCGAACGCCCCGAGAGCGGCCAGGGTGCGGTCGGGGTCGATCCGGTCGGGCCCGGACACCAGCTCCGGATCGCCCGGGACACCGCACCGGTCGGCTATCAGCCGCAGCAGTTCCGGCTGCCGCCAGGCCCGTTCCGGATCGAGCCCGAGCAGCACCCTCGGGTCACGGGCGGCGAAGAGCCGGTAGCTCCGCAGGCTGGTCTCCCGTGAGGTCGCCACCGGCCCCGCCAACCGGGCCTCCAGCAGATGGGTACGCAGCGCTCCAGCACTCAACACGCCCACGATGCCGGCCACAAGAGGGCGCCCGCGGCGGGGGAACGGGGAGAAGCCCCACCGACGGCCTGATGACCCGTAACCACGGCCACCGCGGGGCGCGTTGCCGGGCCGGTACGGGGCCCCTGGCCGACGGGGACGACAGGAACGCACCGGTCGCCGGCCCGCGCCGCGAGCAGGAGAGCACCACGGCAGTCACGGGCGGGGGCGGTGAGGGGACCGCGGCGTTGACGGGGCCACGGCAACGACGGGGCCAGGGCAACGACGGGACTACGGCAGCAGCCCGTGGGACGGGAACACCGCCCGGCGCGTGGCGAGGATCGCCTGGTCCAGCCGGTCCGCCGGGTCGTAGCCGCCGCCTTCGAAGTCCCGCCAGTGCGGCTCCCGCCCGTCCGTCATCCGGTACGGGGCCGGCTGCCGCGCCTTGGCGTACACATGGTGCCGCCACTCCTCCGGCACCTCGGTGGTCGGTGCGATCGGGCGTCCGGCGGCGATCGCCACCAGGTGCGTCCAGGAGCGGGGCACCACCTCCACGACCGCGTAGCCGCCCCCGCCCAGCGCCACCCAGCGGCCGTCGGCGTGCCGGTGGGCCAGGTCGTGACAGGACTCCGCCACCGCCCGCTGGGCGTCCAGGCTGACCGCGAGGTGGGCGAGCGGGTCCTCGAAATGCGTGTCCGCCCCGTGCTGGGTCACCAGCACCTGCGGCGCGAACGCCTCGATCAGCTCCGGCACCACCGCGTGGAACGCCCGCAGCCAGCCCTCGTCCCCGGTCCCGGCCGGGAGTGCGATATTGGCCGCGCTGCCCCCGGCGGCCGGGCCGCCCGTCTCCTCGGGCCAGCCCGTCTGCGGGAAGAGCGTCCGGGGGTGTTCGTGGAGCGAGACGGTCAGCACGCGCGGGTCGTCCCAGAAGGCGGCCTGGACGCCGTCGCCGTGGTGCACGTCCACGTCCACATAGGCGACGCGTTCGGCGCCCAGCTCCAGCAGGCGGGCGATGGCCAGCGCCGCGTCGTTGTAGATGCAGAACCCGGCCGCCCCGCCGGGCATCGCGTGGTGCAGTCCGCCGGCGAAGTTCACCGCGTGCCGGACCTCGCCGCGCCAGACGGCCTCCGCCGCCCCGACCGACTGCCCGGCGATCAGCGCCGACGCCTCGTGCATGCCGGCGAACGCGGGGTCGTCCTCGGTGCCCAGGCCGTACGACGCCTCGGCGGACTTCGGGTCGGCCGACGCGCGCCGCACGGCGTCGATGTAGTCCGAGCGGTGCACGAGCCGCAGCGTGGAGTCACCGGCGGACTTGGCGGACACCACGTCCAGCGCCCGGTCCAGACCGAACGCCTCGACCAGGCGCATGGTCAGCCCCAGCCGCACCGGATCCATCGGGTGCCCGGGCCCGAAGTCATAGCCCGTTACTGCCTCGTCCCACATCAGCTGTGCGCGGCCGCTCATGCTCGCCACCGTATCGGGTCGATTCGGCGCCGAACGAACGGGCGTACAGGAGTGTCACCAGCACCAGGGCCATCGGCACGAGCATCGCCCCGCGATAGCTCCAGGCGTCTCCCAGCACGCCCACGAGCGGTGAGCCGACCAGGAAGCCGACATAGTTGAAGATGTTGAGCCGGGCGACGGCGGCGTCCGACGCGCCCGGGAAGAGGCGTCCCGCGGCGGCGAAGGCCTGCGGAACGATCACACAGAGCCCCACACCGAGCAGCGTGAAGCCGGCCATCCCCGCCGCCGCTCCGGGGGCGAGCGCGACCACGGCGAAGCCCGCCGCCGCCACCACCGTGCCGCCGCGCACCACCGGCACCGCGCCGAAGCGCCGCACCCCGCGGTCGCCGACCGTCCGCCCGAGGAGCGTGGTGACCATGTAGACGTTGTAGGGGACGGTGGCCAGCTGCTCCGAGCTGCCGAGCACGTCCTGGAGGTACTTCGCGCTCCAGTTGGCCACGGTGGAGTCACCGATGTAGACACAGGCCATCACCAGGCACAGGGGCATCAGCACCCGCATCGCGACGGGCGACGGCGCGGACTCCCGTGCGGCACCCTCGTCCTGTCCCCCCGTCAGCGGCACGTCGACGGAGCCGGGTTCACGGGGCCGCGGGACGGGGGCGGACGCGCTGTCGGCGTACCAGTGGCTCGCGACGAGCGCCAGCGGGATCAGTACGGCCACCACCGGCCCGTAGAGCCCGGCGAGCGGTAACTCCCCATGCGCACCCGCCCAGGCGAGCGAGGCTCCGAGGATGCCGCCGAGGCTGTACGCGGCGTGGAAGCCGAGCATGATGCTCCGCCCGTACGTCTGCTGAAGACTGACGCCGAGCATGTTCATGGAGGCGTCCAGCGCACCGAGGGCGAGCCCGAACACCGCGAGGGACGCGATGAGTTGCGGAACGTCCCGGCCGGCGCCGACGGCCAGCAGAGCGAGCGCCACGACCGGCTGCGCCCAGCGGAGCACGGCACTCGGCCGCAGCCTCCGGACGAGGCCCTCGGTCGCCACGCTCCCCACGCCCGCGAGCACCGGAACGGCGGCGAGAAAGACCGGCAGCAGCGCGTCGGACATTCCGTAGCGCTCCTGAATCGCCGGAATGCGGGTCACCAGGAGCGCGAACACCACACCCTGCGCGAGGAAGCCGACCGTCAACGAGACCCTGCCGTGCCGCAGCGCTGCGTCCATGGCCGAGGAGCGTACGGCCCGCCGCTACCGCTGGGTAGGCCGTTCACAGGAGGAGTTGCGGCAGCTCTCCCATGTCCGAGAAGAGTGCGGTGGCCCGTCCGTCGAACCGGGCGGGCGGCGTCATCGCGGTGAAGCCGTACACATCCATCCCGGCCGCGACCGCGGCCTGCACCCCGAGCGGGCTGTCCTCGACCACGGCACACCGCTCGGGAAGGACCCCCATGGTGCGGGCGGCATGCAGGAAGAGGTCCGGCGCCGGCTTGCCCCGCCCGACGTCCTGCGAGCTGAAGATCCGCTCCTCCCCGAAGCGGTCGTACAGCCCGGTCTTGTGGAGGGCCACGCGGATCCGGTCATGGCTGCCGGACGAGGCGAGGCAGACGGGGACGCAGTCCGCCGCCAGTTTCTCCAGCACCTCCTCGACTCCGGCGACGGCCTGGAGTTCACGGCGGAATGCGTCGAAGACCTTGGCGTGGAAGACGTCGTCGAAGTCGGCCGGAAGCTGCTTCCCGGAACGCTCCCGCACCAGGTCGTGGATCCGGTGCATGGCCGATCCCATGTAGTCGCGGATCGACTCCTCGTACGTGGTGGGGTGGCCCAACTCGGTGAGATATCCGGCCAGGATCGCGTTGGAGAGCGGCTCGCTGTCCACGAGCACGCCGTCATTGTCGAAGATCACCAAGTCGTAGCGCATGCGGGAAGCCTAAACGCAGGTCTGAGTGCGGGAACCTGCTTTTCGCCTTCTGCAACTTGGTCCGGAAATGACTCAACCCCCGGGCACCTGCCCGGGGGTTGAGTCTCAATGATTGTTCGGCGGCGTCCTACTCTCCCACAGGGTCCCCCCTGCAGTACCATCGGCGCTGAAAGGCTTAGCTTCCGGGTTCGGAATGTAACCGGGC
>NZ_JBIASV010000004.1:0-481600 GCF_042891165.1 Streptomyces sp. NPDC001922 | reverse complement strand
GGTTGATAGGCCAGATATGGAAGCACGGTAACGTGTGGAGTTGACTGGTACTAATAGGCCGAGGGCTTGTCCTCAGTTGCTCGCGTCCACTGTGTGGTTCCCGGGTTGCGAACAGTCGCACCGGTGAACCAGCCCATCCCTGCACGGGATGGTATGCACTACTTAATTGAAGAGTGTGCTTGTTCGCTAGAGACACCCGATGGTGTTTCGGTGGCCATTGCGTTAGGGAAACGCCCGGTTACATTCCGAACCCGGAAGCTAAGCCTTTCAGCGCCGATGGTACTGCAGGGGGGACCCTGTGGGAGAGTAGGACGCCGCCGAACAATCTTTGAAGGACCCGTGGGTCCCAGCGTTCATGCTGGGACCCACGGGTCCTTTTGTTTTTCCACGATGCGTGGGCCGACGGCCCGCGTGAGAACGACTGCGTTACCTCAGGACAACTGCGGTACCGCAAGACAGGAGTCACGTCGATGTCCACCAACTCGCCCGAGGACAGGTCAGGGCGCTCGGAGCGCCACCCGAGGCGTCAGGACGGCGGTGACCGACGGGACTTCCGAGGAGCGGGACCGCGCCGGGACCGTGACGGTGACCGTGCCCGCGGCCGTGACGACCGTCCCCGCGGGCCGCGGCGTGATGACGAGCGCGGTGGGTTCCGTGGGCGTGATGAGCGTCCGGGGCAGGGTTTCCGGCGCGACGACCGCCGTGATGAGCGTCGGGACGACCGGCGCGACGACCGTGGCGGATTCCGGCGTGACGACCGCCGTGACGACCGTGGTGGGTTCCGTGGCCGGGACGAGCGGCGTGATGAGCGTGGTCCGCGGCGTGATGAGGACCGTGGTGGGTTCCGGCGGGACGACCGTCCGCGTGGCCCCCGGCGTGATGACGAGCGCGGTGGGTTCCGTGGGCGTGACGACCGGGACCGTGGTGGGCGTCCCGGCGGTGGCTTCGAGCGTCGCGATGACCGCTCCGGTGGCTTCGAGCGCCGTGACGACCGCTCTGGTGGCTACGGCCGGCGGGACGACCGTGACCGCCCCCGCGACGATCGTCCCCGCGGGCCGCGGCGTGATGACGAGCGCGGTGGGTTCCGTGGGCGTGATGAGCGTCCGGGGCAGGGTTTCCGGCGCGACGACCGCCGTGATGAGCGTCGGGACGACCGGCGCGAGGACCGTGGCGGATTCCGGCGCGACGACCGCCGTGACGACCGTGGTGGGTTCCGCGGCCGGGATGACCGTTGGCCGCGTCGCGACGACGAGCGCGGCGGCTTCCGGCGGGATGAGCGTCGGGACGACCGCCGCGATGATCGTGGTGGGTTCCGTGGCCGGGACGAGCGGCGTGATGAGCGTGGTCCGCGGCGTGATGAGGACCGTGGTGGGTTCCGGCGGGACGACCGTCCGCGTGGCCCCCGGCGTGATGACGAGCGCGGTGGGTTCCGTGGGCGTGACGACCGGGACCGTGGTGGGCGTCCCGGCGGTGGCTTCGAGCGTCGCGATGACCGCTCCGGCAGCTCCGACCGTCGGGACGACCGGTCCGGTGGCTTCGAGCGCCGGGATGACCGCTCCGGCGGCTACGGCCGGCGGGACGACCGTGACCGCCCCCGCGACGACCGTCCCCGCGGCCCCCGGCGCGACGACGAGCGCGGTGGGTTCCGTGGGCGTGACGACCGCGGTGACCGTGGGCCGCGGCGTCCGTACGGGCAGGGCGGCCGTGGGCGGGAGGAGCGTTCCGGTGGCTACGGGCGCCGGGACGACCGGTCCGGTGGCTACGGCCGGCGGGACGACCGTGACCGCGGCGACCGCGACCGTGAGCCGATCAAGCGGCTGCCGATCCCCGAGGACGTCACCGGTGACGAGATCGACAAGGACGTGCGGCAGGAGCTGCTGAGCCTGCCCAAGACCCTGGCCGAGGACGTCGCCAGGAACCTCGTCATGGTCGCCAAGCTGCTCGACGAGGACCCGCAGGAGGCCTACGAGTACTCGCGTATCGCGCTGCGGCTGGCCTCGCGGGTCGCGGCGGTGCGGGAGGCCGCGGGCTTCGCCGCGTACGCCGTCGGGAAGTACTCGGAGGCGCTCGCGGAGTTCCGTGCCGCGCGCCGGATGACCGGCTCCACCGAGCTGTGGCCCGTGATGGCCGACTGCGAGCGGGGCATGGGGCGTCCGGAGCGGGCGCTGGCCATGGCCGGTGAGCCCGAGGTGCAGAAGCTGGACCGTGCCGGGCAGGTCGAGATGCGTCTGGTCGCCGCCGGTGCGCGGCGTGACCTGGGCCAGGCCGACGCCGCGGTGGTGACGCTGCAGAGCTCGGAGCTGGCGTCGAACTCCGTCCAGCCGTGGACGGCCCGGCTGCGCTACGCGTACGCCGACGCGCTGCTCTCCGTGGGCCGTGAGGACGAGGCGCGCGAGTGGTTCGCCAAGGCCCTGGAGGCCGATCAGGGCGGCACCACCGACGCGTCGGACCGGCTCGCGGAGCTGGACGGTGTCGAGTTCACCGATGCGTTCGACCCGGGGGCCGAGCCCGACGAGAAGCCGTCCGCAGCGGAGCAGCCGTCCGTCGGGGAGCCGTCGGCTCCCGCGGAGCCGGCAGACGCCGCCGTCGCGGAGGAGGCCGGGGCCGAGGAGGCGAGCGAAGCCGCGGAGGAGGCCGAGGTCGCGGAGGAGGCCGCCGCGGTGGAGCCGCAGGTGACCGGCGGCGAGGAGCCCGAGGCCGCGGAGTCCGAGGCCGCGGAGTCCGGCTCCCCGGAGGCGTCCGAGCAGGACCGGGGCTGACACCCGGAACGGCGGCGGCCGGCGGAACCCGGAAAGGGTTCCGTCGGCCGCCGCCGTTTTCGGTTTCGAGGTGCGCTTCCGGCGCTCCGGTCTGCCCGGTTCGGTCAGCGCAGTTCGATCAGCCCAGTTCGAGGCTGCGCAGCACCAGTCCCGTGGCGGGCTTGGGGCCGAACGACGTCGACTTCCGGGGCATCGTGACGCCTTGCCTGGCCAGCTCCCGGACGACGTCCTCCTGGACCGGGTGCATGAGCACCGCCGTGCCCCCGTGCCGCTCGGCCTGCTCGACCGCGGCCGACGCGTCGTGGATGTACCCGATGTGCTCCGGTCCGTCCGGTATCTGCCAGATCCGCTCCAGCAGGACGGAGTGCAGCACGGTCGCGTCCAGGGTGCGCCACGCCTGCGGGCGGCCGGTCGGGACGGTGGCGTCCAGCAGCTCCGGGTCCGGCCGGTCGACCAGGTGGAAGCCCGTCCCGCCCGCGAGGAGGAAGGCGTTGACGCCCGCTTCCGAGGCGGCTGCCAGTTCGTCGAGCGCCCGGGGGAGAGGGCCCGTCACCGTTCGGACCCGGAACGCGTCCCCGAGGGCCGCGACGGCGTCCTGCACCGGAAGCTTGTGCAGCAGCCGGTGGATGGCCCTCACGCGCAGCGGATAGCGGGCGGTGTCCACCAGGAGCACCAGACCGGAATCCCAGGGGCCGGGCACCGTCCGCTCCTCCCGCAGCCGCAGATACGTCGCCCAGCGGTGGTGGCCGTCGGCGATCAGTGCCTGGTGACGGGCGAGACCCCGGTCGATCTCGGCGAGCTCCGCGGGATCGGTCACCGACCACAGACGATGGCTGAAACCGTCCTCCGTGGTGGTCGCGAGCAGCGGTTCCCGCCGGACGGTGCGCTCGATGACGGCGGCCGCCCCGTCCGCGTCGCCGTCGCTGCGGTAGGAGAGGAGCAGCGGCTCCAGATGGGCCGCCGTCTCGCGCATCAGCGCCGCGCGGTCCTCGACGATGTCCGGCATCACGTCCTCGTGCGGCAGGACGACGCCGTCCTCGGGCGGGCTGAGCCGGAGGGTCCCGATCAGGCCGCGCTGGAGCAGTCCGGCGTTGTCGCGCTGCTCGTAGACGTACAGCGCCGGTTCCGGGTCCGCCCGCAGGACGCCCTCCGCCAGCCAGCGGTGCAGGGTGTCCGCGGCCTGCCGGTGCCGGGCGGCCGGGGAGTCGGACTGCGGCAGGATCAGCCGGACGATGTTGTGCGGATCCGCGGTCTCGAGGTGGCGCAGGCCGTCCGGCCGGACCACGACGTCGTACGGCGGTGAGGTCACCGCTGCGAGGCTGCCGACCCGTTCGGGGACATAGCGCAGACCTCGGAAGGGCGACAGCCGCAAGCCGTCGCGTGCGTGCCCAGGTGTGGTCATTGATGCATGTTATGCGTCCGTGCACGATGCGGGATGATCGGGGGATGGCAGCGAGCGAGGAACGAGACACCATGGCACGGCGCACCCCGATCCGGACCCGGACCGAGGCCGCCGGGCGGCCGCTGAGCGAGGCGTACGACACGGCGCTGCTCGATCTGGACGGTGTGGTCTATGCCGGGGGCGCCGCGATCGATCATGCGGTCGAATCCCTGGAGACGGCGCGGTCCGGCGGCATGCACCTGGCCTACGTGACCAACAACGCCTCGCGCACGCCGGAAGCCGTCGCCGAGCATCTGACGCGGCTGGGCGTGCCCGCCGGGACCGGTGACGTGATCACCTCGGCCCAGGCCGTGGCACGGCTGATCGCCGATCAGCTGCCCGCGGGCTCCCGGGTGCTGACCATCGGCGGTGAGGGACTCCGGGTGGCGCTCCGCGAGCGGGGCCTGGAGCCGGTGGAGTCGCTGGACGACGAGCCGCGGGCCGTGGTCCAGGGCTTCGACCCGTCGCTGGGGTGGCAGCAGATCGCGGAGGCCGCGTACGCGGTGGCGCGGGGCCTGCCCTGGTTCGCGTCCAACACCGACCTCACCATCCCCACCGCCCGGGGCACCGCGCCCGGCAACGGTGCCCTGGTGGAGGCGGTACGGATCGCCACCGGCAAGCGGCCGCAGGTCGCCGGCAAGCCCCTGCCGCCGATGCACCGCGAGACGGTGCTGCGGACGGGCGCCGAGCGTCCGCTGGTGGTCGGTGACCGGCTCGACACCGACATCGAGGGCGCGTACGCGGGTGGGGTGGACTCGCTGCTGGTCCTCACCGGGGTGACGGACGCGGCCCACCTGGTGGCCGCCCCGCCTCGGCACCGGCCGACCTATGTGGCCGCCGACCTGCGCGGCCTGCTGACACCGCAGCCCGAGGTGGCGGCCGGGGCGGACGGCTTCCGGTGCGGCGGCTGGACCGCGTCCGTACGGGACGGCGCGGCCGCGCTTGACGGGGACGGCGAGCCGCTCGACGGTCTGCGGGCGCTGTGCGCCGCGGTGTGGACCGAGGCCGGGGACGGCGGGGCCGCCGTGGACACCGAGAAGGCCCTGGCGCGGCTGGGGCTCTGACCCCGGGCGGTGCGCCCGGTACGGTTCGGTGCTCCTTCCCGTACCGTGCCGGGCCCGTCGGGTGGGCGGCTCGTCCGGCGCGCGAGGGCTGACGGGCACGCCGGTTGCGGCGTCGTCCCGGGCCCTGCTTCGGCTGAGGCCCCGGTGCGCCCCCTCGGTCGACGCGCCCGGAAGGGCTACAGCAGGGAGCGCAGGCGCAGCAGGTCGCGCAGCCCCGCCTCGAACTTGATCCGGCCGCTGCCCCAGGCCTTGGCGAAGTTGAGCCGGCCGTCCACCAGGGCCACCAGATCGTCACTCGCCATGGCGAGCCGGATCTGAGCACGCTCCGGCGGGGGCCCCGGCACCGTGGTCACGTCCTGGATGCGGCTCTGCGCGAGCCGCCCCAGGAAGGTGACGTCCAGGTCGGTGATCCGGCAGCTGAGCGAGCGGTCCAGGGCAGCGGCGCTGCGCAGGTCGCCGTTGGCGCGGCCGAGATTCTCCGACAGCCGGTCGAGTGCGCTGCGGCACTCCTCGAGGGTGCTCATCGTGGACGACGGTACCCCAGGGCCTCGTTCTCCGATGAAGGCCCAGTTCGGGGTAGCGTCGGGGACATGACTGAGCCGATGCCCGGCACGGAGCCGGGACCGGAGGACGAGCCGCTGCCGCTCGGTGTCACCCGCACCCCCACGGGCCGTGCCGAGGTCGATGCGCAGCTGGAGCGCCTGGCCGATGTCGACCACCTCCCGGCGGACGGCCACATCGCGGTGTACGAGGATGTGCACCGGGAGCTGCGCTCCGCGCTCACCTCGCTCGACACCGGGCCGGGGGAGCCGCGGCCGCAGCCGCCGGGAGACCGGCCGCCCGGCCGGTGAGCCGTACCACGGTCACCGTCCGGTCCGGCCGGCGCCGGGCCCCTCGCCGTGCACCGGCCCACCCCGGACGCACGGCGGCCGGGGGTGTCCCCGTGGATCCATCGATGTGAATGCAGCCCGTTCCGTGCGGTTCCCCCGCTCGGAGCACCGCTCGGAAGGAGCGAACCGGACGTGGCACGACGCCGACTCGACGCGGAGCTGGTGCGCCGCAAGCTGGCCCGCTCGCGGGAACACGCGAGCCAGCTGATCGCCGCGGGCCGGGTGACCGTCGGCGGGACCACCGCGACCAAGGCGGCCACACAGGTGGAGACCAGCGCGGCCGTCGTCGTGCTCCAGGACGACGGCGACCCGGACTACGTGTCGCGCGGCGGGCACAAACTCGCCGGGGCACTGGCCGCCTTCACACCGCACGGGCTGAAGGTCGACGGCCGCCGGGCCCTGGACGCCGGCGCCTCGACCGGTGGGTTCACCGATGTGCTGCTGCGGAGCGGCGCCCGGCAGGTCGTCGCCGTCGACGTCGGCTACGGCCAGCTCGCCTGGTCGTTGCAGAGCGATGAACGGGTGACGGTCAAGGACCGTACGAACGTACGTGAATTGGAACTGGAGCACATCGACGGCGAGCCCGTCGACCTGGTCGTCGGCGACCTGTCCTTCATCCCGCTCGGTCTGGTGCTGCCCGCACTCGTCCGCTGCGCCGCGCCCGATGCGGACCTCGTGCTGATGGTCAAGCCGCAGTTCGAGGTGGGGAAGGAGCGACTCGGCAGCGGCGGAGTCGTCCGGAGCCCCGAACTGCGCGCCGAAGCCGTGCGCACCGTGGCCGGTCACGCCGCTGACCTGGGTCTCGGTGTCCTGGGCGTCACCGCGAGCCCGCTGCCGGGACCGTCCGGCAATGTCGAATACTTTCTTTGGCTGCGCGCCGGGGCTCCCGCACTGGATCCGGCCGACGTCGAACGTGCAGTGGCGGAGGGGCCGCATTGACCACGACAGATCGCACCGTCTTCCTGCTCGCCCACACCGGCCGGCCGGCCGCCGTGCGGAGCGCGGAACTGGTGGTTCAGGGCCTGCTGCGCTGCGGCATCGGTGTGCGGGTCCTCGCGGAGGAGGCGGCGGACCTGCCGCTGCCTCCTCAGGTGGAGCTGGTGGAGGCGTCGGAGGACGTCCTGAGGGGCTGTGAGCTCCTGGTGGTGCTGGGCGGCGACGGAACGCTGCTGCGGGGTGCCGAGTTCGCGCGCGCCTCGGGAGTGCCGCTGCTCGGGGTGAACCTCGGCCGGGTCGGCTTCCTCGCGGAGGCCGAGCGGGACGATCTCGACAAGGTGGTGGACCGGGTCGTCACGCGCCACTACGAGGTCGAGGAGCGGATGACCATCGATGTGCTCGTCCGCAACAACGGGCAGATCGTGCACCGCGACTGGGCGCTGAACGAGGCGTCCGTGGAGAAGGCCGCGCGCGAGCGGGTGATCGAGGTCGTCACCGAGGTCGACAACCGTCCGGTGTCGCGCTTCGGCGGCGACGGCGTCGTCTGTGCCACGCCCACCGGCTCCACCGCCTACGCCTTCTCGGCAGGCGGCCCGGTGGTGTGGCCGGAGGTCGAGGCCCTGCTCATGGTCCCGATCAGCGCCCACGCGCTGTTCGCCAAGCCGCTGCTCACCGCGCCCGATTCGGTGCTCGCGGTCGAGGTGCAGCCGCAGACCCCGCACGGGGTGCTGTGGTGCGACGGGCGGCGCACCGTCGAACTCCCCGCGGGGGCCCGGGTGGAGGTGCGGCGCGGCGCCGTGCCCGTACGGCTCGCCCGGCTGCACCACGCGTCGTTCACGGACCGGCTGGTCGCCAAGTTCGCGCTGCCGGTGGCCGGCTGGCGGGGCGCTCCGCAGTGACGCCCACGGAGCGGCTCCCCGGGTGACGGCCGGGGCCCCGGCTCCGGACGGGACGGCCGCGGTCGTCCCGCGCTGCGGGGACCGGAGGGCCGGAGGTGCCGAAGGGGGATCAGCCTCAGGGGTCGTCCCGCGCTGCGGGGACCGGAGGCCGCCCGGCCGGCGCCCGACGGTTCTCGGCGGTGCGTCTGCGGCGGTGAGTCTGCGGCGGTGCTTCCGCGGAGGGGCATCCGCGACGGGCGGGTACCGGTGACCTTCGGGGCGCTTCGGGCGCTTCGGGGACATCCGGCCCTCCCGCACGGTCACCCGGAAGAGGGGCCGGCCGCGCCCGCCGCCGGCCGGCCCGCTTCCCGCGGGGGAGTGCCGGCGGGCGCTCCCGGGCACGTCAGAGGGGTCGTGCAGGCGTGCTTCCCCGCGGTGACACGGGGGAGCACGTCGCGCGGCGCCCGCGGAACCTCGTAAGGTCGTGTCCGTGTTGGAGGAGATGCGGATACGGTCGCTCGGGGTCATCGACGACGCCGTCGTCGAGCTGTCACCCGGCTTCACGGCGGTGACCGGTGAGACCGGCGCGGGCAAGACCATGGTCGTCACCAGTCTCGGTCTGCTGCTCGGCGGCCGTGCCGACGCCGCCCTCGTGCGGATCGGTGCCAAGTCGGCGGTGGTCGAGGGGCGCATCCAGGTGCCCCCCGACGCCCCGGCAGCGGTGCGCGCCGGGGAAGCGGGCGCCGACCTGGACGACGGCGCGCTGCTCATCAGCCGGACCGTCTCGGCCGAGGGACGCTCCCGGGCGCATCTGGGCGGGCGGTCCGTACCGGTGGGGCTGCTCGGCGAGCTCGCCGACGACCTCGTCGCGGTGCACGGCCAGACCGACCAGCAGGGGCTGCTGCGCCCCGCGCGGCAGCGGCAGGCCCTCGACCGGTACGCAGGCGCCGCGGTCTCCGTGCCCCTGGACACGTACGCGACGGCCCACCGGCGGCTGCGCGCGGTGGCGGCCCAGCTCGACGAGCTGACCACCCGCGCCCGTGAGCGCGCCCAGGAGGCCGATCTGCTGCGCTTCGGGCTGGAGGAGATCGCCGCCGCGGAACCCCAGCCCGGTGAGGACACCGACCTGGCGGCCGAGGCCGAGCGGCTCGGCCACGCCGAGGCCCTGGCCTCCGCCGCGACCGCGGGCCACCGCGCGCTCGCCGGCGACCCGGAGGACCCGGAGGGCGTGGACGCCGCGACCCTGGTGGCGGGCGCGCACCGGGCCCTGGAGGCCGTACGGTCGCACGATCCGGCGCTGGCCGGACTGGCCGACCGGATCGGTGAGATCGGGATCCTGCTCGGCGATGTGGCGGGCGAGCTGGCCGGATACGCCGACGACCTCGACGCCGATCCCCTGCGGCTGGCCGCGGTGGAGGAGCGGCGGGCCGTCCTCACCCAGCTGACCCGGAAGTACGGCGAGGACATCGGAGCCGTGCTGGCCTGGTCCGAGCGGAGCGCGGCCCGGCTCGCGGAGCTGGACGGCGACGACGACCGGATCGGCGAGCTGACGGCCGAGCACGACGCTCTGCGGGCCGAACTCGCCGGACTGGCACAGGACCTGACCGACGCCCGCACGGAGGCGGCGAAGCGCTTCGCCGACGCGGTCACCGCGGAGCTGGCCGAACTCGCCATGCCGCACGCCCGGGTGACCATCGACATCCGGCAGACCGAGGACCCGGAGGGGATCGAGGTCGGCGGCCGGCCGGTGGCCTTCGGGCCGACCGGTGCCGACGACGTCGAGCTGCTGCTCGCGCCGCACCCGGGCGCCCAGCCCCGGCCGATCGCCAAGGGCGCCTCCGGCGGTGAGCTGTCCCGGGTGATGCTCGCGGTGGAGGTCGTCTTCGCGGGCTCCGCCCCGGTGCCGACCTATCTCTTCGACGAGGTCGACGCCGGTGTGGGCGGCAAGGCGGCGGTGGAGGTCGGCCGGCGCCTCGCCCGGCTCGCCAAGTCCGCCCAGGTCGTGGTGGTCACCCACCTGCCGCAGGTCGCGGCCTTCGCCGACCGGCACCTGGTGGTGGAGAAGACCAACGACGGCTCGGTGACGCGCAGCGGTGTGCAGGCCATGGAGGGCGAGGACCGGGTGCGCGAGCTGTCCCGGATGCTCGCCGGCCAGGAGGACTCGCAGCTGGCCCGCGCCCACGCGGAGGAGCTTCTGGAGGCGGCGCGGACCGGGCTGTGAGCCGGTCCTGAACGTGGCTGTGGGCCGGGCCCCGTGGGGGACGTCCCGGACGGCTGCCCGTCCCCGGCGGTGTGGCTGCCGTTGCGGCCACGCCGCGCCGTCCCTCGGTCCTCACCTCGCCCCCCCGGTCGGCCCCTGTGCAGGGGGACCGCCGCGCCGAACCTCGCAGCCCGGCGCGTAGGGTGACGGGCGATTCGGCAGCGAGGGGAGCACACGCGATGGCGCAGCGGGGCAGCGGAGCAGGGCGGGTGGCCGCTCTGTTCGCCGCGGTGGGGGCGGCCCGGGCGGCGCAGGCGGGGCTGCGGCGCAAGCCGCCGGGCGAGGCCGCACTCTGGGAGCGGCGCAACCACTCCGGCCGTGTCGTCGACCTCTACGCCGGTCCGGCCGTGACGGTGGGCACCGCGCTGGCCGCGGTGACCGCGCCGGCGCTGCCGGCCCGCGCCCGGGGTGCCGCCGCGCTCGCCGTCCTCGGGGCGGGGGCCTGCGGCCTGTACGACGACATGGTGGGCCGCGGCGACCGCCGCCGCGGCTTCCGGGCCCATCTCACCGCCCTCAAGGAGGGCGAGATCACCACGGGCAGCGTGAAGCTCTTCGGTATCGGGGCGGCCGGTCTGGCCGCCGGTGCGCTGCTCAAGGAGCGCGCCGCCGACAAGCTGCTCGCCGGTGTCGTCATCGCGGGCACCGCCCATCTGGTCAATCTGCTGGACGTGCAGCCCGGCCGGGCCGCGAAGGCCGTCCTGGCCGCGGGGGCGCCGGGGCTGCTGTGCGGGGGCGCGGCCGGGGTGCTGTCGGCGGCACCGCTGGGCGCCGGCGCCGCCGTCCTCGGGGACGATCTCGGCGAGCGGACCATGCTCGGGGACGCGGGTGCGCATGCGCTCGGCGCCGGGCTCGGGCTGGCCGTTGCCGCGGGCGCCGGCCGGACCGGACTGGTGCTGCGCGCTGCCGCCGTGGTCGCCGCGGCCGTGGCCGGTGACGTGGTGGGCAGCGGTTCGGCCTGGCGCGAGCACGCCGTGCTGCGTGCCTGGGACGCCCTCGGCCGCCGCCGGGAGACGGCCTCCGCGTTCTCCCGCGGTGCCACCCCGGTACGGCCGACGGGCGCACCCCGCGGATAGACGCACCCCTCGGATAGACGCACCCCTCGGATAGACGCACCCCTCGGATAGGACAGGCGTCCGTCACTCGATCGGGTGAGGGTGGTCGGGTGTGGGCAGCCAGGCACACCGAAAGTGCCGAACATCGGTGCCTTGCCGTCCCGTCGGACTGGCATCCTGGGGCGCGCAGTTGTCGTCCCACCGTCCCCCGGCCCCTACCCAGGAGCTCCACCCGCGTGAGCAGCACACCGGCCCCACCGCCCGGGAAGTCGCCGTTGCACGCCGTCCAGGTGCTGGGGCGCGGCAGCTCGGGCAACGGCGCGCATGTGCGCTCGCTGACCGCCGGGCTGGTCGCGCGCGGTGTCCGCGTGACGGTGTGCGCCCCGCGCGCCGCCGAGCGGGCCTACGACTTCACCGGCGCCGGTGCCCACTTCGGGCCCGTGGCGGCACGCACCGACCCCGCGACGGTCGCCGTGCTGCGGGCCGTCTGCACGCAGGCGGACGTGGTGCACGCGCACGGGCTGCGGGCCGCGGTGCGCGCCGCCCTGGCGCTCGGCGGCCGCCGCACCCCGCTCGTCGTCACCTGGCACACCCGGGGGTCCGCCGAGGGGGCCCGCGCCCAGGTGGTGCGGCTGATGGAACGCCGGGCGGTACGGGCCGCGGCAGTCGTCCTCGGCACCTCGTCGGGCCTGGTCGACCGGGCCCGACGGCGGGGAGCGCGCGACGCCCGGCTCACTCCGGTCTCCGCGCCCCGGTCCCTCGTGCCCGATGCGGGCGGTGCGGACGCCGAGCTGCGGCGCAACAAGGCGCGTGCCGAACTCGGGGCGGTGGACCGTCCGGTGCTGCTCGCCGTCGGCCGGCTCGAACCCCGGCAGGGTCACTCGCTGTTGCTCGACGCCGCCCGCGGCTGGCGCGATCTCGATCCCCAGCCGCTGCTGGTGCTGGCGGGGGAGGGGCCCGAACGCCCCCTGCTCCAGCGGCGGATCGACACCGAGAACCTGCCGGTGCGACTGCTGGGCCGCCACGACGACGTGCCGGAGCTGCTGGCCGCGGCCGATGTCGCGGTGCTGCCGAGCCGCTGGGAGGCGCGCGCCGTACTCGCACAGGAAGCGCTGCGCGCCGGCGTGCCGCTGGTGGCGACGGCGGTCGGTGGCATTCCGGAACTGGTGGGGGACGCCGCGGAACTGGTGCCCTACGGCGAGCCGGAGGCGCTGTCGGCGACCGTCGCCCGGCTGCTCGCCGACCCCGGGCACCGCGCCCGGCTGGCGGCGGCCGGCCGGACCCAGGCCGGCACCTGGCCGACCGAGGACGAGACCGTGGCCCAAGTCCTCAGCGTGTACGACGAACTCGCGGGGCGGTGACCGGTTGCCGCCTCCTGGACGGGCCGGAGGCGGCCGTACCCCGTCCCGAACGGGCCGCGAGGTGACCGGTCGGCCTGCACGAGGTCGCCGGGAGACGCCCGGTCGGCTTGCGCGAAACGCTCCGGGAGACGCTCGGTCGGCTTGCCCGAACGCTCCGGGAGACGACGGTCGGCCGCTCCCGACGCTGCCGGGAGAAGACCGGCCGGCCCTTCCCAACAGGTCGGCGCAGGCACAGAGGTGGGCCCGAGGGAACCCGGCGCAAGCCGGTCCCACCGGCTTGCGCTCCGGGCCGGCGGCCCGGGGCAGGCATCAGGCCCGGCTCGGACCGCGGACGGGGCCGGAGGCTCGGAACCGGAGACCGGACCCGCGGCGCGGGCCAGGGGTTCACGCCGTATGGCGGCGGGCCTGGAGCGCCAGGTTCAGCGCGAGCACGGCCTGCGGATCGTCCAGGTTCGTGGCCAGCAGCTGGGAGATCCGGGCCAGCCGGTCGTACAGGGTCTGCCGGTTGAGGTGCAGCTCGCGGGCGGTCTCCGCCTTGCGGCCCGCGTGCGCGAGATAGGCCTCCAGCGTCGGCAGCAGCGGGGGCCGGGCCGTACGGTCGTGGACCAGCAGGGGGCCGATCGCCCGGTCCACGAACGCGGCGAGATCGGGGTGCTCGCGCAGCCGCCACAGCAGCAGGTCGATGTCCAGCCGCCGCGCGTCGTACCAGGGGCGGGACGGCAGGCCCTGGGCGGCGGTGGCGGCCTCCGCGGCGTGCCGCAGGCCGGGGCCCGCGCCCTCCCAGTCCCCGGCGACGCCGACGACCACCGCGGGTGACTGGACCCCGGCCCGCTCCAGCCCGGCCCGTTCGACCCCGGCCCGCAGTGCCGCCGCGACCCGGTCGGCGGCGGCCGACCGCTCGGACTCCGAACGCAGCCCCAGCAGCAGCGGAACCCGGCCCTCCACCGGCCGCACTCCCATCAGCACCGGCAGCCCGACCGTCGTCAGCTCCTCCTGCACCGCCCGCACCAGGACCGCCCAGTCGCCGGGCGGGATCAGCTCGGCGGGCAGCCGCATCACCACGGGGAGCAGCAGCCCGTCGGCCGGGCGGAAACCCAGGACCCGGGCCCGGGCGGGGGCGTCCTCGGCGGCGATCCGGCCCTCGGCGAGATCGGTCAGGAAGTCGCCCCGGCCGCGGGCCGCCAGCTCCTCCTCCTGCCGGGCCTGCATCAGCACGACCGCCAGCAGCCCGGCCGTGCGCTCCGCGGCGATCCGGTGCACCGGCGCCAACGGCCCCTCCACCGGCAGGATCACCAGCCGGGCCCGTACGGAACCGGGCCCCGCACCGCCGCCCGGGATGTCCACGGTCACGCCGCCCGCGGGCGGCTCCCCGGCCCGGGACGCACGCTTGGCGCGCAGCCCGTCCCACACCTCCACCGGTTCCGCGGCCCCGCCCTGCCCGGCGGCGTAGAGCAGTTGCCCCTCCGGGGTCTCCAGGAACACCGGGTTGCCGGTGAAGCCGGCCAGCAGCCGCAGCACCTCCGGTGCCCCGCCGCCGCGCAACAGCAGGTCGGTGCAGCGCCGGTGGACCTCCTCCGCGCTGCGCAGCAGGGCGTAGTGGCCGTTGACGATCTCGGTGTGGATCTCCTCGGTCACCGTCACGAACGGCACCCGGCGGTGCAGTTGCACCAGCGGCAGATCGCAGGACCGGGCCGCCTCCAGCAGCGCTCCGGGCAGCTCCGTGAAGCGGCCGCCCAGCTCCACGACGAGCGCCGCGATGCCCCGGTCGGCCAGGGTGCGGACGAAGCCGCGCTGGTCGGCCGGGCGGGTCCCCAGCCCCAGGCCGGTGGTGAGCAGCAGCTCCCCGCCCTTGAGGAGGGAGGCGATGTCGGGCACCTCGCCCGCGTGCACCCACCGGACCGGCCGGTCCAGCTGCTCCTCGGAGGCGACGACCTCGGGGAGCCCGCGCCGGAGAGCGGGCAGCTCGAGAGCACGCCGCACGGTGATCCCGGCCTGCGCTTCCATGATGCGGACGCTACCCGGGGCGGGGATGACGTGCACATCCCGGACCCTCGGCCCGTACGTTCCCGAGCCGTCAGCCCCCGTACGCACCCGAGGCGGTCAGCCGCAGCGCGGTGTCGATCAGCGGGACATGGCTGAACGCCTGCGGGAAGTTGCCCACCTGCCGCTGCCGGACCGGATCCCACTCCTCCGCGAGCAGCCCCAGGTCGTTGCGGAGCGACAGCAGCTTCTCGAACAGCTTCCGGGCCTCGTCGACCCGGCCGATCATCGCCAGGTCGTCCGCCAGCCAGAACGAGCAGGCCAGGAAGGCGCCTTCGTCCCCCTCCAGCCCGTCGACGCCCGGGGTCTCCCCCTGGGTCGGGTAGCGCATGACGAAGCCGTCCTCGGTGCCCAGCTCCCGCTGGATCGCCTCGATCGTGCCGATCACCCGCTTGTCGTCCGGCGGCAGGAAGCCCATCTGCGGAATGAGCAGCAGGGAGGCATCCAGCTCCTTCGACCCGTAGTACTGGGTGAAGGTGTTGCGCTCCTTGTCGTAGCCCTTCTCGCAGACCGTGCGGTGGATCTCGTCGCGCAGCTCGCGCCACCGCTCCAGCGGACCGTCCACATCGCCGGACTCGATCAGCTTCACCGTGCGGTCCACCGCCACCCAGGCCATGACCTTGGAGTGGACGAAGTGCCGGCGCGGCCCGCGGACCTCCCAGATGCCCTCGTCCGGCTCGTTCCAGTGGTCCTCCAGGTACCGGATGAGCTTCAGCTGGAGCAGCGAGGCGTAGTCGTTGCGCGCCAGACCCGTCATGTGCGCCAGGTGCAGCGCCTCGGTGACCTCGCCGTAGACGTCGAGCTGGAGCTGGCCCGCCGCGCCGTTGCCGACCCGGACCGGCTGCGAGTTCTCGTACCCCGGCAGCCAGGACAGCTCCGTCTCGCCCAGCTCCCGTTCGCCCGCGATCCCGTACATGATCTGCAGGTTCTCCGGGTCGCCCGCGACGGCGCGGAGCAGCCACTCACGCCAGGCGCGGGCCTCCTCGCGGTAGCCGGTGCGCAGCAGCGACGACAGGGTGATCGCCGCGTCCCGCAGCCAGGTGAACCGGTAGTCCCAGTTCCGCGAGCCGCCGATGTCCTCCGGCAGCGAGGTGGTCGGCGCCGCCACGATCCCGCCGGTCGGACCGTAGGTCAGCGCCTTCAGGGTGATCAGCGAGCGGACCACGGCGTCCCGGTACGGGCCGTGGTACGTGCACTGCGCCACCCACTCCTGCCAGAACTCCTCGGTCGCCTCCAGGGACGCCTCCGGCTCGGGCAGCGGCGGCGGCTCCCTGTGCGAGGCCTGCCAGCTGATGGTGAAGGCCATCCGCTCACCCGGCGAGATGGTGAAGTCCGAGTAGGTGGTGAGCTCCTCGCCGTGCGTCTCGGCGGCCGTGTCGTACCAGACCGAGTCCGGTCCGGCGACGGCGACGGTGCGCCCGTCCACCCGGTGCACCCACGGCACCACCCAGCCGTAGGAGAAGCGCATCCGCAGCGCCGACTGCATCGGCACGCGCCCGCTGACCCCCTCCACGATCCGGATCAGCTGGGGGGCGCCCTCCCGGGGCGGCATGAAATCGATCACCCGCACCGTGCCGCGCGGGGTGTCCCACTCCGATTCGAGTACCAGCGAATCACCGCGGTAGCGCCGGCGGTCCGCGGCCGGCGGCTCGGTGCCGTCCGGATACGCGGGACCCAGCCGCCAGAACCCGTGCTCATCCGTGCCGAGCAGCCCGGCGAAGATGGAATGGGAGTCGAACCGGGGGAGGCAGAGCCAGTCGGCCGTGCCGTCCCGGCAGACCAGGGCGGCGGTCTGCGTATCGCCGATGAGTGCGTAATCCTCGATGCGCCCGGCCACGTGCATCTCCAGTCGAACGGCCTCGTTCGCCCCTCGGGGCGTCTTGCGGTCAAGGGAACATGTGACGAGCTCTGTTCCGGGAGGCGGGGCGGGGTCGTGCCGTGCCGGTGCTCGCTGATGTGTCCGAGCAGGATACGACGCACCGCACCGATCCGTGTGGCCGTCCGGGCAAGGCGTCCGGGCCGTACGGGTGACCAGGGGCTCCGTGCCCGCCGACGAGCCCGGTGACCGGTCCGTACGAAAGAGGTCCATGCATGGCCGGAAGCAGCCTCCTGCTGTCGCTGATACCCTGGTAGCCCGTGGACCGGTGGGCCTCACCAGAGGTGATGGCACCCCCGAACCGCAGCGACGGCACCCCCTCCGAAACTCTTCGTACAGGGTAGGGGCCGGCCCGCACCTCACTACGCGACCACGGGAGCCCCCTCTTGGCACTGCCGCCCAAATCCATGACGACCAAGCACCTCTTCGTCACCGGGGGTGTCGCCTCCTCGCTCGGCAAGGGGCTCACGGCCTCCAGCCTGGGTGCGCTGCTGAAGGCGCGGGGCCTGCGGGTCACGATGCAGAAGCTCGACCCGTACCTCAATGTCGATCCTGGCACGATGAACCCGTTCCAGCACGGCGAGGTCTTCGTCACCAACGACGGTGCCGAGACGGACCTCGACATCGGCCACTACGAGCGCTTCCTCGACGTCGACCTCGACGGATCGGCCAACGTCACCACCGGCCAGGTCTACTCCTCCGTCATCGCCAAGGAGCGGCGCGGCGAGTACCTGGGCGACACCGTGCAGGTCATCCCGCACATCACCAACGAGATCAAGCACCGCATCCGCCGGCTGGCCACCGAGGACGTGGACGTCGTCATCACCGAGGTCGGCGGCACGGTCGGCGACATCGAGTCGCTGCCCTTCCTGGAGGCCGTCCGCCAGGTCCGCCACGAGGTCGGCCGGGACAACGTCTTCTTCGTGCACGTCTCGCTGCTGCCCTACATCGGCCCCTCCGGCGAGCTGAAGACGAAGCCCACCCAGCACTCGGTGGCCGCGCTGCGCAACATCGGTATTCAGCCGGATGCGATCGTGCTCCGCGCCGACCGTGAGGTCCCGCAGTCCATCAAGCGCAAGATCTCGCTGATGTGCGACGTCGACGAGGCCGCCGTGGTCGCCGCGATCGACGCCAAGTCGATCTACGACATCCCCAAGGTGCTGCACGCCGAGGGCCTGGACGCCTACGTCGTCCGCCGGATCGACCTCCCGTTCCGCGATGTCGACTGGACGCAGTGGGACGACCTGCTGCGCCGCGTCCACCAGCCCGACCACGAGGTCACCGTCGCCCTGGTCGGCAAGTACATCGACCTCCCCGACGCCTACCTCTCGGTCACCGAGGCGCTGCGCGCGGGCGGCTTCGCCAACAACGCCCGGGTGAAGATCAAGTGGGTCACCTCCGACGACTGCCGGACCCCGGCGGGCGCCCGGGAGCAGCTCGGTGACGTCGACGCGATCTGCATCCCCGGCGGCTTCGGCGAGCGCGGGGTGGACGGCAAGGTGTCGGCCATCACCTACGCCCGGGAGAACAAGATCCCGCTGCTGGGCCTCTGCCTCGGCCTGCAGTGCGTCGTCGTCGAGGCGGCGCGCAACATCGCCGGTATCGAGGACGCCAACTCCACCGAGTTCGACCCGGCCACCGCCCACCCGGTGATCTCCACCATGGCCGAGCAGCTGGACATCGTCGCCGGCGAGGGCGACCTCGGCGGCACCATGCGGCTCGGCATGTACCCGGCGAAGCTGGCCGAGGGCTCCATCGTCCGCGAGGTCTACGGCGACCAGCCGTACGTGGAGGAGCGCCACCGTCACCGGTACGAGGTCAACAACTCCTACCGCGCCGAGCTGGAGAAGACCGGCCTGCTCTTCTCCGGCACCTCCCCGGACAACAAGCTGGTGGAGTACGTCGAGTACCCGCGCGAGACGCACCCCTACCTGGTCGCCACCCAGGCGCACCCGGAGCTGCGCTCCCGCCCGACCCGCCCGCACCCGCTCTTCGCGGGCCTGGCGAAGGCGGCCGTCGAGCGGCAGCAGGGTGCGCGGACGAAGACGTCCAAGGGCTGACCGATACGGTGGTGGCCGGGGTCCGGGCGTCGCAGAGACCCGGGCCCCGGCATCATCGTTGCGGAGGTCGATCCACCCATGGGCGAGCACACCGAGCGCCTGCACGACATCGCCGCGGAGTGGCAGGTCACGGAGACCGCCACCCCCTTCACCGGCAACAAGACCAGCGTCCGGACGGACCGTGTGGTCATGCCGGACGGCGGCACGGTCACCCGTGACTACCAGGTCCACCCCGGCTCCGTGGCGGTCGTCGCGCTCGACGAGGACAACCGGGTGGTCGTCCTCCGCCAGTACCGCCACCCGGTGCGGCACAAGCTGTGGGAGGTCCCGGCCGGTCTGCTGGACGTGCCCGGCGAGAACCCGCTGCACGCCGCCCAGCGCGAGCTGTACGAAGAGGTCCACATCAAGGCCGAGGACTGGCGGGTCCTCACGGACGTCTACACCACGCCCGGCGGCTGCGACGAGGCCGTCCGGATCTTCCTCGCCCGCGGTCTCACCGATGCCGAGGGCGAGCGCTTCGAGGTCTCCGAGGAGGAGGCCGACATGGAGATCGACCGGGTGCCGCTGCCGGAGCTGGTGCGCGGCGTCCTCGCCGGTGAGCTGCACAACAACTGCCTGGTGGTCGGTGTTCTGTCGCTCACCGCGGCGCTCGCGGGGGACGGCGTCGAGGCGCTGCGCCCGGCGGACGCCCCGTGGCCGGCCCGGCCCTTCGACGCCTCGGCCGGCGCCTGACGCCTCGCGTTCCCGGTCGGCCCGGGGCTCCGCAGGACGGCCGGGCTCCTTCGCGCCCCGGCCCGTCCGCGCCGTGCCCCCGCGCACTCCTGAGCACCGCGTACTCCTGAGCACCGCCTGCTGCCGGCCCCGCGTCCCGTGGGGCCGGCCGTCGTCGGGGGAGCCGCAGCCCTCGGGGCGGCGGCCCCGGACGTGAGGTGCACCACATCGTGCGGATGATCCGATGCGGTGATTTTCGGCCAGTGGGCCTGTCGCGCTCCGTACGGACGTCCGTGCCGGGTGAACTACGCTCGGAGCGTTCCCGCCCGCACCCGGGGCGGGCTGCGCAGGCCGGGGTCTCCCCGCCGACGGCAGGGGAAGGGAGCACGCCCGTGACGGATCAGGCGGTGGACGCCGGCGGGCGCGCGAGAACGGCCCCGGCCGCGGCCCGCACCACCACCGCGGACACCACCGGCACCGGCTTCCTCGGGCGCGCCCGCGAACTCAAGTCCCTGCGCGACGACATCGCCCGGACCGGGCTGGACACCCTCTCCGGACGCAAGGGCGCGCGGGCCCGGGTGCTGCTCGTCGCGGGCCGTCCCGGTTCCGGACGGACCGCGCTCGCCGAGGAGTTCGCCCGGCGCGCGGCTCCGGAGTACCCCGACGGCGTGCTGCGCGCCCGGTTCACCACGCCGGACGGGCAGCCGGTGCCCCTCGGCCGTGTCGTCCGCGACCTGCTCGGGGCGCTGGACGTGACCGCCGTCCCCGGAGCGCCGGACGACGAGCTGACCGAGGCGCTGCGCGGCGCCCTCGCCGGCCGTGCGGCGCTGCTCCTCCTCGACGACGTCGGGCGGCCGGAGGAACTCCTCGAACTGATCCCCGACGCTCCGGACTGCCTGGTGCTGGCCACCTCGGAGGGGCCGCTCACCGGCGTCCCCGACGTCCGGCCCTGCACCCTGGGCGGGCTCGACCCGCACACCGGGGTCGCACTCCTCGCCCGGTACACCGGCCCGGTGCGGATCACCGTCGATCCGTGCTCCGCCGACGCCCTGGTCGAGGAGTGCGCGGGGCAGCCGGCGGCGCTGATGCTCGTGGGCGGCTGGCTCGCCGCCCGGCCCCGCGCCTCGGTCGCCGACGCGATCCAGCGGCTGCGCGACCTCCCGCTGGCGTCCGCCCTGCCGGCCGCCCCCGGGACCTGGCCGCTGGCGCGGGCCTTCCAGCTGGTCCACGCCTCCCTGCCGCCGTCCGCCGCCCGGCTGCTGCGCCTGCTGGCGCTCGCCCCCGCCGGTGTCGTCGACGCGCACATCGCGTCGGCGCTGGCCGGGAGTTCACCGTCCGCCGCGCAGGCCGCGCTGGAGGGTTTCGCCGCCCACGGGCTGCTGCGGCCGCCCGGGGGCAGCGGCCCCCTGCCGTCGCGGTACCGGGTGCCGGGCTGTCTCGCCCCGCTGCTGCGGGCCGTGCTCGGGACGGAGGAGAAGCCGGCCGAGATCGAGCTGGCACGGGCCCGGATGCTGGAGCGGACCGTACGGCAGCTGCAGTCCTGCCGGGCGGTGACCGAGCCCGCCGGATCGCCCGCCCGGAAGCGACTGGCGGCCCTGCCGCGGGAGCTGCGGTTCCCGTCGCCCGCCGTGGCCGGGGAGTGGCTCGACTCCCGGTTGCCGGCCCTGCTGGCCGCCGCCGAATCGGCCGTGGCGGAGGGTGAACTGCTGACTCAGGCACGGCGGTTGGTCTCCGCCCTGTCCCGGGCCCTGATCGCCCACCGGGGCGAGCGGGGCGCCGCCCCCGACCTCTATCCCCTGCACCGGCTGGTCCTGGCCGTGGCCGAGCGGCGGGCGTCGTGGCCGGAACAGGCGGCGGCGCTGCTCAACCTGGCCGACCTCGACACGGCCGCGGGCCGGTCCGGGGACGCCCTGGGCCGCTACCGCGGAGCTCTGGAGGCGGCGCGCGCGGCGGGTGACCCGCTGCTCACCGTCCGCGCCCTGGAGTCGCTGGCCGGGACGTACGAGGCGCTGGAGGACTGGACGCGGGCCGCGGACTGGTACGGGCGGGCCCTCGCGCTGTGGCTCTCCCGGGGCGACCTGGCCGAGGAGGCGCGGCTCTACGGGCGGCTCGCGGCGGTGCACGGCCAGGCCGGCCGCTGGGGCGAGGCGCTGCGCCAGTGGCGGGCCGCCGCGGCGGTGCACCGCAGGCTGCACGACGCGGGGGGCCAGGCCCGGGCGCTCGGTGAGATGGCCCGGGTGCAGGAGTGCGCGGGGCGGCCCGAGGAGGCCCTGCGCGCCTGCGAGGAGGCGCTGACCTGGGCGCGGCGGGCCGGGGACGAGCGGCTCCAGGCGGCCCTGCTGCTGCGGTCGGCCGGCACCCTCGAACGGCTCGGTGACCCGGCCGCCGCCCGGCTGCAACGGGACGCGGCCGATCGGTTGCTAAGCGATACCGCCGGTACCGCCTACGAAATCCGTGGCGGTTCCACGCGAGATTGATGCTTTGAAAGGCTAGACAGCGAGACATCCTTCAATAGACTGGTTGCGCCGCCACAGGAGCGGTGCCATCCGGTATGCAGCCGCATGCTGGGGTTTGTACCTGATCCCCTCATTCAAGGACCGTGATCGACGTGAAGGTCGGCATCCCCCGCGAGGTCAAGAACAACGAGTTCCGCGTGGCCATCACCCCGGCCGGCGTGCTCGAGCTCGTCCGTAACGGCCACCAGGTCTTCGTGGAGCAGGGCGCCGGCCTTGGCTCCTCCATCCCGGACGAGGAGTACGTCGCCGCAGGCGCGGGCATCCTGCCCACCGCCGATGAGGTCTGGGCCACGGCCGACCTGCTGCTGAAGGTCAAGGAGCCGATCGCCGAGGAGTACCACCGGCTCCGCAAGGACCAGACGCTCTTCACCTACCTGCACCTCGCCGCCTCCCGCGAGTGCACCGACGCGCTGCTCGAGTCCGGCACCACCGCGATCGCCTACGAGACGGTCGAGACCGCCACCCGCGCGCTGCCGCTGCTCGCCCCGATGTCCGAGGTCGCGGGCCGGATCGCCCCGCAGGTCGGCGCCTACCACCTGATGCGTTTCGCCGGCGGCCGCGGTGTCCTGCCGGGCGGCGTCCCGGGCGTGCACTCCGGCCGTGCCGTCGTCATCGGCGGCGGTGTCTCCGGCTGGAACGCCGCGCAGATCGCCATCGGCATGGGCTTCCAGGTCACGCTGCTCGACAAGGACATCAACAAGCTGCGTGAGGCCGACAAGATCTTCGGCACGAAGATCCAGACCATCGTCTCCAACGCCTACGAGCTGGAGCGGGCGGTCGTCGACGCCGACCTCGTCATCGGCGCGGTGCTCATCCCGGGCGCCAAGGCCCCGAAGCTGGTCACCAACGAGCTCGTGTCGCGGATGAAGCCCGGAAGTGTTCTTGTCGACATTGCGATCGACCAGGGCGGCTGCTTCGAGGACTCGCGTCCCACCACGCACGCCGAGCCGACCTTCCAGGTCCACAACTCGGTCTTCTACTGCGTCGCCAACATGCCGGGCGCGGTGCCGAACACCTCCACCCACGCGCTGACCAACGCCACGCTGCCGTACATCGTCGAGCTGGCGAACCGCGGCTGGCAGGAGGCGCTGCGCCGGGACGCCGCGCTGGCCAAGGGCCTCAACACCCATGACGGACAGGTCGTTTACGGCCCCGTCGCCGAGGCGCACGCCCTGCCGTCCGTCGAGCTGAGCACGCTGCTCGGCTGAGTCGTCACCCGGCGGCGTCAACGGTCGCCGTCAACATCGCCAATACCGCGTGTCGGGCCGGACCTTGTCGCTCAAGGTCCGGCCGGACGCGTTCGGCATGCCCGAAAACGTCTGTCAACTCGCCTCGAACGTAACCCTTTAACCGATTCGCACAGTCGGAAAAGTTCGGGGAGAGGTCCATACGCCCTTGACATCGGGGGGTTCGGATGCCGACACATGACGCCGGGTCCGGTGGATTGTGTTGCTGTGAACCGTCGACACGCCATAGAGTCGCCAACCGTCGGCATGGTGTCACGCTGACCTATCGATAAATTTTCCTGGTCACACCCAAGGAGGTAAGACGACTTGTGAATGAGTCGACATTTACTCCCGGGGGTGGTCAACCAGGAATGGCTGCGCGTGGCCAGGGTCCCTCGGGGCTCGAGGCTGTCGGCTCCGTCGCTGTCCACACCTTCGCAGCCCGCCAGAGCACGACAGCCCACCAGAGCATGGACGGCCATCACGTGAACGCCATGGCCGGCGACCAGGGCGGGACAGACCCCGCCACACGTCTCGCCGACTACGACGCCCTGCCCGAGGGGCACTTCTACGACCCCGACGCGGAGTACGAGCCCGACCCGGAATATGCGGCGACGCTCGCCCCGGACGCTGCCCGGCAGCGCCGGGAGCGCATCGGCCCGACGGGCCGCCCCCTGCCGTACTTCCCGATCCCGGGTCCGCTGAACGATCATGGCCCTGCCAAGATCATCGCGATGTGCAACCAGAAGGGCGGGGTCGGCAAGACGACCTCGACCATCAATCTGGGCGCCGCGCTCGCGGAGTACGGCCGCCGGGTGCTGCTGGTCGACTTCGACCCCCAGGGCGCACTGTCCGTGGGGCTCGGAGTCAACCCGATGGAGCTGGACCTGACGGTCTACAACCTGCTCATGGAGCGGGGCATGTCGACCGACGACGTCCTCCTCAAGACGGCCGTCCCCAACATGGACCTGCTGCCCAGCAATATCGATTTGTCTGCGGCCGAGGTGCAGTTGGTCAGCGAGGTGGCCCGCGAGTCCACCCTCCAGCGGGCGTTGAAGCCGCTGCTGGCCGACTACGACTACATCGTGATCGACTGTCAGCCCTCGCTGGGCCTGCTCACCGTCAACGCGCTCACCGCGGCGCACAAGGTGATCGTGCCCCTGGAGTGCGAGTTCTTCGCGCTCCGCGGTGTGGCGCTGCTGACCGAGACGATCGAGAAGGTCCAGGAGCGGCTCAACCCGGAGCTGGAGCTCGACGGCATCCTCGCCACCATGTACGACTCCCGTACGGTGCACAGCCGTGAGGTCCTGGCGCGGGTGGTCGAGGCGTTCGACGACCACGTCTACCACACCGTCATCGGCCGGACCGTCCGCTTCCCCGAGACCACGGTCGCGGGCGAGCCCATCACCACGTACGCCTCCAACTCCGTGGGCGCCGCCGCATATCGCCAGCTCGCCAGGGAGGTGCTCGCCCGGTGCCACGCCGAGTGAGTCTTCCGGGGGCCGACGAACTGTTCCGCACCACCGGGGGGATGGCACTGCAGCCTTCCTCCCCCCGCCAGCACAGCCACGGGGAGTCCTCCGGGACCCCCCGTGTGCCGGCTCCGGCCGGAGAGCCGGACCCGACGGCGCAGTCGCCGTCGGGCGAGGGCCGAGCGGCATCCGGCGCGGGCGCCGACGCGCCCGGGGGTCCGGACACCGCGGAGCACTCCGGACGCGAGCAGGACGAGGACCCACGGCAGGCCGACGGGCGGAGTCCGGCGCAGACCGCCCGTCCGGCCGGCCGCCCCGGGCAGGAGGGTTCGGCCCCCGCCCGCCGGGCGGCCGCCGCGGCTCCGGCCGACCGGACCGCCGCCGCCCCGGGAGCCGCCGCCGGCGGCCAGCCCCGGCGCCGCGCCCGTACGGCGAACCGCCGCCCCAGTGGCCGGGAGCGCCACGACGAGAAGATCACCGTCTATGTCTCCGCCGAGGAGCTCATGGATCTGGAACACGCCCGGCTGGTGCTGCGCGGCGAACACGGGCTGGCCGTGGACCGCGGCCGGATCGTCCGCGAGGCCGTGGCCGTCGTCCTCGCCGACCTGGAGTCGCGCGGCGACGCGAGCATTCTGGTCCGCCGGCTGCGCGGGCGCTGAGCAGGTTGCGGTCCACCACGCGGTAGGGCGGGGGAGATAGCCTGCGGTCTCGCGGGCCGAGCCCTGGTACCGGGGACCCGCGCCCGGCTTCCGGCCGGGGACCTCCAGCACTGTGGACCGCAATGCCGACGAACGACGAACCCGCGCCGAAGCCCCGCGCTTCCCGCCGCGCCCTGGGCCGAGGCCCCGGCACGGCGCCGGCCGCCACGGAGCCGGCCGTCACCGCTTCCGCCGTCGTGCCGGCTCCGGCGCCCGCTCCGGCCGCCGAGGCCGCCCCCGCGCCAGTCCCGTCCGCAGCGGAGCCCGCTCTTCCGGGGGCGGCGGGCGACGGCGTGCCGGGGGACGCGGTCGACACGCCACGGGACGCGGCCGACGGGCCCGGTGGCGCAGACGGTGCTCCGGACGCGGCCGATGTGCTCGGCGGTGCCGACGGCGCTCCGGAGCCGGCCGGTGTGCTCGACGGCGCGGGCGGTGCTCCGGACGCGGCCGATGCGCCCGGGGACGCCGCCGGTGAGGATCCCGGTGCGGCGGCCGGCGGCTCTGCCCAGGGGGAATCCGGGGGCGAGGAGGCCACGGGCCGGTTCACCGTCCGGCTCGCCAACTTCGAGGGGCCCTTCGACCTCCTCCTGCAACTGATCTCCAAGCACAAGCTCGACGTCACCGAGGTCGCCCTCTCCAAGGTCACGGACGAGTTCATGGCCCACATCCGGGCCATGGGACCGGACTGGGACCTGGACCAGACCACCGAGTTCCTGGTCGTCGCCGCCACCCTGCTCGACCTCAAGGCCGCCCGGCTGCTGCCCGCCGCGGAGGTGGAGGACGAAGCGGACCTGGCCCTGCTGGAGGCCCGCGACCTGCTGTTCGCCCGGCTGCTGCAGTACCGCGCGTACAAGGAGATCGCGGAGATCTTCCAGGAGCGCATGACGGCCGAGGCCCGGCGGTACCCGCGGACGGTGGGCCTCGAACCGCACCACGCGGAGCTGCTGCCCGAGGTCGTCATCAGCGTCGGCGCCGAGGGCTTCGCGCAGCTCGCGGTGAAGGCGATGCAGCCCAGGGCCAAGCCGCAGGTGTACGTCGACCACATCCACGCGCCGCTGGTCAGCGTCCGGGAGCAGGGCCAGGTGATGATCGCCCGGCTGCGCGAGCTGGGTGAGGCGAGCTTCCGCGCGCTCACCGAGGACGCCCCCGACACCCTCACCGTCGTGGCCCGCTTCCTGGCGCTCCTGGAGCTCTACCGCGAGCGGGCGGTCGTCCTGGACCAGGAGGAGGCGCTCGGCTCGCTCATGGTCCGCTGGACCGGCGGCGACGGGGAGCAGCCGATCGTCACGGACGAGTTCGACCAGCCCCCGGCGGACCCGTCCGGCGGGCCGGACAGCCGGCAGAAGGAGCAGGTATGAGCGAGGACAGGGCCCGCGAGGTGTCGCTGCCCGAACCGCGGCAGCCCGGGGCGCCGCGGGCGCCGGAGCCCGCCGGGGCGCGGCAGCCGGGGGAGGAGCACCCCCGGCCGTCGCCGCCGGAAGCGGAGCGGCCGGAGCGGCCGGCGGAACCGTACGGGCCTGCGGAATCGTACGGGCCTGCGGAATCGTACGGGCCTGCGGAACCATATGGGCCGGCGGAACCGGACGGGCCTGCCGAACCGTACGGGCCGGAGGAGGCGGAGCGGCCCGCCGGGGCCTCGGCCGTCGCCGGGCTCGACCTCGGGCCCGCACTGGAGGCGGTCCTCATGGTCGTCGACGAGCCCGCGACCGAGGAGCACCTGGCCAAGGTCCTGGAGCGGCCGCGCCGGGCCGTCGCCGACGCGCTGCGCGAGCTGTCCGACGACTACGCGACCCAGGGCCGGGGCTTCGACCTGCGGCTGGTCGCGGGCGGCTGGCGGTTCTACACCCGGCCCGAGTACGCGGCGGCCGTCGAGAGCTTCGTCCTCGACGGCCAGCAGGCCCGGCTGACCCAGGCCGCGTTGGAGACCCTGGCCGTGGTCGCGTACCGTCAACCGGTCAGCCGGTCCCGGGTCTCCGCGGTGCGCGGAGTGAACTGCGACGGCGTGATGCGCACCCTGCTCCAGCGAGGTCTGGTGGAGGAGGCGGGGACGGAACCCGAAACAGGTGCGATCCTGTACAGGACGACGAACTACTTCATGGAGCGGATGGGCCTGCGCGGCCTGGACGAGTTGCCCCAGCTCGCCCCGTTTCTTCCGGAGGTGGACGCCGTCGAGGCGGACTCCCTCGAGGGGGTTCCGTCGTTCGACCCGGATGCACCGGACGATGCAGACAGTACTCACTCGACAACGGAACCTTGATGCGAAGCAGCGACAGGAACAGCGGCAACCGGAATCCTCGCGGTGCGGGCGGCGGCAAGCGCGGTGACAAGAAGCGCACCGGCACCCCCCGGCCGGAGGAGCGCCGCTACGACGTCGGCAACACCGGCCAGTCCGGTGCGAACAAGCCCGGCGGCGTCCCCCGGTCCAAGCCGAGCAACAAGCCGACCGGCAACCGCGGCCGCAAGCCCGCCCCGGCCCGCCCGCGGGAGCTCGACGCCCAGATCGAGGAGCGCAACCGGGCCCGCCACAGCAAGCCGCAGCTCAAGCTGCCCAAGACCTTCGGCGAGCAGGAGGGCGAGCGGCTGCAGAAGGTTCTCGCCCGCGCCGGCATGGGATCGCGCCGGGCCTGCGAGGAGCTGATCGAGCAGCTCCGCGTCGAGGTCAACGGGAAGATCGTCACCGAGCAGGGCCTCCGGGTCGACCCGGAGAAGGACGAGGTCAAGGTCGACGGGCTGACCGTGGCCACCCAGTCGTACCTGTTCTTCGCGCTCAACAAGCCCGCCGGCGTCGTCTCCACCATGGAGGACCCGGACGGCCGCCAGTGCCTCGGGGACTACGTCACCAACCGGGAGACCCGGCTCTTCCACGTGGGACGTCTCGACACCGAGACCGAGGGCATCATCCTGCTCACCAACCACGGTGAGCTCTCCCACCGCCTCACCCACCCCCGGTACGGCGTGAAGAAGACCTACCTCGCCGCGATCCAGGGCCCCCTGCCGCGGGACCTCGGCAAGCAGCTGAAGAACGGCATCGAGCTCGAGGACGGCTACGCCCGCGCCGACCACTTCCGGGTCGTGGAGAACACCGGGAAGAACTACCTGGTCGAGGTCACGCTGCACGAGGGCCGCAAGCACATCGTCCGCCGGATGCTCGCCGAGGCAGGCTTCCCGGTGGACCGGCTCGTCCGCACCAGCTTCGGCCCGATCCCGCTGGGCGACCAGAAGTCCGGCTGGCTGCGCCGGCTGACCAACACCGAGGTCGGCATGCTGATGCGCGAGGTCGACCTCTAGAGCGTCCGGATCGCCGCGTGGCCCGGCCGAACGCCCGCCCCTGGAGCAGGGGCGGGCGTTCCCGTCGGCCGGGCATCGCGGCCGGCTTCCGGAAACCGGCCGCGGGAGCTGCCGGTCACCCCGGAATTCCGGGAACCGGGAGGCAGCCCGGGTGATCAACTCACCGAATCTCCCGGAGGATGCCCCAGGCTTCAGTCTGGGGAGGAATCCGGCTTCCCGCGGAGCGGGGCGGGGAAGGCCGAATCGCCGCCGGGTGATTCGGTGTCCGCCATTCGTGCTGGTGAGGGACACCGCAAAGATCGATAGGGCTCAACTGTCAGTCCTCCCGGATAGGTTCGGGCACATGACGACGGAAGCGAGGACGGGGAACGCCGGGCACGCCCGGTACACGTTCCGTGTTCGCCTGTCGGTGACGGCCCGGCGCGCCCTCGGAGCCGAGTGGGACCGGTGCCGCTGGCTGTGGAACGAGTGCGTCGCGAAGTCCCAGCAGGTCCACCAGGCGGCGAGGGGCACCGGTGAGAAGCCGACCTGCGGACCGGCTCAGCTCGACAGGATGCTGACCGACGCCCGGCGGATGACGCCGTGGGGCTGGTCTCGTACCCGGCTAGTGCTGATCGTGTAAGACCTGCTGGTCCGCCGGGCCGCAGGCGACGTGAGCTAGGAATCCCCCTCGTGCACGAGGGGGAGGAGTCAATACGCTCGTCCTTCCGATGCCACCGGAAGGACTCCCACTCGTGCCACTCACCGCCACCGGCTCCCTGATCGGCCTGGCCCTCGGGGACGCCCTGGGCTTCCCGACCGAGTTCAGCAACGTCCCCTCGATTCTCGCCAAGTGCGGCCCCTGGCGGGAGATGCGGCTGCCCACCCCCGCCGTCGTCACCGACGACACCCAGATGACGATCGCGCTCGGCCGGGGCATACGCACCGCGATGGAGCACGGGCCCCTGGCCCCCGGCACGCTCGAACCGCCGGTGCGCGAGGAGTTCATCCGCTGGAACCGCTCGCCCGACAACAACCGCGCCCCCGGCAACACCTGTCTGAGCGCCTGCGCCCTGCTCGAGGACCGCGCCCTGCCGTGGCAGCGGGCCAGCCGGACCGGATCCAAGGGCTGCGGCGCGAACATGCGGGTGGCCCCGGTCGGCCTGGTCCCGGGCCTGAGTGACGAACAGCGCGCCGGCGCCGCCCAGTTGCAGGCCGCCCTCACCCATGGCCACCCCACCGCGCTCGCCGCGAGCGACCTCACCGCGCACGCGGTACGGCTCCTCGCCGAGGGCACTCCGCCCGCCCGGCTGCCGGCCGCGCTGCGCGCGTACGCCCGGGACAACCGGGCCGCCTACCACGAGCGCTGGCTCGGCGACCTCTGGCAGCACGCCCAGGCGCCGTCGGCCGTGGCTTTCATCTCCCGCGGCTGGGACGAGTGCCTCGCCGTCCTCGACCGGCTGGACGGGGCGCTGCGGCACCCCGACCCGGAGGCCGACCCCTGCGACGCCACCGGGGCGGGCTGGATCGCCGAGGAGGCCCTCGCCACCGGCCTGCTGTGCTTCCTGCTCTTCCCCGACGAGCCGCTCACCGCGCTGCGCCGGGCCGCCTGCACCGCCGGCGACTCCGACTCGATCGCCTGCCTGGCGGGCGCCTTCGCGGGGGCCCGCCTGGGGGCGGACGCCTGGCCCCGGGAGTGGGCCGAGCGCATCGAGTACCGCGGTGACCTGCTGGCCCTCGGTGCGGCCTGGGAGGCATGACGATGACGGACGCCTCAGGACCCGGCGGCCCGTCGGACGCGACGGGCCCGCAGCCGGACGGCACCGCCCGGCTGGCGGCGGCCGGAGTCTCCACCGCGGCGCTCGGCCCGCTCCTCGCCGAGCAGGGCCACCACCTGGTCTTCGCGACCGTCTCGGGCGCCCATCTCTACGGCTTTCCCTCCCGCGACTCCGACGTCGACCTGCGCGGCGCGCACCTCCTGCCGGTCCGTGACCTCATCGGCCTGGAGGAGGCCGAGGAGACCCGTTCGCGGATGGCCGTGCGGGACGGCACCGAGCTGGATCTGGTCACCCACGACCTGCGGAAGTTCGCCCGGCTGATGCTGCGCCGCAACGGCTACGTGCTGGAACAGCTGTTGTCGCCGCTGGTGGTGCGCACCTCCCCGGTGCACGCCGAACTCGCCGCCCTCGCGCCCGGGGCCGTGACCCGTCATCACGCCCACCACTACCGGGGGTTCGCCGGCACGCAGTGGCGGCTCTTCGGGCGGACCGGAGAGCTCAAACCGCTGCTCTACACCTTCCGGGCGCTGCTCACCGGCATCCATCTGATGCGCAGCGGCGAGATCGTGGCCCACCTGCCGACGCTCGCGGACGGGGTGCCGGAGGCGCCCGCCCGGCTCGGTGAGCTCATCGCGGCGAAGGCGGAGGCCGAGCACGGCGCCGCCGGTGATGCGGCCCGCGGCGCCGAGGCGGACGTCGAGGCGCTGCACGCCGTGCTGGACGAGGCGCAGGCCGCCTCCCGGCTAGCCGACGCGCCCACCGTCCACCCGGCCGTCCACGACCTGGTGGTGCGGGCCCGGCTCGACCGGGGCTGACTCGACCGGGGCTGACTCGACCGGGGCTGAGGGGGCCGGGGCTGAGGGGGCCGGGACGGGAGCCGCGGCGGCGCCGGTGACCGCTGCGGGCGGGGCGGCCGGAGCGGACGGGGCGGGGACCGCCGGAAGGGCGGCGCCGGCCGAAGCGCGGCGCACCCGGATCAGGAAGTCCTCCACCCGGCCACGGTCGGGCTCGGGCGGCAGCGGGGTCCGGGCCGCCGCGGCGTCGGCCTCCTCGCCCAGCCGCCGCATCCGCCGCTCGACCTCCGGCCAGGGCACCTCGCCGCGCTTGACCGCCAGCAGCCGCTCCCGTTCGTCGCCGACGTCCAGGACCAGTTCCCCCGTGGTGAGCAGATCGCGGCAGCTCGCCAGCAGCCGCAGCAGATGCATGGCGTGCTTCCAGCGGGGCGCCCCGTGCCGCCGGAGGTCCGCCTCCAGCTTCCGGCGCTGGCCGTCGGCGTAGCGGACGAACGTCCGGTGGACCTGGGCCGAGAGAAGGGCCCCGCGCAGGGCGACGAGCTCGCGCCCGGTGGCGTCGATGTGCTCGACGAGGGGCGAGTGCAGGCACTCCAGGATCCCCGGGTTCGCCCGCAGGGCCAGCGTGCAGAACCGCTCCAGCTCCCAGGAGAACTGCTCCTCCGCCGGACCGTCCACGTGCTCCGGAGGCTTCTCGAACCCCCAGAAGTGGGGCGTCGGCGCGACGAACACCCCGCGCCGGTCGGTGTCGCTCCCCTCGGTGGCGAGCCCGAAGGCGCGCGACCCCATCACACAGGAGTAGACGGTGTGGTCGCGGACCAGGACCTCCGGGGCCGGGGAGGAGTGCGGCATCCGCCCATTGTGTCAGGGCATGGTCATGACCAGAGGGCGAGGCCGGTCGCCCGGCCCTCCGCGTCCCGCCGGACCTCCAGCATCCCGGCCACCGCGGTCCGGTTGATGTGGCCGTACACGTGCGGGAAGAGCACGCCCGGCCCGCTGCCCGGCGGCGGCGGGAAGGTGGCGGGCTCCCAGCGGACCGGGGCGTCCAGCAGCTGCTCGTCGATCAGCAGCACCATCAGCGGGCCGACGGCCTCCCGGAAGAAGGCGTCCGCGACGGCGAGCGAGGTGGCCTCGTCGGGGGAGCAGTGGATGAACCCCTCCTCGCCGAGCGTCGGAGGGGCGTACGGGCGGTCCGGCACGGCGAGCCAGTCGTCCAGCGGCACCACATGGAAGATCATGCGCAACGTTCTACCCGACCGGATGCCGTCTCCCGCTCTCGCCTGCCCGGAATGTCCATCGGGCCGAGCCTCGGAGCGGGAGACCGGCCCGGCGTCTCGGGGGGCGGTCACCGCCGCGGCACTAGGCTGGTGATCCGAGCAACCGGCAGGCGCGAGCGCGGAGGAGCAGGGGACGTGGCGGTACGAGCGGTCCGGGGGGCGGTCCAGCTGGAGCGGGACGAGTCCGCCCACATGCACGAACAGGTCGGTGAGCTCCTCACGGCCGTCCTGGAGCGCAACGGCCTGACCTCCGAGGACCTGATCAGCATCTGGTTCACCGCCACCCCCGACCTGCACAGCGACTTCCCGGCCGCCGCCGCCCGCGGGATCGGTATCGTCGACGTGCCGCTGATCTGCGCCCGGGAACTGGACGTCGAGGGCGCCATGCCCCGGGTCGTCCGCCTCCTGGCGCACGTCGAGACCGGCCTCGCCAAAGCGCAGATCTCCCACGTCTACCTCGGCGCCGCAGCCGCCCTCCGCAAGGACATCGCCCAGTGAGAACCGCCGTCGTCATCGGCACCGGCCTGATCGGCACCTCCGCCGCCCTGGCCCTGTCCGGCCGTGGCGTCCACGTCCACCTCGTGGACCACGACCCGTCCCAGGCCCGTACCGCCGCCGCGCTCGGCGCCGGCACCGACACGGAGCCCGACGGCCCCGTCGACCTGGCGATCGTCGCCGTGCCCCCGGCGCACATCGCCGCGACCATCGCCGACGCGCAGCGCCGCGGGGTCGCCCGGGGCTACCTGGACGTCGCCAGCGTCAAGGGCGGGCCGCGCCGCGAGCTGGAGTCCCTCGGCGGCGACCTGCGCCTGTACCTGGGCACCCACCCCATGGCCGGCCGGGAGCGCTCCGGGCCGCTCGCCGCCACCGCCGACCTCTTCGAGGGCCGGCCCTGGGTGCTCACGCCCACCCGGGACACCGACACCGAGGTGCTCAACCTCGCCCTGGAGCTGGTCGCCCTCTGCCGGGCCGTCCCCGTGGTCATGGACGCCGACGCGCACGACCGCGCCGTCGCCCTCGTCTCCCATACCCCGCAGCTGCTCTCCAGCATGGTCGCCGCCCGCCTCCAGGGCGCCGACGAGACCGCGGTGCGGCTGTGTGGCCAGGGCATCCGGGACGTGACCCGGATCGCGGCCTCCGACCCGGCGATGTGGATCGACATCCTGTCCGCCAACCCCGGACCGGTCGCCGACGTGCTCGCCGCGGTCGCCGCGGACCTGGACGAGACGGTGCAGGCGCTGCGCGCCCTCCAGGCGGCCGACGAGAGCAAGCGGCGCGAGGGCGCCGCCGGCATCGAGGACGTGCTGCGCCGCGGCAACGCCGGCCGCGAGCGGGTGCCGGGCAAGCACGGCGCCGCCCCGGCCGTGTACGAGGTCGTCACCGTGCTCATCGGCGACCAGCCGGGCGAGCTGGCCCGGATCTTCGCCGACGCCGGCCGGGCCGGGGTCAACATCGAGGACGTCCGGATCGAGCACGCCACCGGCCAGCAGGCCGGTCTGATCCAGCTGATGGTCGAGCCCTCCGCGGTGCCGGCGCTCACCGCCACCCTGCGCGAGCAGGGGTGGTCGCTCCGGCAGTAGGCTCCGCCGCCGGGCCCGCCGTGAACGGGCCCGGCGCTCGCCGGCGGGCCCGCGGGCTCCCGGCCGCCGGTACCACGCCGGGTACGGGCCGCTGCCGCCAGCCAGTAACCTTGTCCGAAGGCCACCTGCCCCCGGCGACCGCCGGCAGGTGCTCCCCAGCTGATCCAGCCCCGTGCACGAGGAAGGTGTTCGTCACCGTGGAAACCGCCGCCCGGACCGCACCGGCAACAGTGATTGTCGCCATCGACGGCCCCTCCGGCACGGGCAAGTCGAGCACGTCGAAGGCCGTCGCGGCCAAGCTCGGCCTGAGCTACCTCGACACCGGCGCCCAGTACCGGGCGATCACCTGGTGGATGCTGAGCAACGGCGTCGACATTCATGACGCCGCCGCCGTCGCGACCGCCTCCGAGAAGCCCGTGATCGTCTCCGGTACCGACCCGGCCGCCCCCACCATCGCGGTGGACGGCGCGGACGCCGCCGGCCCGATCCGCACCCAGGAGGTCACCGGGGCGGTCAGCGCCGTCAGCGCGGTGCCCGAGGTCCGCGCCCGCCTCACCGAGCTGCAGCGGAGCACCGCGGCCGCCGCGGAGCGGGGCATCGTCGTCGAGGGCCGGGACATCGGCACCACCGTCCTCCCCGACGCCGACCTCAAGATCTTCCTCACCGCCTCGCCCGAGGCCCGTGCCGCCCGCCGCAGCGGCGAGCTCAAGGGCAAGGACGCCACCGACCTGGCGAGCACCCGTGAGGCCCTGGTCAAGCGGGACGCGGCCGACTCCGGCCGGAAGACCTCGCCGCTGGCCAAGGCGGACGACGCGGTCGAGGTCGACACCACCGAGCTCACGCTCGAGCAGGTCATCGAGTGCGTCGTGACGCTCGTCGAGGAGAAGCGGACCGCGTGACCCGCAAGGACACCGTTTCCCCGTCCGCCGGGGCGGGGGCCCCCGGTCACGGGGGCGCGGCGGTCGGCCGCCGCATCGGCATCGGCCTGATGTACGGGCTGTGGAAGCCGCGGGTACTCGGTGCCTGGCGGGTCCCCGCCACGGGCCCGGTGATCCTCGCGGTCAACCACGCCCACAACATCGACGGCCCGATGCTGATGGGCACCGCGCCCCGGCCGGTGCACTTCCTGATCAAGAAGGAGGCGTTCACCGGCCCGCTCGATCCGTTCCTGCGCGGCATCGGGCAGATCGAGGTGGACCGGACGACCGCCGACCGCACCGCCATCACCCACGCGCTGGGTGTGCTGGAGCGGGGCGGCGTGCTGGGCATCTTCCCGGAGGGCACCCGGGGCGAGGGCGACTTCGCGTCGCTGCGCGCCGGGCTCGCCTACTTCGCGGTGCGCTCCGGCGCACCGATCGTGCCGGTGGCCGTGCTCGGCAGCACCGACCGGCGCGGCCGGCTCATACCGGGGCTGCCGCCGCTGCGCAGCCGGGTGGACGTGGTCTTCGGTGACGCGTTCCAGGCCGGGGACGGCACCGGCAGGCGGACGCGCAAGGCCCTCGACGAGGCGACCGTGCGCATTCAGGAGCGGCTGACCGCCCACCTGAAAAACGCCAGGCTTTCCACCGGGCGTTAGACGAGACTTGAGGACGGACCGGACCGGTCCGCCCGGACGATGGACGACGAGGAAACAGACTTCATGAACGACCAGACCCCCGCCGGCGACGAGCACGGTGAGCTTGGCGACGCCGAGTACGCGGAGTTCATGGAGCTCGCCGCGCAGGAGGGCTTCGACCCGGACGAGGTCGAGAGCGAACTCGCCGCCGCGGGCCACGGCCCGCTGCCCGTCCTCGCCGTCGTCGGCCGCCCCAATGTCGGCAAGTCGACCCTGGTGAACCGGATCATCGGCCGCCGTGAGGCGGTCGTCGAGGACCGCCCCGGCGTCACCCGTGACCGGGTCACCTACGAGGCCGAGTGGGCGGGCCGCCGCTTCAAGGTCGTCGACACCGGCGGCTGGGAGCAGGACGTGCTCGGCATCGACGCGTCCGTTGCCGCCCAGGCCGAGTTCGCCATCGAGGCCGCCGACGCGGTGGTCTTCGTGGTGGACTCCACGGTCGGCGCCACCGACACCGACGAGGCCGTCGTCAAGCTGCTGCGCCGGGCGGGCAAGCCCGTGGTGCTCTGCGCCAACAAGGTCGACGGCCCCAACGCCGAGGCCGACGCCGCGATGCTCTGGTCCCTCGGACTCGGCGAGCCCTACCCGGTCTCCGCGCTGCACGGCCGCGGCACCGGCGACATGCTCGACGCCGCCCTCGACGCGCTTCCCGAGGCGCCCGCCCAGACCTTCGGCGCGGGCGTCGGCGGCCCCCGCCGGATCGCCCTCATCGGCCGCCCCAACGTCGGCAAGTCCTCGCTGCTCAACAAGGTCGCGCGGGAGGACCGCGTGGTCGTCGACGAGCTGGCCGGCACCACCCGCGACCCGGTCGACGAGCTGATCGAACTCGGCGGCGTGACCTGGAAGTTCGTCGACACCGCCGGTATCCGCCGCCGCGTCCACCTCCAGGAGGGCGCCGACTACTACGCCTCGCTGCGCACCGCCGCCGCGGTCGAGAAGGCCGAGGTCGCGGTCGTCCTCATCGACGCGAGCGAGACCATCAGCGTCCAGGACCAGCGGATCATCACCATGGCCGTCGAGGCGGGCCGTGCGCTGGTCATCGCGTACAACAAGTGGGACACCCTCGACGAGGAGCGCCGCTACTACCTCGAGCGCGAGATCGAGACCGAGTTCGTCCAGATCCAGTGGGCGCCGCGGGTCAACGTCTCGGCGCGCACCGGGCGGCACATGGAGAAGCTCGTCCCGGCGATCGAGACCGCCCTGGCCGGCTGGGAGACCCGGATCCCCACCGGCCGGCTCAACGCCTTCCTCGGCGAGATCGTCGCCTCCCACCCGCACCCGATCCGCGGCGGCAAGCAGCCCCGCATCCTCTTCGGCACCCAGGCCGGGACCAAGCCGCCCCGGTTCGTCCTCTTCGCCTCGGGCTTCCTGGAGCACGGGTACCGGCGCTTCATCGAGCGGCGGCTGCGCGAGGAGTTCGGCTTCGAGGGCACCCCGATCCACATCTCGGTGCGGGTCCGCGAGAAGCGCGGCCGGAAGAAGTAGGCCGCGGAGCGCACGTCCTGGGCGGCCGGCCGCACCCCGTGCCGCCGGGACGGCCGGTACCGCGCGGGGAGCGGTCCGGGCCGCGACGCCCGACGGCCGGGGCCGGGCCTGCTACAGCCCGTGCCTCCGGTTGTCGCGCTGCCCCGGCGGCAGCGCAGGGGGGAACCCCGGGCGGTTCTGCCGTTGCGGATCCCAGGTCCGGACCCGGTCCCACGAACCGCGCTGCTCCGGCGCACGGTGCTGGGGCGCACGGTGCTGGGGCGGGCGCCGGCCCCCGGTGTTGAACGGCGCGAACCCCAGGTCCTCCTCGCCCGTGCGGTCACCGGGCAGCGCGCGGAACTGCCGGCGGTACTCCGCGTACAGCGCGTCGTAGATCGGCGTCGGCGACTGCTGTGCCGACGTCTCGTGCGGCGGACGCATACCCGGGATGTGGTGCTGGTACGGGGGCCGTGGGGTGGGGTCGTATGAGTGCACGTAGCTGCCAACGACCTCGGGGCCGGACGGATGCGGGGCAGCGGCGAAACCGCCGGTGCGCGGCACCGAGTGCGCGCCGGTGCCCCAGCCGGTCCGCCGGACGGCGGCCTGCGGAGCGGACTCCGCATCACTCCCCGGACCGCCCGAGGGGGGCCGGGTCATGTGCCCGCCAGCGGCATGACCGCGGAGACGAGCGCGCCGCCCGCAGCGGCCCGGTCCAGGGCGTCGCGCATCAGGTCCTCGCGGGGCTGCTGGCCGATGGAGCCCACCGGCGCGGCGAAGAGCAGGACCCGGGACAGCCGGTTGACCGCCGTCCGCCAGCCGTCGGTCACGGTCAGCGGCTGGTGGGCCTGCCACCACGCCGTCGGCCGTCCGCCGTTCGCCGACGGCTGCAGGATCGCGTGCAGCTGCCCCATGGCGAACAGCACGGACCAGCCGGGCAGGACCTCGGGGATCTGCTCGACGTCCGTGACCGGCATGAAGCCCTGCTCGATGAGGAGCGGCAGGAAGTCGTCGCCGGGGCCGTCGCTGCCGGGGCGGGCGATCGGCGTGGTCGGCTCCACCACCAGCGCCGGGTACAGGCTGTCGTCGATCAGGATCAGTCCGCTGGTCACCCCGATCACCGCCTGCCGCGGGGCCGCCTGGAGGTCCTCCGGAACGGCGTACGCCGGAGCCGGGGCGGCATGGGCCGGAGCGGCGTGGGCCGGAGCGGCGTGGGCGGGAGCGGCATGGGACGGCGGGGGGTACGCATGGGCCGCGGGGGCCTGGGCGGCGTGGGACGGCGCGGCGTGCGCCGGGTACCCGTGCGCGTGGTGGTCGGCCGGCTCCCCCGCACCGGTGATGCTGCGCACCGCGCCCTGCAACTGGTCCTCCGAGACCGGGACGACCTGCGAGGGAATGCAGCCGGCGTGGGCGAAGGCGAGCACCGCCGTCTCGTCACCGACGAACAGCACCGTGCTGGTGCGCTCCTGCTCGGTGTCGCCGGGAGTCCGGCAGGAGGTGCAGTCGTAGCTGCCCGGGGCGTTCTCGCCCGCGATCAGCCGATCGGCTTCTTCGTCGCCGATCTCGGCACGTACGTCATCGCTGACGTCGAGCATGCGCGGCACGGGGGGCTCCTCGATGTTCGGTGGTGGTCGCCGGGAGGAGCTCCCGGCTCATAAGAGGACAACGGGTGATCTGCCGCCCGGGTCACGCACGCGGGGACGGCGAATCAGGGCGGACCGCCCCCGGATCGCCCCTCCGCCCGATGGTCCGACCGGGTCGGTCCCGCACCGCCGGCCCGGCGCGGCTCCACGGGCCCGGCGTCCGGGCGTGCGTAGCGTGTGACATGTCGCACATCCGTGGTGTCGCACCGCTGGTCGTCACGCTCGCCGCGCTCCTGGGGCCGCTGCCGCAGGCCGCCCGGGCCGAGTCCGCCCCGCCCCGCAGCCGCACCGGTCCGCCCGCGGTGGCCTGGGACCGGCTGGCGCAGTGCGAGAGCAGCGGACGCTGGGACGCCAACACCGGCAACGGCTACTACGGCGGGCTCCAGTTCGGCCGGCAGACCTGGGAGGCGCACGGCGGCCGGGCGTACGCCCCGCGCGCCGACCTCGCCACCCGCTCCGAGCAGATCAAGGTCGCCGAGTCCGTGGTGCGGGACCGGGGCTGGAGTGCCTGGCCGAGCTGTTCCCGGCGGGCCGGGCTCGGTTAGGGACCGGACGGCCGGCCGGTGGCGCTCCACGCTTCCGGCCACTCCGCGGGCTCGCCCGCGAAGACCACCCCGCCGCGGCGCAGCTCGTACAGCACCCCGGTCACGGCGCGCAGCGCGGGCGGAAGGGACTGTTCGGCCACCACGACGGTCCGCCCCGCGGCCGTCGCCTCCCCGAGGAGCGCGCAGGTCCGGGCCGTGGCCGCGGGGGACATGCCCTGGGTGGGCTCGTCCAGGAGCAGCAGCCGGGCCGGGGAGTGCAGCGCGCGGGCGACGGCGAGCATCCGCTGCTCACCGCCGGACAGGGTGCCCGCCCGGCGCCCGAGGAGCGGCGCCAGCGCCGGATACGTCTCCCGGGCGCGGCCCGGGTCCGCGCCCGGCGGCAGGACGAGCGCCAGATTCTCCGCCACGGTGAGGGAGCCGAACACGGCGCGCCGGTCGGGCACCAGCAGCAGTCCGCGCCGGGCGCGTTCGTGCGCCGACAGCCGGGTGACGTCGGTGCCGCGCCACTCCACCCGGCCCGCGGCGAGCGCGACGGTACCGGCCAGGGCCCGCAGCACCGTGGTGCGTCCGGCGCCGTTGCGGCCGAGGAGCACGGTCAGCCGGGCCGCGGGAACCGCCAGGTCGACGCCGTGCAGGGCCTCCAGCGGGCCGTAGCGCACGCGCGCGCCGTACAGCGCGATGTCGACGCTCACGGGGCGGCCCCGTTCCTGCTGCGCCCGCCGTCGGGGCGTGGCCGTCCGGGCGCGGGCGCCGGGTCCGTTCGCGGTGGGGTCTCGGTCATGGTGCGGAGCCCTTCATGGTGCCGCGCCGTTCACGCTGCCGCGCCGTTCCTGGTGGCTGCTCCGTTCACGGTGCGGCCTCCGCGAGGACCCGGGCCGCCGGTCCGGCGGCGACGATGCGGCCCGCCGCCATGGCGTACACCGTGTCGGCGAGACCCCCCACCAGGTCGAGATCGTGCTCGACGATCAGCAGCGCCGTCCCGTCGGCGGCCAGCGCCCGCAGCACCCGGGCCAGCGCGGCGACTTCGGCGGTGTCGAGACCTGCCGCGGGCTCGTCGAGGAGCAGGGTCCGCGGGCCGCCGGCGAGGGCGCGGGCCAGTTCGACCCGGCGCAGGGTGCCGGTGGACAGCCCGGCCGCCGGCCGGTCGCGCACCGGACCGTCCAGGCCGAGCAGTCGCAGCGCCGGTTCGACGGCCGCGGGGTCGCGCACCCGGCCCTGCTCCGCGCCGATCCGGACGTTCTCCAGGACGGTGAGGGCGGGGAAGACGGCGAGTTGCTGGAAGGTCCGGGCCACCCCGAGCCGGGTGCGGGTGTGACCGGGGCGCCGGGTGATGTCCCGCCCGTCGAGCAGCACCAGCCCCGACTGGGGTCGCAGGGTGCCGCAGAGGCAGTGGAACAGGGTGCTCTTCCCGGCGCCGTTGGGCCCGATGAGCGCCGTCACCCGGCCCGGGGCGACGGTGAGGTCGACGCCGTCGAGCGCGGTGAATCCGCCATATGTCACGCGGATGCCGCGGGCCGTGAGCCGCCCCGGGCGGGGGCCCGCGGTGGTGCCGCTCCGAGGCCGCCGCGGGGTGATGCCCGGTCCGGTGCCCGATCCGGTGCCGGGTGCGGGACCCGGCGGCGGGCCGGGTTCCTCCGGTCCGGGCCGGTGGGGGAGGAGCGAGCCGTCGGACCACGGGCGGGGACCGCGGGGCCGCGGGCGGCCGGCGCCGGCCCCCGCTGTCGGCGTCGCCGGCACCGGGGCGGCCGCCCGCAGGCGGGCCGCGACGCGCTCGCCCAGCGGGGTCAGCACCGCCGGGCCCCGGCCGTGGAACAGCCGCGCGGCCGTGGAGCGGACCGCGCCCGGCAGCCCGTCCGGGAAGCGGACCAGCAGGACCGCGAGCAGCCCGACGGCCGCGGCCGCGACCCCGCCCCGCGCTCCGGCGTCGAGCCCCACCAGCAGCACCGCCGCGGCCATCGCGCCCAGCAGACTGTCCGCGCCGAGCACCACCACGGCCGCGAACCAGAGCAGGCTGCGCACCGGGTCGTACGAGGCCGGGTCGAACGCCTCCGCCCCCATGCCCAGCATCCCGCCGCCGAGGGCCGCCAGCGCCGCACCGGCGACGAACGCCGCCAGCTTCAGCTCGGGAACCGGGACGCCGGCGGCCGCCGCCCCGGGCTCGTGGTCGCGCATCGCGGCCAGCGCCCGCCCCGCCCGGCCCCGGCGCAGCGCCGCGACGGCGGCCAGGGCCCCGCCGAGCAGCACGAGTTCCAGCAGGTAGTACGCGCGGTCGCTGCTGAAGCCGGCCGGTCTGCCGAGGCTCAGCCCGGCTGTGGCGTACGGCTGCGCGAAGACGAAGCGGCTGACCGCCACGCCGATGGCGAGGGTCACCAGGGCGAGGGCCAGGCCGCGTCGGCGGATGGCGGGCCACCCGGTGAGCAGTCCGAGCGGGGCCACCAGGAGGACGGCCACCGCCAGGGCGGGCAGTTCGGGCAGCAGCGGCAGCCCGGGGAAGCGCCCGGCGGCGAGCAGCGCGGTGAACAGCGCGCCCAGACCGGCGTAGGCGGCCTGTCCGAGGGAGATCTGACCGCCCGTCCCGGTGACGACGACCAGCGACAGCAGCACGACGGCCAGCCCCGGCACCTGCATCGCCGTCTGCAGGTCCCGGCCCGCGAACCCCAGCGGCAGCAGCAGGAGCACCCCGCAGACCAGCCAGGCAGTGGTGGCGTGCCGCCCCGTGAGCCGGGCCACCGGAGCCCGGCGGAACGGCCCTCCGCCTCCGGTGTCCTCCGGACCGCCCTGCCCCACGGCCCCGCCGATCCCGGGCACCGCGAGCGCCGCGATCAGCAGCGCGACGACGAACAGATTGGCCCCCACCGCCTGGAGCAACGGCGCCGTCCAGCCCTCCGGGTGCACCTGGGTCAACTGGCTCTGCGCCACCCCGATGCCGAGCGCCACCCCCACGGCCACCGGCAGGCTCCGCATCCCCGCGGCGACGGCCACCGCCATCACCTCCATGACGAGGAGCGGCAGCCCGTACGGGTCGAGCCGGACGTACGGGGCGAGCAGCACCCCGGTCAGCCCCGCGGTGAACGCGCCGAAGGCCCAGCCCGCGGAGGCCACGCGGTCCGCGTCGACGCCGCCGAGGACCGCGAGCCGCCGGTTGTCGACAACGGCCCGCAGCTCCCTGCCGAACCGGGTCCAGCGGGTCACCGCGCCGACCGCCGCGGCCAGCAGGACCGCGGTGCCGAGCTGTACCCACGGGTCGGCGGGCAGCAGGTCGGGGGCGTCCGCCTGGGCACCCGTGCCCCACAGCAGGGTGGCACCGCCGACCAGCAGCACGAACACCCCGAGCGAGGCGACGAGCGTCGGGGCGGGGCCGGCGGTGCCGAGGTCGCGGGAGCGGGCGAGCGGACGGAAGACGGCGAGGTCGGTCAGCAGCCCCAGCACGGGCGCGACGACCAGCAGGCTCACGGCGGCGGCCACGGCGAGCGGCCAGTGCCACACGACGGCGAACTGCCGCATCGCGTACGCGGTGACCATGGCGACCGCGCCCTGCGCGAGGTTGAGCACCCCGGTGGCCCGGTAGGTGACGATGAGCCCGATGCCGGTCAGGGCGGCGGCGCTGCCGACGGCGATCCCGGCGAGGGTGAGCTCGTAGCTGAGCGACCCCACGGTCAGGCCTCTCCCGGCGGGCCGGCCGGCGGACCGGAGCCGGTGCCCCGGCGGGGCTCACCGGGGGCCGGCCCCGGTTCGGTCCCCGGTCTCCCCTCCGGCTCCGTGCCGCCCGGGCTTCCCTCCGCATCCGTCGCCGAAGCCGACTCCGGCCCCGGACCCCCGACGGCGAGCTCCGGCTCGCACACCGGACAGGGAGTCGTCCCGGCGTCCTCCCTCGCCGCGGTGGCGGTGATGGGGAGGGCCTGCGGTTTGCCCGCGACCAGTGGACAGTCCGGCCGGTGCACCAGCGTGCCGCCCGGCACCGCGAGCAGCTCCGCTGTCGCCGGGCCGGATGCCTCCCGCACGGACGCCGCCGGCCCGTCCTCCCGGACGCCGCCGGCCGTGGTCCCGTTCCCGTCCTTGCCCCGGGTGTCCGTACCCCCGGCCTCCTCGGACGCGACGAGCAGCCGGTACAGCTCCTCCACCCGCTCCGCCGCGAGGCCCTGTTCGCCCCGGGCCAGCAGGACCGCGCCTGCCACGATCAGCGCCGCGCCGGGCACCGTGCACGAGGCCAGATACGGAATCTGCCGCTCGGCGAACCGCTCCCCGGACACCCCGTACCAGCCCACCGCGCACAGCACCGCCCCGCCGGCCAGCACCGGCCAGCCCGCCCAGTGCAGCGCGGTCCTCGCCCGGCCGCGCTGTCGTGAGGTCCGCATCCGGCCCCCTTGAGGTCCCCGGTGGCTGAACTTCGGGCTCGGGCATCGGCTACGGCACGAGGCACGAGGCGCCGGGCGGCGCCCCGGCCCAGCGCTCCGGGCGCGCGCCCGCGCACAGGGGCCCGGAGCGCAGCGCCCGATGGCCCGGGCCGAACCCGCCAGCTCGGTAACCGGCGGTGTGAATTGCCTGATGAGTTGCACTATGCCCCGTTGGGTCACACTCTGAAAGCATCGGACAGACAGGGGTCGACGACACCTGGTGGTGAGCCGGATGGTGCTCGACGGACATGCGCGGGCGGCGGCGTGGACGGCGGCCGGGGTCCTCTTCCTGGGCGGCGTGGCGGTCGGCTGCGGGAACGGCGGCGGGGGCTACGGCGATTCCTCCCCGACGACCAGCACCGCCCCGAGGACCACCGGGCCGAGCGACCCCCAGGGAGCCGAGAAGCAGATCAGGCAGAACTGGGAGAAGTTCTTCGACCCGGCCACCTCGGTCGACGAGAAGGCGAAGCTGCTGCAGAACGGCGAGGATCTGCGGCCGCTGCTCCAGGCCTTCAGCGGCGATCAGCGCGGCCGGCAGGTGGCGGCGCAGGTCACGAAGGTCAGCTTCACCTCGGCCACCGCGGCGGACGTCACCTACAGCCTCACCCTGCAGGGCCGCACCGCGCTGCCGAACGCCTCCGGCAGCTCCGTCGAGCAGGGGCAGGTGTGGAAGGTCTCGGTGAAGACGCTCTGCGCCCTGGTGGCGATGAGCGGCAATGACATCAAGGCGCCCGGCTGCTGACCGGAGCCGGTGGGCAGTGCTTCTCGCGGTGCTGCCGGCGGGTCTGCTGGCGGTGCTGCTGGCCTTCACGGCGGCCTGCGGCAGCCGGCTGCCGGAGAGCGACTTCCGCGACCGCGGGACGCCGGGGGAGTCGTTGTCCCGGGAGCCCGCCGGCCGGGCGCCGGTCAAGGTCGGCATCATCACCAGCGCCACCAGCCCGGTCGGCGGCGCCGCCTTCACCGGCCCCCGGGACGGCGCGCGGGCCTACTTCCGCTCGCTCAACGCGCACGGGGGGCTCGGCGGCCGTCCCGTCCAGGTCGTCCCCTGCGACGACGGCGGCAGCGGCGTCGGCAACAACGACTGTGTGCACCGGCTGATCGACGAGGACAAGGTCTTCGCCCTGGTGGCCACCACCGCGCTGGACTACGCCGGCGCCCCCCGGGTCAGCCGGGCCGGCGTCCCCGACATCGGCGGCCAGCCCATCGGCGCCGCCTACGACACCTACCCGCACCTCTACGGCATCTACGGCAGCCAGGCACCCCGCAAGGGCGGCGAGCCGGGGTGGGGCGGCACCCTCTACGGCGGCACCGAGGTCTACCGCTACTTCAAGCGGGAACAGGGTGCCCGCACCGCCGCCGTCGTGTTCTACAACCAGGCGGCGTCGGCCGCCTACGCCCGCCTCGTCATGCGCGGGCTGAAGGCCGAGGGCTACCGGGTGGTCCCCGAGGAGGTCGACTTCGCGCTCCCCAACTTCCCGGCGGTAGCGGCCGACCTGCGCGCCGCCGGAGCCGATCTCGTCTTCGACGCCATGGACACCCACGGCAACTCCCGGCTCTGCCAGGCGATGGACCGGGCCGGTGTCGAGGTCACCGCCAAGGTGACCAACGTGCAGAACTGGTCCGATGCCGTGCCGGAGGACTACCGGGACGCGCCGGCCTGCCGCAACGCCCTCTGGGCGACAGGATCCAGCCGCAACTACGACGACACCGGCCAATCCGCTGTTCGCATGTTTCGTGACGGAATGCGCGGACAACCCGGCGGGGACACCCTGTCGCAATGGCAACTGGAGGGATGGGCCGCCGCCATGTGGTTCACCGACGCCGCCCGGTCCTGCGGGGACCGGCTCACCCGCGCCTGCGTCGAGCGCTTCATGACGCGCGACGAGCCGTACACGGCGCGCGGGCTGCTGCTGCCGGTGTCGTTCACGCCGTCGGCCGAGCCCCCGAAGACCCGGCGGGCCTGTCTGTCCGTCGCTCGTTGGAGTGACGACGCCCGGGGTGGCGCCGGTGGCTGGACCACTCAGGGTGGTGAAATGACCGACAACTGCTTCACGGTTCCACAGCTTCCGTACAAGCCCTGATGCGGGCGGAATCGAATAGGTTCCCGACGTTCACTACCGATATCGCATCACTTCTGGAACGAGACGGTGATAGAGACCAACCCGTAGCCGGAAGGTGCGGTCTTACCAATCGGTAGGCGGACGAGACGGGCTGTCCGCAGGGAAGCGTGGGATACGGGGACGGATGCACATCTCATTCCTGATTCATAATGCGTACGGCATCGGCGGAACCATCCGTACAACGTTCAACCTGGCACAGACACTCTCGGAACAGCACGACGTGGAGATCGTCTCGGTCTTCCGGCACCGTGACGAGCCGGTGTTCGACCCGGGGGCGAAGGTACGGCTCAGCCATCTCGTCGACATCCGCAAGGACACCGACGGCTACGAGGGCGGCTGCCCCGAGCACCGGCGACCGGCGAGGGTCTTCCCGCAGGCGGAAGGCCGCTACCAGCAGTACAGCGAGCTCACCGACGAGCGCATCGCCCGTCATCTGCGGACGGTCGACGCCGATGTGCTCGTCGGCACCCGGCCCGGCATCAATGTGCACATCGCCCGGCAGGCCCGCCGCGGCCCGGTCCGCGTCGGCCAGGAGCACCTGACGCTCGACAGCCACTCGGAGGCCCTGCGCAAGGAGTTGCGCGGCCTGTACCCGCGGCTCGACGCCGTCACCACCGTCACCGAGGCCGACGCCACCGCTTACCGCGGGCGGATGCGGCTGCCCGGGGTCCGGATCGAGGCGGTGCCCAACAGCGTGCCCGCGCCGGCCGTCGAACCGGCCGACGGCACCCACAAGTGGGTCGTGGCCGCCGGGCGCCTCGCCAAGGTCAAGCGCTACGACCTGCTCATCCGCGCCTTCGCCACCGTCGCCGCCGAACGCCCCGACTGGCGGCTGCGGATCTACGGCGGCGGGGCCGAGAAGGACAAGCTGCGTGCCCTGATCGACGAGCTCGGCCTCTACAACCACGTGTTCCTCATGGGCCCGGCCAACCCCATCGAGCCCGAGTGGGCCAAGGGGTCGATCGCCGCGGTCACCTCGAGCCTCGAATCCTTCGGGATGACCATCGTGGAGGCGATGCGCTGCGGGCTGCCGGTGGTCTCCACGGACTGCCCGCACGGGCCCGGCGAGATCATCGACAACGGGGTCGACGGGCTGCTGGTGCCGCCGCGGAACGCCGACGCCGTCGCCGCGGCACTGCTCAAGCTCATCAACGACGACGAGCAGCGGCAGCGCATGGGCCACGCCGCCCTGCGCGGCTCGGCGCGCTTCGACCCCTCCCGGGTCGCCGGCCGCTACGAGTCGCTCTTCGGCGACCTGGTCGCCAAGTGCGGCCGCGGCAGCGCCCGGACCCGGCTGCGCGGCTCCCTGCACCGCACCCAGGGTGCGCTGCTCGGCGGCGCGTACGCCGTCCGGGACGCGAGCCGGGGCGCCCTGCGGAGAGGCAGCCCCGCATGACCGCCGCCTCCGGACCGCCCGCCCCCACCCCCGCCGACCGGTCGGCAGAGACCCAGTTCCGTACCGAGAAGGAGCCCATCGCCGTGACCGTCCTTCCCGTGACCCTCGGCACGGGTACCCCCGACGCCGACTGCATCGCGGACTCCGCGGGCGGTCTCACCTTCGACATCGCCGCGCCCGCGGGCCCGCCGGCCCCGGACGGCTGGGACGCCGCGCTGGTCCTGCGGCGGCGCGGCGGCGACGGTGCCGCCGACGAGGTGCGGCTGCCCCTGGTCCATGCCAACGCCAGCCGGCTGCGGGCCGTGCTGCCCAGCACCGTTCCGCTGCCCGAGGGGCGCTGGGACGCCTCCGTGGCCCTCGGCGGCGGCGAACCGGAGCGGCTGGCCCCCGGCATCCTGGACCTGCGCTCCCTCGTCGACCGGCGCCCCGACCCGGACCGGCCCTCGGTGGCCGTCCGCGTCCCGTACGCGACCAAGCACGGCAACCTCTCCGTCCGCAGCTGGCACCGGACCCCGCACGCCGAGGCCGGGGAGATCCTGCTCTCGGACGGGGCGCTGACCGTCCAGGTGCGGCTGTACGGCGTGACCGCGGGCCGGGACGCCACCGCCGAGGCCCGCTGCCGCCGGGACCCCTCCCTGGTGCGGACGGCGGACGCGTGCGCGGAGAGCGCCGTCCGCGGCGGGGACGGCGACCGGCACCTCGCCTTCACGCTTCCCTTCAAGGAGCTGTCGGAGGCCTGGGAGGGCGGCGCCGACCGCTGGGACCTGTGGCTGCGCCCCACCGCCGGCGCCGAGCCGGTGCGGATCGCCCGGATCCTCGACGACGTGCCGGACAAGAAGCACATCTTCACCTACCCGGCGCAGCCGGTGACCGCCCCGCACGGCCCGGCCGAAGTGGGCCCGTACTACACGGCGGACAACAACCTGTCCGTACGGATCGGCCCCGTGGACGGCTCCGCCGCTGCGTGATCCTCGTCCGGGGCGGCATGCACCGCTGCCCCGGGCCCGTCCCGGTCCCGGCTCCGGGACCGCGGGCGCCGGGACCCACCGGGCCCCGAGCGCCGGCCCCCGGACCGCGGGCGCCGAGGGCGGAAACCCACCGGGCCGCGAGCCAATCGTCCCGGACCGCGCCGGGGCCGGTCCGCTCCGTGGCCCGCCGGTCCTACTCCTCCCACTCGGCCACCGCGCGCTCCCGGCCCGGCGGGGACTCCTCCAGTTCGGCCACCTCGGGGTGGTGCAGATCGAACGCGGGCGACTCCGAGCGGATCCGCGGCAGCGTCACGAAGTTGTGGCGCGGCGGCGGACAGGCGGTCGCCCACTCCAGCGACCTGCCGTACCCCCACGGGTCGTCCACCGTCACCGGCCGGCCCTCGCGCGAGGTCTGCCAGACGTTGAGGAGGAACGGCAGGGTGGACAGGCCGAGCAGGAACGCCCCGATCGTCGAGACGGTGTTGAGGGCCGTGAAGCCGTCGGCCGCCAGGTAGTCGGAGTACCGCCGCGGCATCCCCTCGGCGCCCAGCCAGTGCTGGACCAGGAAGGTCGTCTGGAAGCCGATGAACAGCGTCCAGAAGTGCATCTTCCCGAGCCGTTCGTCGAGCATCCTGCCGGTGAACTTCGGCCACCAGAAGTAGAAGCCGGCGAACGTCGCGAAGGCCACCGTGCCGAAGACCGTGTAGTGGAAGTGCGCGACCACGAAGTAGCTGTCGGTGACGTGGAAGTCGAGCGGCGGGGAGGCCAGGAGGACGCCGGTGAGCCCGCCGAACAGAAAGGTCACCAGGAAGCCGACCGCCCACAGCATCGGCGTCTCGAACGACAGCGAGCCGCGGATCATCGTGCCGGACCAGTTGAAGAACTTGACGCCGGTCGGGACCGCGATGAGGAAGGACAGCAGCGAGAAGAAGGGCAGCAGCACCGCGCCCGTCGCGAACATGTGATGCGCCCACACCACCACCGAGAGACCGGTGATGGCCATGGTGGCGGCGACGAGCGTCACGTACCCGAAGATCGGCTTGCGGGAGAACACCGGGAGGATCTCGGTGATGATGCCGAAGAAGGGCAGCGCGATGATGTAGACCTCCGGGTGGCCGAAGAACCAGAAGAGGTGCTGCCACAGCAGCGCACCGCCGTTCTCCGGCTGGAAGATCACCGCCCCGAAGCGGCGGTCCGCCTCCAGGCAGAGCAGCGCGGCCGCCAGCACCGGGAACGCCATCAGCACCAGGATCGAGGTGAAGAGGGTGTTCCAGGTGAAGATCGACATCCGGAACATCGTCAGGCCGGGGGCGCGCATGCAGATGATGGTGGTGATGAAGTTGACCGACCCCAGGATCGTGCCGAACCCGGCCAGCGCCAGTCCCATGACCCAGAGGTCGGCTCCGATGCCGGGCGTCCGGGCGGAGCCGTTCAGCGGGGCATAGGCCGTCCAGCCGAAGTCGGCGGCCCCGTCCGGCGTCAGCAGGCTGCCCAGCACCATCAGTCCGCCGAACAGGAACAGCCAGTACGACAGCATGTTCAGCCGGGGGAAGGCCACATCGGGGGAGCCGATCTGCAGCGGCATGATCTCGTTGGCGAAACCGGCGAACGTCGGGGTGGCGAAGAGCAGCAGCATGATCGTGCCGTGCAGGGTGAACGCCTGGTTGAACTGCTCGCTGGAGACGATCTGCAGGCCGGGACGGGCCAGCTCGGCGCGCATCAGCAGCGCCAGCACGCCGCCCACCAGGAAGAAGGCGAACGACGTGATCAGGTAGAGGTGGCCGATCTTCTTGTGGTCGGTGGTGGTCAGCCAGTCGACGGCGATCTGTCCGGGGGTCCGCACCGGTGCGGGGCCGACGCTCGCCTCCTCGGTCCGGCTGCTCATCAACGCCCCTTCACCCGTCGTGGCGCGGGCCCTCCGGCCGTCGCTCCACGGGAACGTTATGCCCCCTTCGCCTGGTTCGCCCGGCAGCACGCCGCAGCGGAACGCCGGTCCACCGGGCGGGAGCCACCGGGCCGGCCCTGCCCTGCGGCACGGCATCCGGGGCCTCGGTGCGGGCCGGGCCGGTTCACCGGTTCCCGGCCCGCACCGGTCAGTCGCGGGGGAGGAGCGGCCCCAGGGGGCCGAGGTCGATGTTGAGGTCCTCCGGTTCCAGCCCGAACTGGTCCCGCAGCTCCTCCATCTTCTCGGCGAGCAGCATCAGGGTCAGCCCGATCCGCTCCTCCTGGTCCTCCGTCAGGTCCCCCTGGTCGACCCGGCGCAGTGCCTGACGTTCCATGAGCTGGCGCAGCAGCTCGATCAGGGTCAGCACCAGGCGCATCAGATCGCGCTCGACGGTGTCCCGGTCCAGTTCCAGCCGGTTGTGCGGACGTTCCACGCCGCCGTCACCCCTCTCCGGTGTCCCACGGCGACGGCACGTTCTCGTTCACCGAGCTGATGAGTGCGTGCAGATCGATCCGGACCAGATCGACGTCGGCGATCCGCAGCGTCAGGTCACCGGCGAGGACGACTCCGCCCGCGAGCAGCCGGTCGAGCAGGTCCACCAGCGCGATCTGCCGCTCCGCCATCGGCTCCGGGATCGGGGACGGGGTCGGGGTCGGGGACGGTTCGATGGTCATCGGGCCATCCCTTCCGCCCCGGCGGCACGACCGCTACCGGCGCCGTTCGTCGGGCCGCTGCTGTTCGCCGGGCCGGTGCCGGTGCCGGCGTACGCGTCGGAGTCGGCCGAGGTGAACGAGTACGGCGCCCAGGGCCCGGTCAGCTCGATCCGCAGCCCGGCGGCCCGGCCGGCCAGTTCGCTCACCAGCGAACGGAACGCCGCCGCCTCCTCCCGGTCCACGAGATAGGCGCCGTTGAGCACGTTCTGCCCGCTCGCCCCGGAGAGCCGGGAGTCCTGTGGGCGGTGCAGCCGGGAGCGCTCGGCGAGTCGGGCGAGCGCCTCGTGGGCCTCCCGCGCGCGGTCGTCGGCCTGCTGCCGGGTGCTCTCCTGCGCCTTGCGCTGCTGCTGTCGTTGCCGCAGGTAGTCGCGCCCGGAGGCGGGACGCGCACGGGTGCCCGCCGGGGCGGCGGAACCGTTCGCGGGGGCGGCCGGGCCGCTGTCCGTGTAGATCTTCACGCCCCACTCGTCCCGCCCTTCCAGCAGGGCGAACGCCGACCCGAAGCGCTCCCGTCCGGAGGTGAGCAGCTGCCGTACGCCCCGCTCGTCGCGGTAAACCGTGGCCAGCCGCAGCGGCAAGGCGCAGCCGGTCGCGGCGACCGCGTCCACCACGTGCTGATGCGCGCGGGCGGTCCGTTCCAGCCACTCGAGGTCCTCCAGGCGCGCGCGCAGCGGCGCCTCCTCGAAGTCGGCGGCGGGCACCGCGGTCACCGCCGCCGCGAGCCCGTCCTCCTCGACCACGGCCACCGGCGCCCCGCCGATGCCGCGCAGGTCCTCGGGCAGCCGGCAGTCCGCGGAGCGGGTCACCGCATAGACGTACTGCAGCAGCGCGGTCATGAGCTCTCCTCCCGCCGGTCCGGCTTCTTCCGCTGTTCGGACGCATCCGGCAGCTCTGGCTTCTGCCGCTCCGGATCCCGCTGCTCCAGGGCGGCGATCCGGTCGCGGAGTTCCTGGTTCTCCGCGGCGAGTTCCCGGCTGCGGCTGCCCGAGGACAGCGCCGGGTCGTGCTCCCACCAGTCGATGCCCATCTCCTTGGCCTTGTCGACCGAGGCCACGATGAGCCGCAGTTTGATGGTGAGCAGCTCGATGTCGAGCAGGTTGATCTTGATGTCTCCGGCGATCACGACGCCCTTGTCGAGCACCCGTTCCAGGATGTCCGCCAGGTTGGCGCTGCTGCCGGAGGAGCCGTACGGCTCGGGCAGGGTTCCCGTCATTCCCGCGGTCCTCTTCTCGTCCGCCGCGGCGGGAGGTCAGCGGGAGGCGCGGACGCGCTCCGGCTCCTCCTCGGCCACATCGTCGTCCTGGTACTCGTCGTCGTAGTCGCCGTCGTCCTCGTGGGCGTCCTCGGTCTCGTACGCGCCGTCGTTGTCGTCGTCGGCCTCGTACTCGTCCTCGGGGAGCTCCTCGTCCTCCGGCGCCTCGTCGTCGGCGTCGTGCCCGTCCTCGTCGTACGGCTCGCCGTCGTCGTCCTCGTCGTCCTCGCCTTCCGGATCGTCGTACTCGGCGCCGGCCTCCTCGGAGTCCTCGTGGTCCTCGGCTCCGTCGTCGAACTCCTCGTCCCCGGGCCCGTCGTCCCCGGCGGCGCCGTCCTCGGCGCCGTGTCCGTGCCCGGCGTCGGCGGGCTCCTCCCCGCGTTCCTCCTCCGCGCGCTCCTCCTCGGCCAGGGCGTCCTCGTGGCTGAGCACGACCTCGCCGTCCCGGATCTCGCCGCGCCACTCGCCGGTGGCCTCGCCGCGCATCATCAGGAAGCGGCGGAAGTGCTTGAGGTCGAGCCGGGCGCGACGGCCCTGGGCGCGCCAGATGTTCCCGGTCTTCTCGAACAGCCCCTTGGGGTAGTACTCGATGACCAGCAGCACCGTGGTGAGGTTCTCGCCCAGCGGGTGGAAGGTGACGACGCCCTTGGTGCTGCCCTTGGCGCCCTCCGAGGTCCAGGCGATGCGCCGGTCCCGGATCTGCTCGGTGGTGTTCGCCTTCCAACTGCGGCTGGACCAGAAGATCTTGGCGCGCCAGTTGGACGTCGTGTCGTCGGCGGACTCCACCCCCTGCACGCCCTTGGCGAAGGTGCTGAACTCCTGGAACTGCGTCCACTGGTTGTACGCCTCGCGGACGGGCACGCCGACGTCGATGTCCTCGACGATGGTGACGAACCGGCCCTTGCCCCCGCCGCCCTTGCGCTTGCCGCCGCCCAGGCCCTGGAAGGCGTCCTTGACCTTGTCCTTGAGGGTGTCCTTGAGGTTCGCCGCGCCGATCTCCACGGCCGACCGCACCGGGCCCTTGCCCTCGGCGAACTTCTTGCCGCCCTCCTTGGCCAGGTGGAACAGCCCGGGGCTGTTGCCCTCGGCGATGTCGTTGAGCTTCGTGGTCGCCCCGCCCAGCTTCCGGCCGGCGGATATCAACAGCCGCTGGGCCTGGGCGGCCGCGAACGCCGCGGCCTCCTCCTTGAGCCGGTCGGTGGCGGGGTTGCCCACCACGCTGTCCTTGAGGGTGGAGACGGGGTTGCTCGTGCCCTTCGGTCCGTCAGTCACGGTCGCCACCTCCGGTGCGCCGGCCGGTCGCCCGCCGGGCGGTGCCCGCGGTCTTCTTCGCGGCCGGCCCCGCCTTCCTCGCGGCCGACCCGGCGGTCTTCTTCGCCGGGGCCTTCCCGGAGGGGGCCTTCTTCGCCGCGGTCTTCCGGGAACCGCTCCCGTCCGGCCTGCTCCCGTCCGACCCGGTCCCGCTCTTCCCGCCGGTCCTCTCGGTCTTCTTCGCGGGACGCCGGCGCCGCGGCGCCTCCGGGTCCTCCGAGCCCCCGGAGGCGTCCTTCCCGGCGCGGTCGCCGCCGCGTGCCTCGTACGCGTCGTCGGCGGGCTTGTCGTCCGCCGTGTCCTCGTCGTCGTCCACCAGGCCGCCGGTGAGCTTGCCCGTGTCGATCCGGTCCCGGACGTCGAGGGTCCTGCCGTGCAGGTGGTCCGCGAGCGAGTTGAGCTGGCGGGTGACCAGGGCGCTCGTCGCGGCCTTCCCCACCCCTTGCAGATCCGTGCGCAGTTGGTCGCGGACCTCGGCCAGCTGCGGGTTCGCCCTGAGCTGTTCGGTGAGCGTCCCCACGAGCTGCTGCGGGGAGAGGTTGAGCCGCTTGCCCAGGACCATGCTGCCGACGCCGATGGCCAGTTTGGCCTTCTTCGTGCGTCCGAGCACATAGCCCGCGGTCACGGCCAGTGCCACTGCCAGTCGGTTCGTCATGGGGTCCTTCCCTCGTTCGCGGGGGGCACGACTCCGCTCCCCGGAGCCGCCGCGCGGCGCTGCTGTGCGACCTCGAGACGGTCCAGCAGCTCGTCCTCGCGCCGGTCGAACTCGGCTTCGTCGATCAGCCCTTGATCGAGCTGCTCGGCCAGGCTGCTCAGCTCCCGCTGAACGGCCGCCGGGTCGTAGTACTGCCGTTCCGCTTCCGCCACCACCTGCCGCAGCACCCAGCCCGCACCGCGGACGGGTGCTGCGGGCAGCAGGAGGATCTCGCCGAGGAGGCCCATTACGCGGTCGCCCGCTCCGTGGAGACGAAGCTGTACGGCGGGAGCGGTCCGGTCGCCTGCACGTCGAGCTGCGGATTGGCCTGCCGGAACTCCTCCACGGCATTGAGGAACGCCGCCGACTCGGCGCGGTCCAGCAGGAAGGAGAGATTCACCAGCCAGCCGGAGGTCTCCGGACCGTGGCTGTGCTGCTCGGCATGCGGCGCCAGCGCCGCCTCCACGGCCTTGGCGTCGTGCACCTCCCGCGTCTTGACGCCGTTCGCCACCAGCTCGCCGAGCCGCAGCTTGTCCTGGTACGAACCGCCGCCCGCCGCCCGGTTGGCCTCGGTGAGCGCGCGCACCTCGCTGTTCTCGTGCACCACCAGGCGGAGCACGGCCTCCTCGTGGTGCACGGCCTTCACGTTGTACTCGACCCGGCCGTCGAGCCGGCCGAGCTGCTCCCGGTAGTGCTCCGCCTGACCGGCGAGCGCGGCGCGCACGGCGGCGTCGTCGTCCGACAGGCTGCCGAACCGCAGGGGGAGCACGGCGCCCGAGGTGCCCGCCTCGGTCAGGACGTGCTGGTGCGCCAGCAGGTCACGGCGCTTGGGCCGCAGCTCGGCGGGAGCGTCGCTGACCACCGCGGCCAGGTCGCCCTCCCGCACGGTGCGGACCGGGTTCGGCGGGTCGCCGATACCGGCCAGCCCCTCGGGCAGACCCGGGTGCGCGGCGAGGACGATGCCGTAGACGTAGGTGCTCACTCCGACTCCTCCTTACGGCGGGACGTCGTGCGCCGGGGCCGTCGCGCCGGCTCCTTGTCACCGTCCGCCTCCGACTGGCCCTGCTTGAACGCCTCGGAGAGCGTCTCGGCGGCGCCGGAGAGCGCGCCCTTGGACTTGCCCTTCGCCCCGGACTCGGTGATCTCACCGACGAGGTCCGGCAGTCCGGGGTTCTTCTTCGGGCCCGACTCCAGGTCGAGCCGGTTGCAGGCCTCGGCGAACCGCAGGTACGTGTCGACGCTCGCGACCACGATGCGTATGTCGATCTTGAGTATCTCGATGCCGATCAGTGAGACCCGCACGAACGCGTCGATCACCAACCCGCGGTCGAGGACCAGTTCCAGGACGTCGTACAGGCCGCTGGAGCCGCCTGAACCCCCGGTCTGCTGCGCCGGGACAACGGACATGTCGAACCTTCCTCTCTCGCTTCTGCATGGGTGTGCGGCGGAGCCGGCTCCGGCCCCGACCCGGAGTCATCTCCGGTCGGAACGGCCGCGTTCGTAACGGCTCAGTCGGCGGTAGCCGGTGAGAGTGCCCTCCGGGTCCGTCGTGATCTCGTAGGACGCCATCAGGCTCATCGTGTCCGGCACCCGGGCCAGCTCGAGGATCTCCACTTCCACGATCCAGCCCTTCTCGGTGTGTTCGAGCCGGGTCACCGCCTCTGCCCGGAGGCCGGTCAGCTCGGCGAGCTGCGCCCCGGCTCTCCGGAGGACGTCCAACGCCGGGGGACGGCCGTCCGCCGCACTCTTCTCTGAGTTTTTCGAAGTGTCAGCCATCGTTGCCTCGCTGCATCGGGTACCACGTTTGCCGTGCGGCAAACATCGAGTTTCAGGCGAGCTCGAACGGCCTTTTCCGGGAACCGTGTCAGCCGTTTTCCCGGGTTTTTCGATAGCTATTGGACAAGGCGTCAGAAACGTAATTCGGCGACGAATGGCCGGAGTTCCCGAGCCCCCAGGAGGGCACGTACGGGTGACGCTGAGGTGATGAAGTCGACGCGACAGCTTGTGACACAAGCGTGACGACTCGCGGATCCGCCGGTCGCTCGGACGTGCCTTCCGTCACGTCTGCGGGGGCGCCTACGGTGGCCACCATGAGCGACGCATCGACCCCACCCGAGCCGACGGACGACGACTTCGAGGCCTATGTCGGACTTGACGCTTCCGCTGCCGAGGAGCGCGCCCGGCAACGCGGCTGGACCACCGTCCGCACCCTCCCGCCGGACGCGATCATCACCATGGAGTACCTGACGGGGCGCCTCAATCTGGCGGTCCGGGACGGCGCGGTCGTCCGCTGCTGGAAGGGCTGACCGGCACGGGGGCGGCGCCGGGCCGGTACGGCGGCACCGGGCCCGGTACCGCCGCTACGGAGACGGAACCGGTGCCGGGTGGCGCGCGGAGCGGCCCGGCCGGGCCGGGGAAGGACGCAGCCGGGAGCCGACGGAACCGCCGGCCCGGCCCGTCACGACGACCCGGACATCACGGCGAGCTCTCCCGACGCACGACGACGGCCCCGGCGCTGAGCAGAGCGCCGGGGCCGTGCGGTGCGGGGAGCCGGGGTGCGTACCGTCCCCGCAGCTCGGAGGTGCGTGGGGTCAGCCGCCCGCCCGTCCGCGCCCGGTCGCCGGGCCCAGGGGGGCGGTCCGCGGCGCCCGGTCGGCGTGCGGTGGCCTGCGGCTGCCGGTCGGGCTGACCGGGCTGCGCTCGGAGCGGCTGGTGTGCGGGCGGGCGGGGTGGTGCGGCCGGTTCTCCGCGCTCCGGGCGCTCTGGCCGCCGGAGCCGTGTCCGCTGCTCACGATGACCGGCTCCAGGCCGTGCGGCACCTTCTCCGGCGCCGAGGCGCGCGTCGTGACCAGGGGAGAGGTGCGGGCGCCCACCGGCGGCAGCGGCCGCGGTGCCAGGCTGCCGGTCGCGCGGTACCGGGCGCGGAGCTCGAAGATCCACGCCTCGACGGTGGCGATGGCCGGCTCGAACCAGGGCAGGGCCAGCAGCACGACCAGGCCCGCGGCCCAGCCCAGGAGCACATCGCTGACCCAGTGCGTACCGAGGTACACGGTGGTGGCGCCCACGCCGAGCGCGAAGACGGCGGCGACGACCGACAGCACCCGCCGGGCCCGCGGGGTGGTCGCCAGATAGGCCAGGATGCCCCAGGTCACCACGGCGTTCGCGGTGTGCCCGGAGGGGAATATGTCGCCGCCGGACCACATCTCCGCGGAGCCGACGGTCGTGGCGTAGTGCGGGCCGAGCCGCCCGAGGCCGTACTTCACCGCGCCGACGGTGATGTTGAGCAGGAGCAGGGCGACACCGAGCGCGAGGAGCGGTCGCAGCGTGCGTTGTCTCCAGGATCTCCAGCCCAGCCACGCGGCGACCAGCACGGCGGTCGGGCCGCGCTGGCCCAGCACCACGAAGTAGTCGAGGAAGGCGTGCAGCTCCGGCCACTGCTTGTAGGGCCGGAAGAGCATGACCTGCCAGTCCAGCCGGACGAGGTGGTCGCTCACGAAAACGGCCGCGACGATGGCCACGTAGAACCACACGGCCGAGCCGAACAGCACCGTGCGTGTCCGGCTCATCCGCGGCACATCGCGGTTGCTGGGTCGCTCCGGCTCCTGCTCCAGTCGGGCGAAGATTTGGTTGGTACGCACCCAATCGACGTTACAGGGGGTGAGCGGTGCCCCTGGCTCGAACCAGAGGGTTCGTGATGACGATGTGATGTGGCCCGGACCTCACCGAGACACGAATTCAGTGCGTCTCCGCAAAGCCCGAGCGCAGGCCGGATGAATTCCTCGAGGCCATTTTTCCGGCTCTCCGGCCCGCAAGGCGAGTGTGTTTACCCCGATGTGGCCGTGAATTGTCCGCACCGTTGCGGAACGGCCGGAACCGGAAGTTCCGGAAGGTTCGGGAGTGATCGTTGATCAAGGTTATGACCTGGCGGTTCCCGGACCGGGAAAGGTGTGCCGGGTCCGGCCGGCCGTCCGCGTTCCGGAGGGTGCCCGCTCCCGTCACGCCCTGTCGACTATCGGTCACCCCGGAGTCACCGGCGACTCGGGAGGGTCGTGACGGATACCACGCGCCCCCGGTGGCCGAGGTGGGCCGGGGCCCCGTCCCGGCGCCGCGACTCGCGTACCCTGACGATTCACTCGCGTTCGAAGCCGGGCCCGCCGGGCCGCAGTCCCGTCCGGGGCCCGCCGACCGAGCGGAATACTGGGAGGTGCGTACATGTCCGGAACGACCACGGCCCGCGACAAACGGGCGGCGGACGTTCCTCGGCATCGACGCGGCACGAGCGACCACGGGGCCAACCGCTGGGCCGTGCTCGTCGTCCTCTGCGTCAGCCTGCTGCTCGTCGCCCTCGACGCGACCGTGCTGCACGTCGCGGTCCCCGCGCTCAGCGAGGACCTGCGGCCGGGCTCCATCGAACTCCTCTGGATCGTCGACGCCTATCCGCTGGTCGCCGCCTCCCTGCTCATCCTCTTCGGCACCCTCGGCGACCGGGTCGGCCGCAGACGGGTCCTCCTCCTCGGCTACGGCCTCTTCGGCGTCGCCTCCGCCGTGGCCGCCGCCGCGGACAGCGCGCAGGTGCTGATCGCCGCCCGCGCCCTGCTGGGCATCGGCGGCGCGATGATCATGCCGGCGACGCTGTCGATCCTCCGGCAGGTCTTCCCCGACCGGCGCGAACGGGCCCTGGCCATCGGCATCTGGAGCGCCGTCGCCGCGGTGGGCGCCGCGATCGGACCGCTGCTCGGAGGCTTCCTGCTGGAGCACTTCTGGTGGGGCTCGGTCTTCCTCATCAACATCCCGCTGATGGTCGTCTGCCTGCCGGTCGGCCGCTGGCTGCTGCCCGAGTCCACCGGCGACCGCAACGGCCCCTGGGACGTACTGGGCGCGCTGATGGCGGCGTTCGGCCTGTTCGGCGTGGTGCTGGGGGTGAAGCGGGCCGGCGGCGGCGAAGCCGTCCTGCACCCGCTGACCCTGATTCCGCTGCTCGCCGGAGCCCTGCTGCTCATCCTCTTCGTCCGCCGGCAGCGCCGCCGCGAGCACCCGCTGGTGGACCTGCGGATGTTCGCCCGCCCCGCCTTCGGCACGTCCGTGGGCTGCATCGTCGTCGGCATGCTGGCACTGGTCGGCCTGGAGCTCATCGCCACCCAGTACCTCCAGCTGGTCCTCGGGTTCTCCCCGCTGGAGACCGGGCTGCGCATGGTCCCGCTGACCGTCGCCGCCATGGCCGCCGGGCTCCTCGGCTCCCGGATGCTCCAGCGCTTCGGTCCGCGCGCCATGGTCTCCGCGGGCTTCGCGCTCACCGCCGCCGCCGTGTTCTCGCTGACCCTCATGGGAGCGGACGACCGGCCCTGGCTGCTGACCGTCGCCCTGATCCTCCTCGGCTTCGGCCTGGAGACCACCCTCTTCGGCGCCTACGAGTCGATGCTGAGCGAGGCTCCCGCCGCCGACGCGGGCGGCGCCGCCGCCATCGGCGAGACCTCCTACCAACTCGGCGCCGGTATCGGCATCGCCCTGCTCGGCAGCGTCATGAACGCGGCCTACGCGCCGGGAGTGTCCGCCGTGACCGGTGTGCCTGACGGGGCCGGGCGGGCCGCGGGGCACTCGCTCGGCGAGGCGTACGAGGTGGCCGACCGGCTCGGCGGCCCCGCGGGCACCGCCCTGCGCGCCGCCGCCCGCCAGGCCTTCGTCCACGGCCTGCACGTCACGCTCGTGGTGAGCGGCGTCCTGCTGCTGCTCGGCGCCTGCGCCGCGCTGCGCCTGCCCCGGTCCATGGAGGAGTACGGCGACGGCCCGGAGGACACCGACGGCCCGGCGGCGGAGCGCCCCGGGGCCACCGGGTCCGGCCGTGCCGTGGACGGGCTGCCCGGCCAGCAGAACCGCGGTCGCACCCGGGTCGGCGCCGACCAAACGGGCTGAACCACTCGGGCTGACCAGGCGGACCGGACGGCCCGTCCTCCCGGGTGGGCACCGGCGCGCGGCCGGACCCGTCGGCCCCCGACGCCTCACCCGCAGGGGCCGGCCGCTACGTCCGGCCCAGGAGGGGCGAGCCGGGTGACGCCCGGTGGGGGAAGGCCCCTGCCAGGGGTGGACGACGGGGGTTACCGCGCCGTAGCGTCAGGGCCGAACGGGATGATCACAGCGCCCGGCGCGAGCCGGTGGCGGCGCCCTACCGAGCCGGAGGCCGACCGATGTCCGCAAGCCGCACCCTGCCACCGTTCGACCCCGATGACCCGCTCGGGATCGACGACCTGCTCGGCGAGGAGGACCTCGCCGTCCGCGGGACCGTACGGCAGTGGGCGGCCCGGCGGGTGCTGCCGGAGATCGCCGACTGGTACGAGCGCGGCGAACTGCCCGATATCCGTGAACTCGCCCGGGAGCTCGGCTCCGTCGGCGCCCTCGGCATGTCCCTCGACGGCTACGGCTGCGCGGGCGCGAGCGCCGTGCAGTACGGCCTCGCCTGCCTCGAACTGGAGGCGGCAGACTCGGGCATCCGCTCCCTGGTCTCCGTGCAGGGCTCGCTGGCCATGTACGCCATCCACCGCTACGGCTCCGAGGAGCAGAAGCAGCGCTGGCTGCCCGGCATGGCCGCCGGCGAGATCATCGGGTGCTTCGGACTGACCGAGCCCGACGTCGGATCCGACCCGGCCGCCCTGCGCACCCACGCCAGGCGCGACGGCTCGGACTGGGTGCTCACCGGCCGCAAGATGTGGATCACCAATGGCTCGGTGGCGGGCGTCGCCGTGGTCTGGGCACAGACCGAGGACGGCATCCGCGGATTCGCCGTACCGACCGACGCCCCCGGCTTCTCCGCCCCCGAGATCAAGCACAAGTGGTCCCTGCGCGCCTCGGTCACCAGCGAACTCGTCCTCGACGAGGTCCGGCTGCCCGCCGACGCCGTGCTGCCCTCGGTCACCGGACTCCGCGGGCCGCTCAGCTGCCTCAGCCACGCCCGGTACGGCATCGTCTGGGGCGCGATGGGCGCGGCGCGCAGCTGCTTCGAGGCGGCGGTCGACTACGCGAAGACCCGCGAGCAGTTCGGCCGGCCGATCGGCGGCTTCCAGCTGACCCAGGCCAAACTCGCCGACATGGCGGTGGAACTGCACAAGGGTATTCTGCTGGCCCACCATCTGGGGCGGCGGATGGACGCCGGGAAGCTGCGGCCGGAACAGGTCAGCTTCGGCAAGCTCAACAACGTGCGCGAGGCGATCGAGATCTGCCGTACGGCCCGGACCGTCCTGGGCGCCAACGGGATTTCGCTGGAATACCCGGTGATGCGGCACGCCACCAATCTCGAATCGGTGCTCACCTACGAGGGCACCGTGGAAATGCACCAACTGGTGCTGGGCAAGGCCCTGACCGGACTGGACGCCTTTCGCGGGGACTAGCGGGGACCAGAGGCCACGGCTTGTGCCGATGCTGCCGCTTCCACGGCCGGTGAAGCGGCAGCCGTCGGGCGATGGCCGGGGGCGCGACGGCGGTGAGCGGCCCCGGCGGTCAGCTCCGGTCGAAGCTGTCAGCTCTGGTCGAAGCTGTCAGCTCTGGTTGAAGAAGCCGTCGCTCCTGCGCCCGGCGTCGCCGCTCACCACCTGGTAGTCGGCCGGAGTGAGCAGGAAGACCCGGGTGGCGACCCGCTCGATGGATCCGCGCAGCCCGAAGGTCAGTCCGGCCGCGAAGTCCACCACCCGCTTGGCGTCCGACGGCTCCATGCCGGTCAGGTTGACGATGACGGGCACGCCGTCCCGGAACAGCTCGCCGATCGCCCGCGCGTCCCGGAAGCTGTCGGGAGTCACCGTCGCGATCCGGGTGCCCTGCTCCTGCGCCGCCTCGTCGGCCACCTGCACCCGCGGGTCGGTCACCCAGGCGTCGACGGGCTCCGGCCCCTCCGCGTAGTCGTCGTCGTAGTAGCGGTCGTCATCGTTGTCATCGACGAGGCCCAGCCAGGCACTCGCCTTGCGCACCGATCCCATGAACGCCTCCTCCCTTGCACGCGGTCTCTGCTGTCCGCCCCTCCATGGTCGTCCATGATGCGGATGTTGCGCCAAGCGAATAGACCCCGCGCAGGGGTTTCGTGACGGTACTGGTGCACAACGGGTGGTGAGGAATCAGGGTTCCGCCTGCGCAGGGCAGCTGACGGGGCGCTGGTGGAAAACCACCCGCCCGGACGGGTGACGTGGGGGGCGTCTGGGTGATCGGCACGATCGCTAACATGCCCTCAGCTGCAAAACGTATGTACAGGGGGAGTCTTGTTCGGAATAGTCAGGCCGTGCCGCCACCGTCTCTCCGAGGGGTTGCGGACGCAGTGGATGGCCCATCTCTGCGGACTCTGCCTGGCGTTGCGTGGCGCGCAGGGCCAGTTCGCGAGGATCGCCACCAACTACGACGGCCTGATCGTCTCGGTGCTCGCCGAGGCACAGTCGGAGCGGTCCGGCGCCTGGCGGCGCACCGCGGGACCGTGTCCGCTGCGCGGGATGCGCACCGCCTCGGTCGCGCAGGGGGAGGGGGCGCGGCTGGCGGCCACCGTCTCCCTTGTACTGGCCTCCGCGAAGATGCGCGACCACATAGCCGACGGGGACGGGATGCTGCGGCGCCGCCCGGTGGCCCTCGCGGCCCGGAAGGTGGCCGCGACCTGGGACCGGGCCGGCGCCCGCACCGGAGCCGGCCTGGGCTTCGACACGGCCGTACTGCTCGACGCGGTGGACCGGCAGGCCGGGATCGAGGCCTCCGCGGGCGCGGGGACCCCGCTGCTGCGGATCACCGAACCCACCGAGACGGCGACGGCGGCGGCCTTCGGCCATACGGCCGTACTCGCCGGACGGCCCGGCAACATCGCGCCCCTGGAGGAGGCGGGCCGGCTCTTCGGCCGGCTGGCCCATCTGCTGGACGCGGTGGAGGACCTGGCGGACGACGCCGCGACCGGCGCCTGGAACCCGATCACCGCCACCGGTACCGACCTTGCGCAGGTGCGGCGGCTCTGCGACGACGCCCTGCACGGGGTGCGGCTGGCGCTGCGGGACGTGACCTTCGCGGGGGACGGCGCGGGCCGGCTCGCTCATGTCCTTCTCGCCCACGAACTGCGGCAGTCGGTCGACCGGGCCTTCGGCAGCTCCTGTTCCCACGCGCAGCACGGAGCGCCGCAGGGCTCCCACCCGCACGGCGAGCCGCCGCAGCCCTCGCCGTGGATCACGGAGCCGTACGGTCCCGGCCACGGCGGTCCGGGAGGCGCGCCGCCCGAGCCGCCCCGCCGGGGGCGCGGGCTGATCGCCGGGTGCGCCGTGTGGACCGGGCTCTTCTGCACCTGTCAGGTGTGCTGCCGGGACCCGTACGAGGACCCGTGGAACGGGCGGAGGCGCGAGGGCTGGTGCCACAAGTTCTGCGACTGCTGCGACTGTTGTGAGGGCTGCTCCTGCGTTGACGGATGCAGCTGTTGTGGTGACTCCTGCGAATGCTGTGAGTGCTGCGGGTGTTGCGAGGGCTGAACGTCGGGCGCCGGCCCGTGTGTTCCCAGGACGCGGGGCGATCCCGCACCCGTACCCGGTGCGGGTGTTCCGGCGCCGGGTGCGTGCGGGCGTGGACTCGACCGGCGACGCGGCCGGGATCGGTGGCCGTGCGCTGAGCCGGTGAGCCGGCGGGCCTTTGGGCGCGCCGGCCGGGGCGAGGGGGTGCCACGGAGGGGACACGGCGGGGGCCGTGGGTGGCGCCCGCCGTGGTGGCCGGCGCCGGCTGTGTGAGGGCGGAGTCGGGAGGCGCTGCGCGGAGCCGCTTCCGGTACGGGCGAGGCCCCCGGCCTCGGGGAACATCGGTACAGCCGTTATCGGTGAGAACGATCACGGTCGGCTAGCACACTGCCCGGCGGTGTCGCCGGGGTTCGGCGAAAGGCCGTCGGACGCGGGCGGGCGGTGGCTACGGTCCGGCCGTGCCGGTGGAGTTTTTGACTGATGAGCAGACCGAGGCGTACGGGAAGTTCGCCGAGGAGCCGACCTGCCCCGAGCTGGAGCGGTTCTTCTTCCTGGACGATGTCGACCGCGATCTGATCGCGCTGCGGCGTACGACGCACCACCAACTCGGGTTCGCCCTGCAAATGTGCACGGTGCGGTACGTGGGCCTCTTCCTGGAGGACCCGCTCGACGTGCCGTGGCCGGTAGTCGAGCACCTGGCCGCTCAGCTCGGCATCGAGGACGCGTCGATGGTAAAGCGTTACACCGAGCGGCGGCAGACCCTGTACGACCACGCGTGGGAGATCCGGGACGCCTACGGCTACCACCCGTACGAAGACGCCGCGTGGTCGCGGCGGTTCCGTACGTTCCTGCACGGGCGGGCGTGGACGCACGCGGAGGGACCGATGACGCTGTTCAACCAGGCCGTGGGCTGGCTGCGCCGTCACCGGGTGTTGCTGCCTGGGGTGTCGGTGCTGGCCCGGCAGGTTTCCGAGGCTCGCCTGGTCGCGGAGAAGCGCTGCACGCCACGGTCGCCAAGGCCGCCCACCGCGCGGACCCGGCACTGCCCGGGGACCTGGTCGCGACGCTGAAGACGCCGGAGGGCAGGCGCGTTTCGGAGCTGGAGCGGCTGCGCCGGCCGCCGACGCGGACGACGGGCACCGCGTTCGCCCGCGCGCTGGAGCGGGTGGATGAGATCTCCGCGTTCCAGCTCGGCCGCCTGAAGCTGTCGCAGATCCCGCCGAACCGGCTGGCGGCGCTGGCGAGGTACGCGCTCGGGTCGAAGGCGCCGTTGCTGGAACGGGCGGCGGAGCCGAAGCGTACGGCAATGCTCACCGCGGTGATGCGGCACCTGGAGGCGAAGGCGATCGACGAGGCCCTGGATCTGTTCCAGGTGCTCATGGCCACCCGGCTGATCAGCACGGCGAAGCGGGCCACGGACAAGGAACGGCTCTCGACGCTGCCGCAGCTGGAGAAGGCGTCGCGCACCCTCGCGCGGGCGGCGAAGGTGTTGTTCGAGGAGCTGGAGCTGGTTGAGGAGCAGGGCACGGACGTGGATGTGGCCGCGCTGTGGACGGCGGTGGAAGAAGTCGCCCCCCCGGGCCGCCGTATTGAACGCGGCCGCGACGATCGTGTCGCTGGTGCCGCAGGACGAGGACTCGGCCGAGACCGCCATGCGCAGCGCGCTCGCGACCCGGTACAACACTGTGAAGCCGTTCCTGTCGCTGCTGGGTGAGTCGAAGGCGCTGAGCGCGGCGACGGGCGGCAAACGGATCCTCACCGGAGTCAGAGGGCTCCCCGCGCTGGCCCGGCGGAAGGTGAGCGTGAAGCCGCTGCTGCCGCGCGAAATCGACGACAAACTCGTGCCGCCGGCCTGGCGCAAGGCGGTGTACGCCAACCCCGAGCTGCCGCAGGGTGCGGTGGATAGGGACGCGTACGTGGTGTGCGTGCTGGAGCAGCTGCACCGAGCCCTGATACGCCGGGACATCTTCGCCTCCCCGTCGCACCGCTGGTCCGACCCGCGCGCGAGGCTCCTGGACGGCACGGAGTGGGAGGCCGTCCAGGAAGACGTGCTGGCCGGGCTGAGCTTAGACATGCCCGTCGAGGAGCACCTGACGGAGCTGGTGCGCGCTCTGGACGCGGGATGGAAGCAGCTGGCCGAACGCCTCGAAGAGGCAGGGCAGGCCGCGAAGATCAGCATCGAGGTGCAGGACAACGGCCGGGTGAAGCTGAACGTGGACAAGCTCGGCGCGCTCGGCGAACCGAAGTCCCTGACCTGGCTGCGCAAGCGGGTCGAGAAGATGCTCCCGAAGATCGACCTGCCGGACCTGCTGTTCGAGGTCCACTCCTGGACCGGCTTCCTCGACGCCTTCGTGCACCTGGGCGACGGCACCACCCGCATGAAGGACCTGATCACCTCGGTGATCGCGCTGCTCGTCTCGGAGGCGTGCAACATCGGCCTGACGCCGGTCGTGAACCCAAGCTACGAGGCGCTCACCCGGGCCCGCCTCGTCCACGTCGATCAGTACTACCTGCGCGCGGACACCATCGCCGCGGCGAACGGGAAGCTGATCGAGGCGCAGTCGCAGGTGCCGATCGTGCAGTTCTGGGGTGAGGGCCTGCTCGCCTCGGTCGACGGGCTGCGGTTCGTCGTGTCCGTGCGCACCATCAACGCGGCGCCGTCGCCGAAATACTTCGGGTTCAAGCGCGGGGTGTCACACGTCGGACGGGACGTCTCTCCTATGTGTCCGAGTTGACGATGCCGGTGAGAGCCTGCAGGCCAGTGACGATCTCGGACGCGCCGGGGGCCTGCTCGGGGTCGGTGAGCCACTGCGTCATCAGGCCCGTGAACAGGGCCATCTGCGCGGCGCCCAGGGAGCGGGCGGCAGCGTCGTCGATCTCGTCCTCGGGCGCGCTGAGCAGCAGGGCGGCCAGGCCCCGGCGGCCCTGGGCTTGACCGCCGGCCAGGTAGTGGCGCAGATCCTCGGAGTGCTCGGCCTGCAGGAGGGCCTCGATCGTCGCCAGCCACAGGGTCCGGTCGTCCTGGAAGGACTTGATGATCGCGGTCCACATCGCCTCGTAGCGCCCGGCCGGGCTGCTCCCGGTTTCCCCGAAAGAGGCCAGCGTGCGGCCGATCCGTGTGCCCCACTCGTCGATCGCCTCGATGAGAGCGGCGTTCAACAGCGCCTCACGGGAGCCGAAGTGGTAGCCGATGGCGGCCATGCTGACGCCACCTGCGGCGGACGCGATGTCGCGCACCGTGGTGCGGGCCCAGCCCTTCTCTTCCAGGCAGCGCCTGGCTCCCGCCAGCAGATCCTCGCGATTTCCCATGCCAGGAACCCTACCCGATGATTAGATCGATCGTCTTAGGCGTGAGCCTAAGACGATCGTCTTGTGCGTTCGCGCAAATCTGTTCTACAGTCGTGCCGAATCCACCAGCCAAGGGAGATGCCATGAGCCGCGCCCGCCCCGTCAGTCGACGCCGCCTGCTCGGCCTGGCCACCGCCGCCGCCCTCACCGCAGGAACCCTCAGCGCCAGCGCCGCCGCGGCAGAGACCTCACCGGCCGCGGGCCCGGTGGACGCCCTGAACCGCAGCGCGCACCCCCTCAGCGACCTGGACGCCCTCGCTCGCATGGTCGGCGGCGCCCGCATCGTGGGCCTGGGTGAGGCCAGCCACAGCGGCCACGAGTTCTTCACCCTCAAGCAGCGCGTCTTCCGCCACCTCGTAGCCGCCAAGGGCTTCACCACCTTCGCCCTGGAGGCGAGTTGGAGCACCGGACTGCGCTTGGACGCCTATGTCACCCGCGGCGTCGGCGACCCCGACCAGATCATGCGGGACGAGTTCCAGGGCCAGTACGTCTTCTGGAACACCCAGGAGTACCTCGACCTGATCCACTGGATGCGTCGCTACAACGTCGCCCACCCCGACCGGCCGCAGCTGCACTTCGTCGGCAACGACCTCGGCTTCCCGGGCAAGACCGCCTTCGATCAGGTCTCGGCGTACCTCACCAAGTACCGCCCGGACCTGACCCGCGACACCGCGGCTTCGTACGACTCCCTGCGCCCGGAAGCCGACACAGAGGCCGGTCCGTGGATGGCCCACCAGCTCTACGCCAAGAGCGCGACCGAGCGGAAGGCCGACGCCGACGGGGCCGCCTCCGCCCTCGCGCTGCTGCGCGACCGGGGCCGCCCGCACGGCGCCGACAGGCACAGCCGGGAGGCGTACGCCTGGGCGGTGCAGAACGCCACCGCCATCGCCCAGAGCTTCACCGGCTACGCATTCCCCGACGAGCAGTTCTCCGAGCGGATGCGCTACCGCGACCAGGCCATGGCCGCCAACACCACCTGGTGGCTGCGCCACCGAGGCGGCAGGATCCTGCTCGCCTCGAACAACGGCCACATCGCCTACACCAGCGACAACCCGGCCGAGTTCCCCGAGCCCACCGGCGCGTTCCTGCGCCGCCAGCTCGGCGACGACTACGTCAACATCGGCCTGACCTTCAACGAGGGCACCATCAACGCGCTGCCCGACTACACCGCGCAGCAGCCCAAGACCTACACCGTCACTCCCGCCCCGGAAGGCCACAACGAGAACACCCTCGACAAGGTCCGCTACCGCGACTTCAGCATCGACCTGCGCACCGCGCCCGCGGCGGCCCGAACCTGGCTCGACACTGCTCGCCCCACCCGCTCCTACGGCCTGTACTGGTCGACCGACGACCCGGGCACCGCTCTCAACCGGTCCTACGACATCCTCATCCACCTGCACCAAGTCGAAGCCGGCCGCCTTCGCTGACCCGACCAGGCAGGACAGCAAGGCAGACAGCCACGGGCGGCGGCCGAACTGGCAAGAGGCGCGCTTGCGCAGCGCGCGCCTCTCACAATCGACCCTTTGCCCGAGCAAGATCAAAAAGAGCCGCGCGGAGATCGAGAAACGCCAGTTCGGTTCGCAGAACCCGTTTTCACCCAAAGGTGGGTTCGGGGCACTTCTGAGAATCGTTTGTGACAGCAGCGGGGGGCATGACGGTCCCTCAAGAGGCTTCCCCGAGCGACGCCTACGACGTCGAGCGGCACCCCTGCCCACGATGCAAGGCCGACCCCGGATCGCCGTGCCGCTCGCGCTCCGGCGCGGTCGCCGGCACGTACCACACCGGCCGCTTCACCAAGGTGCCCCGGCTCGCCAAGCTCCTGCGCGTACCCACCCCCGCCGACCGCGGTCCCGGCCAGCCGTGGCGCCCCGGCACCCTGGTCCCGCTCGCCCTCGCGCCGGACACTCCGACCGCCGACATCCGCATCGGGTACGCGCGGTGCTCGACGCTCACCCAGGAACTCCAGTCGCAGCTCGATGCCCTCGCCAAGCACGGCGTCCCACGCGGCAAGGTGTTCTCCGAGAAGATCAGCACCCGGGTACGCGTCCGCCCGCAGTTCGAGGCCGCGCTCGAGCTGGCCCGTCAGATCAAAGCCCATGCCCCGCACTGCCGGGTCATCTTCACCGTGTACGAGATGAAGCGCCTGGGCCGCGACGCCGCCGAACTCACCGCGCTCGCCGACCACCTCACCGCCCACGGCCTAGTCCTGGAGATGCTCGCCGGGCCCCTGCCCGGGATGTACGACCCGAGCGGGCCGGGCCGTCTGCTGTTCGCGTTCTTCGCCGCGATGGCGGAGACCGAGCGGGAGAACATCCGGGAGTCGACCCTCGAAGGGCTGGATGCGGCGGCCCGCAAGGGCAAGCACGGCGGCCGCCCGCCCGTCATCACCGAGGACATGCTGCACACCGTGCTGCGGCGCCGTGCGAACGGCGAGTCGGTCGAGCAGATCCAGCCCGACCTGATCATCCCCACCGGCAAACGCAAGGGCCAGGCCCCCAGCGTCGCGAGCATCTACCGCGCGCTCGCCGAACACGAGAAGCAGGAGGCGTACCCCGAAGCTGTCGCCCAGGCGCACGCCGACTTCGCCGACCTCCAGGACGCCGACGACATCCCCCGACCCCGGTGAGTCCGCATCCGCCGCCTGGACGACCCGCTCACGGCCGAAGAAGCAGACCTCCGCCAACGGCTTCAGACCCAGCCCCACCCGAACGGGGAGACCTCCACCTCGGAACCATGATCGTTCTCACCGATAACCGCTGTACCGATGTTCCCCGAGGCCGGCCCCGGACGTGCGAAGGCCCGGCAGGGTGAAGGCCGGTATGTGCGAAGTCCGGTGCTGCGGAAGCCCGGCAGGTGCGGAGGGGCTCGGGCGCGGAGTCAGTCCGAACAGGACGACGACCACACCCGACCGAAGTCGATGTGGTGTCGCGTGACGAGCCGGTGACCTGCCTGCATGGGCCAAGTGGAACAGCAGTCCCACGTGACGTCAACTGCCCCCGGCGCAACGGCTCACAGTGCGGACAACCTTGACAGCGGACCGTGCGCACCGCATAGCCTCGGTGCCCGGCCGTGCTGAGGGGCGCGGTCGGGCTGTTGCTGTGAGGGCGTCCGCCACCCGTGCTCGATCCGTAGCCGACGGAGCCTTTGCATGTCCGTGTCGCCGGACACCGTGTTATCGAACGCCTTCGCCGTCCCGGTCCCTGTTCCCGCTCCGGTTCCAGGGGTGTCGGGCATCCGTGGCGGTACCGGGCCGTGGCCCGCTGTCCCTGCCGTGATTCCGCTCGCCGCGCCGACGGTCGACTCCGCGGTCCGGAAGGGAAGTCGGCCGCCGCGGCTCTCCGTGCCTCCGGGGGACTGTCGTGCCCGTCCGGATGGTCCTGCCGCGGTGCGGTGTCCTGCCGTCCGCGGTGGCGATCCACCGGGCGCCGACGACGGGCGCGGCGCGGTGGCCGGTGGTGTGCGGCGGTCGGTACGGGGCCGCCCGCGCACGGGCGCACTCTGCTCCGCGCGCGCCCTCCGGTCCGTGCCGGCTGCCGTGTCCCCTCGCTGAACCTCTTCTTGCCACCCCCTCTTCCGAAGGATGACCATGCCCGGACCGACCCGACCGCTCCATCTGGCCGTTGCTCTCGACACCGCAGGATGCCAAGAGGCCGATATCTACGTGGAGTTGGCCCGTCTCGCCGAACGCGGCGCCCTGGACTTCGTCACGCTCGACGACAGCGCCGCCCCCGCCGGAGAAACCGCCGGCCGTCTCGACGCCCTCGCCGTGCTGGCCCGGGTCGCCCCCGCCACCGAGCGGATCGGCCTCGTACCGACCGTCTCCGCGGAGCGCACCGAGCCCGCCCGGGTCGCCGCGTCGCTCGCCGCGCTGGACCGGGCGAGCCGGGGCCGTGCGGGCTGGACCGTCGACGTCGCGGCGCCCCGGGCCGCGAACCGGCCGGCCGGCGCGCGCCCGGCCGCCGAGGCAGCACTGTGGGCCGAGGCGGACGACGCGGCCGGGGCCGTCGCGCGGCTGTGGGACAGCGGGGAGGACGGCGCGGAGGTGCGGGACACGGTGGCCGGGCGCGTGGTCGGCCATGACGGGCCGCGGCGGGGCGATTCCCCGAGCGCGTTCCGTGCCGTGCGCGGACCGTCGGTGCTGCCCCGGTCGCCGCAGGGCCGCCCGGTGATCGCCGTCGACGCGACCACGGGACCGGGCCGGGAGACCGCGGCCCGCCATGCGGACCTCGTCCTGGTCCGCGCCGAGGACCCCGACACGGCGCGCGCCGTCGGGGAGGAACTGCGCGACCGCGCTCGTGCCCACGGCCGGGAGCCGGGCCGTCCGGCCGTCTTCGTCTCGCTGCCCGTCGAACTCCGCACCCCGGCCGACGCCGTGGGGCTCGCCCACCTCATCGGGGACTGGTACGCGGCGGGCGCCGCCGACGGCTTCCACCTGCGGCCGGCCGACACCCGCCGGGACCTGGGGCTGATCGTCGACGGCACCGTGCCCGTCCTCCAGCACCGCAGCCTGCTCCGCCGCTTCTATCCGGGCTCCACCCTGCGGGAGCACCTGGGGCTCGGATACCCCGCCGGCCGGTGTGCGGCGGTGGGGGGAGCGCCGGTCGCCGGGCGCTGATGCCCGCGCCGGGAGCCGCGGGTGACCGGCACCCCGGCCGCGGTGGCCGGGCGCGGCGCCTGCGGACGCCTGCGGACGACTGCGGAAGTCCGCCGCCAGGTCCGACGGAGTCCGGCCGGGACGGCGTCGCGGGACGGGCGCGCGGAGTGGCCGTGCGGAGTGCGCTGGGGGAGCCACGGTACGGCTGACGTTCCGTCCGCATACCACAGATCCTGCCCGAGCGGCTGGATGAGATGGTCGACCGGGTGGAGCCGCTGCTTCAGGAGCGCGGCGCGTTCCGGACCGCGTACGAAGGTGCGACGCTGCGGAAGCACCTCGGCCTTCGTCGGCCCGTACGGAAGGACTCCACCCCGGCATGGAATGGGACCGCCCCGGCATGGCATGGGGCCGCATGAGCGCGCAGCGGCAGCGGGCGGCGTGGCCCGCTCGCGGTGCCGCGTGTGCTGTGCCGGTCCCGGGTGTGCGGGCGTTGCCGGAACGCGCGCCTCTTCCGGCGTTCCCGGCCGTCCCCATGGGCCCGGCCGCGCCGGCCGCGCTGACTGCTCGGTCCGCGCCGACCGCGCCGGCCGTGCCCGCGATTCCGGCGCAGCGGCGCGGTCCGCGCGCTCGCCCGGAGCGGCGCAACGGCCCCCGGGGCGCCGGTAACTGCCGGGCCACGGAGCGCCGGGTCACGGAGCATCGAGTCACGGAGCGCCGGGTCGCGGAGCGCCGAGTCACGGAGCATCGGGTCATGGAGCGCCGAGTCACGGAGCATCGGGTCACGGAGCGTCGGGCCGTGGGACGTCCCGCGGTGCCGCGCCCCGCCACACGTCTTCCCGACCGCCATCGCCCGGCCCGGCATCGCCTCCGCACCGGGCTGCGCCGCCCCGTCGCGGAGTGCCGCGTGCCGGAACGACGGGGCGGTCTCCCCGAGTTGCCCGGTGGCGTCCCGACCGGCCGGATCCGTGGGCCGGAGCCGCTGGACGGCCGATCGGAGGGGCGGATTCCGGACACTCCTGCGCGCTGGATGGACAACGGCCGTCCGGCTGTGCCCCCTCCCGCCGCAGCCGGCGCTTCCGCCGCTGTCGGAGATCCGTCCGGTGGGCCCGCCCGGCGCTCCGGGGTGACCGAGGAGCGTGCCGCGCTCGCGGGTTCGCCCCTCGGCGGCGGCGCCCCGTGGCTGGTCGTCCCCTGTCGTCGCGGAGCGGACGGGAGTTCGACGACAGGACCCAGCGGTGCGGCGCCCGCGGCCCCGCCCTCCGGCCCGCGCCGTCCGCCGTCCGCCATAGCCCGGCCGTACGGCGGACGGCGCACGGCCCGGGTGCCCGCCGCCGACGGCCCTCGAGGAGCGGACCGGGCCCGGGCGCGACGCCGGACTCCGCCCCGGACGAGCCGAGAACACCCTTCGGGCGGCAGCCGAGACGGATGGGACGCAGTGGATCGTCTTCGCCGATGCGATCAGTGGCAGCGGGAGTCGCCGCTGCCGCCGGTCCGGGCTGCTCCCGGCCACCGCCATCGCGGTGGCCTCGGCCGCCGGGCGTCCCCGGCCGCCGTCGTGCCCCGTTGCCGGGGCCGTGCGGCGCCCCCTCCCGCCCTCTGTGAACACCGCTCCCTTTGCTGTCGCGGCGGGGGAGCGGAGCCTGCTGACCCACCGGCCCGTCCGCGCGCGGGCCGGGGGCCGCGGGACCCCGGTGGCCACCGGTCGCCGAGGCCCCGCTGCCTGCGCGGACCACGGCTGAAAGGCGCTCTTGCGGCCCGGGGCGCGGCGGCCGAATACTCCCCCCAGCGCTTGTCAGGAGCACGTCCAAAATGACTCCGGAGTGCTCTCCGACTGCGCCTCACGGGCCTGCCCACCCAAGCGGACCCCCGATTCCCCACTGGAGGAAGAAGTGAGGATCAAGCGCATCACCCCCCACTCAGGCATCGCGAGACGCGCACGGCTGATCGCCGTCGCCTCCGGGCTCGTTGCCGTCTCGGCGTTCGCGGTCCCCGCCGCCAACGCCGAACCCCCCGCCCCCACCTACAGCGCGGCCCAGCTCACCGAGGTGAGCGACGCCGTACTCACCGCCGATGTCGGCGGTACCGCCTGGCACGTCGACAAGGAGACCGGCCGGGTCGTCGTCACCGCGGACAGCACCGTCTCCAGCGCCGAGATCGCGAAGATCCAGCGCCAGGCCGGCCGGGACGCCGGTGCGATCAGCATCGAGCGCACCCCCGGCAAGTTCACCAAGCTGCTCTCGGGCGGCGACGCCATCTACGCCGACGGCTGGCGCTGCTCGCTCGGCTTCAATGTGCGCAGCGGCAGTACCTACTACTTCCTGACCGCGGGCCACTGCACCGACGGCGCGGGCAACTGGTACACCAGCGCGGCCCGCACCACGGTCATCGGCCCGACCGCCGGGTCCAGCTTCCCCGGCAACGACTACGGCCTGGTGCGCTACACCAACAGCTCGATCAGCCACCCGGGCACCGTCGGCAGCCAGGACATCACCAGCGCCGCCGACGCCACCGTCGGGATGTCCGTGACCCGCCGGGGCAGCACGACCGGTACCCACGGCGGCACCGTCACCGCACTGAACGCCACCGTCAACTACGGCGGCGGCGACATCGTCTACGGCATGATCCGCACCAATGTCTGCGCCGAGCCCGGCGACAGCGGTGGTCCGCTCTACTCCGGCAGCCGTGCCGTGGGTCTGACCTCGGGAGGCAGCGGCGACTGCACCTCCGGCGGGACGACCTTCTTCCAGCCGGTCACGGAGGCGCTGAGCGCGTACGGCGTGAGCGTCTACTGATTCCGCGCCGTCCGGCGCCCATCGCACCATCCCCTCCAGCCGTCCCCGGCCCGGTCTCCCACCCCCACCCCGGAGAGTCCGCGGCCGGTGACGGACGAGCCCCCGCCCGGTGTTCCGGGCGGGGGCTCGATGGCTGCTCACCGCCCGCTCACGGTTCCGCGGCGCGGGATTATCGTGGACAGCAGAGGCCCTCAAAAGGGGCATGACCCACAAACCAGACGGGCGGGTGGCCGTGATGGTCGAGCAGCTCGTGACAGCGGCAGTCGTGGCACTCTGCTGTGTCGCGGTATACCTCCTGGCCGCGGCGCGCGTGGTCAAGCAGTACGAGCGCGGGGTCGTCCTCCGGCTCGGGCGGCTGCTGCCACAGGTGCGGGAGCCGGGATTCACCATGATCGTCCCGCTGGTGGACCGGCTGAACAAGGTGAACATGCAGATCATCACCATGCCGGTGCCGGGACAGGAAGGCATCACCCGGGACAACGTGACGGTGCGGGTCGACGCCGTCGTCTACTTCAAGGTCGTCGACGCCGCCGACGCGGTCGTCCAGGTCGAGGACTACCGCTTCGCCGTGTCCCAGATGGCGCAGACCTCACTGCGCTCCATCATCGGCAAGAGCGAGCTGGACGATCTGCTGTCCAACCGGGAGAAGCTCAACCAGGGCCTGGAGCTGATGATCGACAGCCCCGCCCTCGGCTGGGGGGTGACCGTGGACCGGGTCGAGATCAAGGATGTGTCGCTCCCCGAGACCATGAAGCGGTCCATGGCCCGGCAGGCGGAGGCCGACCGTGAGCGGCGGGCCCGGGTCATCAACGCGGACGCCGAGCTGCAGGCCTCGAAGAAGCTGGCGGAGGCGGCGCAGCAGATGGCGGCCACTCCGTCCGCGCTCCAGCTGCGGCTGCTCCAGACGGTGGTGGCGGTCGCCGCGGAGAAGAACTCCACGCTGGTGCTGCCCTTCCCCGTGGAGCTGCTGAGGTTCCTGGAGCGGGCCCAGCAGGGGCCGTACGCCCCGCAGCAGGAGGTCGAGACGGCGCCGCGGACTCCGGTGGCCGCGTCCGGCCCGGTTCCCGACGGTGCTTCCGGATCCGCTTCCGGTGCCGCGACGGGTCCGGCTGCCGGCGCCGCGTCCGAGGAGGCGGCTGCTGCCGCGCCGACCGCAGCTGCCGGTGCCGAAGCCGGTGCTGCCGCCGCTGCCGAGTCCGGGGCGGCTTCTCCGGCGGCGGCCCGAGCCGGGCGGGAGGCCGCCGGGGCGTCCGACTCGCCGGCCGACGCGGCCGCACTCGCCGCCGACGATCCCCGCTCCGGCGGCCGGCCGGACGCCCGTGCCGACGGCGACGGTTCGGCGGCCGGACCGCCCGCGGCCGGGGTCCGGTGACGCCACAGGTGTGAGGCGGTGAGGTCCTGACCGGGGCGGACGGTCCGCCCCGGTCATGCGTGCGACGGGGTGTTACGGCCGGTGACCTGCGGTCCGGTCGATGATCCGGGGGCATGGGCATGGGCATGGGCATGGGCATGGGCATGGGGTTCCGCACGCTGATCACGTTCCGGTTCGGCGGGCCGTTCAGGCTTCCTCTCCGTGTGCCGCCCTCCGTTCCGTGCGTCCGCGGGTCCGCGAGGTCGCCGTCAGCCGGGTACCGGTAGCGGTTTCCCACAGCTCTCACCCCGCAGCTCTCACCCCGCAGCGGTCCGCCGTCGGACCGGTGCGGTGCGTCGGCCGATGTGCTGCGGCCGCCGTCCGTCGTCTCCACGACGGACATAGCGTCGCAATGCCTCCCCGGGCGGACGCCGCCCTTGTGGCTTCGTACACACGACCGGAACCCGACCTTGTGTGTCAGTGGGGGACCTGGGCATACTCGGCGCGCCAATTGGCATGGACGCGACTCCTTTTCGGTGGTCCCGTCCTCATCTGTACGTATGTGCCAGGTGTGCGTGATGTGCACCCTCCGGGCCGAATGCTCCCCACGGCAGGCCCAACCCCCCACTGGAGGTCTTGACTTGAAGCACCGACGGATCACCAAGCGGCGCACCGCGATTGCGGGCGCGGCGGCGGCAGCCGTCGTCGGCGCGGCGTTCACGCTGCAGAGCGCCACCGCCACTCCCGCTCCGCCCCGGGCCGCGGACCTGCTGTCGGCGCCGGCCGCCGCGAAGCTGGCCTCCTCCGTCTCGTCCGATCTGCGGGGCGACACCGCGGGTGCGTACTACGACACCGAGACCAGGAAGCTCGTGGTCAACGTCGTGGACAAGGCCGCCGCGGACAAGGTCCGGGCGAAGGGCGCGGTCGCGAAGGTCGTCCAGCACACGCTGGCCGAGCTCAAGGAGGCGCGGACGACACTGTCCGACAAGGCGACCATTCCCGGTACGTCGTGGTCCGTCGACCCGCGGAAGAACAAGATCGTCGTCACCGCGGACCGGACCGTCAAGGGCGGCAAGCTCCGCAAGCTCGACACGGTGCTGGACAGCCTGGGCAGCAAGGTCACGCTGCAGCGGACCTCCGGTGAGTACCGGCCCTTCGTCGCCGGCGGCGACGCGATCACCAGCGGCGGCGGTCGCTGCTCGCTCGGCTTCAACGTGACGGTCGGCGGCGAGCCCGCCTTCATCACCGCGGGGCACTGCGGCAAGAAGGGCAGCGAGTGGTCGGCCGACGGTGCCGCGATCGGCACCATGGAGGACTCGCAGTTCCCGGGCAACGACTTCGCACTTGTGAAGTACTCGGGCGACGTCGAGCACCCCAGTGCGGTGAACCTCTACAACGGCAGCACTCAGGAGATCACCAAGGCCGCCGAGGCGACCGTCGGTCAGAAGGTGAAGCGCAGCGGCTCCACCACCCAGGTGCACGGCGGCGAGGTGACCGGCCTCAACGAGACCGTCAACTACTCGGAGGGCACCGTCGAGGGCCTCATCAAGACCAATGTCTGCGCCGAGCCGGGCGACAGCGGCGGCGCGCTGTTCGCCGGTTCGTCGGCGGTCGGTCTGACCTCGGGCGGAAGCGGTGACTGCTCCGCCGGTGGCACCACGTTCTTCCAGCCGGTGCCGGAGGCGCTGGAGGAGTTCGGCGCCGAGATCGGCTGACGCCGAGCGGATCCGCCCCGCAGGTGTTGCGGGCCGCAGGCCCCGGGTACGTCCGACGTACCCGGGGCCTGCGCTGTTGCGTCCGGGCCCCCCACGGCCCCGGTCGCTGCCGGCCGGCGCCCCCACAGCACCGGTGCGGCTCAGCGGCCCCCCGGATGTTCTCCGGGTCCTGCAGGAGGGTTTCCCTCCCGGCGGGGAGGATGCGCTCTCCCGGGCGGGCAGGGAATCACTCCCTCCTGGTCAGAAGGCGAAGACGTTCCCCTGGGTCATCCCCTCCATCACGCACTGGTTGGCGAAGGTCTGCGACCAGGAGACGCGACGGCCGTTCCAGACCCCGTCCGCGGTGACCGTGACCGGGTCGTAGATCCTGGTGCACACGGTGCCCGGCGCCGGGGGCTGGGTCAGCGCGGAGAACTCGCCGTTCACGGCGCGGAGCTGGGAGCACGCCTGGGCCGCGGCCGGGTGGTCCCCGCCGGGCCTGGGGGCGCAGCGCAGCACGACGGCCCGCTGCACGGCCGCGGTCGCCGCGTCCTCGCCCTTGCCGATGGTGAGTACCAGAGCCGACGGTGCGTAGAGGCTGCTCTGACCCTGGCTGTCGGCGTGTGCCACGGCGGTCGTGCTCGCCAGGCAGCCGACGGCCAGGGCGGCGGCCGCCCCCAACGCCCCAATGGTGTAGCGCATTTCGCAGGCTCCTTCTGTTCGCGGGTGCAGATGCCGGACGGGAGTCTTGCTCATGCGAACGGTGAACGCACACCGAGCGGTCACTTCTGGTCGCCGCACTGGAACACACTGTGCCCGAATGTATATTCGGGCAGGTCGGAGTGGGTGTGGAGGCGTCGAAGATGTGTCCGGCATGTGGACGAAAATTCCCGCTTCAAGCAAAAACTTCCGTCTGACCTGCGCAAACGCTGTGCAACGTTCCTGGCTTGTCGTGCCACCTCGGCCGGAAAGTGCCGTTCGGCCTCGGCGTGTCGCCGGGCGCCCGGGGAAGTGACTCGACTCGCCCCGGGCATATGTCCGCAATCGGGCCGGTCTCCGGGGTGGCTCGGGGGTGCCGGATGCGGGGCGGTGGGTGCGGATCGCGCCGTCCCGCCCTGTTCATCAAGGGGGCGGGCGGTGTTCACCGGCCGGCCGGGCGGCGCCCGGCGGGCCGTCCACATCGATCGTACGAATGTTCGATGCTTGGTCTATGGTGGAGGCCGGGGAGACAGAAAAGTTCCAGCCAGGGGGTGTACGAGCTGCAGGAGGCGCGGGTGTCCGGGTTCACGCATCTGCACACCGTCTCCGGCTTCTCCATGCGGTACGGAGCCACCCACCCGGAGCGGCTCGCCGCGTGCGCCGCGGAGCGGGGCATGGACGCCCTCGCGCTGACGGACCGGGACACCCTCGCCGGCGTGGTCCGGTTCGCCAAGGCGTGCGCCCGGGCCGGTGTGCGGCCGCTGTTCGGCGCCGGACTGGCCGTACGGGGGCCGGTGCCGGACGGTGCCGGGCCCGCACCCGGTCGTACGCCCCCGGGGCGGCGGAACCCGGTGCGCGGCGGCGCCTTCCTCGACGAGTCCGCGCCCCGGGCGGTCTTCCTCGCCCGGGACGGCGCCGCCGGCTGGGCCGGACTGTGCCGCCTGGTCTCGGCCGCCCACGCGGGCGACGCCGGACAGCCCCTGCTGGACCGGTCCGACCTGGAGAAGTCCGCGGACAGCGGGCTGACCGTCCTGCTCGGCCCCGGCTCCGACGTCGGCCGGGCCCTCGCCGAGGGCCGCCCCGACCGGGCCGCGCGGCTGCTCGCCCCCTGGCGGGATCTGTACGGCGACGCGCTCCGGCTGGAGGCCGTGCACCACGGGCGCGGGGGCACCGGGCCGGGGTCGCTGCGGCTCGCCGCCCGCACCGTCGGCTTCGCCGCCGACCAGGGCGTACCGGCCGTCCTGAGCAACGCCGTCCGCTACGCCGACCCCGGGCAGGGCCCGGTCGCCGACGTGCTGGACGCCGCCCGGCTCCTCGTCCCCGTCGACCCGCGCCGGCCGGACCGGCTCGACAGCGGCGAACGCTGGCTCAAGGACGAACGGGACATGGCGCGCGCGGCCGAGCGGATCGCGGAGGCCGCGGGCTTCCGCCGGGACGCGGCGCACCGCCTCCTGGAGGAGACCCGGCGGACCGCCGCCGCGTGCCGCGTCGACCCCGAGGACGACCTCGGCATCGGCACCGTGCACTTCCCCGAGCCGCGCCTGGTGGGGGCGGAGCGGCGCACCGCCGACCGCGTCCTGCGCAGCCGGTGCGCCGCCGCGATGGTGCTGCGCGGCTACGACCGCGAACGGCGGCGCTGGGAGCGGCTGCACGAGGAACTGGCCATCATCGAACACCACGGCTTCGCCTCGTACTTCCTCACCGTCGCCCAGGTCGTCGACGACACCCGCGCGCTCGGCATCCGCGTCGCCGCCCGCGGCTCCGGCGCCGGATCGCTGGTCAACCACCTCCTCGGCATCGCGCACGCCGACCCCGTCGAGCACCACCTGCTGATGGAGCGCTTCCTGTCGCGGGAGCGGCGGGTGCTGCCCGACATCGACATCGACGTCGAGTCCGCCCGGCGCCTCGACGTCTACCGCGCGATCTTCGACCGCTTCGGGGCGGAGCGGGTCGCCACCGTCGCCATGCCGGAGACCTACCGGGTGCGGCACGCCGTCCGGGCCGTGGGCGCGGCCCTCGGCATGGACCCGGCCGAGACCGACCGGCTCGCCAAGGCTTTCCCGCACATCCGGGCCCGCGACGCCCGTGCCGCCCTCGCCGAACTGCCGGAGCTGCGCGCGGTCGCCGCGGAGGGGGAGCGCTACGGACGGCTGTGGGAGCTGGTGGAGGCGCTGGACGGACTGCCCCGCGGGATCGCCATGCACCCCTGCGGAGTGCTGCTGTCCGACGCCTCGCTGCACGACCGCACCCCCGTCGTCGCCAGCGGCGACGGTTTCCCGATGGCGCAGTTCGACAAGGACGACGTCGAGGACCTGGGGCTGCTCAAACTGGATGTGCTCGGGGTGCGGATGCAGTCCGCGATGGCGCACGCGGTGGCCGAGATCGCACGGGCCACCGGGCGGGGGCCGGATCTGGACGACCCCGCGCAGGTGCCGCCGGGCGACCCCGCGACCTACGACCTGATCCGCTCCACCGAGACCCTCGGCTGCTTCCAGATCGAGTCCCCGGGGCAGCGCGATCTGATCGGGAGGCTTCAGCCCGCCACCTTCCACGATCTCGTCGTCGACATCTCGCTCTTCCGGCCCGGCCCGGTCGCGGCCGACATGGTGCGCCCCTTCATCGAGGCGCGGCACGGACGGCGGGTGCCGCAGTGCCCGCACCCCGACCTGGCGGACGCGCTCCGCGAGACCTACGGGGTGGTCGTCTTCCACGAGCAGATCATCGAGATCCTGTCGGTCATGACCGGCTGCGGCCGGGGGCGCGCCGACGAGGCCCGCCGCGCGCTGTCCGACACCGAGCGGCAGGGGCGGGTGCGGGCCTGGTTCGCGGCGGAGGCCGCGGCCCGGGGGTACGCGCCGGACGTGGTGGAGCGGACCTGGGAGATCGTCGAGGCGTTCGGCTCGTACGGCTTCTGCAAGGCGCACGCCGTGGCCTTCGCCGTGCCGACCTACCAGTCGGCCTGGCTGAAAGCCCACTACCCGGCGGCCTTCTACGCGGGGCTGCTCACCCACGACCCCGGGATGTACCCGAAGCGGCTGCTGCTCGCGGACGCGCGGCGGCGCGGGGTGCCGATCCTGCCCCTGGAGGTGAACCGGTCGGCCGCCGACTATCGAATCGAACTGGAGTCCGGTGGAAAGTGGGGCATTCGCCTCGCGCTCTCCGAAGTGCACGGCATCAGCGAGGCCGAGACGGAGCGGATCACGTCCGGCCGTCCGTACACCTCGCTCCAGGACCTCTGGCACCGGGCCCGCCCGGGGCGGCCGGTCGCCGAACGGCTCGCCCAGGTGGGCGCGCTGGACGCGTTCGGGAACAACCGGCGCGACCTGCTCCTGCACATCGCCGAACTCCACCGGCACCAGCGCGGCACCACCGCCCGCGCCGGACAGCTCCCGCTGGACGCGGACGCCCGGCCCGCCCTCGCGGAACCGGCCGGACTGCCCGACCTCGACGCGGGCGAACGCCTCGGCGCCGAACTGGGCGTGCTCGGCATGGACACCTCCCGGCACCTCATGGGCGACCACGCCGCCTTTCTGGAGGAGTTGGGGGTGATTCCGGCCAAGCGGCTGCGCGCCGCCCGGCACGGCGAGACGGTGCTCGTCGCCGGTGCCAAGGCCGCCACCCAGACCCCGCCGATCCGCTCCGGCCGGAGGGTCGTCTTCACCACCCTCGACGACGGTACGGGCCTGGTCGACCTGGCCTTCTTCGACGACAGCCACGCGGCCTGCGCCCACACCGTCTTCCACTCCTGGCTGCTCCTCGTCCGCGGCACGGTCCAGCGGCGCGGACCGCGCAGCCTCAGCGTGGTCGGCTCGGCGGCATGGAACCTCGCGGAGCTCGCGGAACTGCGCCGCGAGGGCGGTCTGGACGCGGTCGCGGCGCGGCTGACGTCCGGCGCCCCGGAGGACTCGGGGGAGCCGGGAGGGCCGGGGGAGCGGGCCGACGGCGGGCCCGGCGCGGAGCCGGAGCCCGGGGCGCCCGCCGACTCCGGGGACGGCCGCCGCATCCACCTGTCCACCGGCTACGCCATGCACCCCTGGGCGGATCTCCGCCCCGCGGGCGACCCGGCCGCCACCGGCCGCAAACTGTGGCACTCCAGCCCGGGGAGCGCGGGCCGATGACTTCCCCGGCTCCTCGGAAGGCAGCCCCGGCTCCTCGGAAGGCATCCGCGACTCCTCGGAAGACATCCGCGGCTTCCGGGAACACGTACCGGGCTCTCCGGGGCGCGGCCCCGGCTTCCGGGGGCAGGCTTTCGACGCTGTACGTGCGGTTCCGGACCGCGGGGACGGAGACGGCCCCCGGCGAGGAGGCGTACGCGGAACTCCTCGGTCTGCTCGCCGAGTTCAGCCCCGTGATCGAGGCGCTCCCACCCGACGCCGCGCTCGTCGACGTCCGCGGCGCGCTGCGCTACTTCGGCCGGGACGCCGCCGGGATCGCCGGCCTCGTGCGGGTCCGGGCGCTCGCCCGGCACGGCGTGGACTGCACCGTCGGGGTCGCGGGCAACCCCCTGCTGGCCCGCCTGGCCGCCCTCGACCCCGCGCCCGCCGGCGCGATCCGTACCGTCCCCGACGACCCCGGCGCGCTGGCCGCCTACCTCGCGCCCCGGCCGGTCACCGCACTCCACGGGGTCGGCCCGGCCACCGCCCGCACCCTCGGCGCGTACGGCCTGGACAGCATCGGCCGGATCGCCGCCACCCCGCCGGCCACCCTCCAGCGCATCCTCGGCGCGAGCGCCGGGCGCCGGGTGTACGACCGTGCGCACGGCATCGATCCCACCCCCGTCTCCTCGGCCCCGGGGCACGGGGCGGCCGGGGCACCTGCGGGCTCCCCGACGCGCTCGGTCAGTGTCGAACAGCGCTTCGACCGCGACGAGCTGGGGGCGGACCTCAGGCGCCGGGCGCTGCTCGCGCTCGCCGCCGACCTCGGCTTCCGGATGCGGGCCGACGGCCGGGTGGCCCGCGCGCTCACCCTCACCGTCCGCTACGCCGACCGCTCCACCACGACCCGCACCCGGGCACTGCCCGAGCCGACCGCCCACACCCCGGCCCTGGCCGCCACCGCCTATGCGCTGCACGACGCGCTGGGCCTGCAGCGGGCCCGGGTCCGGGCGGTCTCCCTGCGGGCGGAGGACCTGACCGACCCCGAACGCTCCGGCCGGCAGCTCACCTTCGACCGGCAGGCGGCCAACGCGTGGCTCCTGGAACCGGTCCTCGACCGCGCCAATATGCGCTGGCCCGGGGCGGTCCGGCCGGCGGCCCTGGCGGACCGGCCCCGCCGCACCGCGTGACCGGCGGGCAGCACCTCGCGCTCATGTACGGCACGCTCCACCGCCTTCCGTCAGCGGGCGGACCCGTCAGAGCGTGAGCCCGAGCCCGAACGCGGGGAAGAGTTCGGCGTCGAAGGTGGTGATCTCCGCGATGGCGCCGCCCTCGACCCGCAGTACGTCGAGTTTGAACGCCCGGTGGCCGGATTCGCCCTCCGGGCGCAGGTAACCGGCAGCCGCCGGCGAGCGGTTGGCCCCGGTCGGCAGCAGCTTCCAGTCGCCGGGACCCTGCGGACCGAAGGTCTGCTCGAAGAGCGGGGCGAGCGCTGCCCGGCCCTCGTAGGACCAGGGGCGGGGCAGCGTCGTGACCCGTACGTCCTCCCGCATCAGCGCCGTCAGGGCGGCGGTGTCGGCCCGTTCGTGGGCGTCGACGTAGCACCGGAGCAGCTCCGCCTCCGCTTCCGCCTCCGCTTCCGCCTCCGCTTCCGCCTCCGCTTCCGCCTCCGCGTTCACCTCCGCCGCGTTCTCGCGTCCGACCGCGGCGCCCGGGGCGTCCCGGTGCGGCGGCCGGTGCTCCCGGAGGGTCGCCCGGGCGCGCTGCAGCGCACTGTCGGCCGCCGTCGCGGTGGTACCGAGCAGTGCCGCGGTCTCCTCGGCCGGCCGTCCGAGCACATCGCGCAGGACGAGCGCGGCCCGCTGCCGGGGCGGCAGGAGCTGGAGAGCCGCGAGGAAGGAGAGTTCGATCGTCTCCCGGGTGACGGCGGCGGGCCCCGGTCCGCCCGCGCCGGGCGCGACCTGGTCCAGCAGCCGGTCGGGATAGGGCTGAACCCAGGGCGCGTCCGCGATGGAGTGCAGCGCCGGCAGCCTCCGCTTGTGCCGGAGCGCGTCCTGGCAGACCACCGTCGCGATCCGGTACAGCAGGGTCCGGAACTCCGGTTCCCGCGACGCCGGATCCCCCTCGGTGCTCTTCGCCTGTCCCCGCGCCCGCAGCAGCGTCTCCTGCACGAGGTCCTCGGCCTCCTCGAACGAGCCGAGCATGCGGTAGCAGTGGATGTGCAGCTCACGGTGGTGCCGCTCGGCGAGCAGGGCGAACGCCGACGCGTCGCCGCCCGGCGTCGCCCCGCCCGGCGCGGCATGGGACGGCGCCGTACCGGACGGCGCGGCCCCGGCGCGGCTGCCGGGGCCGGGATCCTGGCGACCGGGCTCATGACGGCCGGGGACGGACTCGCGGTGGCCGGGGGTGGGCTCGTGGTGGGGCACGGACGGGCTCTCCCGTTCCGGATCGGATGGGCCCCTGCACAGTAGAACGCGCGGGGCGGCGCGAACCGACCGGCGCGCGGCAGGGCATCCGGCTGTTGTCCGTCACACGTTCCCTGGTGGGCCCTCACGTTCCGCCTCCTGCGGCCCGTTGTGCGTCGTGCAGCCACGGGCCCGTGACCGGGCACCTCCGCACCGGACCGTCGTCGCCTCGGCCTTGTGCCCGCGGGGCCGGCCGCGGGCGCGGAAGCTGCCCGTGGGGCCGCTCCCTGCTTGTGGGGCCGGCCGTGGGCGGCTCGGCAGCCGCTTTCGTATACCCGTTGCCCCCGCGCCCTGCGACGGGTGGGGCGGAGCGCTGCCGCTGAGGCAAATTATGAGGAGTGCATGACATTCTCTTTGCCGCCGCATGACTGGCCAGACTTGCTACTCGTCCGTAATTTGACATGAGCACAGCTTTCTTGTGATCCGGATCACAGGGTTCACGGTCACCCCACTCCGTGTCGCCCCGCGAGGAGATCACATGAAGCTGCCCTGGAAGCGAGCTCTGCAGCTCCTTCCCGCCTTCCTGCTCACCGCCGCACTCACCGCCACCCCGGCGGCGGCGGACGACGCCACCGCTGCCCGTACCACCTCCAGCGGCTGGAACGACTTCTCCTGCCGGCCGTCCGCGGCCCATCCCCGTCCGGTCGTGCTGGTGCACGGCACGCTCGGCAACTCCATCGACAACTGGCTCGGCCTCGCCCCCTACCTGGTGCAGCGCGGTTACTGCGTCTTCTCCCTGGACTACGGCCAACTGCCCGGCGTTCCCTTCTTCCACGGCCTCGGCCCCATCGAGGCGTCGGCCCGTCAGCTCTCCGCCTATGTGGACCGCGTCCTGGCGGCCACCGGCGCCGCCGAGGCGGATCTGGTGGGCCACAGCCAGGGCGGGATGATGCCGCGTCATTACCTGAAGTTCCTCGGCGGCGCGGAGAAGGTGAACGCGCTGATCGGGCTGGCGCCCGACAACCACGGCACCACCCTGAACGGACTGACGTGGCTCCTGGACCAGTTCCCCGGAGCGAAGGACGCCATCAGCCGGTCGGCCCCCGGCCTCACCGACCAGGTGGCGGGGTCGGACTTCCTGACCAGGCTCAACGAGGGCGGTGACACGGTGCCCGGCGTCCGGTACACGGTGATCGCGACCAAGTACGACGAAGTGGTCACGCCGTACCGGTCCGCCTTCCTGTCCGGGCCCGACGTGCGCAACGTCGTGCTCCAGGACCTCTGTTCCGTCGACCTGTCCGAGCATGTGGCGATCGGCCTCCTCGACCGGATCGCCTTCCACGAGACCGCCAACGCCCTCGACCCGGCCCACGCCACGCAGACGAACTGCCTGTCGGTCTTCAGCTGAACCACGCGCGGTCCTCGGCTGATCCACGCGCGACGGCCCCCGGCACGCGACGGTTTCCGAGAACCGTCGTGCGCCGGGGGCCTTTTCCCGCCCCGTCACGGTGCTGCCGCCCCCTAGGGGGGGAGGGGCGGCAGCCCGGAGCGCCGGAGCGGTGGTACGGGGTCGCGCGGATCAGCCGCGTCGGTGTGCGGCCTTGCGGCGGTTGGCGAACAGGACCGAGGCGCCGAGCGCGAGAACCGCCGCGCCGCCCAGGGCGAGGGGAGCGGTGCTGCTGTCCCCACCGGTCTGCGCGAGGTGCTCCTCGTCGACCGGCTGGGTGATGGCGCCGTTCGCCACGGGGGCGTTGCCCGCCGGGGCGCCCTCGCCGGTGGCGGTGGTGCCGGCCGCGTCCGCGCTGCGCGCGGATGCGGAGTCCTCGGCGCCGTTCTCCGGCCGGGTGCCGTGGTCGTGGTCCGTTCCGGTCGCGGTGCCGTGGCCGGTGTCACCGCCGTGCCCGGCGCCTCCGTGGCCGCTGTGGTCCACGGTGGACCTGGCGGCGCCGGCCTCGATCTGCCGGTCGCTCGGCCCGCTCGCCGTCGCCGCGGTGGCGGAGCGGACTCCGCTGCCCTTGCCGAACACCACGTCGGAGCAGGTGTAGAAGGCCTCCGGGCTGTCCGACCGCTGCCAGACGCTGTAGATCAGGTGCCGTCCGGTCCGCTGGGGCACCTTGCCGCTGAAGACGTACTCGCCGTTCACCAGCTTGGGGTCGCTCACCTTCGCGAAGGGCTTCGCCTCCAGGTCGGACCACTTGAGCGGCTTCTTCGGGTTGTAGCCGCTCCTGGTCAGGTAGAGCGCGAACGAACCCTTGTGGGGCGCGGTGGCCTTGTAATGGAAGGTGCGCTTGCCGGCGGATATCCGGGAGGACGGCCAGTCGGCCCGCGGCAGGTCGAGCCCCTTGTACTTGTCGCGGCCGGCGCTGCACAGCTTGCCGTCGGGGATGATGCTCCGGTGCTTCCCGGCGGCGTCCGCGATGTTCACTTCGTTCCAGTCGTACAGCGGCTGGGTCCCGCCCGCCGCGACAGCCGCCTTGCAGGCAGCCGACTTGGGGCTCTCCGGACCCTCGGCGAAACAGGCGGACACCCGGCTGACGGGGTCGGTCATGGAACCGTGCGCGGCCGCAGGCCCGGCGGCCAGCCCGGCGAGCGCGAGCGGCGCGAAGCCGATGGCGACGAGCCGGGCGGCCTGGCGACGTGCGGTCATGTGGGGTGCTCCTTCAGGGTGTTCGGGGGAACTGCGGACGGGGCCGGCCGGCGGTTCCGCCCCCCGAATCCGGCGGCACCGACGGCCGGAACCCCGCCCCGGCGATCAGCACGCTAGACCGGCGGAACGACGGAAAACGCCATGGAGAGGGGGAGAAGGGGATCGTTATGGTCCGCTTAAGGGGAGGCTAAGCGGGGGCTCAGCCACCGGGCATCAGCGGGGGGTGGCGGGGTGTGGGAGGGGGCGCGGTGGCCCTTCCGGAGCGGGGGGCGTGAGCGGTTTCCGGATCCGGACCGGGAGGTGCGCACGGGGCTGTCGGGCCGGCCTGCAGCAGTCGGTGGGACGGGCCGAACCCGTGGCGCGAGTAAGCCGGAATCGCTCGATCACTTGAGTGCACCGTGATCCGCTCCAGCCCGAGGGAGCGTCCGAGTGTCAGGACCGCGTCGATGAGTCGGCTCCGTGATGCGGTGGGGGGCGATCGTCACGGGCACGCGTTCCGGCTCGTCCGCGGGGGATTGCGTCCGGCACAGCCGTGGGTGCCGGCCCGCAGCGGTCATGGTCGGCTCGGGACGGTGGAACCGCCACCCGTCACGCCAACGGTCCCGCGATGGCCCGCAGGGCGGCCATGTGGCGTCGGTAGACGGTCAGTCCCTCCTCGGTCAGGGACAGCCAGGTGCGCGGTCGGCGGCCGACCTGTCCCTTCTCCACCGCGACCCAGCCCGCCTCCTCCAGCGCCGAGGCCTGCTTCGAGAGGGCGGAGTCGGTGATCTCGACCAGGTCCCGCACATAGCCGAACTCGGCCTTGTCCACGGCGGCCAGTGCGGCGACCACCGACAGCCGCACCGGCGAGGCCAGCAGCGGTGCGAGCGCATGGCGGGGGTGCGGGCCGTCCCCGCGCTGTCCGTTCCCGCGCTGCCCCTTCCCGTGCTGTCCGTCCTCGCGCCGTGCGGAGGTGTCCGGTGCCGTCTCCCGTGTCACGCCGGACGCCTCGTCCGCCACGCGCCCCAGGCGGGCGGCAGGGCACAGGCCACCGCGGCCATTGCGACGAAGGGCGGGCCGGGCTCCAGGACGGTGAATGCCAGGACGATGCTGCCGGTGTAGGCCACGATCCAGGCGCCGATGACGCCGAGGTGCCTGCGGGTGTGGCCACGGGGCACGGTCCGCTGTCGTGCGGCGTGGACGGAGAGCGCGGTGACGAGGGCGGCGTTCGCCCCGCTGCAGACCAGGGCCCCCATCGGCCCGCGCCACAGGAACACGGTGGGCAGAAGGATCAACTGCCACCCCGCGAAGACCCACAGGCAGGTCGCGTACCAGCCGCTGTGGGCCCGCGCGGCCCGCTCCATCCGTGCGGCACCTTCCAGTGCCGCGCCGGCTTCCACCGCTCCGGACATGGTCGTCCCCCTGTGTTATCGGCCCCGGTCTCCGTCTTCGATGCTTTCCATACTGGCACCTACTTTCCAATATGGAAAGTAGGTGAGGCTGCGCTCTGCCGCGCCGCCCGGTGTCCTCGCCGGTGGGAGCCGGTCCGCGAGGGGATTGCGTCCCGCCGGACGGACGGGTGATCGTGGCAGGGTGTCCCCCATGACGCGACCGAGCCCCCGCACCCCGGCACTGGACCTGATCGCAGCCGTCGTCGACCCAGGAACCTGGCGCAGCTGGGACGAGCCGGTCGCGGTCACCACCGAGGACCCCGACTACCGTGCCGATCTGGAGCGGGCCCGTGAGCGCACGGGCCTCGACGAGTCGGTCGTCACCGGCGAGGGCGCGATACGCGGGCACCGGGTGGCGGTGGTGGCCTGTGAATTCCGCTTCCTGGCCGGGTCGATCGGGGTCGCGGCGGGGGAACGGCTGGTCCGGGCGGTCGAACGGGCCACCGCGGAACGGCTGCCGCTGCTCGCCGCACCCGCCTCCGGCGGTACGCGGATGCAGGAGGGCACCATCGCCTTCGTCCAGATGGTGAAGGTCACCGCCGCCATCGCGGAGCACAAGGCGGCCGGACTGCCGTATCTGGTCCATCTGCGGCACCCGACGACGGGCGGCGTGTTCGCCTCGTGGGGATCCCTCGGACACGTCACGTCCGCCGAACCGGGGGCCCTCATCGGGTTTCTGGGTCCCCGGGTCCACGAGGCGCTGTACGGGGAGGAGTTCCCGCCCGGTGTCCAGACCGCCGAGAACCTCCTGGCGCACGGGCTGGTGGACGCGGTCCTCCCCGTGGAACAGCTGCCCGAGGCCGCGGCGCACGCCCTCGCCGTCCTCCGCGGCGGCGACGCCGGAGCGCCCGGCGAGGCCGGACCACAGGGCGAGGTCGGGCTGCGCGGCGACGCCGGGCTGCGCGGCGAATCGACGGAGCAGGGCGGCGAGGTGGCGGTGCGGGGCGGTCGCGCGCCGCGGCAGGACGAGGGGAGTACCGCGCCCGCCCGGAACGCCGGTTCCCGGAACGCCGGTTCCCGGGACGTCGGTGCGCGGGAGGCCGGGGCGGACGGCCGGGGCGGGAGCGGTCCGGGGGCCGGGCCCGAGCCCGAGCCCGGGGCCGGGCCCGGGAACGAGCCGGCGACCGCCGACTCCATCCGGCGCTCCCGGCGGCCCGAACGGCCCGGCGTCCGCGCGCTGCTGAAGGCCGTCGGCCGCGATGTCACCCCGATGAGCGGCACCGGTGCGGGGGAGCACGACCCCGGGCTGCTGCTCGCGCTCGCCCGGATCGGCGGAACGCCGTGTGTGGTCCTCGGGCACGACCGGCAGGGCGAGGCGGCGTCGCCGCTCGGTCCCGCCGGACTGCGGGCGGCCCGCCGGGGGATGCGGATCGCCGCCGAGCTCGGCGTTCCGCTGCTCACCGTGGTCGACACCGCGGGTGCCGCACTGTCCCGGGAAGCCGAGGAAGGCGGACTCGCCGGTGAGATAGCGCGCTGCCTCGCGGACCTCGTCACGCTGCCCGCGCCGACGCTGTGTCTGCTGCTCGGCCAGGGCGCGGGCGGTGGCGCGCTCGCGCTGCTGCCCGCGGACCGGGTGCTCGCCGCACGCCACGCCTGGCTCTCCCCGCTGCCGCCCGAGGGCGCCTCCGCGATTCTGTACCGCACCACGGAACGGGCGTACGAGGTCGCCGCCCGCCAGGGCGTGCGCTCCGCCGACCTGCTCGACCGGGGGATCGTGGACCGCATCGTCGAGGAGGTGCCGGACGGCGGTGCGGTGGGCGGAGTGACTCCCGACGCCGCGGACGACCCGGCCGCGTTCCTCGCGCGGCTGGGAGCCGTGCTGGGCGAGGAACTCGCCGCCCTGCGCGGCCAGGAGCCCGACGCCCGGCTCGCCGCCCGCCGGAGGCGGTACCGGCAACTCGGGGCGCGCCACCCCCGCCCATGACGAGGACCGGGTGCCGGAAGTCCCCTCCGGGAGGCACCGTTCCGGGAGACGCGCGGCCGTTGTCAGTGGCCGGTGCGACGATCCCGATGTGCACTCCGAGACCTCGAAGAACCCCAAGAGCCCGCAGAGCCCGCAGAGTCCGATGAGTCCGCAGAGTCAGCAGAGCCGGCAGAGTCCGATGAGTTCGCAGAGTCCGCTGGGTTCGACGGATCGGACGAGCCCACGGGCACCCTCGGCCCCGACACCTTCGCCGGACCCGGACCCGGACCCGGACCCGGACGGCCGGACGGCCGCAGCCGCCGAGTACTGGGATTCCGCCGCGGCGGCGTTCGACGACGAACCGGACCACGGGCTGCGCGACCCCGCCGTACGGACCGCCTGGGCGGCGCGGCTGGACGACTGGCTGCCCGGTGACCCGTCCGACGTCCTCGACATCGGCTGCGGGACCGGCAGTCTCTCTCTGCTCGCGGCCGAGCGGGGCCACCGGGTCACCGGGGTCGACCTCTCCCCGCGCATGGCGGAGCAGGCCCGGGCCAAGCTCGCCGGGACCGGCGCGCGGGTCCTCGTCGGGGACGCGGCCGAACCCCCTGTGGGGGAGCGGCGGTTCGATGTCGTACTCGCCCGCCATCTGGTGTGGATGCTGCCCGACCGCGCCGCGGTGCTGCGTCACTGGGCGGGCCTGCTGCGCCCCGGCGGGCGGCTCGTTCTGATCGAGGGTGTCTGGGGCGACATCGACCCGACGGGCGTGCCGCTCGGCGAACTCTCCGCGGCGGTGGCCCCCTGGGCGGCCCGGGTGCACACCGAGCGGCTGTCCGCCGACGCGGCTCTCTGGGGCCGGCCGGTCACCGACGAGCGGTACGCCATGGTGGTCCACCCGGCCCCGCCGCGGCGCCACACCGAGGTGGTGGATGTGCACCTCGTGCTGCGCAGGGAGGGGCAGGTCCTGCTCAGCCGCCGCGCCAACACCGGCTACGCCGACGGTCTGTGGCACGCGCCCTCCGGACATGTGGAGGACGGCGAGGACGTCCGGGAGGCGATGATCCGCGAGGCACGCGAGGAGACCGGCCTCGACCTCCGCCCCGAGGACCTGCGGGTGGCTCTGGTGATGCAGCACCGCGCGCCGCGGGCCGACGCACGGCCGCGCACCGGGTGGTTCTTCGAGGCCGCGTACGGCGCGGGCGGCGAGCCGGTGAACCGTGAGCCCGAGAAGTGCTCGCAGCTCGACTGGTTCCCGCTGGACGCCCTCCCGGACGACATGGTCGCCTACTGCAGGGCGGGGCTGGACGCCTACCGGGCGGGGGACCGCTTCGTGCTGCACTGGCACCGGGCGGGTGACTCCGTCGCGTACGACGCGGCGCTGCCCGACCGCGCCGTGACGCTGCCGCCCACGACGGACCTCCCGTCCGCGTAGGCGTTGTCCCCGGACTGTCTCCCGGATGGGCTGGGGGAGTGGAACCGGGGTGGGCCGGTGGGGTGTTTCGGATGAGTGAGGCGTTTCGTACGACACGCCGGGACGCCGGCCCGGGCGTGCGAGACGATGGTGCCGAACAGCTCAGCGCAGTGTGAGGAGTCCCCCGTGAGCCTGAAGGTCACCGTCGCCGGCGACTCTCCCGAGGCACCCTACGAACAGGTCCGCGCCCAGATCGCGGACCAGGCCCGCTCGGGCGCGCTGCCCGTCGGGTACAAACTCCCGACGGTCCGGGGGCTCGCCGAGGAGCTGGGGCTGGCGGCGAACACCGTCGCCAAGGCGTACCGCGCGCTGGAGTCGGACGGGGTGATCGAGACCCGCGGCCGCAACGGGACGTTCGTCGCCGCTGCCGGGGAGGCCGCGGACCGGGAAGCCGCCGCGGCCGCCTCGGCCTACGCCGGGCGGGTCCACCGCCTGGGCCTGGACCATGCCGCGGCACTCGCAGCCGTCGAGGACGCCCTGCGTGCCGCCTACGGCACCGACCGGCCGTGATCGCAGGGTGACGGCGAGGCCCGCCCGGCAGGCCCCGCAGGCCCCGCGGGCCCCGCAGGCCCGATAGGCCCGAAGCGCGGGCGGGCCCGGCAGCACCGGCAGGCACATCAGCACTGGTGGGCCCGGCGGGAAGCCTGAGGCCGGAGATATACGCCCCGCCGGAGCCGGAGCCGGAGCCGGAGCCGGAGCCGGAGCCGGAGCAGGGACAGGGACAGGAGCCCGAGCCGGAGGCGGCCGGTCGGTGCGCGGCGACGGCCGGAAGGTCAGAGGTAGAGCCCCGCGTCCGCTCCCGTGGCCGGGTGGGGCAGGACGGACGCCGGGCCGGTGCCGCGCCGCAGGGCGAACAGCTCCGCCAGCGTTGCGCCGTCCCGCCCGACACCCTGCTCCGTGCCGAGCCAGCGCACCGCCTCGCCACGGGTCAGCGACCCCACCTCGATCCGGGCCAGACACCGGCCCGGCCGGACCACGGCCGGGTGGAGCCGTTCGAGGTCCTCGTTGGTGGTGACGCCCACCAGCACGTTGCGGCCCTGTCCGAGCAGTCCGTCGGTGAGGTTCAGCAGCCGGGAGAGCGCCTGGCCCGCGGTGTGCCGGGCCTCGCCGCGGATGAGCTCGTCGCAGTCCTCGAGGAGCAGCAGCCGCCAACGGCCCTTCGCCGTGCCCTCTTCCTCGCCGATAGCGATGTCCATCAGATAGCCGACGTCGTTGAACAGCCGCTCCGGGTCCAGGACGCAGTCGACCTGGCACCAGTCGCGCCAGGAGCGTGCCAGGGTCCGCAGGGCGGAGGTCTTGCCCGTGCCGGGCGGGCCGTGCAGCAGCAGGAGCCGGCCCGAGATGTCGTCCGGGGTGACCTTCATCAGCCGGTCCATCGCGTCGGCTACCGGTGCCGTGTAGTTCGGCCGGATCTCCTCCCACGTCCCGGCCGAGATCTGCCGGGTCGTCCGGTGCGGGCCGCGCCGCGGTGACACGTACCAGAAGCCCATCGTCACGTTCTCCGGCTGCGGTTCCGGCTCGTCCTCCGCGCCGTCGACGCTCCGGCGGAGCACCTCCTCGGCCAGTGCGTCGTCGACCGCCGTCACCGTGACATCCGCGCCGCGGTTCCACCGGGACACCAGCAGCGTCCAGCCGTCGCCCTCGGCCAGCAGCGCGCTGCGGTCGTCGTCGCGGGCGGAGCGCAGCACGGTGGCGGCCTCGGGCAGCAGGGTCGCCCCGGACTTGACCCGGTCGATCGAGGTGCTGCGGGAGTACGGCTGCTCACCGTTGGCGAACCGGCCGAGGAACAGCGCGTCCACGACATCCGACGGGGAGTCGCTGTCGTCCATCGTCAGCCGGATCGGCAGAGCGTCGTGCGCCGCGGCGGGCTCGGCCCGGGGTGGCGGGGCGTCGGTCGGCAGGGTGTCCTCCGGCTCGGTCGAGGGGCGCGGACGGTCGTCCGGCGCGCGTCACGCCCATGATCCGGCACCGGCGCCGCCGGTGCACGCAGGTTTCCCGGATGCCCGGCCGTGCCGCCGGAAAACCCGGGCCCGGGGGCTCAGGGTTGCGCCGACCGGTCCTGTCCGGCGCCGGCCGGTGCTGACCGGGCGTCACCGTCGTGCGACCCGGCCCGACCGCGGGATGCGGCAGTCGGGGCGCCTCCGGTGGGCGGCGCCGACGATGTCACCGTTCCCGGCCGCGAACGCGTGGTGCTCGCCGAGCTTGGTCGTGGGCAGGTGTCCTGGTGAACCGTCAACCAGCGGCCATTCCAGGCCGCTTCGGACTCTTCGCAGCGCAAACGAAACAGAGTTCCTACGCAGGCTAGGTATAAACCGAGGGCTTCTAGGTTATCCTCGAAGGAGGTGACACAAGGTCCGCACTGATCTCGCACCTGCCGTCATGCCGGCGTGCACCCCCGGCCGCTGCGCGACGGCTCGGATCGTGTCCGGCCGCTGTCACCGCGAGTCCACCGGCCGTCTCCGTATCGCCGATCCCCCGTCAGGGGACGGCCGGTGGGCGAGCATCGCATCCGGATGTCCGCCGGACGAGGGGACTCACCCCCCATGCACCGGCCTGTTGGCCCCGCGTGACCCTTGCACCGCCGGGCCGGACGGCGAAGAGGAGGGCGCTGGTGCCTCCGGCCGGGTGCCGCCCGGCTGTCCGCAGGCCCGTCCGGCAGCACCCTTGGTTTGGCAGCAGGAGCTCGGACCGGGTGGCGGCGAGCGCCCCGGTCTCTCCGTGAGGCGCCGCCACCGCGTCCGAATGGCCCACTGCGCGGTCCTGTCACGGGCGCAAGCCGGCGGTGGCGCCTACCGTCGCCACAGCAACTTCTCGAGCGACGCAGACGGAAGACACGGCCGTGAGGAGACGGGACATGGCGGAGGGGCGCCCGGGGGCTCGCAGGAGGAGAAGGGTGAGCCGTACCGCAGGGGCCTGTGCGCTGGCCGCTGGGTTCGCCTTCCTGAGCTGCCCGCCCCCCGCCGCGGCCGGTCCGCGACCGGACCGGCCGCGCCTGTGCGCGACGGAGCCCGCTCCCCCGACCGGCAGTGCGACCACCCCGCCGCCGATCACTTCGGGCAGCGACGTCTGGAGCTTCGTCTCCGAGCCGGGCCTGCACCCCCAGCGGGTCACGGTGACCGCGCACAAGCCGGGGACCGCCCGGGGCGAGATCTTCGTCGGCCCCTATGCCATCGGCACCGCGGTGGTCGGTCAGACGGGGGCGCTGATCTCCGACAACTCCGGCGATCCGGTCTGGTTCCGTCCCCTGCCCTCCCCCGACCTGCAGAACGCGGACTTCAAGGTCCAGACCTATCACCGCCCCGGGTCCGGGAAGGCGCAGCCGGTGCTGACCTGGTGGCAGGGGTCCATCGCCATTCCGCCCACCTATACGAACCTGCCGGGCGGTGCCCCCGAACCGGGCGGGTGCTACTACATCTACGACGACCACTACCGCCTGCTCAAGACGGTCTTCGCGCATCATGGCTTCTCCCCGGACGAGCACGAGTTCCTCCTGACCCGCAGGGGGACCGCACTGTTCATCGCGACGAAGCCGGTCCCCATGGATCTCCGCCCCTACGGGGGGCCGGAGGACGGGTCCATCCTGGACAGCGAGATCCAGGAGGTCGACCTGGAGACGGGAAGGCTCGTCTTCTCCTGGGACCTCCTGGATCACCTGGACCCCGCCGATTCCGAGGTATCGGCCTCCGACGCCTCGACGTCGGGCGGGGTATGGGACGCCTTCCACCTGAACTCGATCGACGAGGGCCCCGGAGGGGAGCTGCTGGCCTCGCTCCGGAACTTCTGGGCGATCTACACGATCTCCCGGGAGACCGGGAAGGTCGGCTGGCAGCTCGGCGGCAGGAAGAGCGACTTCACCTTCGGCCCCGACGCGGACTTCTCCTGGCAGCACGACGCACGGTTCGGGCCGGACGGGAAGATCAGCTTGTTCGACGACGGCTGCTGCGACCAGCCGGACGGCACACCGGAACAGGAGTCGCACGGCCTGGTCCTGGACCTGGACGTCGACCGCCGCCGCGCGACCGCCGCGCGGACGTACTACCACCGGCCACCGCTGTTCTCGGCGTCCCAGGGGAACACCCAGGCCCTGGACAACGGCAACAAGTTCATCGGATGGGGCCAGAGCTCGTACTACTCGGAATACGCCAACGCGGGTAACACGCAGGGCAACGGCTCGGAGAACCTGCTCTACGACGCGAAGCTGCCGGGTTCCAACATCTCGTACCGGGCCTTCCGGAACACGTGGGTCGGCAAGCCCTCCTATCCGCCGAGCGTGGTGGCGACGTCCGACGGCGGGAACAGCGTCGTCCACGCCTCCTGGAACGGTTCGACGCAGACCACGGCGTGGCGGGTGCTGGCAGGGCCGGACCCCGATTCCCTGTCGGTGGTCGTGCGGCACGCCCGGCGGACCGGGTTCGAGACGGCGATCCCGACGCGTGACGCAGGACTGTACTTCCGGGTCCAGGCGTTGGACACAAAGGGCCGCGTCCTCAAGTCCTCCCGCGTCGTGACCCTGACGCGCTGACGGCCTGCCCATCACGGTCCCATGACGCGATCCCCTGACGTACCGGCCGCGGCACCCCCGTCCGGCTCCGGGGACGTGTCCATCCGGGCCGTGTGCAGCCAGGCCACGGCGTCGAGCAGATCCGGTGTGGAGAGCGGTGCCAGCAGCGAGTTCCTGGCCTCGGCCGCCTCGCCCGCCGGGTGGTAGAGCGCCTCACCCATCCACCGCGCGGCGTCCTGGGCGCGGCCGGTGCGCTCCCGGCGGACGGCGGTGAACCGGGCGAACCGGTCGGCGATCTCCTCGGACCCGCAGTCCAGCAGGTCGCCCAGGACCACGGCGTCCTCCAGGGCCAGGCAGGCGCCCTGGGCCGCGTACTGCAGCATGGGGTGCGCCGCGTCGCCGATGAGGACCGTCCGCCCCTCCGCCCAGCGCCGCACCGGGTCGCGGTCGCACAGCACCCAGGTCCGCCAGTCCTGTCCGAGTTCCAGCAGGTCGCGCGGGGTGCCGCGGACCTCGGCATAGCTCTCCAGCACGTGTGCGCGGCGCACCGGGAGCCCGGAGACGGCGGTCGTGGCCCCGTCGTCCCGGACGATCGCGAGGTTCAGCGTCGTGCCGCCGGCGATCGGGTAGTGCACCAGGTGCCAGCCCGGACCGGCCCACAGCGTCACGGAGTTCCACCGCAGGGCACGGGGGACGGATTCCATCGGCACGACCGCGCGGTGGATGGTGTGGCCGGAGACCCGCGGGTCCCCGTCGCCGAGCAACTGCCGCCGGACCGCCGAGCGGATGCCGTCCGCGCCGATCAGACCGTCCGCCTCGATCCGCTCACCCGAGGCGAGCAGACAGCGTACCGACGCGGCCGCGTTCTCGAAGCCCACCACGGTGCTGTCCGCCCGCAGCCGGATCCCCGGGTGCTCGCGGCAGGCGCGCAGCAGCGGTGCGTAGAGGTCGCCGCGGTGCACGACGGCGTACGGATGGCCGAACCGCTTCCGGTACTCCGCGCCGAGCGGCAGGGCGGCCAGCACCGATCCCGACAGGGCGTCCATCAGCCGCAGATCGTCGATATGGACGGCGGTGCTCCGTACCTCGGCTCCGACGCCGAGCCGGTCCAGCGCGGCGAAGGCGTTGGGCGCGAGCTGGATTCCGGCGCCCAGCTCCGCGAAGGCGCCGTTGCGCTCCAGGACGTCGACGCGGTGACCGTGGCGGGCGATGCCCAGGGCGGCGGCCAGTCCGCTGATGCCGCCACCGGCGATGACAAGTTTCGACACTGTTCGACCTCGTGCGTAGCGGGGACGGGGGACTCGTGGGACGGAGGACCCGACGGGCAGGGGAGGCCCGGGCGGGTCAGTCGACCGGGACGGGCGCGCTGCTGTGCGGGGAGCCGGAGAGCAGTGCGGTGACCGCCTCGCCGAGCACCGCCATGCCGTCCCGGCTGAGCACCGACTCGGCGTGGAACTGGAGGGAACGGAAGGCCGGTCCGCGCAGCCCGTGCACCTGACCGGTGTGCTGTTCCCGGCTCACCGCGACCGTCCCGGGGACGCCGTCGCACCGCACCGCGTCGGTGTCGCAGGTCAGGGCGAAGGTGTTGTAGAAGCCGAGCCGCACCCGCCGTCCGAAGAAGTCGATGTCCTGCTGCACGCCCTGGTTGGGGCGCTCCCGCCGCACCAGGCCGAAGCCGAGCAGCAGCCCCAGCACCTGGTGGCTGAGACAGACCGCGAGGAACGGGGTGCGGCAGGCGAGCAGCCGGCGGATCGTCGACCGCAGGCGGGCGATCCGGGGGTGGTCCCGGTCCCGCGGATCGCCCGGTCCGGGGCCCATGACGACCAGGTCGTACCCCTCGGTCCGGTACGGCTCGTCGAACCGGCGCACCTCGACGTCCAGGCCGAGCGCGCGCAGTTGATGGGCGAGCATCGCGGTGAAGGTGTCCTCGGCGTCGACGATCAGCGCCCGACGGCCGGCCGACTCCGGCCGGATGAAGGCGCTCCGCTCCTGGCCGGACCGGTCCAGCCAGAACGGCGCGAGGTCCGCGTTGCGTGCCTGGAGCACCCTGCGGACGTCGGGGTGGACCGCGAGGTGGGGTGCGGGGGCCGCCGCCGGGGCGCCGGACCCGCCGTGGACGCCCAGGGCACGGAGCACGCCCTGCGCCTTGGCGTGGGTCTCCGCGACCTCCGAGCGTGGGTCGGAGTCGCGGACCAGGGTCGCGCCCACCGCGATCCGCAGCGACCCGCCGGAGAGGTCGGCCGTGCGCAGCAGGATCGCCGAGTCCAGTGAGTGGCCGCCGTTGATGTCCCGGCTGACCAGCGCGGCGACCCCGCTGTAGTAGCCGCGCCCCTGCGGCTCGTACTCCCGGATCACCCGGCAGGCGCTCTCCAGCGGGCTGCCGGTCACCGTGGGCGCGAACATCGTCTCCCGCAGGATGTCCCGCACGTCCCGGGAGGTGCGGCCCTCGATGAGGTACTCGGTGTGCGCGAGCGTCGCCATCTCCTTGAGGAACGGCCCGACGATCCGCCCGCCGCGGTCGGCGATCCGGGCCATCATCTTCAGCTCCTCGTCGACCACCATGGACAGTTCGCCCGCCTCCTTGGGGTCGGCGAGGAACCGCATCACATCGGGGAGGCCGGGCCCGGCCGGCGGGTACCGGAAGGTGCCGCTGATCGGGTTCATCACGGCCGTCCCGTCGAAGAGACTCACGTGCCGCTCCGGGGTGGCGCCCACGAACGTCCGGTCCCCGGTGTGCACCACGAACGTCCAGTACGCGCCCCGCTCCACGGTCAGCAGCCGGCGGAACAGGGTCAGCGCGGTGCGCGGCGAGAAGTCGGTGACCTCCGCCAGGAAGGACCGCTTGATGACGAAGTTGGCGCCCGTGCCGTGGCCGATCTCCTGCGCCAGCACCCGCCGGACGATGGCGGCGTACGCCGCGTCGTCGATGTCGAAGTGGGCGCCGGCGAGGCTGATCGGGGTGTCCGGGAGGTGCGCCAGGGCGGTGTCCAGCGGGCAGACGGTCTGCTCCGTCACGGTCAGGGCGAGCAGGGGCGCCCCGTCGTCGTGACAGCTGAACCCCCGCTCGGAGATCTGCCGGTAGGGGACCAGCGCGAGCAGTTCGTGCCGCGGCCGGCCGGTGACCCGGCCCGGCTCGGACAGCGGCAGGTCGGCGAGCCGGTGCGGTGCCGACATCTCGCCGAGGAGGATCTCGACCCGCCGGCCGGCGGCCTCCGGGCGGTGCAGCAGCGCGTAGGCGGGCGGATCGGGAGCGGCCAAGCGGTCCAGCAACTGCAGGTGACGTGCCCGTTCGTGCGTCATGACGCCTGCCCTCCGGAAGACGCGCTGTGGACGGGGGCCCGTGGCGGGCACCCGACAGGGGAACCGGGCTCGGGCGCCTTGTGCCGGGCGCCCGACAGGAAGCCGGCCGTCAGGCCCGGCCGAGGAGCTGCGACCGGTCCAGTCCGGCCAGCAGGGCCCGGGTCGAGAGCACGACCGCGCAGCGCGCCGCCGCGTAGTCGAGCGCCATCGAGTGGTGCTCCGGCGAGAAGTCGGCGACGGCGTCCGCGACGAGAAACGTCTCGATGTCGTGGCTGAACGCCTCCACGGCGGTCATCAAGCAGCCGACGTGGGCGTAGACACCGCACAGGATCAGCTGGTCGCGGCCCGAGGACCGCAGATGATCGAGCAGGCCGCTCCGCTGGAAGGCGCTGTAGCGCCACTTGGTGAACACCGCGTCGGCGGGGTCGGGAGCCAGCGCGTCGACGATGCGGCGGTGCTCGGGGGCGGTGTTCATGCCCGGGCCCCAGAAGTCCGCGAGCAGGCCCCGCTGTTCCTCGGTCATGTTCCCGGGCTGTGCCGTGTAGGCCACGGGGACACCGTCCGCACGGCAGCGGCGCAGCAGCGCCGCGGTATGGGCGACCAGCGCGGTACCGGGTTCGCGGCCGGCCGGGAACCGCTCGACGAAGTACCGCTGCATGTCGTGCACCAGCAGCACGGCACGGCGCGGATCGGGTTTCCAGGGCGCCGTGTTGGCCGGCAGATCCTCCTGCCGGGGCATGGGATACGGAGCGATGGCGGGGATGGTCAAGGCCGGAGCTCTCCTCTCGGGGGTCGTCGGCTTCGGGAACCGGAGGGTGGCGCGGCGGAGCGGCGGTACGGAGCGGGGCCCGGGCGGAGGTGACGCGGGGGCGGTCCGATGAACAGGCCGGTACGACGGGCGGATCGGCAGGACGTCGGGTGGCTTGGCACGACGGCGGTGCGAGGTGTCGGTGCCCCGCCGGATCAGCCGCCGAGTGCCGCGCCGCCGTCGACGACCAGGTCGTGCAGGGTGATGTGGGAGGCCCGGTCCGACAGCAGGAAGCACACGGCGTGCGCGACGTCCGAGGGCTGGGCGAACCTGCCCAGGGGGATGCCGACCCGGTACTCCTCCGGCACCCCGTCGAGCGAACGGCGGGGACCGCTCTCGTCGTGCCACAGCGCACGCAGCATGGGGGTGTCGGTGGACCCGGGGGCCACCACGTTGCACCGGATGCCGTGGGCGGCCAGTTCCAGCCCGAGGTTCTTGGTGAACGCCACGGCGGCTGCCTTGGACGCCGCGTACGCGGACATGTGCATCCTGGGCACGTGGGCGGCGTTGGAGGCGACGGTGACGATCGCGCCGCGCTCCCGCCCGGCCATCCGCCGGGCGACGGCGGTGGACAGCCGGAACACCCCGCCGGCATTGACCGAGAAGGTCCGCGCCCAGTCCTCCTCCGTCAGGGACAGGGCGGAGCCGGCCCGCAGCACCCCGGCGCAGTTGACCAGCTGGTCGATCGGGCCGAGGCGCCGTTCGACCTCCGAGACCACCGTCCCGACCTGTTCCGCCGACCCGACATCGGCGACGAAGCCGGTGACCGAGGTGCCCCCGGCGCCGGCCGTGCGCTCCAGCGCCCCCAGTGCCTCCGCGTCGAGGTCCACCGCGGCCACCGAGGCGCCGGCCTCCGCCAGTGCCAGGACCACGGCCTCGCCGATGCCACCGGCCGCACCGCTCACGAGGGCGACTCTGCCGGAGAAGTCTTCCGTGCCCATCTGCATCCTTGTCCTCGGGAAAGGGGTCGGGACCGTGCTGGTACGGGGTACTCGTGGTGCGGCCGGGGCGGTGCGGCGGCTGCCTACGGGGTTCCGAGGGCGGCCGGCCCGACCGGCCGCCCCGGTCCGGGCCCGGGCCGTCCGGTGCGGGTCACCCCGGCTCCGCGACGCCCGGCACCGCGCCTCGCGGTGTGCCCGGAACGTCCGCCCGGGGCGGCACCGCGGCCGCCGGCCCGCCCGGTGGCGCTGCGCCGGGCACCGCCGGGAGGTGCCCCCGGCACCGGACACCGAGGGCCGGTCCGGGCTGTTCCGGCCGGACCGCCGGGCGGCGCCAGGCCGCGAGGACGGCCCGGGCCTGCTCCGGGTTGAGCCGTGGGTCGCACAGGGTGGTGTACGGGTCGCCCGGCTCGTCCCCGGTGTCCCGGACGCACTCGGCGACGGCGTTCGGTGTGGCCTCCAGATGGACCCCGCCCGCGACGCCGCCTTCCGCCCGTACCGCGTCCTGGAAGCCCTCCAGTTCACGGATCAGCGCGGTGACGGCACGGGTCTTCCGGCCCCGGGCGCCCAGGACGGTGTTGCCGTGCATCGGGTCGCACAGCCAGATCACCGGGTGCCCGGCCCGGCGCACCGCCCTGACCAGCGGCGGCAGCCCGGTGCGTACGAGGCCGGCGCCGAGCCGTGCGACCAGCGTCAGCCGGCCGGGTTCGCGGCCGGGGTCGAGCACCTGGCACAGCCGCAGGAGCTCGTCCGGCGTCAGCGCCGGCCCGACCTTGCACGCGACCGGGTTGATCACCGAGGAGAGCAGCCGCACATGGGCGCCGTCGAGCTGCCGGGTGCGGTCGCCGATCCACGGCACATGGGTGGAGGACAGCAGCAGGTCCCCGCCGCTGAGCCTGCGGAGCAGCGGCACTTCGTAGTCGAGCAGCAGGGCCTCGTGGCTGGTCCACACGACGGCCTCGTCCGGGGCGCCGGGGCCCCGGCCCAGCTCGGTCAGGTGGTTCATGACCGATACCGCGAGGTGGTGACCTGTCGTCAGGCGCAGCAGATCCGGCGCCCGGTCCGCGTCGGTGGGTGCCGGGCCGTTGACCAGGGGGCCGCGGTAGGAGGGGAGTTCGCGTCCGCCGACCCGCTCGGTGGGCCGGGAGCGGGGCTTGGCGAACTGACCGGCCATCCGGCCGATCCGCAGCACCGGGAGACCGGACCGGGCCTCCAGGTCCCGGCCGAGGGTGTCGAGCAGCGCGACCTTGGCGCGGACGTGGGCGGCGGTGCACTCGGCGGGGTCCTCCGCGCAGTCGCCCGCCTGGACGATCCCCATCCGCCCCGCGGCGGCCTGCGCGAGCAGGGACCGCAGCCGGGCCGTGTCCGCGGCCGCCACCGGGCCGGGCCGTCCGCTCAGCTCCCGCCGGACCTTCTCCAGCAGCCAGGGGTTGCTCCAGACCGGTTGCTGGGCGGCCCCGGCGCCGAACCATGGGCGGGCCGGTGGCGCCGTGGACGGCTCCCGGGCCGAAGGCGCCGTGGCCAGGGACAGGTCCGGGACCGGTGGTGCGGCGGACGTGCCCCGGGCGGGTCCGCGTAACGGCAGGGGCCGGTCGTCCGTCTCGTCCCCGGCCGCCGGCCGTCCGACGGCTGTGTTTCCCCCGTCTCCCCCCACATGTCCCCCCTGCATCGGGTCAACGGGTCCTGGCACCCCGCCAGAACCAGCAAATAGGCAATGGATTCGCGAGATTCCCTTACTCGAATCGCTGGCCGTGAACGTGAAGCGTCGGCAATGAATCCGGGTGCCGGGTAAGGAATGAGCAAGCGGCGGCGAAGGCGGTGCGGCTCGCAATGCTGCTGCAATCTAAGGGGCCGTGATCATAACGTCAATATACCGTGACCCAAGTCACATTCAAGGGTGCGCAGGCGTTGCCGGGGTGCGGTCCGCGCCATCGTCGGGGATGGGGCTGCGGCGGGGAATGGGTGACAGAGCGTCATATGGGGAGCGGAGTGTGAGTGTTGTTCATTGCCTTTTGCCAGGATATGCGGCAATTTCAAGCGGGAGAGTGGCTGCGGTCAGTCAACTTCTCCTGCTTCTGTCAGGTTTGGCGGGAGTCTGTATATGCTGAGCCTCCCGCCACTCGGAAGATGGCTCCATCAATGCGAAGCGCTCCTGGTCGCACGCGCTGCGACAACATCGGCGGGTAATTGACGATCACCTTCCGGATATTCGCCGAACATCGTTGATCCTGATGTGCCGAAGCGGTGCGGCGAAGTGCGGGAGAATCCTCCGGAGCCGGTTCTCGGCGTGCTGACGCCGGCCTCCGGTGCCGGGTATTCCGGTATTTCCGATCTCGCCTGCCGGACGCGCGGGAGCGCGCGGCAGGGCCCGCACGACCGCACCACCGCCGCGCACGTCCACCCCGCACGACCGTGGAACCGCCCCCGCCCGGCCGGGCGGACCGCCCCGGAGGGCGGAACGGCCGGACGCGCCACGCACGTCCGCCGGCTCCGGACCGGCCGGAACCGGGTCCCACGGACCGCACCCCGTCCGCTCGACGCTCCGAAGCGCCTCAGATCAGGTGGTGTCCATGCGCATCCTCTTCGTCACCGGCGGCAGCCCGGCGACGGTCTTCCCGCTCACCCCGCTGGCGACGGCCGCCCGCAACGCCGGTCATGAGGTGATCGTGGCCTGCAACGACGAGACGGCGGACGCCGTCGCCGGGGCCGGCCTCGCCGGCCTCTCCGTCTCCCCGGTCCCGATCCGGGAGCACTTCTCCACGGACCGTTCCGGCTCCCCGGTCGCGGCACCGGCCGGCCCGTCGGAGCACGCGGAGTACATCGGACGCGGCTTCGGCCGGATGGCCGCGGCCTACCTGGCACCGCTCGGCCGGCTCGCCGAACAGTGGCGCCCCGACCTCGTCGTCGGCGGCATGCTCTGCTTCTCCGCGCCCCTGCTCGCCGCCCGGCTCGGCGTGCCGTACGTACGCCACTCCTGGGACTCCGGCGAGCCGCCCGCCTTCGACACCGCCGCCGAACGGGAGCTGCGCCCCGAACTGGACCGGCTGGGCCTGGACGGCGTCCCGGCCGCCGACCTGTGGATCGACATCTGCCCGCCGAGCGTCCGCCCCGCCGACGCGCCCGCCGCCCAGCCCATGCGCTATGTGCCGTGCAACCTCCAGCAGCCCCTGGAGCCCTGGATGCTGGGCCGGTCCGCCGGCCGGCGGGTGTGCATCACCGCCGGAACCAAGGTCGCCCTCGGCTACTTCGACGACTACCTGGTGGAACTGGTCGGAAAGGTCGGGGAGCTGGACGCCGAGATCGTCGTCGCCGCCCCGGCCGCCGTCGCCGGCAACCTCACCCGGCGGCTGGGCGTCCGGGCGGGCTGGCTGCCGTTGGACGTCGTCGCCCGCAGCTGTGACCTGCTGGTCCACCACGCGGGTGGCGGCACCGCCCTCACCGGCATGGCCGCCGCCGTACCGCAGCTGCTGATCCCCAACATGCCCAAGCTGGTGCCGCCGTCGGAGCGGCTGGCCGGATACGGCGCCGCCCGGATGCTGCTGCCCGGCGAGGACACCCCTCGGACCGTCGCCGCGGCGGCCGAGGACCTGCTGACCACCCCGTCCTACCGCGAGCGGGCCGCGGAACTCGCCGGGGAGATCGCCGCGATGCCCGCCCCGGCGGAGGTGCTCGGCATCGTCGAGAAGCTGTCCTGACGGTGCGCCGGCGCAGGCCGTCGCACCGTGGCCGCGGACGCCCGGGTGCAGGACCTCCGGCGTCCGCCGCAACGGCCCGCCACCCCGGCCGTCGGCCCGTCCTCCCCTTCCCTCCTCTCCGCGCACCGAAGGAGACCCTTCCATGCACCTACTCGTCACCGGGGGAGCGGGGTTCATCGGATCCCACTACACCCGGATGCTGCTCCGGGACTCCGGCGCGGACGCCGTCACCGTGCTCGACAAGCTGACCTACGCCGGGAACCTCGACAATCTCGCCGACGTGACCGACGACCGCCGGCTCCGGTTCCGGCAGGGCGACATCACCGACCGCGCGGTGCTCGACCGGCTGCTGCCCGGCGTCGACACCGTGGTGCACTTCGCCGCCGAGTCCCACGTCGACCGCTCCATCGAGGACGGCGGCGGCTTCGTGCGCACCAATGTGCTGGGCACCCAGTGCCTGTTGGACGCCGCACTGCGTCACGGGGTACGGACCTTCGTGCACGTCTCCACGGACGAGGTCTACGGCTCGATCGAGCACGGCTCCTGGCGGGAGACCCACCCACTGCTCCCGAACTCCCCCTACTCCGCGTCCAAGGCCTCCTCCGACCTGCTGGCCCTCGCCCAGCACCGGACCCACGGCCTGGACGTGCGGGTGACCCGCTGCTCCAACAACTACGGGCCGATGCAGTTCCCGGAGAAGGTGATCCCACTCTTCGTGACCCGGCTCGTCGACGGGCTCACCGTGCCGCTGTACGGCGACGGTCGCCACATCCGCGACTGGCTGCACGTCGAGGACCACTGCCGGGGCATCGAACTGGTCCGCACCCGGGGCCGGGCCGGGGAGATCTACAACATCGGGGGCGGCACCGAACTGTCCAACCGCGAGCTGACCGAGCGGCTGCTGGCGGCGTGCGGAGCCGACTGGTCCGCCGTCCGGCAGGTGCCCGACCGCAAGGGGCACGATCTTCGCTACTCGGTCGACTGGAGCAAGGCCCGCGAGGAACTCGGCTACGCGCCGCGGCACGACCTGGCGTCCGGGCTGGCCGCCACCGTCCGGTGGTACCGGGACAACCCGCGGTGGTGGCGTCCCCTCGTCCGGCGTGCGGAGACCGGGGCCGGCGGCCGTGCGGGGGCCCTCTCCTCGACGGTCTGAGCCCCGTCCTCCGACTGCGCCGACACCGGCCGGTCCCCGACACCGGCCGGTCCCCGGTCCCGCCCGGTCACCTCGGAAAGGAACTCACCACGATGCGCGGAATACTGCTGGCCGGAGGGTCCGGAACCCGGCTGCTGCCTCTGACCTCCGTCAGCTCCAAGCAACTGCTCCCGGTCTACGACAAACCGCTCATCTACTACCCGCTGTCGGTGCTGATGCTCGCCGGCATGCGCGAGATCCTCGTGATCAGCGACGGCCGGCACCTCGAATCCTTCCGGCACCTGCTGGGTGACGGCGGACGGTTCGGCCTGGACCTCCGGTACGCCGCCCAGGACTCCCCGCGCGGCATCGCCGAGGCGCTGCTCATCGGCCGCGAGTTCGCGGGCGACGAGGACGTCTGCCTGATCCTGGGGGACAACATCTTCTACGGGCAGGGGCTGCCCGCAACCCTGCGGGAGGCCGCGGGGACGGTGGACGGCTGCACCGTCTTCGGCTACCCCGTCTCCGACCCCGAGCGCTACGGCGTCGCCGCCCTCGACGAGGACGGCCGGCTGCTCGACATCGAGGAGAAGCCGGCCGAGCCGCGGTCGAACCTCGCGGTCACCGGGCTGTACATGTACAGCAACGACGCCCTGATCTGCGCGGAGAAGATCTCCCCGTCCGCCCGCGGGGAACTGGAGATCACCGACGTCAACCGGATGCTGGTCGCGGAGGGCCGCGGCCGGCTCGTACGGCTCGGGCGCGGCACCGCCTGGCTCGACGCCGGTACGCACGACAGCCTGCTGGAGGCCAGCCAGTACGTGCAGGTACTGCAGAAGCGCCAGGGACTGCGGATCGCCTGCCTGGAGGAGACCGCGTACCACATGGGCTACATCGGCAAGGAGCAGCTGAGGGCCCTCGCGGACGGGCTGTCGGCCGGGTCCGACTACGGCAGACACGTCCGCTCCCTGCTCCGGACCTGACGGGCTCGGGGACGGCGGGGCGGCCGGGGGCCGAGTGCCCCGCCGGACCCCGGCGGAAGGCAACCGCACGACCACACACCACAGGAGAGGGGGAGACGGGACCGTGTTCTACCACGTCTGCTTCGTCGTACCGGACATCGAGCGCGCCATGGACGATCTCAGCCGGACGGTCCGGACCGAGTGGAGCCCCATCAAGGAGGATTCCCTGGGCCCTTGGGAGTACCGGATGGCGTTCTCCCGCACCGGGCCCCCGCACTTCGAGCTGATCCAGGGCCCCGAGGGCAGTCCCTGGGACTCCTCCCTGGGCGCCCGGTGCGATCACGTCGGGTTCTGGACCCGTTCGGTGGAGGAGAGCTCCCGCCGGCTGGCCGACGAGGGGCTGCCCCTGGAGTTCACCGGCTGCCCGTACGGCCGGCCGTACGCGTACCACCGTGCGGACAGCCTGGGAGTACGGCTGGAGATGATGGACGTCTCCCGCCAGGAGGCGTTCCTGAAGCAGTGGAACCCCGGCGGGGAGTCCATGCCGGTCTTCGATTCCTGACGGCTGGGCGGGGCCTGCCCGGTGGCCGCCCGGGTGCTCGGCCCCGTGAACCTTCGGCCGCGCGAGCCCGTGCCGCCCCGTACCGCCGGGGCGGCAGGTCCGCGTATCGGCGTCCGTCTGTGCGCGAACGTGCGGTCCCGTTCCCGCAGCCCCGTCAGGCCTCTGCGGGCGCTCGGCAGAGCAGCGCGGCCAGCGCCCGCCGCAACTCCTCGCCCGGGGCCTCGCCGAGCGCGGGACTCCGCCAGCCGACGAAGCCGTCCGGACGCACCAGCAGCGCCCCGGAGCCGCTGATGCCGACGGAGTGGGTCCAGGGAGTGACGGCATCGGCGAGGTCGTCCGTGGGATGGGTGAGGCTGTCGATGGGGTGGGTGGGGCCGGTGTTCCCGGCCGCGCCGCTGCGGCCGGCGCCGCCGCCCACGGCACCCGGTTTCCCACCGCCGTCCACGGCACCCGCCTTCCCCCTGCCCACGGCACGAGGCTTCCCCCCGATCCGGTGACCGGCCACCGCGACCCCCTGCGCGGCTGCCGCTCCCGGGAGGGCGTCCAGCCATGCCCCGCCGTCCGGCCCGGTGAGCAGGGCGAAGCCGCCTCCGACGAGATCCAGCGTGGACACGACCTCCTCGCCCCGCCGGAGCCACCGGTGCGGGAGCCGGGAGCCCGGGGCGCCGTCCAGGGCGCGTCCGATGTCCTCCGTGGAGGGCAGGGCCGGCCGGGCGTCCACGACGGCGGCGGAGTCGTAGCGGTAACCGAGGTGGACCACCGGTGCGTTGAGGGCGCCCGCCGCCGCCCGCGCACGAGCGGCCTCGGGGCCCCGGCCCCAGTGCAGACCCGGGTCGTCCAGGCGCAGCAGCGACTGCTCCATCGTGGTCAGCGCCACCGGGCGGCGCTCCGCCTCGTAGGTGTCCAGCAGGCCGGGCCCGGCGGCGCCCCGGAGCACCGCGGCCAGCTTCCACGCCAGGTTGTGCGCGTCGGCCACCCCGGTGTTCATCCCGAACGCCCCCACCGGCGGGATGACATGGGCCGCGTCCCCGGCGAGCAGGACCCGGCCGGAGCGGAACCGGTCGGCGACCGCCGCCCGGACCTGCCACGGCAGGACGTCGACGATCTCCACCTCCAGACCCGGCACGCCCACGGCGGAGCGGACCAGCGCACGGCAGCGCTCAGGGGTGAAGTCCTGGAGCGACTGGCCGGCCGCCGGGTCGTAGCGCGTGTGGTAGATCCACTCGCGGTCGCCGTCGACGGGCAGCAGGCCGCCCGCCGCTTCGTGCGTGGTGATGTCGCACATGACAAAGGTGTGGCTGCCGGTCAGGTCCCGCAGATCGCTGCGGAAGAGCACGCTCACCAGCGGCTGTCCCAGCTCGCCCGGTCCGGAGGCGGCGATGCCGAGGGCGGACCGCACCGGGCTGCGCGCCCCGTCGGCCGCCACCAGATACCGGGCCCGCACGGTGAACGAGCCCTCCGCGCACTTGAGTTCGGCCTCCACCCCCTCCTCGTCCTGGACGAAGGAGAGCAGCTCGGTGCCGAAGGAGACGGTGGCGCCGTGGGCGCGGGCGGCGTCGATCGCCACGGTGTCCAGCCGGCCCTGCGGGCAGGTGCCGCGGAGTGTCCGCGGGGTGATGTCCCGGAAGTCGTCCGTCCGCGGCGGCGCGGCTTCGGCCAGTGCGTCGAGGTCGGCCGTGGCCAGGGTGGGCGTGGAGAACATCTGCAGATTGCTGCCGGACATGTCCACGCAGCGGGCGTCCACCGCGTCGTCGATACCGGCCTCGCGCAGCAGCTCCACGGTCCGGGGGCCGACACCCATGGCGCGCGGGTGGGCGAGCGGAGCGGTGTGCCGCTCCACGGCCAGGGCCCGGACACCGTGCCGGGCCAGGAACATCGCGGTGAACAGGCCGACGGTGCTCGCCCCGGCCACCAGCACGTCCACCTGCCCGGTGGGCGTGCGGGGTTCACCGGACGTGGGCGGCGTGCTGTACCTGGGCGGTGTCCCGTGCATGCGTCTCTCCCCGGGTGCGTTGTCCCCGGGCGTACCGCCGCCCGCGCAACAGGCACGGAACGCGGGCCGTCCGGAGGGGCCGTCAGTGTGGTGCCGGGTGTCGTCGGTGTCGGACGACGGTGCTGCTGCTGGTACGTGGGTTCTCGAGCCTGGTGCGTGGGGCGTTGTGTGGTGCGGGTGACGCGCTGTGCCGGGCCTGGGTCGTTGTGCCCGGCCGTCGGCTGCCTCGTGCGCGGTGCTCGCTCCGTCGGGCGCTGTCGGGCGGGACGCTGCTCCCGGCCTCCCTGCCGGCGACGCCGACCGCGCGATGACCCGACCGCGCGATGACCGGCGGCGCGATGACCCGGCGTCGCGGTGCCGCACCGGGCCCGGCCTGCGATGAACGGTGTCCGGCAGCGTCCGGCAGCGTCCGGAAGCCCGTGCGACACCTGTCCGGTTCGCACCGGTCCCGCACAACCGGCCCGGCGACCCTAGCAGTCGACGGATGCCACCGCGCCCCGTTCGTGCCATCCGTGCGCACCCGTCGGCCGGGGCCTCCCGCTCCGCTTCCCGGCGGTTCGGGAGGAGCTCCCCGAAGCCTCAACTCATGCCTTGGCAAAGGTCGTTGCAGGAGCTCAGGAACGCTTGCCTCCGCCACGACACACCGTGTTAATGTTCGTGCCCGGTGGCCCCGGCTGCCGATTCGGCCCACGCGTGGAGCGTCGGCCGCGTCGCGTGAGGGTCTGTGGCCGCCCGTATGTGAACAGCCGTATTCGCACCAAGCGCACGACGCTGAACACCGGAAGCGATCTCTGCCTACGGTGTGCCGTCCACCGGACGGAAGTTGCGGGGCACCGCGGCGGGAACGCCGAACCGTTCATCCATGATCCCCAGCCGTACCCGGCTGAATCCCGACACCGTCAAGGCACCGCTCCAGGTGACCGAGCGGCCGCACCGCCGTGTCCCGGTGGCGCCGCCGCCCGCCGCCGGAGGGTTCGTTGTGCGCTCTGCGCGCGGCACATAAGGGGGATGCGTGACAGCGGAAGTGGCTCGGACAGCACTGGTCACGGGGGCGAGCCGCGGCATCGGGCGGGCGACGGCGGAACGCCTGGGCCGGCCCGGCACCGTGGTCGCCGTGCACTACGGGCACGACGGAACCGCGGCGAAGGACACCGTGTCGGCCATCGAGCGGAACGGCGGACGGGCGTTCGCCGTGCGGGCCGAGCTCGGCGCCCCCGACGCCGCCGAGGTGCTGTTCGCCGGGGTGGAAGCGGGGCTGCGCGAGCAGACCGGCGGCACCGCCCTCGACATCCTGGTCAACAACGCCGGCATCGGATGCTCCGGGGACATCGAACACCTCACCCCGGAGCAGCTGGACCGCGCCCTCGCCGTCAATGTGCGGGCGCCGGTCTTCATCGTCCAGCGCGCGCTGCCCCTGATGGGACCCGGCGGACGGATCGTCAACATCTCCTCGCTCGCCGCCCGGGTGGCACACCCCCGGATCATCGGCTACGCCCTGAGCAAGGGCGCCCTCGAGGTGTTCGGCCACTCCCTGGCCCGGCACCTGGGGGAGCGGGGGATCACCGTGAACACCGTCGCACCGGGGCTGATCGACACGGACTTCCACGGGGACCGGTTCCGCGGGGACCCCGCGGCGGCGGCCGACGCGGCGGCCCAGAGCGCGTTCGGGCGGCTCGGCCGGGCCGCGGATGTCGCCGACGCCGTCGCGTTCCTCGCCTCCGAGGAGGCCCGGTGGATCACCGGCGAACGGCTGGAGACCGCCGGCGGGGCGCATCTGTGAGGGTGGCGCGGCGGCCGGCGCCGGCACGGGCAGCGGTCCTGTTCCCGGGCCGGCCGCCGGTCCTGCCCTGCGTTTCCGCCACGGCCCCGGAGCCCGGTCACCGGGTGGGACGTGGCGCTGTCACTGACCCGTATGCGTGCGATCCCCGCGAGCCTGCTCGTGCCGCACGGTGATGAGGAGGTTGGGCATGCTTCTGAACGACATCTACCTCGACGCGATAGGGGTCCGGCTCGGCCGGCCGACCGATCTGGCCGACGCCGTCGCCGAGGGGCGCTATCCGTCCGCCGAATACACGGCCAACGCCCTGCTGGGAGCCGTCGTCTCCGACGAGTTCGCCCCCGACATGGCGGTCCGTGCGGTGCGGCAGGCGATGGAACGGAGCGCGGCACGCCCCGCCGACGTCCGCATGATCCTGCACGCCAGCACCTACTACCAGGGCCAGGACATGTGGACCCCGGCCTCGTACATCCAGCAGCAGACGATCGGCGGGAACGCGCCGGCCGTCGATGTGGACCAGAAGTCCAACGGCGGTGTGGCCGCGCTCAGTCTGGGCGCGGCCTACCTCGCGGCGTGCGACGACGACGCGGCCGTGCTGCTCACCACCGGCGAGCGGTTCTGCGACCCCGGCTTCGACCGCTATCGCAGCGAGAGCGGCACGGTCATGGCCGACGGCGCCACGGCAACCGTCCTGACCCGGCGCCCCGGCTTCGCCCGCGTCCTGGCCACCGTGCTGACGGCCGATCCGACGCTGGAGGAGATGTACCGGGGCCGCTCGCTGCGCGACGCTCCGGCGTCCGGGGACAAGCCGCTGGACATGCGGTCGCGCAAGAAGCTGTTCATGCGCTCCCGGCTGCGCGACCTGGAGAAGATCTCCGAGCAGGTCGCCGGCGGAGTGGGCGACTGCATGGGCCGGGCACTGTCCGAGGCGAAGACCGAACTGGCCGAGGTCCGCCGCTTCGTCCTGCCGAACGTGGGCCAGACCGTCCGCTGGTGGAGCGTGCTCGCCGGCATGGGCGTCGGACACGAGCGCACCACCTGGGACTTCGGTCGCGGCATCGGCCATCTCGGAGCCGGGGACCAGGCCCTCGGTCTGCACCATCTGGTGGCGACCGGTGCGGTGGAGCCCGGTGACCGGGTGGTGCTCGCCGGCACCGGGTACGGGTTCAACTGGGGCTGTGCCGTGGTGGAAATCCTCGACACACCGCGGTGGGGCGGCGCCGCTTCGGAATAGCCGGGAGCGGGTGGACGCGCCTTCGGGTCCGTCGCTGAACGGTTGGTTTTCCTTCCGTTTCGTGGAGAAGCCCAAGGGCCTTGTTCGGTGTGGAAGGTCATTTTCGGTTCGCATCCGGAGTGTCTTCTTCCGGTGCGGATGGCCGGTGCGGGCGGCGGGGGCGATGCGAGGGGGGGAATGGGAATTCTCTGCGCCGGTCGTGGCCGCTCCGTTTCCCGCCGGGACGGGTTCGCCGCTGCGGGGCGTCACGGAAAGGGAGCGTGGCCGAAACAGGGCAGGACGGAAAGGGGGCCCGGCGGAAAGAAGGACCGCGAGTGATGTCGTCAGCACCCCCGTTCCGCATGATTTCCGAATGAGGAGTCCCATGCCTTTCCCGCCCCTGGTCGAGCCGGTCGAAGAACTCGGAGACATCGATGTGCGCCGGCACGCACGACAGCTGATCCTCGCCGAGATCGGCGCGCTGGGTCAGCGCCGGCTGAAGAACGGCCGCGTTCTGGTGATCGGCGCCGACGAGGTCGGCGCGCCCGCTCTCGGCCATCTCGCCGACGCCGGTGTGGGCGTGCTCGGCATCGCCGACGGCGCGCCGCTGCGCACGTGGGACCGCTGCCCGGGGCGGCCCGGCCCCGACGGCCGCCCGGTGCCGCAGGACTCGCGCGCCGCCGCGTGGGCGGCGGCGCTGCGCGAGACCCATCCCGCCGTCACCGTGGTGACGCACCGGACCCGGCTGGACGCCGGCACCGCGGAGGAGGTCCTCCGCGACTACGACGTGGTGCTCTGCGCGAGCGAGGACCCCGCCCGGTGCTACCTGGTGGACGACGTCTGCGCCCGCCTGGGCAAACCGTTCGTCTGGGGCGGCGTGGACCGTCTCCGGGGGCGCGTCGGGGTCTTCTGGGACGCGCACGGACCCACCTACCGGGACCTCCATCCGGCCCCGCCCGCGCCGTACTTCCGCGGCATGGCCGGGTTCCTGGAAGTCCTCGGCGGCTGGCTGTCGGCGGCGCTGGCGGTGGAGGCCGTCAAGCTGCTGACCGGCGGAGGCGAGCCGCTCGTGGGCCGGATCACGGAGTACGACGCGCTGAGCGGCGGCTGCCGGACGGTCCCCCTGGAGCGCGATCCCGCGGCCGTCCGCCCGGCCGAACTGACGGCCGCCGAACCGTACTTCGGGCTGCTCTCGCCGGAAGCGGCGGAGGCGGCCCGGGAGCACACGATCTCCGTCGACGAGCTCAAGGACCTGCTGGACCGGGAGGTACCGCTGTACCTGGTCGACGTCCGCGAACCGGACGAGCACGCGTTCTCCGACCTTCCCGGCTCGGTGCTGATCCCCAAGGGGGAGTTCTTCGACGGGGGTGCGGCGGTGGAGCGGTTGCCCGACGACCGGAAGGTCGTCTTCTTCTGCCGGATGGGGATCCGGTCGGCGGAGGTGCTGGCGGTGGCCCGGAAGTCCGGGCATCCCGATGCGGTGCATCTGGGGGGCGGGATTGTGGAGTGGGCGGAGCGGGTTGATCCGGGGATGCCGGTGTATTGACGGGGGTGGGGGGCGCTGCGGTCTCGCCGTGCGGCGCGCGCTCGGGGGTCTGCGGGCGTCTGTTGTACGGGGCCGGTTTGTCGGGTGCGGGTGTGTGGTGGGTTTCGGGGGTGGGGGCTCCGGGGGGGCGGCCCCCGGGGGGGGCGCCGCCCCGGAACGTATATTTACGGCCCTGGCGGGCCACAAATACACGGAAGCTTCCGGAACCCCCCACCCCTGCGCCCCCACCCCCTGACGTTCACTCCGCCCTGCGGCCCGCCCCCTTGCGTCCACCAGGCCCTGCGGCACCCGCTGCGTCATGTCCGGACCACCGGGCCGGTGGCGCGCCGCGCCTCTTCGTGCACCCGGCCCTGCGGCCCCCCGCTGCGTCATGTCCGGACCGGGCCGGTGGCGCTGCGCCGCCTCGTTCGTTCACCTGGTCCTGACGCGCCGTCTGTGCCCCTCATGGCCCGAGGTCCCGGTTTCGCGTGAGTTCAGGGCGCCGGGACGCAGCGGCCGTTTTCTGTGCGGTAGTTCCAGCGAGGGCCGTGGTGGATCAGTTCCGTCAGGGCGGTCAGGAAGCGTTCCAGGTGTTCGTCGGGGGTTCCGGCGCCGAAGCTCACGCGGAGGGCGTTGAGCGAGGGCTCTCCCGGGGCGGCTTCGGGGGCGCCGCAGTGGCCCTGGTCCGTCGGTGTGCCGCCCAGCAGGACGCGGACCAGCGGGTGGGCGCAGAACAGCCCGTCCCGCACGCCGATCCCGTACTCCGCGGAGAGCGCGGCGGCCAGGTGCGAGCTGTTCCAGCCCGCGACCACGAAGCCGATGACCGACACCCGTGGGCAGTCCTCGCCCAGCAGGGACAGCACCTTCACCGGGCCGATCCCCGCCAGCCCCTCGGTGACCCGGGCGACCATCCGGCGCTCCCGTGCTGCGAGGCGGTCGAAGCCCGCGGCGGTGAGGGTACGGCAGGCGGAGGCGATCGCGTGGACGCCGATGACGTTGGGGGAGCCGGCCTCGTGGCGGGTCGTGCCGGTGTGCCACTCGACGTCCAGCGTGCCGCCGGCGCGGCGGACGACCCGTTTGCTCGCACCGCCCCCGGCCAGATACGGCTCGGCGCGGTTCAGCCAGTCGGCGCGGCCGGCGAGGACTCCCGAGCCGAACGGCGCGTACAGCTTGTGGCCGGAGAAGGCCACGTAGTCGACGTCCAGTCCGGCGATGTCCACCGGGTGGTGCGCGACGAGCTGTGCGGCGTCCAGCACCACCCGGGCGCCCCGCCGGTGGGCGGCTTCGGTCAGTTCGCGGACCGGCCAGAGTTCACCCGTCACATTGGACGCCCCCGTGACACACAGCAGCGCGGGCCCCCGGAGGCCGGTGAGCGCCCGTTCGAGCAGTTCGACGGCGTGTGTACGGCTGCGGGGCGCGGGCAGGCAGTGGACGTCGCTCCGCCGCCACGGCAGCAGTGAGGCGTGGTGTTCGGTCTCGAAGACGAACACCTTCGTTCCGTCGGGGACGGCCGCGGCCAGCAGGTTGAGCGAGTCGGTGGTGGACCGTGTGAAGATCACCTGGTCGTCGGGGCGGCAGCCGAGGAAGCGGGCGACGGTGGCCCGGTTCTGCTCGAAGAGATCAGTGGACAGCCGGGACAGATAGCCGGCCCCGCGGTGCACGCTGCCGTAGTAGGGGGCGTAGGCGGCGATGTCGTCCCAGACCTGTTGCAGCGCCGGGGTGCTCGCCGCGTAGTCCAGGGCGGCGTACGGCACTTCTCCGCCGGTCACCAGCGGTACCAGGACATCGCTTCCGAGGACCGGAAGCGGCGTGCGGACGGTCTCGTCCCGGGCGGCTGACGCCTCGGACACCGACATGGCGGAACTCCCTCGGGAAGGCAGGCGACGGGGCGGAAGCGCCCTCGATTCGGCGGTGCTGGGGAGGTGCGGGGGACGGCAGGGTCACCCCGGTGTGCGGCGCCGGTGGTGGCAGGCCGCGGTCAGGACCAGATCGTGGCAGAGCCGGTCCCGCCCGTGTAGAGCCCCGGTTGGCCCGTGGCGGCCGTGGCCGTCGGCGGACAGTGCGGCGGCGGACGTGTCATGCCTCGCCCGGTGTCCCGGCCTGCACCGGCTCGCCGGGTCCTTCCTCGGCACCGTCTGCGGGCGGGTCGGGGGAGTCCAGCAGGCCGCAGGTGCGGGCGGCCACCACGCCGGCCTCGAAGCGGCTGCTTACCCCGAGCCGGCGCAGCAGCGCGGACACCATGCGGCGCAGGGTGCGCGGCGAGACGCGCAGTTCCCGGGCGATGGCCGCGTCCTGGCGGCCCCGTGCCCACAACTTGAGGATCACCAGCTGCTGTTCGGTCAGCCGCGGGGAGCGGTCCGCCGGGCCCCGGCAGGCCACGGTGCCCGCCGTCGCGTCCGGCGCGGGCGCGGGGCGCGCGATGTCCCGGGCGCCGTCCCAGCAGAACTCGAAGACCCGCCCCAGCAGGCGCACCAGGGCCGGGTGCCGGACCAGCAGCAGCTTGCCCGGCGGACACACCAGGGCCAGGGCCTCGTCCACCACGATGAGGCGGAACGGCAATAACGGCGCCACCCGCACCCGGACCCCGAGACAGGAGAGTTTCTCCAGGTAGGCGGTGGTGCGGGCGCTGTGCAGGGCGGAGCTCTGGTGAATGGTGCGGATCGTCACGCCCGCCTCCCGGCCGCAACAGCCGTCACGGCTCATCCAGTCGGCGATCAGCTGCCGGGCGAGGACCGAGGGCTGGATCACCAGGATCTGCCGACGGGCCAGCACGGCCACCGAGTTCAGCAGAGCGCGGGCCCGCTCCGGATCGGTGACGTCCTCCACACCCGAGACGCCCGGATCCGCACCGGAGCTGTACAGGGAGAGCGCCGCTATCTGCTCCTGCAGATACCGCGCGTGGACGGAGGCCGTCTCCAGGGCCTTTTCTTGTTGTTCCAGGAGCCGGGCCAGCGTGTGCAGTGAGCTTTCCTCATGCGATGGTGCGGGCTCCAAGATCACGGAATGTCCCCCCGGTTCATCGTCGTGTCCGTTGTCGGCCGCGACCGCCACGGGCCAACAATACGTCTGTACCTCGGAGTTCGGCTCTGAAAGGCTCACCTCTGGTTCCGCGGGGCCCCGAGAACTCCGTGTTCCGTTCGGCTTATCCGTATCCCCTGAAGGGATCAAGTCGATGACCAGAAAACTCTGCACTTCTGCGAGCAATTTCATGGGTGGCGAACGAATGCTCTCACACCGATGGCGCTCCGAAGCCGGACGATAAGGAGTGGCCCGGTGAAGGAATCCCTGTCTGTCCTAGGTTACGGGCCCGGCGCGCCGGGCGCCGAGGATCCGGGCACGGAGCGGGCCACCGCCGGCCCCACGGACGGTGCCGCGCTCCTCTGGAAGCGGATGACGCTCTGCGCCGCTCCCACGGCCCGGCCGCCCCGGATACCGGTGCCCGCCGAACTGCGTGCCGTCCTGGCCCTGTTCGAGACCGCCGCGGACGGCTCGCCGACCGGCGGCCCCTCCGCCCCCTCCGCCGGGGCCCTCTATCCGTACGAGCACTGCGCCGTCGTCCCCGGCCCCGACGGCCCGGCCGTGTACGCGCTGGACGTGGCCCGGCGCGCCTGCCGGCTGCTGCGCACCGGCGCCCGGACCGCCCGCGCCCTGGAGGACAGCGGGCTCGGCGTTCCGGGAACGGACGAGTCCCTGGTGCTCAACGTCGTCCGGCCCTGGCTGTCGATGCGGAAGTACGGCGACCGCGGCTATCTCTACGCCCAGCTGGACACCGCCCACCTGGCGACCCATCTGCTCTGCCTGGCCGAGGACTCCCACCGGCGCGCCGAACTGCGCACCCGGCTCGCCCCGGAGCCCCTGGCCGAACTGCTCGAACTCGACCTCAACTGCCGCTTCGTGCACAGCGCGCTGATCCTGCGGGCCCGCGCCGGGAGCCCCCGGGGCGGCCGGGACTGGAGCTGTGCGGACGACCGGGGCGGTGTCCCCGCCGGGCGGGCCGCCGTCTGGCCCGAGACCGAGTGCCGGCGGGCGCTCACCGAGTACCGGCGCGCGCTCCCCGCCCGCGCCCCGGCCGCCGCCGGGCACCGGCCGCTCTTCCCGGCCATGGCGCCGCTGCCCGGCGCCCCCGCCTTCCCCGGCGGCGTCTCGCTCACCGAGCTGGCCGCCCGGCGCCGCTCCACCAAGGACTTCGCCGAGGCCCCGCTGTCCGGCGCCGGTCTGGACCGGGTGCTCGCCGCGCTGCGCACCCCGCTGACCACCGACCTGCCCGCCGACACGGGCCTGGGCGCCACCCTCGTCGTCCGGCGGGTGACCGGCCGCACCCCCGGCAGCCACCCGCTGTACGGCACCGGACCCGCGGACGGACCCACCGCGCCCGCCCCCGACGACGACGAGGTGGTGCGGATCTGCATGGGCCAGGAACACCTCCGGCACGCCGCGGCCGTGGTGCTCTTCCACGCCCCCGGCCAGGAGATCTTCCGGCCGGGTGCGGCCGGGGTCGACGAGGCCCTGCTGCGGGCCGGGGCCCTCGCCCAGCTCCTCTGCCTCGGGGCGGCCCGCGCCGACGTCGCGATCACCACCGTCGGGGGCTTCGACGCCGACCGCTGGCGGACGCTCGCCGCGCTGCCGGAGCGTCACGAGGTGCTCTACGTGGCGATGCTCGGCGTCCCCGGGGCGTCCGCCGTGAAGCTCGACCGGCTGAACCGGGCCTACGCCCACAACGAGAGGTAGCAGCGTGCTCAGTGACCTCATCTCCGGTGTCCTGCTCGCACACGGCGAGCGCACCGCGGTCGTCGACCGCGACACCACGCTCGGCTACCGGGAGCTGTACGAGCGGAGTGCCGCCACGGCACTGGACCTCGCCGCGCGCGGTACCGGTTCCGTGGTGCGGCCCGCCGCCCCGGACCGCGCCGCGCCCGGCACCGGCCGGCCGCCCGCCGACGGAGAACCTCCCAACGACGACCGGCCGCGGGCCGGCATCCGGGCCGCCAACTCCGCCGCCTATGTGGTGGCCTACCTCGCCGTCCTGCGCGCGGGCTGGGTGCCGTTCCTCATCGACCGCGCCGCGGGGCCGCAGGAGACCGAGGCCATCGCCGAGGACTGCGGACTGGACCTGCTGCTGCACGACGCGGACACCCCGGCCGTACCCGCGGGGGGCGTACGGCACGGCAGCGTGGGACCGCTCGCGCTCACCGCGCTCCCCGCCCGGCCGGACCGCCCCCCACTCCACCCCACCACCGAGGTGTGCCGCTTCACCTCCGGATCCACCGGCCGGCCGCACTGCATCGAGTTCTCCGCGCACGCGGTCCACCGGGCCGCCCAGAACTGGGTGTCCGGCACCGGCCTCACCTCGGCCGACCGGATCGCCTGCTTCGCCTCGCTCTCCAACGGGCTGGCCTTCAACACCTCGCTGCTCCCGGCCTTCCTCACCGGCGCCGAACTGCACCTCGCCGCCGGACTGCCCACCGCCGGGCGGGTCGTCCGGATGCTGGAGCAGAGCCGGGCCACCCGGCTCGTCGGCTTCCCCGCGCTCTACGAGTCGCTGGTGCGGCGCGCCCCCGACCGGGCCGCCTTCCGCGACCTGCGGATGGCGATCTCCTCGGCGGCGCCGCTGGGCCCGGAGACCAAGGAGCGGTTCACCACACTGACCGGGGTGCCGGTGCAGAACTACTTCGGCGCCGCGGAGGCCGGACCGCTCACCTTCGCCCCCGACCCGCTGCGGGACCCGGGACTCGGCCGGCCGCTGCCCGGGGTGTCGCTGCGGGCCGGCACGGTGGGCACCGCCGCCCCGGTCGAGGTCCGCAGCGAGTCCATGGGCACCCGCTATCTCAACGCGCCCGGCGCGCTGGAGAGCAGGACCACCGCCGACGGCTACTACCGCACCGGTGACCTCGGCTACCTCTACGACGGCAGCCTGGTCCTCACCGGACGCACCAGCCAGGTGATCAATGTCGGCGGACGCAAGATCGACGCCGTCGAGGTCGCCGAGGTGCTGCGCGGCGCCGCGGGCGTCCGGGACGCCGTGGTGCTGGAGGTGACCGACCGGCACGGCGGCCCGGCCCTCGGCGCCGTCCTCGCCGCGGACCCCGCGCTCGACCCCGCCGGACCGCGCCGGCACACCGCCGAACGGCTCGCCGCCCACAAGGTGCCCAGCCTGCTCCGCGTCGTGCCGGAGATCCCCCGGGGCACCACCGGCAAACCCGCCATGGCGGAGCTGCGCCGGCTGTTCGACGCACCCGGACCCCGGACGGTCGTCGAAGGCCCCGGCCCCACGCCCCGCTCGGCCCCCGAGGCACCCAAGGAAACCGTGTGACACACCCCGAAGGAGACAGCCCCATGTCGGTTCCCGCGTCGGACGCGCTCCGCGCCCGCGTCGTCCGTATCGTGCTCGACTGTGCCGAGGGCGACCTCACGGAGGCCGAACTGGCCGCCACCGGCTGGTCCCTCTCCGGAGTCAGCTACTCCTCCCTCTCCTACATCCGCATGATCGACGCCCTGGAGAACGAACTCGGCGTCTATCTGGACCCCGAGGAGGAGAACGAGAGCTACGAGACCGTGGACGGCATCGTGGCCCTCGTCGGGGAACACCTCGAGGAAGCGGCCCGTGCCTGAACCCCGCACGGTCCCGCGCGCCGGGGTCGTCGGCGTCGTCGGCCGGGGCCGGCTCGGCGGCGCCGTCGCCCGCCGCTGCGCCGAAGAAGACCTGAAAGTCCGCGAGTTGAACCCCCGGCGGCCCGAGGCCTGGGCCGGCGGCGGGCCGCTCCCGGACGTCGTCGTCGACTGCGGCGCGCCCGCGGCCGTCGGCCGGGTGCTGGACCTGTGCGCCCGGCTGCGGGTGCCGCTCGTGGAGTGCGTGTCCGGCCTCGCCCCGGATCACCTGGTGCGGATGGCGGAGCTGGCCCGGGACACGGCCGTCGTCCGCGCCACCAACCTCTCCCTGGGCAACTACCTCCAGACCCGCGCACTGGACCACCTCGCCGGGCTGCTGACCGCCATGGAACGGGCCGGAGTCACCGGCGCCGTGCCCGAGGCGGCCGTCCTCGAACGCCATCCGGCGGCCAAGGCCCACCGGCCCAGCGCGACCGCCGCGGCGCTCGCCGGCCGCTGGCGGGACCGCACCGGCCGCGAACCGTCCGATGTCGCCTCCCTGCGCGCCGGGCCCCCGGTCAGCGACCACGAGATCCGCCTGGCCTGGGCCGCGCAGACGCTCACCGTCCGGCACGAGGTGCACTCACTCGGCGCCGCGGCGGCCGGTGCGGTCGCCGTCGCCCGCTGGTGCGTCGGCCGGGCCCCCGGCGAGTACCCCGTGCACACCGTCTTCGACGACCTGTGGAACACGACGGACCGCCCGGCACCCCGGAGCGGGCCGAACGGAGGGCAGCGCGCATGACCGTTTCGTTCCGGCCCGGTGACCGGGTGCCCGCACGGCTGGGCGCCCAGCTCGCCCTGGGCGCCCGGATGCTGTCCATGGACGGTCACGACGACTTCAACCAGGGCCAGATCTCGGCGCGGCTGCCCGGCCGGGACACCTTCTTCATCAAGAACGCCCTGTGCGGCTTCGACGAGGCCACCCCCGGCCAGGTGGTGGCCGCCTCCGTCCGGGCCGACGACCCCACCGACCCCCTCGCACCCCCCGAACTCCCGCTCCACCAGGCCATCTACCGGGCCCGCCCGGACGTGGGCGGGATCGTGCACAGCCACGCCCCGCACACCCTGGTGTTCGGGGCGACGGATCTGGAGATCCGGCCCGTCTCGCACGACGGAGCGCACTTCACCGGCCGCCTCGGGCTGTTCACCGACACCAGCAACACCGTGCTCGACCAGGCCACCGGCGAGGCCATCGCCCAGCAGCTCGGCGACGGCGCCGGGGTCCTGCTGCGCAACCACGGCGGCGTGATCGTGGGCCGCAGCGTCCGGCACGCCGCCGTCTTCGCCCAGGTCCTGGAACGCGCCTGCCGGCTCCAGCTCCTGGCGGAGCAGAGCGGGCGCCCGTACACCGTCTCCACGGCGTCGGACGTCCGGCTCAAGCGGGACTTCATCTACGCCGACCTCTCCGTCCGCTCGTACTGGGACCACGCCGTCCGCCGGGTGGCCCGCGCCTGGCCCGAGGCCGCCGAGTGGCGCGGCTGACCGCTGCCGCCCCGTCCGGACGCGGCCGTCCCCGACCCCTTCATCTCGCGGAGGACCGACCACATGACACGACCGGCAGTACCGGCACCCCCGCCGGCACCGGACACCGCCACGGCCCGCACCGGGCCGGAGGGCACGGGGCGGCACGGCACCGGATCCCACGGCACCGGATCCCACGGCACCGGACCGCACGGCACCGGATCCCACGGCACCGGGCCGGGCGGCACCCGCGAGGCAGCGCCCCGGCCGGAACGCACCGACCGGGACGGTGAGCTCTTCGCGCTGGCCGAAGAGCTCGCGGACCGCGAACTCGCCCCTCGCGCAGCCGACTTCGAGGCACGCGCCGAGTTCCCCCGCGAGCTCCTGCGCACCCTCGGCAAGGCCGGACTCCTCGGCCTGCCGTATCCCGTCGCGTACGGTGGCGGAGGCCGGTCGTACGAGGCGTACCTCACCGTGCTGGAGATCCTGGCCCGCCGCTGGCTGTGCGTCGCCCAGTCGGTCAACATCCATGTGCTGTCCTGCTACGGGCTGGCCGCCCACGGCAGCGAGGAGCAGCGGGCCCGGCTGCTGCCCGGCATGCTCGGCGGCGAACAGCTCGGCGCCAACTGCATCTCCGAACCCGAGGCCGGTTCCGACATCTCCGCCCTGGGCAGCACCGCCGTCCGGGACGGCGACCACTACGCGGTCACCGGCACCAAGGCGTGGACCAGCCACGCCGGGCAGGCCGACTACTACAACCTCTTCTGCCGCACCGGCGGCCCGGGTGTCCGCGGGCTGTCCCTGCTCCTCGCCGACGCCGGGACCCCGGGCCTCTCCGTCGGCCGGCCGGAGCGGAAGATGGGTGTCCGCTCCTCGCCCACCGCCCCCGTCGTCCTGGACGGCGCCCGGGTCCCCGCCGACCGGCTCGTCGGCCGCCCCGGCAAGGGCTTCCTGATCGCCTCCGGCCTCTTCGACCGCGGCCGGCTGGGCATCGCCGCCTGCGCCGTCGGCCTGGCCGGTGCCGCGCTCGACCACGCGGTGGCCTACACCCACAGCCGCCGCCAGTTCGGCCGCCCGGTGGCCGACTTCCAGGGGCTCGCCTTCCAACTGGCCGACATGTCCACCCAGGTCGCCGCCGCCCGCGCGCTCCTCCGCGAGGCCGCCCGCTGCCTGGACGCGGGGGAGGACGCCTCCCGGGTCACCGCCGCGGCGGCCCGCGCCAAGCTCTTCGCCACCGACACCGCCATGCGCGTCACCACCGACGCCGTCCAGGCCCTGGGGGCGTACGGCTGCGTCGAGGACCACCCCGTGGAGCGGTGGATGCGGGAGGCCAAACTGCTCCAGATCATCGAGGGGACGAACCAGATCCAGCGGATCGTCATCGCCCGATCGCTGTGACCGGACCGGAGTGGACTGGAGCGGACCGGACCGGACCGGAGCGGACCGTGTCGGACCGGTACGGGCGCGGACCGTTGACCGCCCGCGGCCACGTCCGCCACGGGCCATCCCGGCACCTACACCGGTGCGCCGTCTTCTGCAAAGATCAGGCCCGCCGCGGCCCCTTCCGCACAGGGCGCCGCGCCACCGGGGGACGTTCGGCGACGGTCCGCTCCACCTCCCGGCGACCCGCCGCACAGCGCGGGGGACCCGCCGGGAACCACGGGGCGGCGCCGTGCCGGGGCCCACAGGTCCCTCCGGGCAGTCCCACCGTTTCGTACAGCAGCGTGCCACGGCCCAGGAGTACGGAGAACGGGCCCTGCGCCGCCCGGATGAGCGTATCGACGAGGAAGCCACATGGACGGTAATGCGGGTCTCGTGCGCCGTGGCCGGCTGGACACGATCACCGGAATGCGCTTTGTCGCGGCCCTGGTGGTCTTCCTGTGCCACGCCGCGACGTTCAACTTCGTCGCTCCGGACACCGGAGTCGGGGAAGCGTTCCACTTCGCCACCGAGAGCGCCGGCACCGCCGGGGTGACGTTCTTCTTCATCCTCAGCGGGTTCGTGCTCACCTGGTCGGCCAGGCCTGGGGAGACCTACGGCGGATTCCTGCGCCGCCGCATGTTCAAGATGTACCCGAACCACCTGGTCACCTTCGCGCTGGCCATGGCCCTCTTCGCCGCCGCCTCCACCCCGCCGGTGAGCGCCGTGCTGAACGTCCTGCTGCTGCACGCCTGGCGGCCGGCCCCGGGCGGGGGCAACGGCCCGAGCTGGTCCCTCTCCTGCGACCTGCTCTTCTACCTGCTGTTCCCGCTGCTGCTGCCGCTGGTGAAGAAGATCCCCGTGGCCCGGCTCTGGTGGTGGGTCGGCGGCGCCATCGCCGTGATCATGGTGCTGCCCACGGTGGCCCAACTGCTGCCCAGCACCCCGCGGTTCCCGGACGACTTCGACGGAACCATGCTGGAAGGGGTGTCGATGTACCCCTTCTGGTTCCTCCTCACCTTCCCGCCGGTCCGGCTGCTGGACTTCGTGCTCGGCATTCTGATCGCCCGCATCGTGCTCTCCGGCCGGTGGACCGGTCCGGGCGTGGCACAGGCCGTGGCGCTGACCGCCGTCGGCTATGTCGTGGGGCTGTTCGTGCCCTTCTACTACACCCTCGACGCGGTGTCGGTCATTCCGATGTCCCTGCTCATCGGGGCGCTGGCCGTGGCCGAGTCGCGCGGGCGCACCTCCTGGCTGGGGTCACCGGTGTTCCGCAGGCTGGGCGAGGTCTCGTTCGCCTTCTATCTGATCCATGAGATCGCGCTGCTGTTCGTCCGCAGCCTCGTCGGATTCGACCACCATCTGCCGCCGTTCACCGCGCTGCTCGTCATCGCCGCCGCCTTCGCCCTCAGCCTGGCGCTCTCCTTCCTCCTGTACCACGGCGTGGAGACGCCCGTCATGCGCAAGTGGGCCGGGCCCCGGCGGACCGCCCCCGCGGGCGGCGCCGTCCCCGCGCCGGCGCCCCCGGGGGAACGGCCCGACGACGTGGGCGAGAAGGCCCGCCCGGTGTGACCCGAGAGGCCATCGACGGTCCCGCGGTTCCCCTGTTGTTCCCGTCCAATGAACGGCTCCGGAAAGGGAGATGCTCATGAGTACGCCTCTCGACGGCAAGGTGGCCCTGGTGACCGGGGGCAGCCGCGGCATCGGGCGCGGAGTCGCCCTGCGGCTCGCCGACGACGGTGCCGATGTCGCGCTCACCTACCGCGAAAGCGCCGACAGCGCGGCCGACGTGGTCGAGCGGATCAAGGCCCGGGGCCGCCGGGCGCTCGCGGTACGGGCCGACTGCGCCGACGCGGCCGCGGTGACCGCCGCGGTCGAACAGACCGTGGCCGAGTTCGGCCGGCTGGACATCCTGGTCAACAACGCCGGGACCGGCGTCGGCGGCCCGATCGAGGACACCCCGCTGGAGGACGTGGACCGGCTGCTGGCCGTCAACGTCCGCGCCCCCGTCGTCGCCACGCAGGCCGCCGTCCGGCATCTGACCGACGGCGGACGCATCATCACCATCGGCAGCAGCGTCGCGGAGCGGGTCCCGCGCCCCGGACTGACCCTGTACGCGCTGACCAAGGCGGGGCTCATCGGCATGACCAAGGGGCTGGCCCGCGATCTGGGGCCGCGCGGCATCACCGCCAACGTGATCTCGGTGGGCCCCGTCGACACCGACTTCAACCCCGCCGACGGCCCGGACGCCGCGGCCAAGGCGGCGCGCACCGCCCTCGGCCACTTCGGCACACCGGAGGACATCGCCGCGACAGTGGCGCATCTGGCCGGCCCCGGCGGCCGGTGGATCACCGGCGCCTCGATCACCGTGGACGGCGGCGCCAACACCTGAGCCCGGCGTCGGGGCCGGCTCCGTCGCCCCGACGGCGGCCCCGGCCCACGGCGCTCCCCGTCCTGCGGCGCGCACTGCTCCGCGCCGCAGGACGGGGAGCGCGCCATGACCGCACCCGCCCCTACCCGTCGTCCCTCACGCGGCGCCGTCCCCGGACGGCGCGGCGGGCCAGTGCTCCAGCGCGGCGTGCAGCGCTTCGATCGCCCGTTCCCAGGAGGCCTGGATGTCGCGGGAGAAGCCGAATCCACCGGTGGCCTCGAAGCTGGCGAAGCCGTGGAACGCGCTGCGCAGCAGCCGCACCGCGTCCGTGAGATCCGGCTCGCTCAGCTCGTAGGCGTGCAGCATGGCGTAGGTGGTCTCGGCGAGCCGGCGGTGCCCCGCCGACTCCGCGGCGACGTCGGGATCGAGCTGGATCTGCGCGGCGGCGTACCGGCCCGGGTGGGCGAGGGCGAAGTCCCGGTAGGCGTGCGCGAACGCGGTCAGGGCGTCCTTGCCGGCCCGGCCCGCCACGGCCGCCGCGATGCGGTCGGCCAGCTCGGACGCGGCCAGCACGGCGACCCGGGTCCGCAGGTCCTGCACGTTCTTCACATGCGAGTACAGGCTGGCGTCGGCCACGCCGAAACTCCGGGCCAGCGCGGACACCGTGATCTTCTCGAATCCGACCTTGTCCGCCAAGTCCGCGGCCGCCTCCGCCACCCGGCCGGAAGTCAGTCCAGCACGACCCATGTGCCACCTCCACCACGACGTAACCTAGAGCTCCTTGGTTGTTGCCTAATATACATAGGCGCTGCTAGCGTCCGCCGCATGAAGGAAGTGAGTGAGCAGGACATCCGCGCCTCGTTCGTCAACTGTTCCAAGGGAGAGGCCAAGCGTCTGGCGGTGCCGCGGGATCTGGCCGAACGGCCCTGGGGGGACCTGGACTTCCTCGGCTGGCGGGACCCCGCCGCGCCGGACCGCAGCTACATCGTCGTCGAGCGCGACGGCCGGCTCATCGGCGTGACGCTCCGCTTCCCCTCCAAGCACCGCGGGCCCCTGCACCGCAGCATGTGCTCCCTCTGCCTGACCACCCACCCGGGCAACGGCGTCTCCCTGATGGCGGCCCGGAAGGTGGGCCCCTCCGGCCGGGAGGGCAACTCCGTCGGGGTCTACATCTGCTCCGACCTGGCCTGCTCCCTCTACGTCCGCGGCAAGAAACTCCCGGAGCCCGGAGGGCGCTTCGAGGAGTCCCTCACCGTGGAGCAGCAGTCCGAGCGCACCAGGGCGAAGCTCTTCGACTTCGTGGACAAGCTCTACGTCTGAGGGGCGGCCGGCCGAGGACCCTCGCCCGTACGGGTGAACTCGCCGTACGGATGAACTGGCCGCGCCCGGCACCCGTCCCCGTTTCTCCGCCGCGGCCTCTCGCGGGGGACGCCGGTCACGCGTCCCCACGTCCGGGCCGCGGCCCGTGCCGTTCGGCCGGCGGCCGGACCGTGCGGATCCCGCGCGCCCGGTCGGCCCGGTCCCAGCGGCCGTTCCTCCGGCCGCACCGTCGAACCGCTCTCGATCACCAGGAGTTCTCCCATGTCCAAGCCCCTCGGGGCCGTGTCCGCGGCCGGCGCGGACGAGGCCCCGCCGGCCGTCCAGCGCTCCGGACTGGCCCTGCTCACCATCGCCATGGCGCAGCTCATGGTCGCCCTGGACGGCACGATCACCAACATCGCGCTGCCCAGCATCCAGTCCGACCTCGACGTGTCGGCGTCGAACCTGGCCTGGGTGGTCAATTCCTACGCCCTGGCCTTCGGCGGGCTGTTATTGATCGGCGGCCGTGCCGGTGACCTCTTCGGACGCCGCCGCATGTTCCGCTTCGGCATCGCGGTCTTCACCCTCGCCTCGCTCCTCGGCGGTCTGGCCCCGAACGAGGGCCTGCTGATCGGCGCCCGGGTGCTGCAGGGCATCGGTGCCGCGGTCACCGCACCGACCGCCCTGTCGCTGATCGCCACCAACTTCGCCGAGGGCGAGGCCCGCAACAAGGCGATGGGCGTCTACGGCGCGATGGCGGGCATGGGGTCCACCCTCGGGCTGCTCCTCGGCGGCGTGCTCACCGACGTCGACTGGCGCTGGGTCATGTTCGTCAACATCCCGATCGGCGTGGCACTCCTGGCGGGCACCAAGTCGCTCGCCGAGGGCGAGCGGAACCCCGGGCGGCTGGACATCCCCGGCGCGGTCACCGGCACCCTGGGGCTGGTCTCGCTCGTCTACGCCATCACCCGCAGCGGGGAGGCCGGCTGGAGCGACGTCCGCACCCTCGGCTGCTTCGCCGCGGCCGCCGTGCTGCTCGTGGTCTTCCTGGCCCTGCAGCGCCGGGTCGCGCACCCGATGATGCCGCTGCGGCTGTTCCGCGACCGCAACCGGTTCGGCAGCTACGCCATGGCGCTGTTCGTCGGCGCGGGCATGTTCGCCACCTTCTACTTCCTGACCCTGTACATGCAGCAGATCCTCGGGTACAGCCCGATCGAGAGCGGCTTCGCCTATCTGCCGTTCAGCGTCGGCATGGTCCTGGCGGCGACCGTCGGCTCCAAGCTGGCCGGCCGGCTGGCGCCCCGCCGGATCGCCGCCCCCGGGCTGCTCATCGGCATCGCGGGCATGCTCTGGCTCAGCACCCTGGACCCCGGGTCCTCCTATGTGACCGCGCTGATGCCGGCCATGTTCGTCACCGCGGTCGGCCTCGGCCTGACGTTCATTCCGATGACCCTGGGCGCCGTCAGCGGGGTCGATCAGCAGGACGCGGGCATCGCCTCCGCCCTGCTGAACACCGTGCAGCAGGTGGGCGGCGCGCTCGGCCTGGCCGTCCTCGCCACGATCGCCACCACCACGGCCGACAACCGGCTCCCCGACGCGGCCGTGACGCTCCACAAGGCCCTCGCCGCCAAGGACCTGACCCTGGTGCACCGGGCCGGGGACGCGCTCACCCAGGGCTTCTCCACGGCGTTCCTCGTCGCCGCCGCCCTGTATGTCGTCGCCCTGCTCATCACGCTGGCCGCGATCACCGCCACGAAGCAGGAACCGGCGGACGAGGCGCTGCCCGGACACGTCGGCTGACGTACCGCGGCCCCTGGCAACCGTCCCCGCGGCGGCTCCGGCGTCCGTGACGACGGAGCCGCCGCCCGGGGAGACTGCGCAACGACGCTCCCATCCGGGGGCCGGCCCCTGCGGCCGGCCCCCGCTTGCTGTCCGCTGGCCCGGCCTGCCGGGTCCGTGAGGAGACGGCCGGGACAGGGGGTGCGCACCGCGCAGAAGGTCCGAACCTTTGTTTGGCATGGACACTTCCGGAGTGGCCTGGGCGCTGCTACGACAGATGTGGCAGAGGTCCTGCTAAGGGAGGTTCCATGAAACTGTCCCGGTCTGCGGGCGTATCGTCCGCAATCCTCCTCAGTGCCGCGTTCGCCCTCGCCGGGGCGGGCGCGGCGTACTCCGCCGAACAGGCCGCCCCCCGCTACGTGGCCCTCGGCGACTCGTACTCCTCCGGTGTCGGCGCCGGGAGTTACGACAGCTCCAGCGGCAACTGCAAGCGCAGCACCAAGTCCTATCCCGCCCTCTGGGCGGCGGCCCACGCGCCCGCGTCCTTCTCCTTCACCGCCTGTTCGGGCGCGCGGACCGGTGACGTCCTCTCCGGCCAGCTCGCCCCGCTCAACTCCGCCACCGGGCTGGTCAGCATCAGCGTCGGCGGCAACGACGCCGGATTCGCCGACGTCATGACCACCTGCGTGCTCAACTCCGAGAGCACCTGTCTCCAGCGGGTGCGGCAGGCGCGTCAGTACGTCGCCACCACGCTGCCCGGCAAGCTCGACCAGGTCTACTCCGCCATCCGCGGCAAGGCCCCCGCCGCCCGGGTCGTCGTCCTCGGCTACCCGCGGCTGTACAAGATCAACGGAAGCTGTATCGCGGGCCTCAGCGAGAACGAACGGACCGCCCTCAACGCCGCCTCCGACGACCTCAACGCCGCCACCGCCAAGCGCGCCGCCGACCACGGCTTCACCTTCGGCGACGTGACCGGGACCTTCAGCGGCCACCAGATCTGCTCCAGCGACAGCTGGATCCACAGCGTCACCCTGCCGATCGACAACTCCTACCACCCCAAGGCCGCCGGACAGTCCGGTGGCTATCTCCCCGTCTTCTCCTCGGCGGCCTGACAGCCGGCCGCCACCCCCACGGAGGAGGAGGCCCCTCCCGGGGCCTCCTCGCCCACCCCGCCTGCCGGACCGGAGCCGCCGCCGGCGCGGGCGCCCACAGCGTGCGCCATCGGTGCGCCCCCGAGGCGGGGCCGGCGCCCCCCGAGACCCCCGGTCGGCCAACGCGCCCCCGGTGCACCGCAGTTCACCTCCGAATGTCAACACCCTTGCCGGGAAGGTGAATCGGGGCCCCGCGGATGCGCGGGTGACGTGACGGGACGGTAGGGTTAACCTGCCCGGGTCGGGTGCCCTCGTTTGGGTGGGGAGTCTCATGGAACAGATAGCAATGCGCAGCAGGGCTCGAGTCCCTGCCATCAGCTGCGGAAGCAGCGCGTCCAGTACGCGCCTCGACCGCCATCTCGCCGTGCTGGCCGGCCCTGCCGTGCCGTCGTGCGAGGCGGAGGAGGCCACTCTGCTGATGCGGGAGATAGCGTCCCGTGACGTGCGGGCGGTGTCGAGCAGGGGGGCACGGGTCTCCCGGGTCTCGCTCTTCGCCCCGCTGCGACGGCTCCGCCGTTCGCTCTTCGGCAACCACGGCTGACCAGGCCCGTCCCCACCCGACCAGGCGCACGGTCCCAGGCCCTGTCCGGCACATCCGCCCCGGCGGCGGTGTGCCGGCACGCACTTCCCCGTAGCCCTTCGGGCACGGGAGGTGCCCCACGCCGTATGTGTCGGTCGTCGGCGCAGTCGGCTGCGCTCTCTCCCTCCGGGCCCGGCGGCCCGGGAAGTACCCCCCATCCTCCGCTGGGCGATCGCCCGCACCGGCGCCCCGCCACCCCCGCCCCGGGCGGACGACGCCACCTGTCGGCCGGCGCCATCCGTCGGACAACGCCCGCCTGGCTTGAGTTGTGACGTCCCCCGGTTACCAGGAGGCGCCGGGCGGTGTGAAGGCCCGCGAGCAGGTCCGGCTGTGGTGGATCAGGAGCGGGCCGGCTCGGTGATGACGGCCGCCGTCGAGGCTCCGCGCCGGGGCCCGACAGCGAGAGACGTCAGGCGGACCGGCTGACGTCGTCGAAGTCGGTGGAGGCCGACAGCTCGGTCCATGCCAGCATGTCGCGCTCGAAGGCGTCGCGTCCGGCCCGGACGAGCCGAAGCGCGTCGGTGCCGAGCAGCAGGCGCGTCGGCGGCCGGCCGGCCGCCACGATGCGCAGCACCGCGGCCGCGGCCTTGTCCGGGTCGCCCGGCTGGCGCCCGCTGCCGTGGATGCGCCGGGCGCGCAGCGGCTCGAACAGCTCGTCGTAGTCGGCGATCGCACGGGGTGCGCGGATCATCGAGCGGCCGGCCCAGTCGGTCCGGAAACTGCCCGGCTCGACGGCGGTGACCTGGATGCCGAAGTCGGCGACCTCCTTGCCGAGCGTTTCGAGGATGCCCTCCACCGCGAACTTGCTGCCGTGGTAGAAGCTGAGGCCCGGCATGGTGATCAGCCCGCCCATCGAGGTGACGGCGATGATGTGGCCCGAACGGCGCTCCCGCATGTGCGGCAGCACGGCCTTGATCACCGCCACGGTTCCGTAGACGTTCACCTCGAACTGACGGCGAAGGTCATCCATCGACGACTCCTCGAAGAGGCCGTCATGGCCGTACCCGGCGTTGGCGACGAGTACGTCGACCGGGCCCAGGTCGCGCTCGGTCCCGTCCACGACCGTGACCACCGCCTCATGGTCGGTCACGTCCAGGATGCGGGCGTGCGCGTCGCCGGCGAGAGCCTCGAAGGCCCGTCCGTCGGCGGGCGTGCGCACCGTGCCCACCACCCGGTGCCCCGCGGCCAACGCCGCCCGCGCGAGTGCGCGGCCCAGGCCGGTGCTGACGCCGGTGATCAGGAATGTCTTGGTGTCCGACACAGGAGTTCCCTTCGTTCGATGCGAACAGCGGCCGGCCGGGGCGGGTGGGCCCCGGTCGGCCTCGACACGTTCCACTTCAGCACCGGAATCGGCTGCTGACCGAGTTCCGGGGGGTCCGCTTCGCCCCGGGAACGGCCGGACCGGGGGACTGCCGGTCCCCCTTTCGCGGGCCGTCGGGGCGATCTTGGGCCCTATTGTGAACGGCATGGACCGCAACACAGCTCTCGGTGAGTTCCTCCGCTCTCGGCGGGCACGGATCACCCCGCGCCAGGCGGGCCTGTCCGACGACGGCGGCTCTCGGCGGGTGCCGGGACTGCGCCGCGAAGAGATCGCGCAACTGGCGGGCGTGAGCGTCGACTACTACGTACGCATGGAACGCGGACGCCGACTGAACGTCTCCGAGACCGTGCTGGACGCCATCTCCCGCGCGTTACGCCTCGATCCCGTCGAACGCACCCATCTGTTCCAGCTCGCCAAGCCCGCCGCAGGCAGGCCCCGCCGCACGGCGACGCGTCCGCAGCCGGTCCGCCCGGGGCTGCGCGAACTCCTCCGGACCCTCGAACACACCCCCGCCCTTGTGCTGGGGCGGCGACTGGACATACTTGCGTCCAACCGGATGGCACGGGCGCTGCTCACCGACTTCGACGCGCTGCCGCACCGCGAGCGGAACCTGGTGCGATTCATGTTCTGCGACGAGACCGCCCGCTCGCTGTACGCCCACTGGGACACCCACGCCCACGACATCGTCGCCTCGCTCCGGCGCGACGCCGGACGCCATCCCCACGATCCGCTGCTGGCCGAACTCGTCGGCGAACTCTCGATCGCGGATGAGGACTTCCGCCGCTGGTGGGCCGACCAGAACGTGTACCGGCACACGCACGGCAGCAAGCACTTCCACCACCCGGTCGTCGGCCCGCTCACCCTCAACTACGAGTCCCTCACCCTGCCCGCCGACCCGGACCAGCGGCTGAGTGTCTACACCGCCGAGGCAGGCTCCAGCTCCGAAGAGGCGCTTCGGCTCCTGGCCGCGTGGATACGGCAGCCCGGGACCTCGCACGGGCAGCACGTGGAGTCGAGCTAGGCCACGACACCGTCCCGGCGCAGTGCGGCGACCTGCTCGTCCGTCATGCCCAGGGCGTGCAGCAACGCTCCGGTGTGTTCCCCCAGGGCCGGCACGGCTCCCGCAGGCGGCGCCTGCCCGCCGGGCAGGGTGATGGGCGGGAGCAGCGTGCGCAGCGGGCCCGCCGGTGAGCCGGCCTCCTGCCACCGCTCCCGGGCCGCCAGCTGGGGATGGGCGGCCAGCTCGGCCACCCCGTTGAGCCGGGCGCAGGCGATGCCCGCCCGCTCCAGCCGCTCCACCGCCTCATCGGCCGTCATGCCGCTCAGCGCCTCCGTGACGGCCGCATCGGTCTTCGTACGGTTCCGGGTCCGGGCCACATTGGTCGCGTGGTCCGGGTCCTCGGCCAGTTCGGGCCGCTCCAGCACCTGTTCCGCGAGCCGCCGCCACTCCCGGTCGTTCTGCACCGACAGCAGGACCAGCGGCCCGTCGGCCGTCGGATAGGCGTTGTACGGGGCGATGACGGCGTGCGCGACCCCGGTGCGCGCCGGAGGCTCGCCTCCGTACATCCCGAAGTACAGCGGATGCCCCATCCACTCGGCCAGCGCGTCGAACATCGACACCTCGACCGGACCGCCGCGCCCGGTGACACCGCGCCGCAGCAGTGCCGCGAGCACCCCGGAGAAGGCGTACATCGCGGCGGCGATGTCGGCCGCGGGGATGCCCGCCTTCACCGGCTGCTCCGGCGTGCCGGTCACCGAGACCAGCCCGGCCTCGCACTGCACGAGCATGTCGTAGGCCCGCTTGTGGGCGTACGGGCCGTCCGGCCCGTAACCGGAGATGTCCACGGCCACCAGCCGGGGGTGGCGCGCGCAGAGCGCCGCGGCGTCCAGGCCCAGCCGGGCCGCCGCGCCCTGGGCGAGGTTCTGGACGAAGACGTCCGCGTCCGCCACCAGCCGCTCCAGCACCTCCCGGCCCCGCGGCTCCTTGAGGTCCAGCGCGATCGACTCCTTGCCGCGGTTGGCCCAGACGAAGTGCGAGGCCAGACCGTGCACCGCGGTGTCGTAGGCACGGGCGAAGTCGCCGCCGTCCGGCCGCTCGACCTTGATCACCCGGGCGCCCAGGTCTGCGAGCTGCCGGGTGGCGAAGGGCGCGGAGACGGCCTGTTCGACCGCGACGACGGTGATGCCGTCGAGCGGCAGGGGCTGCGGCTGTGCGGAGTCGTTCATGTGCCCGGTCCTATCGCGCCGGCCGGGCGTTTGTCATCGGTGCCGGAGGGGCCGCGGCGCGTGGCGGTGATCACTCCTGAGGGCGGCCATGGCTCGGTGTCGGTGCGATTCCGGTCCTCACTCGGGAAGCGTCCTTCTCGCCTCACATGCAGAAGCGAGCACCGGAGTCCCCTTGCCATGGTCCGCCGATGACATCGGTCAAGCAGTTCCAAGTCACCTTCGACTGCGCGGAACCCGAGCGCGTCGCTCGTTTCTGGTGCGAGGTGCTGGGGTACGTCGTACCGCCGCCACCGGAGGGGTTTGCCACGTGGGGCGATTTCGACCGCTCGCTGCCGCCCGAGCGTCAGGGGTCGGCGTTCGCCTGCGTGGATCCCTCAGGTGTGGGCCCGCGACTGTTCTTTCAGCGCGTTCCCGAAGGCAAGGCCGTCAAGAATCGGCTCCATCTCGACGTGCGGGTCGGCACGGGACTCGTGGGTGAAGAGCGCCTGGCGGCGCTCGAGGCCGAGTGCGCACGCCTGATCCCGCTCGGCGCGGTCCGCGTGCGACTCCTGCTTGCCGACGAGGAGAACGAGTCGTGTCTCGTGATGCAGGACATCGAGGGCAACGAGTTCTGTCTCGACTGAGCATCCTCCGGGACGGCTAGGTGGGAAGTCCGGGGGCCGGGGCCGGGTCCGCAGGGGACATCGCGGGCGTATGGCGACGCACAGGGACAGCGGTGGCCCCCGGGCTCGGAGCTCCGGCGACAGGGCGCTAACTTGTCGGCTCCACGTCAATCTTGACGCGGCATCACCGCACTGTCATTCATGGGGGACTCGTATGTCTACGCCTCAGCCGCCCGGCGGCTATCACCCGTACGGCCAGCCGCAGCAGCCGCCGTACGGCGCACCGCCGCAGCAGGGGCCCTACGGTCAGCAGCCCTACCCGGGGCAGCCGCCCCACGGCGGGCCGCAGATGATGCCCGGTCCCGCACCGCGCCCGCCGCGGCGGCCCGGGAGCAGCCTCAAGGTCAAGATCTTCGCGGTGGTCGTCGCCCTCGGCATCGCCGCCGTCTGGAGCTACAACAGCAAGGGCAACACCCTCACCAAGAACAAGCACGGACGGACCGTCGCCAAGGGCGCGGAGAAGGCCGCCGTCTCGGCCGAGCCGGGCGACTGCGTGGAGAACAAGGGCACCCAGGCGAAGCCCGTGATCGAGCTCGTCGAGTGCGGGAGCATCAAGGCCGAGTTCAAGGTGGTGGAGACCGACAGCGTGGACACCTGCCCGGCCGGCACCAGCCGGTACCAGGAGCTCCACAACGGCGTGCCGCAGATCACGCGCTGTCTGAAGCCGCTCGAGAAGTAGGTCCCGGGCGGGACGATGTGAGGGGAGCGGGCGTCCGGGTCGGTTGCGCTGTCGGTGCGCTGCGCCCGGGCCCGCTCCCGCCTGCGGTCCGGGCCGCTGTCTTCAGCAGGCCCGCGGGCCATGGGGAACCACTCCGCCGGCCCGCCGCGGCGGTGCCGCACCGGCTCAGAGCAGGGCGAACTGGCCGTTCGGGCCTTCCTCGTGGTGGTCCAGCACGGACGCCGGGTGGCGGGCCGCGGCCGGGGCGGGCAGCACGCCGGCCGCCCGCAGCTCGTCGGCCGTGAGCTGCGGCCCCTCGGTGAGGAGTGCGGACAACTCCCGCTGCTGCGGGCGGAGTTCGGCCAGCAGCGCGAGCACGGTGATCAGTTCCAGCAGGTCGGAGGTCCACTCCCGCGGCCAGAGAGCCGGCCGGACCGCGTCCAGGGGCCCGGCCGGTGCCGGTGCCGAGCGGAGCTCGACCCAGTGCTCCAGCACGCGGACCCCCGCGGCCCGGAACTCCCAGGCGCCCGCGGGCACCGGCGCGATCCGGCCCTCGCCCAGGTGCAGGGTCTCCTCGTCGGCGTCGTAGCGCAGCGCGCCGGACAGCGCGCGGAGGCTCGACGGGAGGGCGGCCCGGACGTACGGGCGGCGCCCGCCGGGCAGCTTGGGGCGGTCGTCCGGCGACCGGCCGCAGCGCGCGCCGTGCGTGTACAGCCACAGCATCCGGCGGCCGAGTGCCACCCCGGTGTCCCAGACGGCGGGGGAGAGCGGGAGCGGCACCGCGCAGCCGCTCGCGCCGTGCGCCGCGGCGGCGGTGGTCCAGGCGAGGAAGTCCTCGGCGGAGACGGCCCGGCCGAGCAGATCGGTGAGCCGGTCGAGCAGGCCGGGCGCCAGGTTGGGTTCCCGGCCGCCGGGCCGCCGGAAGAGCGGCCGGATCCGCCCGGGGCGGCCGGCCGGCGCGTGCCCGTCCGGGAGCAGCGCGGAGCACACCACGGCCGGTCCGGCCGGGCCCGGGGCACCGAGCGGGGCCCGGCCCTCCGCCGCGCGGGCGGCGGGCACCGGGCCGCGTGCCTGTTCCACCACGAAGGTCTGCCCGGGGCCGGCCACTCGCCACAGCTCCGGCCGGGCCGCGTCGATCAGCCGGTGGTCGGGGATCAGCCACTGCCGGTCGAACGGGCCGTGCAGGACCCGCACCGGCTCGGGACACGGTCCGCGCTCCGCGGCGAGCGGTGCCGTCGGGGCGTCGTGGCCGGGCAGCTGGGGCACCGCGGTGTGCAGTCCGCGGATCCGTGAGGGCTGGAACAGGGCGGCGCGCTCCTCGGCCGAGTCGCACCGCACCAGGGCGTCCCAGCGGGCGCGCAGGGACGCGGCGTCCGGGGCGAACGGCCACGCCCGGCCCGCCCGCAGCGGCGCCACGGACCAGGGCATCAGGTCCGCGAGCAGCGGGGCGCCTGCCGGCGGCGCGGCCCCCGGGGCCGGCCGCTCCTCGGCTGGTTTCGCCGTCACGCAGCGGCCCTCCCCGGCGCGATGGACATCGCGGAACGTCCTTCCGTCCGCCCGCATGGTACCCACGTGGCCCGTGCGGGGGACCCGCTTGCCTCCGGGGTCACCGGACCGAGGGGACCGCCGGGCTCGGCACCGCGGTGCGGCCCTCAGGGGGCCTTGCACGATGCCCGCCCGGGTCGCGCGGCCCGGCACCGCACCTCTCCGTGTTGCCGGAGAGCGCTGGTGGCTCCGCTGCCAGCGCTCCGGCGCCTGGCGATGCACAGCACCGGACCGCGCGACCTCGCCGGACGCTCATCGTGCAAGGCCCCCTCATGCCTCCAGGGTCACCGTGAAGGAGAAGCGGTCCCCGCGGTAGCGGATCCGCGCCACGTCGGCCACCCGGCCGGACTCGTCGTACGTCACGCCCGTGTAGTGCAGGATCGGGCTGAGCAGCGGCACGTTCAGCAGCCGGGCGGTCTCCGGGTCGGCGAGCCGGGCCTCGACGGTGTCCGTGATCCGGCTGATCCGCACCCCGACCGCGTCCCGCAGCACCTTCGTCATCGGCAGGCGCGTCAGATCGGCGAGGTCGATCCGCTCGGCGAGCTCGGGCCGTACCGCGTTCTCGGCCCAGTTGGTCGGTTCGCCGCTGCTCTCCTCGCAGCGCAGCCGCCGGTACTCCACCACCTCGTCCAGGCCGGGGAAGTGCTCCGCCAGTTCGGCCGGGACGGGCACCGTCCCGTGGCTCAGGACGGTGGCCCGCTCGCCCGACTGCTGGGCCACGATGGCGTCCACCGAGCCGAGCAGCCGGACCGGGGCGCCGCGCCGTGCGGACGGTTCGATGAACGTCCCGCGCCGCCGGTGCCGGCTGATCAGCCCCTCCGACTCCAGCTCCTTGAGGGCCTGGCGCATGGTGAGCACGCTGACCCCGTAGTGCTCCGCCAGCCGGTCCTCGGTCGGCAGCCGCAGCGGATCCTGCGGGCGGCGGCCCAGTATCGAGGCCCGCAGCGACTGCGAGACCTGGTACCACAGCGGCAGCTTGCGGTTCAGTACGAGGGAGTCGGGGGCGAAGGTGGTCATGGTGCGGCTCCGGGGCGATGACGGCTGGGCCGGGGGCTGCGGGCACCGGTGCCGGGTGCGGCCGCGGCTCCGGGGGACCGGACCGGGCGGGGGTGCCGGGGTCGGTCCGCGGTGCCTCCTGGGGCTGTCCCCGGACCGGTCCTCGGCTCGCGGTGCATGGCGCCGATCCCGATCCTGCCCGATCCGGAGGACCGGACCTAGGGACGGTCCCCGGGGCGGAAGTTCGCCTCCAGACCCTGCCACACGTCGTCGTAGCCGCGCTGCAGGTGTCCGGCCTCCGCCGCCTGGCGGGTGGCGGTCACCGGCCAGCGGGTCTCGAACATGAAGGCCAGCCCGTCGTCGATCTTCTGCGGCCGCAGCTCGGCGGCGCTCGCCCGGTCGAAGGTCTCCCGGTCGGGACCGTGCGCCGACATCATGTTGTGCAGCGAGCCGCCGCCCGGCACGAACCCCTCCGCCTTGGCGTCGTACGCGCCCTCGATCAGGCCCATGTACTCGCTCATCACATTGCGGTGGAAGTACGGCGGCCGGAAGGTGTCCTCGCCCACCAGCCAGCGCGGGGCGAACACCACGAAGTCGACACCGGCGAGGCCGGGGGTGTCCGACGGCGAGGTGAGCACGGTGAAGATCGACGGGTCCGGGTGGTCGTAGCTGATGCTGCCCAGGACGTTGAAGCGGCGCAGGTCGTAGACGTACGGCACATGGTTGCCGTGCCAGGCGACGACGTCCAGCGGGGAGTGGTCGTAGGTGGCGGTCCAGAGGTTGCCGCAGAACTTGTTGATCACCTCGACGTGGCCCTCGCGGTCCTCGTAGGCGGCCACCGGCGCGAGGAAGTCGCGGGCGTTGGCGAGCCCGTTGGCGCCGATGGGTCCCAGGTCGGGCAGGGCGAACGGCTGCCCGTAGTTCTCGCACACATAGCCCCGGGCGCTCGCGTCGAGGAGTTCGACGCGGAACCGCACCCCGCGGGGGATCAGTGCCATGTGCCCCGGCTCGGCCCGCAGCAGGCCGAACTCCGTGCGCAGCAGCAGCCCGCCGCGCTCGGGGACGATCAGCAGCTCGCCGTCGGCGTCCGAGAACACCCGGTCGGTCATCGAGGCGGTGGCGTTGTAGAGGTGGATCGCCATGCCGGTGCGCTGCTGGGCGTCCCCGTTGCCGCCGAGGGTCCACAGGCCGCCGACGAAGTCCACCGGGCCGTCCGGCTCGGGCAGCGGGTTCCAGCGCAGCCGGTTCGGGTCCGGGACCGTCTCGGTGAACGGGGCGCTGCGCAGGGCCCCGTTGCCGGTGCGGACGAACGCCGGGTGCGCGGCGGACGGGCGGATGCGGTACAGCCAGGAGCGGCGGTTGTGTGCGCGCGGCTCGGTGAAGGCGGAGCCGCTGAGCTGCTCCGCGTAGAGGCCCAGCGGGGCGCGCTGCGGAGAGTTGCGGCCGAGCGGCAGCGCGCCGGGAATCGCCTCCGAGCTGTGCTCATTGCCGAATCCGGGGGAGTGGGCCAGTCCCTCGGCCGCCTTCCTTGCCTGCTCGATGCCGCCGCTGCCGCTCATCGTGTGCTCCCGCCGCTCAAGGAATCCTATGGAAGACCATAGGAATGCCGTCGGGGGTCCGTCAATGACGTCCCGGCCGCCGGTGCGCTGCACGGCCCTTCAGGGCCTTCGGGGGGCTGCATGGGGTCTTCCCAATATGTGAGCCCTGCTCTACTTTTCGCGCATGGCCTCTTCGGCATGGACACGGAAAGTAGCTGCTCTGCTGGTCGTGCTGGCCGCGCTGCTGGTGACGGCGCCCGCCGCGGAGGCACACGAGGAGCGCGAGGTCCGCTTCCCCGACGGCACCGGCAGCGTCCCGGTGTACCGGAAGGGCGAGCCGGACCTGCTGGTGTGCAAGACCGGCAGACGCGACTTCGAGCGCCGGATCGCCGGCTTCCCCGACGACCTGCGCCGCCGCAACCTCCAGCTGTACGAACGGTGCCGGAAGGACGGCTTCCGGCATCTCCAGGCCGCGGTCGACGCCGTGGACCGGCCGGGCATGAACATCGCCGTCCTGCCCGGCCGCTACGAGGAGGAGCCCTCCCAGCCCGCGCCCACCGGAGCCTGCGCCCGCCTCACCGCGCGCACGGCCGCGCTCGGCTACCAGATCCTCTCCTACGCCCAGCAGCGGCAGTGCCCGCACAACCAGAACCTGGTCGCCGTCCTCGGCAAGCGGAACCTGCAGATCGAGGGCACCGGCGCCGGGCCGCGCGACGTGGTCGTCGACGCCGGGTACCGCAAGCTCAACGCGATCCGGGCGGACGGCTCCGACGGCGTCTACTTCCGCAACTTCACGGCCCAGCGCACCACGTTCAACTCGCTGTACGTGCTGGCCGCCGACGGCTTCGTCATCGACGACGTGCTCACCCGCTGGAACGACGAGTACGGCTTCCTCACCTTCGCCAGCGACCACGGGCTGTACAAGAACTGCGAGTCCTACGGCAACGGCGACTCCGGCATCTACCCGGGCAGCGCCTCCGACATCAACGACGGCCGCGGCTACGCCGTACCCCGCTACTCCATCGAGATCCGGGGCTGCCGGAGCCACCACAACATGGTCGGCTACTCGGGCACGGCCGGGGACTCGGTCTGGGCGCACGACAACGAGTTCGACCACAACATGGGCGGCGCCTCCATGGACAGCGCCTTCCCCGGACACCCCGGACTCCCGCAGAACCACGCCCGGTTCGAGCGCAACCTCATCCACGACAACAACCAGGACTACTACCCGTACGTCGCCGACGGGACCTGCGCCCGGCCCTCCGCCGAACGCGGCTACGAGCGCGGGGTCGTCTGCCCGCAGATCTCCATGCCGCCCGGCACCGGCGTCATCACCGCGGGCGGCAACTGGAACGTCTTCGAGGACAACTGGGTCTACGGGCACCGCCGGACCGGCTTCTACCTGAACGCCGTGCCCGCCTGGATCCGCGGCGAGGAGGCCTGGTCGAAACAGACGGACACCTCGCACCACAACCGGTACGCCGGCAACCGGCTGGGCCTGACCCGCGGCGGTGAGCACCGGCCCAACCGCACCGATGTGTGGTGGGACGGCCAGGGCCGGGACAACTGCTGGCAGTCGGACACCGGGGCCAGCAGCCCGCGCACCCTGCCGGTGTGCGGACGGACGCCGGGGGAGGTCTCCGGCGGCTCCCACCGGCTGCTGGCCGAACCGGTGAAGATCGCCCAACTGCTGGTCTGCGCCGACTACGACGTGGGCGCCCGGCGGCTGCCCGCGGGCTGCGACTGGTACGGGGCGCGCGGCGCCGAGCGGATCGAGGTGCAGCTCGCGTTGGCCGTCGCCGCCGTCCTCGCCCTGGTCGGCGGGGTGCTCTGGTGGCGCCGGCTGCGGCACCACCGCTGGGCCACGGCCGCCACGGCGCTGGGCGCGGCCGGGCTGGCCCTCGACGTGGCCGGCGCGACCACCTCGCTGGCGCCCACCGCCGTACCGCCGCTGGCCCTGCTGTGCACCGGGGTGTGGTGGGCCGTCGTGGGGCTCGCGCTGCGCGGGCGGCGGCCCGCGTTCGGCTGGACGACCGTGGCGCTCGGCGTGCTGACGCTGCTGGACGCCTTCGACAAGGCCGTCCTGCTGATCCCCTGGCTGCCGTTGAGCCCCGCCTGGCTGCGCGGGCTGCTCGGGGTGGTGTGGGTGCTCTGGGCCGTCGTGGCCTCGGCACGGAGCACCGGCCCGGCGCCACGGCGGACGGACGAACGGTCCGCGGACCCGGCGGGAGCCACGGCGTGACCGGGCCGGGGAGCAGGGAACGTCGAACCCGCCGACGGCGCCGTGCGGGGCGGTCGGCCCGGTCCGCCGTCGCCGCGCCGGCCCTCGCGCTCGTCCTCGCGCTGGGTGGAGCCGGCTGTGCCGAGCGGCCCACCACCCATCACAAGCCCGGTACCCGTCACGACGTCGCCGACGGGCCGGCCGGCCGGCTGCTCACCGCCGACGACGGTGACGGGCACCGGCTGCGGGACGTGCCCGCGCGCGGCGCACCGGCCGTCACCGTGACCGTCCGGCCCGACGCGGAGGACGGGTGGAACGTCCGGCTGGACGTCCGCCGCTTCCGCTTCACCCCGGACAGCGTCGGCGGCGCCGCCGTACCCGGCGGCGGCCACGCCCACCTCCTGCTCGACGGGCGCAAGCTGGCCCGGGTCTACGGCCGTTGGCACCACCTCCCCGCCGCCGGCGTCCCGGCCGGCCGGCACACGCTCACCGCCCGGCTCTACGCGGACGACCACACGGCGTGGGCGGTGCGCGGCCGGCCCGTCCAGGGCACCGCCCGGCTCACGGCCACCGCCGCGGGCAGCGGGCACGGCCGTCCCTCCCAGGGGCACGGCCACCACCATCCGCCGGAATCCGGCCGGCCCTCCTCGGACGGCGGACCGGGCGGCGGGCCCCCGGCCACCGGGCACGGACGGCCGCGCGCCGACCGGACGATCACCGTCAGGATCGCCGACGGCCGGGTCAGTCCCCGCCCCGGCCGGATCGAGCTGCGCAAGGGCCGGCGGATCGCCCTGCGCGTCACCAGCGACACCGACGACGAGCTGCACGTCCACGGCATCGACCGGTCCGCCGCGCTGCGGGCCGGGCGGACCACCACGCTCACCGTCGTCCTGGACCGCACCGGGCTGTTCGAGGTGGAGACCCATGGATCCGGGCTGTTGCTGGCCCAGCTCGCCGTCCGGTGATCCGCCTCCTCGCGCACGGCGTCGGCTCCTCGCACGACCTGCCGATCTCGCCGTTCCACGCCTATGCCGGGGCGTTCGCCGCCCTGTTCGTGTCGTTCCTCGCCCTGGGGCTGCTCTGGTCCCAGTCCCGGTTCCGCGGCGCCGACGGAGGCCGCCCGCTCCCCGCCGCGGTCCGGCGGGCCGCCGACGCGTCCGCCCTGCGCACCGGACTCCGGGGCCTCGGCCTCCTCGCGGGCGCCGCCGTCTGCCTGTTCCTGCTGGCCGGGCCCGACGACCCCGACCGCAACCCGGCACCCGGCGCCGTCCACGTCCTGTTCTGGGTGGGGCTCGTCCCGGCCTCGCTGCTGCTCGGCCCGGTGTGGCGGCTGCTCAACCCGCTGCGCGCCCTGCACACCGGGCTCTGCCGCGCCCTGCGCCGCGACCCCGCCACCGGCCCCGTTCCGCTGCCGGACCGCCTCGGCCACTGGCCGGCCGCCGCCGGCCTGCTCGCCTACACCTGGCTCGAACTCGCCTCGCCCGAGCCCGCGTCGGCCGGTGCCCTCCTGGCTTTCCTCACCGGCTACGCCCTCGTCCAGCTGGCGGGCGCCGGCCTCTGCGGGCGCGGGTGGTTCGACCGGTGCGACGCCTTCGAGGTGTACTCGGCGCTGCTCGGACGGCTCGCCCCGGTCGGCCGCCGGGCCGACGGACGGCTCGTCCTGCGGAACCCGTTCGACGGGCTGGACGCGACACCGGCCGCTCCCGGACTGGTCGCCACGGTCTGTGTGATGCTCGGCAGCACCGCCTACGACGGCTTCTCCGACGCGCCCTCCTGGATCGACACGGTCCAGACCTCACCGCTGGGCCGCACCCCCACCGCCACCCTGGGCCTCCTCGGAGCCGTCGCGCTGGTCGGGGTGCTGCACACCGTCTGCGCGGGCGCCGTCCGCCTCATCTCCGGCCCGGTGCCCCATCCGTTCACGGCCTTCGTCCACGCGCTGCTGCCGATCGCCGCGGGATATCTGATCGCCCACTACTGCACGCTGCTGCTCACCGAAGGGCCGCGCACCCTGCTCCTGGCGGCCGGCGGTCACCCCGCGGACGGCCCGGCGCCGCCGCTCGGGCCGGGGGCCCTCGCCGCACTCCAGGTCACGGCCGTCGTCACCGGCCACGTCCTCGGGGTCGTCGCCGCCCACGACCGGGCCGTACGGCTCTTCCCCGCGGCACGTGCCGTCGCCGGTCAGCTCCCGATCCTCGTGCTGATGATCGTGTTCACCCTCGGGGGGATCGGGCTGCTCATCGCCTGACCGCATGCGACCGCCGGGGCCGCTCGACCGCCGGGCGCCGCCGCCCGACCATCCGATACCTGACGCCCGACCGTCCCCGGCCCGGTCGGCCCGGTGCCCGGCACCGGCTGCGGTGGCCGCCGGCCCGCCGCAGACGAAGGGCCTGCGTACCGCGGCCCTCGGCCGGTCCCACCCTCGTCGGACCACACCCGGTCCCGAGCGCCGGAGAGGGGAAGGCATGATGGACCCCGTGCCCACGTCCAGCGACCAGCAGTCCCGCCCCACCCTGCGCTGCATGCCCGTGCAGCAGCGCAGCGCCGAACGCCTCGCACGGATCCTCGACGCGTGTGCCGAGGTCCTGGACGAGGTCGGCTACGAGGAGCTGACCACCCGCGTCGTGGCGCTCCGCGCCGGGGTCCCGATCGGCTCCGTCTACCGCTTCTTCAGCAACAAGCGCGCACTGGCCGACGCCCTCGCCCACCGCAACCTCGAGGTCTACGTCGCGCGGGTCAACGAGGGGCTCGGCGCGGCCGACCCGCTCGACTGGCGCCGTGCTCTCGATGTGGTCATCGATGTCTATATCGAGATGAGGCGGGACGTAGCGGGTTTCTCGCACATCGACTTCGGGGTGCCGGTGCCGGCCGCCGGAATTCCCGACCCCGCCAACCACCTCGTCGCCGACCGGCTGTGCGACCTGCTCGCGGGCCGGCTGGGCCAAGAGCCCGATGCCGAGCTGCGCCGCACGTTCCTGGTCGCGGTCGAAGCCGCCGACGCGCTGCTGCAACTCGCCTTCCGCACCGATCCGTCCGGTGACCGGGCGATCATCGCCGAGACCAAGGAGCTGGTGCGGGCCTATCTGGCGCGCCTTCTCGACTGAGGAGGGCCGGGCCCGCCCGCACCCGGGCGTGTTCCTCCGGCTCGGCGCCGACGACGCACGAGCCGACGACGCACGAGCCGACGACGGACGAGACGGCGCACGACGACGACGGACGAGACGACGCACGATGGGGCGGGACCCCGCCAGGAGGTCCCGCCCCATCGTCAAGAGGTCATACCGCAAGCGAACCTTGCGGCAAGGCGCCGTGCGGCCGGGCTCAGAAGCGGTCCGGGGCACGCCCCGGGAGCGGAGAGCCGGGGAGCGCGTCCCGCTTCCGGTTCTTCCGTGCCTCCGCGTTCGAGTCGGCCGTCGCCTGGCAGGTCACGTCCTTCGCCGGGAGCTTGCCGGTGAGCAGGTAGCGGTTGACCGTGCCGTCCGTGCACGCGTTGCCGTTCGGGTAGACGCCGTGGCCCTCGCCGCCGAGGACGGTGAGCATTTTCGAGCCCTTCAGGTCGGCGTGCAGGGCCTGAGCGCTGGGCAGCGGGGTCTGGCTGTCCCACTCGTTCTGGACGATCAGGGAGCCGACCCTGTTGTTCACCTCGGTCGCCGGTTCCACGGACTTGCCCCAGAACGCACAGGGCTTGATGCTGGACGCGAAGTCACCGTAGAGCGGGTAGCGGCCCTTGTCCTCGATGGCGTCCCGCCGGTAGCTCTCGGGATCGCGGGACCACGCGGCCGAGTTGTCGCCGCACACCACGGCCCAGAGGCTCGCCGTCATGTTGTCGGACGGCCCCTCGGCGGCATCGGCGGCGGCACCCGCCGTCCCGGTTCCTTCGGACCCGGCGAACACCGCGAGCTTCTTCGCGGAGGCGGGCTTGCCGTCCGCGGCCTTCTTCAGCTCCACGAGCCCCTCGGTGGCCTCCTTCGGGCTGAAGACCGCCCCGCGGAAACCGCTCCGGATGTCGTCACCGGTGGTCGGCTGCCCGTCCACCTCGATGGGCTTCTCGTCGGCCTGCGCGACCAGGTCCCAGAAGGTCCGCTCGACCTTCTTCGGGGTGTCACCGAGGCCGTACTTCCGGGAACGCTCGGCGGCCCACTCGGTCCACCGGTCGAACGCGGGCTCGGCGCCCTCCGCCCACCACTGGATCATCCCCCGCCAGGCGCGCGCCGGGTCGACCGCGCTGTCCAGCACGAACCGGTCGGCCCGGCCCGGGAAGAGCTGGGTGTAGACGGTGCCCAGGTAGGTGCCGTACGAGTAGCCCACGTACGAGATCTTCTTCTCGCCGAGGACCGCCCGGAGGAGATCCATGTCGCGCGCGGTGTTGCGCGTGGTGATGTGCCGGAGTGTGCCGCCCGCCTTCTTCTTGCACTTTTTCGCTGCGCCGCGTGCCCAGGCGACGTCCTTGTCGAACGTCTTCTCCTTGTACGGCCGCAGCCAGTTCTCCTCCTTCGGCTTCAGACCGCAGGAGACCGGGCTGCTGCGTCCCACACCGCGCGGGTCGAAGCCGATGAGGTCGTACTTCTGCCGTGCGGACCGGGGGAGTTCCTCCTGCATGCTCAGCGGCATGAAGAGCCCCGGTCCCCCCGGGCCGCCGGGGTTGGAGAACAGGACACCGTGCCGCTTGCCGGGCGCGGTGCTCTTGATCCGGGATATGGCCAGGTCCATCCGCTTGCCATCAGGAGCCCGGTAGTCCAGCGGGACCTTGATCGTGGCGCACTGGAAGGTCGCCGGAGAGTCGGCACTGCACCGCTTCCACCGAGGCTTCTGCTGCACGTACCGGTCCAGCGCGCCCTTGGCGGCGGACGAGGAGGCGGCGGCGGAGGAGGCGGTCGACGGGGTGGCGGCCGGAGCGGCGGTGGCCGTGGCGGTGGCGAGCGCGGGAGCCAGTGTCGCCGTGACACTCACGGCCACCAGGGGCGCGAGACGTCGTCTGCGCACGATATCGATCCTTCCGGTCGTAAATTTCGGACAGGAGAGATCTTTCAGGGACTGCCCCGCATGCGGATCCCTCGCCGGGGCTGTACCTCCCTCCACCCCGGGAATGACACAACAGGTGTGGGTAGTACCCGAGTTGTAGAGGGCGGGCCACTCTCAGCCACCTGTCACGACGGACGAATCGACGTCCGGGGCTCCCCTCGCATGCGTACCGGTCGGTATGGTCGAGGCGTCGTGCCGCGCCGCCCCAGCCGTGCCCGGGAGGGACCAATGAGCCGTACCGCCCTGCGTATCTGCCCGCTGTGCGAGGCCACCTGCGGCCTCACCCTCACCCTCGAAGGGGACAGGGTCACCGGGGCCCGCGGTGACCGCGACGACGTGTTCAGCTCCGGCTTCATCTGCCCCAAGGGAGCCGCCTTCGGCGAGCTCGACGGCGACCCGGACCGCCTGGCCCGGCCGCTCGTACGGCGTGACGGCGAGCTCCGGGAGACGAGTTGGGAGGAGGCGTTCGACGCGGTCGCGGAGGGGCTGCGGCCGGTGATCGAGGAACACGGCCCCGACGCCGTCGCCGTCGTCCTCGGCAACCCGAACGTCCACACCATGGCCGGTGCGCTCTACCCGCCCCTGCTGCTCGGCGCCCTGCGCACCCGCAACCTCTACACCGCCGGCACCGTCGACCAGATGCCCAAGCACGTCTCCTCCGGGCTGCTCTTCGGCGACCCGTTCGCCATACCCGTACCGGACCTCGACCGCACCGCCCACCTGCTGCTCATCGGGGCCAACCCCCTCGATTCCAACGGCAGTCTGTGCACCGCCCCCGACTTCCCCGGCCGGCTCAAGGCGCTGCGCCGCCGCGGCGGCACGCTCACCGTCATCGACCCGCGCCGCACCCGCACCGCCAGGCTCGCCGACCGGCATGTGGCCATCCGCCCCGGCGCCGACGCGCTGCTCCTCGCCGCGCTCGTCCAGGTGCTGTTCGCCGAGGACCTGACCGACCTCGGCGCGCTCGCGGACCACGTCGAGGGAGTGGCCGAAGTCCGCTCCCGGACCGCCGACTTCACGCCGGAGGCGGTCGCGGGGGCGTGCGACGTCCCCGCCGCGGAGATCCGGGCCATCGCCCGGGAGCTGGCCGCCGCCCCCACCGCGGCCGTCTACGGGCGGGTCGGCAGCTCGACCGTGGAGTTCGGCACCCTCGCCAACTGGCTGGTCGACGTGCTCAACACCCTGACCGGGAACCTCGACCGGCCCGGCGGCGCGATGTTCCCGCTCGCCGCCACGGCCCGCGCGCCCCGGCCCGCCGGCCCCGGCAAGGGCTTCGACCTCGGGCGCCGGCACAGCCGGGTCAGCGGCCATCCGGAGGTCAAGGGCGAATTCCCGCTCGCCGCCCTGGCCGAGGAGATCGACACCCCCGGGGACGGGCGGGTCCGCGCCGTGCTCGGCGTCGCCGCCAACCCCGTGCTGTCCGCGCCCGACGGCGACCGCCTCGACCGGGCCCTGGCCGGCCTGGACTTCATGGTCGCCGTCGACCCGTACCTGAACGAGACCGCCCGGCACGCCCGGGTGGTGCTGCCCCCGCCGAGGCCCGCGCACAGCGCCCACCACGACTTCGCGTTGAACGGGTTCGCCGTCCGCAACCAGGTCCGCTACACCCGCGAGGCGCTGCCGCTCCCCGACGGCCGCCCCGACGAGTGCGAGATCCTCGCCCGGCTGGTGCTGTGCGTCAGCGGGACGCACGGGGCCGACCCGGCGGCCGTCGACGCCCTGGCCATCGACACCGCCCTCGCCAAGGCCGTCGCCGACCCGCACTCACCCGTCCACGGCCGCGACCCGGCCGACCTGGCCGGGCAGCTCCACGGCCGCACCGGCGCCGAACGGCGGCTGGACCTGATGCTCCGTCTCGGCCCGTACGGCGACGGGTTCGGTGCGCCGGGCGCCGCCGGGCCGGAGCAGGCGCCCGGCGGCCTCGGCCTGGAGGTGCTCCTCGCCCATCCGCACGGCATCGACCTCGGCCCGCTCGCGCCGCGCCTCCCGGGACTCCTGCGGACCCGCAGCGGGAAGGTCGAGCTGTGCCCGGAGCAGGTCGCCGCCGACCTGCCCCGGCTCCGCCGCGCCCTGACCGGCCGCCCCGCCGGACTCGTCCTCGTCGGCCGCCGCCATCTGCGGTCCAACAACAGCTGGATGCACAACCTGCCCGCGCTCGCCGGCGGCAGCAACCGCTGCACCCTCCAGGTGCACCCGGAGGACGCCGCCCGGCTCGGTCTGACCCACGGCGCGGAGGCCGACGTGACGGCGGACGGCGGCGGGCTCCGGGTGCCCGTCGAGGTGACCGACGCCGTCCGTGCCGGAGTCGTCAGCCTGCCGCACGGCTGGGGCCACCACCGTCCCGGCACCCGGCTCCGCGTCGCCTCGGCCGACGCCGGAGCCAATGTGAACCAGCTCCTCGACGGCAGCCTGCTCGACCCGCTCTCCGGCACCGCCGTCCTCAACGGCTTCCCGGTGCAGGTGGCCCCTGTGCGCTGAACCTCCACGGGCACCGCGTTGACCTGGTCTTTTGCGCTTATTGCTCACGCGTCAAGGTCTTGTTCACGCGGAGTTCGGCCCCCTACGGTCGTCCGGACCGCCACCGGCGGCTGCCGGGACTTGCTCGCCCCCGGCGGAGTTCAAGGGCGAACGATTGGTGTCCACCCCATGCTGACCCTCCTCGGATTCGTCATGATCGCGGCGTTCCTCACGCTGATCATGACCAAGAAGATGTCCCCGATGGCAGCGCTGGTCCTCATTCCGGCGCTGTTCTGCGTCCTCGTCGGGCAGGGCGCCCATCTCGGGGACTACGTGCTCAAGGGCATCGGCGACCTCGCGCCCACGGCCGCGATGCTGATGTTCGCCATCGTCTACTTCGGCGTGATGATCGACGTCGGGCTGTTCGACCCCGTCGTCCGGGTCATCCTGCGGTTCTGCAAGGCCGATCCGATGCGGATCGTCGTCGGCACCGCCGTGCTCGCCGCGGTCGTCTCGCTGGACGGCGACGGCTCCACCACCTTCATGATCACGGTGTCGGCGATGCTGCCGCTCTACCGGCGGCTGAAGATGAGCCTCGTCGTGATGACCGGCGTCGCCGCGACCGCGAACGGCGTCATGAACACCGTGCCGTGGGGCGGCCCCACCGCCCGCGCCGCCACCGCGCTCAAGCTGGACGCCGGCGACATCTTCGTCCCGATGATCCCCGCCCTCGGCGTGGGGCTGGTCTGCGTGTTCGTGCTCGCCTACGTCCTCGGCCTGCGCGAGCGGAAGCGCCTCGGCCTGCTCACCCTCGACGGGCCGGCCGAGGACGCGCCCGGCCGGGTGACCGAGCAGGCCGCCGAGCAGGAGACGGAGGAGCGGGGCGAGCCCGTGCTCGTCGGAGCCGGAGCCGGTACCGGTGCCGCCGCAGGAGGGGACGGCGCCGGGGTGCCCGCGCAGCACGGAACCGGCGGAGCCGGGACGGCCGGCGGCACCGGCGCCGACCGCGACGACGCCCCCACGGACGCCGTCCTCGACCCGCACCGCGCCACGCTCCGCCCCAAGCTCTACTGGTTCAACGCCGCCCTGACGGTCGCCCTGCTGGCCCTGCTCATCCTGCAGACGCTGCCCATCCCGGTGCTCTTCCTGCTGGGCGCGGCCATCGCGCTGACCGTCAACTTCCCCCACATGCCCGACCAGAAGGCCCGGGTCGCCGCCCACGCGGAGAACGTCCTCAACGTCTCCGGCATGGTCTTCGCCGCCGCCGTGTTCACCGGCGTCCTCACCGGCACCGGCATGGTCGAGCACATGGCCCGGTACGTCGTCGACGCCGTCCCCGACGGCATGGGGCCGCACATGGGTCTGGTCACCGGCCTGTTGAGCATCCCGTTCACCTACTTCATGTCCAACGACGGCTTCTACTTCGGCATCGTGCCGATCCTCGCCGAGGCCGGCGCCGCCCACGGCGTGGCCCCCGTCGAGATCGCCCGCGCCTCGCTCGTCGGCCAGGCCCTCCACATGTCCAGCCCGCTCGTCCCGGCCGTCTACGTCCTGGTCGGCATGGCCAAGGTGGAGTTCGGCGACCACACCCGGTTCACCGTGAAGTGGGCGGCGCTCACCTCGCTGGTGGTCCTGGCCGCCGGACTGCTCTTCGGCATCATCTGATGGCACTCCCGGATACGGGGCCCGGCAGGGGCTGGCTGCTGCGCCTGGTCATCGCCTTCTCCTTCGCGCAGGGGGCGGTGTCCATGGCGCGGCCCGCCGTCTCCTACCGGGCCCTCGCACTGGGCGCCGACGCCCGCGCCGTCGGCGTCATCGCCGGGGTCTACGCCCTGCTGCCGCTGTTCGCCGCGGTCCCGCTGGGGCGCAGGACCGACCACGGCCGCTGCGCCCCGCTGCTGCCCGCCGGCGTCGCGCTCATCGCGGCGGGCTGCGCGCTCAGCGGCACCGCCGGGTCGCTGGCCGCCGTGGCCGCCTGGAGCGGGGTGATGGGGCTGGGCCACCTCTGCTTCGTCATCGGCGCCCAGAGCATCGTGGCCCGGCAGAGCGGGCCGGCCGAACAGGACCGGAACTTCGGGCACTTCACCATCGGCGCCTCGTTCGGCCAGCTCGTCGGCCCGGTCGCGGCGGGCTTCCTGGTCTCCGAGCAGAGCGGGCGGATGGGACCCACCAGTGCCACGGCCCTGCTGGTCGCCGCCGCGGTCGCCGGGGTCTCCGTCACCTCGCTCTGGCGGATCGAACACCGCACCGGGCGCCGGGGCCGGACGCCCGGCGAAGCCGCCGCCGCCCGGGTGCCCGTCCACCGCATCCTGCGCACCCGCGGTGTCCCCGCCGGGATCTTCACCAGCCTCGCCGTGCTCTCCGCGACCGACATCCTCACCGCCTACCTCCCCGTCATCGGCGAACACCGGGGCATCGCACCGGCCACCATCGGAGTGCTGCTCAGCCTGCGCGCCGCGGCGACGATCGCCTGCCGCCTCGTCATGACCCCGATGATCCGGCTCGTCGGCCGGACCGCCCTGCTCGCCGGGAGCTGCCTGCTGGCCGCGCTGCTCTGCGGCAGCATCGCCGTGCCGCTGCCCGTACCGGTCCTGGCGGGGGTGCTGGCCGCCCTCGGCTTCTGTCTCGGCGTCGGGCAGCCGCTGTCGATGACCACGGTGGTCCAGGCCGCTCCCGCCGGATCCCGCTCCACCGCGCTCGCGCTCCGGCTGACCGGCAACCGGCTGGGGCAGGTCGCCGCGCCCGCCGGGGCGGGACTGCTGGCCGGAATCGCCGGTACGGCCGCCCCGTTCGTCACCCTCGGCCTGCTGCTCCTCGTCTCGGCGGCGGCCGCGGCGCGCCCGGGCGGCCCGGCACCGCCGCCTCCCGCGCCGGACGCGGACCCGGGCCCGCAGCGGGAACCGGCCGGCCGGACCGCGCCCGGCCCCGGGCGGGAGGCCGCGTCCCGGGGCGAGCCCCGGCCGGGGTCCGCGGGGTCCGACCGGACGGTGTGAGGGCCGCGCCCGGATCACCCTGGCGCAAGAAAACTACCGCCGCTAGTTTGGTCCGTACGCACATGTCCCGCCCCGGAAGGACGCAGTATGAAGGCCCATGACGGGATGTACCTCGACGGCGACTGGCGGCCCTCCGCCGGCACCGGGACGATCGAGGTGGTGAACCCGGCCGACGAGCAGGTCATCGGGGCGGTCCCGGCCGGGACCCCCGCCGACGTCGACGCCGCCGTACGCGCCGCCCGTGCCGCGTTCCCCGGCTGGGCCGCCACCCCGCCCGCCGAGCGGGCGGCCCGGCTCACCGCCCTGCGCGACGCCCTCGCCGCCCGCCGGGACGAGATCGCCGACACCGTCACCGCCGAACTGGGCGCACCGCTGGGCTTCTCCCGCGCCGTCCACGCCGACCTGCCCATCGCGGTCGCCGGCAGCTACGCCGAGCTCGCCGCCTCGTACGCCTTCGAGGAGAAGGTGGGCAACTCCACCGTGCTGCACGAGCCGGTGGGCGTCGTCGGCGCGATCACCCCGTGGAACTACCCGCTGCACCAGATCGTCGCCAAGGTCGCCCCGGCCCTCGCCGCGGGCTGCACCGTGGTGCTCAAGCCCGCCGAGGACACCCCGCTGGTCGCCCGGCTCTTCGCCGCGGCCGTGCACGAAGCGGGCCTGCCCGCCGGGGTGTTCAACCTGGTCACCGGGGCCGGCCCGGTCGCGGGGCAGGCCCTGGCCGCGCACGAGGACGTCGACCTGGTCTCCTTCACCGGCTCCACCGCCGTCGGCCGGAGGATCGGCGCGGCGGCCGGCGGCGCCGTCAAGCGGGTCGCCCTGGAACTCGGCGGCAAGTCCGCCAACGTCATCCTGCCCGGCGCCGACCTCACCCGGGCCGTCAAGGTCGGCGTGGCCAACGTCTTCGCCAACTCCGGCCAGACGTGCAGCGCGTGGACCCGGATCCTGGTGGACGCCGAGCGCTACGACGAGGCGGTCGAGCTCGCCGCGGCCGCCGCCGCGAAGTACGTCCCCGGCGACCCGCGGGACGAGACCTCCCGGCTCGGCCCGGTCGTCAACGCCCGGCAGCGCGACCGCGTCCGCGGGTACATCGAGCGGGGCGTGGCGGAGGGGGCGCGCATCGTCGCCGGCGGCCCGGACGCCCCCGAGGGCAGGGAGACCGGCTACTACGTCCGGCCGACCGTCTTCGCGGACGTCACCCCCGAGATGACCATCGCGCAGGAGGAGATCTTCGGCCCGGTCGTGGCGGTCCTGAAGTACCGGGACGAGGACGACGCCCTGCGGATCGCCAACGGCACGGTGTACGGGCTCGCGGGCGCGGTCTGGTCGGACGACGAGGAGGCGGCCGTCGCGTTCGCCCGCCGGCTCGACACCGGACAGGTCGACATCAACGGCGGCCGCTTCAACCCGCTGGCGCCGTTCGGCGGCTACAAGCAGTCCGGAGTGGGCCGGGAGCTGGGCGTGCACGGCCTCGCGGAGTACCTGCACACCAAGTCACTGCAGTTCTGACGCGGGACCGGCCCCGGACCGGCCTGACCGGAACCGGCTCGGCCCGACCCCGCCCGACCCGAATCGACCTGATGCGGCCCGGCCCGCTCCGGCCCGTTGCGCCGCCCCGGCCCGCCCCCGTTCCCGTTGAGGGGGCCCGGGACCGGGGCGCCGTGACGGGCCCTTCGCCCCCGGGAGCCGTCCACGCCCCGCCCGGGGGAGCAGCCTCCCGCCCCTGTCCCGCGCCCCGTCTCCCGCCCTCACCCGCCGCCCGAAGGAGAACCCGTGGTCCGCGCCGCCATCCTGCCCGCCGTCGACGCACCGCTCGTCGTCGAGGAGATCGAGCTGCCCCCGCCCGGCCCTTGCCGCGTACGGGTGCGGCTCGCGGCGGCCGGAGTGTGCCACTCCGACCTGTCGCTCTCCAACGGCACGCTGCGCCAGCCCGTCCCCGCCGTCCTCGGCCACGAGGGCGCGGGCACGGTCGTCGCCGTCGGCGAGGGCGTCACCACCGTCGCCCCCGGTGACCGGGTGGTCCTCAACTGGGCGCCCTCCTGCGGCGACTGCCACTACTGCGGCCTCGACGAGCCCTGGCTGTGCGCCAACGCCCTGGCCGGCGCCGGGGAGCCGTACGCCCGCACCGCCGACGGCCGAGCACTCCACCCGGGCCTGGGCACCGCCGCCTTCGCCGAGGAGACGGTCGTCCCGGCCTCCGCCGTGCTGCCGCTGCCGGACGGCGTCCCGCTCACCGAGGCGGCGCTGCTCGGCTGCGCCGTCCTCACCGGCTACGGCGCCGTTCACCATGCGGCGGTGGTCCGCGAGGGCGAGTCGGTCGTGGTCCTCGGCGTCGGGGGAGTGGGCCTGTCCGTCATCCAGGCGGCCCGGATCGCGGGGGCGGGAGCCGTCATCGCCGTGGACGTCTCCCCGGAGAAGGAGGAGCTCGCCCGGCAGGCAGGCGCCACCGACTTCCTGGTGTCGGCACCCGACACGGCCAAACGGATCCGCGGACTCACCGGACGGCACGGCGCCGACGTCGCCGTCGAGTGCGTGGGCCGGGCCGAGACGATCCGCACCGCCTGGGACTCGACCCGGCGCGGGGGCAGGACCACGGTGGTCGGCATCGGCGGCAAGGACCAGCTGGTCTCCTTCTCCGCCCTGGAGATCTTCCACTTCGGCCGCACCCTCTCGGGCTGCGTCTACGGCAACTGCGACCCGGCCCGCGACCTCCCCGTACTCGCCGAGCACATCCGGGCGGGCCGCCTCGATCTGAGCACCATGGTCACCGACCGGATCGCCCTCGACGGCATCCCCGCCGCCTTCGACACCATGCTCGCCGGCCGCGGCGGGCGCACACTGGTGGTCTTCTGACCCGACAGGAAGAGGCGAACCCATGACATCGGCGGACCAGGGGCCGCGGCTGCGCGCGGTCACCGACCTCGCTCCGGCTCGCTGGATCGAGTCGCGGACCGGCGACTTCCACACCGGAGTCCATGCGCTGCTGCCGTCCGGATTCGCCGCGTACGCACGGGTGTTGCATCCCGTCGAGGCGTCCGGCGGCACGTTCCTGCGGTGGGCCGAGGTCGCCGAACGGGCCGGCCGTCCCCTGCACTCCCGCGTCCGGTTCACGGACATCGCCCCCGGCGCCGGGGACGCGGAGCCGTGGCAGGGGTCGTTCGAGGCCGAACTCCTGCCCGACCTGTGCGAGGTGCTGGCCGCCCACACCACCACACCGGAATCCTGCTACCTGGGGCTCTGGGACGGCTGGGGCTGGCTCACCGCCGACGGCCCCCGGGTGCACCTCAGCGGGCGCGCCTACCTGCTGTACGAGGGCCCGGTCGAGGCCGCGACGGATCTGGGGGACCGCGGGGCGGGCTGCTTCCTGCCGCAGTCGCCGAACCTGTGGTGGCCGCGCGACCGGGCGTGGTGCGTCGCCACCGACGTCGACCTCGACTCCACCTATATCGGCGGACCGGCTCCGCTGATCGAGGAGTTGACCGGCAGCTCGCGCCTGGAGGCGGTGCGAGCGGAGCTGTCCGACCCGCTGAGCTGACGCCGGGGCGCTCGCTACCGGGCGCCGCCGGCGGCCTCGTCGAGCAGCGCGGCGAGGACCGGCTCGGCGTGTGTCCACAGCAGCGCGCCGCCCGCCCCGGGAACGACCCGGCGACGGGCGCCGGGGATACGGGCGGCCAGCCGTGCCCCGGCGTCGGGGGAGTGGCCGGTGTCCCGCTCGCCGTACCAGATGTCGACCGGGACGGAGATCCCGTCGAGGGCGAACGGCCAGCGCCCCATGGCCAGGACCGTGTCCCGGGCGTAGCCCGCCCCACCCTGTGCGAAGCCCTCGTCCAGGGCCCGGCGGTAGGTCACGGCGAAGCCGGGATCCCGGTACACGGCGAGGTCGCACTCCGGACTCCCGGCCATGACCATGTCCCACATCGTCTCCGCGCCGAACCCCGTGAAGAACGCCTCGGCGCCGGCCGGGTCGCACGCGACCCGCTCCACGAGGCCCCGCAGTTCCGCCGGCAGCACCGGGGCGAACTCCGGTGCGGCGACCTCGTCCGCGCCGGAGACGACGGCCAGCGCGGACACGACGCCAGCCGCGGCACAGGCGAGAGCGAACGGCGCGCCCTGCGAGTTCCCGACGACTGCCGGACGCCCCAGCCCCCGCAGCACGGAGAGTTGCCGCAGGTCGGCGGCGAAGTCGGCGAAGGTCCGGCCGGGCGCGGGGGTCGACGCGCCGAGCCCCGGGCGGTCCACCGAGACCAGACGCGCGCCCGGCGACTCGGCGGCGCCCGCGCCGAGCCCGAGCCACCGGCTCGTCGCCGCCCCCGGACACAGCACCACGGGCGTCCCGTCCTCCGGCCCCCACTCGGCCCAGCCGAGCATCCGTCCGTCGGGCAGCCGGCTCCGACCGAGTCGGGCGGGATCATCGGCGTACGCAGTCATGATCGCCAGCATGGCCGGATCCGGGGCGGCTGCGCACCGGAATATCGCCCGGCTCCGATCACCGTCGCGTAGCGGTGAGTTCGCCATGGCGCGACCGCGATCCGCCACCGGTGCTCTGCGGAGACGGGGCAGCCGCGGTGCCCGTACGGCTGCCGCTTCCCGTGCCCGGCCTCGGATCGCCCGGCCTCGGACCGGTCCGGCCTCAGGCCAACTCGCCCTCGGCCCGTCCGGCCTCAGACCGCCGCCCTCAGGCCGGCCGCACCTGCTCGAACTGCAGCGCCAGCCCGTCCACCAGCGCTGTCAGCCCCGCGTCGAAGGCTCCCTCGTCCACCTGCTGCTGATGCTCCGCCAGCAGATGGGCCTGACCGAGGTGCGGATAGTCGGCAGGATCGTAGGCCGCGGCGTCGTCCACGAAGCCGCGGGCGAACGAACCGAGCGCCGAGCCCGCCACGAAGTACCGCATCAGCGCCCCGATCCGGGTCGCCTGGGCGGGCGGCCAGCCCGCGCCGACCATCGCGCCGAACACCGCGTCCGCCATGCGCAGTCCGGCCGGCCGGCGGCCGGGGCCCCGCGCGAGGAACGGCACGATATTGGGGTGCGCGGTGAGTGCGGACCGGTAGGAGCGCCCCCAGGCCAGCAGCGCGCTCCGCCAGTCCGTGCCGTCGTCGAACATCGACAGGTCGACCTGCCCGACGACCCGGTCCGCGACCGCGTCCAGGATCTCGTCCTTGACCGCGAAGTGGTTGTACAAGGACGGGCCGCTGACCCCGAGTTCCGCCGCCAGCCGCCGCGTCGACACCGCCTGCAGCCCCTCCGCGTCGACCAGCGCGAGCGCGGTGGTGACGATGCGGTCGCGGCTGAGCAGGGGCTTGCGGGGACGTGCCATGCGGCACATAGTAGAGGCGGCCATAAACTAGCACTGCTAATTAAGAGCTGCTCATCAACGGGAGGGTCCCGCGTGAACCTGGAGCTGTCCGAGGAGCAGGCCGCCGTCCGCCGGCTCGCCCGGGACTTCGTCGACCGCGAGATCATCCCGAACGCCGCCGCCTGGGACCGGGCGGAGAGCGTCGACCGCGGCATCGTGCGGCAGCTCGGCCGGCTGGGTTTCCTCGGGCTCACGATCCCCGAGGAGTACGGCGGCTCGGGCGGTGACCACCTGGCGTACGCCCTGGTCACCGAGGAGCTGGGCCGGGGCGACTCCGCGGTCCGCGGCATCCTCTCCGTCTCACTCGGCCTGGTGGCGAAGTCGGTCGCGGCCTGGGGGAGCGAGGAGCAGAAGCGGGAGTGGCTGCCCCGGCTCTGCTCCGGTGCGGCCCTCGGCTGCTTCGGCCTGACCGAGCCGGGGACCGGCTCCGACGCCGCCGCCCTCACCACCCGCGCGGTCCGCGACGGCGACGGCTATGTGATCGACGGCGGCAAGACGTTCATCACCAACGGCACCTGGGCGGACGTCGTGCTGCTCTTCGCCCGCACCGGCGAGGACCCCGGGCACCGGGGGATCAGCGCGTTCCTCGTCCCGGCCGGCACCCCCGGGCTCACCCGCCGGGAGATCCACGGCAAGCTCGGACTGCGCGGCCAGGCCACCGCGGAGCTGGTCCTCGACGGGGTCCGGGTGCCCGCCTCGGCCATGATCGGCCCCGCGGGCAAGGGCTTCGCGGTCGCCATGTCGGCGCTGGCCAAGGGCCGGATGTCGGTCGCGGCGGGCTGCGTCGGACTCGCCCAGGCGTGCCTGGACGCCGCCGTGGGATACGCGGGCGAGCGCGAACAGTTCGGCACCCCGATCGCGGGCCACCAGCTCGTCCAGGAGCTCATCTCCGACATCGCGGTGGACGTCGACGCGGCCCGCCTGCTGACCTGGCGGGTCGCGGACCACATCGACCGGGGGCTGCCGTTCGCCACCGAGTCCTCCGTCGCCAAGCTGTACGCGAGCGAGGCGGCGGTGCGCTGCGCCAACAACGCGCTCCAGGTCTTCGGCGGCTACGGCTACATCGACGAGTACCCGGTCGGCAAGCTGCTGCGCGACGCCCGGGTGATGACCCTCTACGAGGGCACCAGCCAGATCCAGAAGCTCCTCATCGGCCGCGCCCTCACCGGCGTCGGGGCCTTCTGACCGGGGGCGGGGCGCCGGCACCGGCCACACCCTAAGCGCTTGCTCACCTTCGGGGTATGGTGTACGTCCTGTCAGCGGACGGACCGCCGAAGGACGGGAGAAACGGGGCGTGGGTGCCATGGGCGGCGAGGAGCAGCAGACCGGGGCCTGGGCGGACATCAGCCCCGACGCGGCCAGGCGGCTGGTGATCGCCGCCGTCGAGGCCTTCGCCGAACGCGGCTACCACGCCACCACCACCCGCGACATCGCGGGCCGCGCCGGGATGAGCCCCGCCGCCCTCTACATCCACTACAAGACCAAGGAAGAGCTGCTCTTCCAGATCAGCCGGGTCGGCCACCAGCTCTCGCTGCGCATCCTCCGGGACGCGGCGGAGAGCGCGGGCGCCCCGGCCGACCGGCTGGCCCGGGCCGTCCGCGCCTTCGTCCGCTGGCACGCCGAGCACCACACGACGGCCCGCGTGGTGCAGTACGAGCTGGGCGCGCTCTCCGAGGAGCACTACACCGAGGTCGTCGCCCTGCGGCGGCGCACCGACGGCGCGGTGCGCTCCATCATCGAGGCCGGGGTGGACAGCGGCGACTTCGACGTCCCCGACGTGCCGGGCACCACCCTCGCCGTCCTGTCGCTCTGCATCGACGTGGCCCGCTGGTTCAACACCGAGGGCCGCCGCACCCCCGACGAGGTCGGCGACCTGTACGCGGCGCTGGTGCTGCGCATGGTGGGGGCGAGCGGGTAGCAGGCTCACCTGTAGCTCGGACCACTCGCGGCCCGGACCCACCCGTGGCCCGGGCCCACCCGTGGCCCGGGCCCACTCGCACCCCGGCCCCCCCGCCCCGTAGCCGCCGACATCGGCTCACCCGCGGACGGGACCGTCTCGGCTGCCGGTACGTACCCGGGCGGCGCGCGGTGCGACGGCCGTGCGGACAGGGCCGTCAGACGCCGCCTGCCGGCGAAGGCTCGGCGAAGGCGCCGGCGCCCGCGGCGAGGGCGGCGGTCCGGGCCGCCTGGCCCGGCAAGTGCGGGTCGGGCGGCGTCCGGAGGAGCACCAGCTGGTGGTACAGCGGCGCGGTGGCGGCGATGAGCAGGCGCCGGGCGTCGGTGTGCGGCGGGAGTTCGCCGCGCTCTACGGCGCGGTCGACGGTGACCTCGCAGCGGGTGTACCGGTCCTCCCAGAGCCGCTGTTGGGCCTGGGCGGCTTCCTCGGAGCGGAACGAGGCGGCGATCAGCGCGGCGACGATCGGCGGCTGCGCGGTCAGGGCTGTGTGGATCTCCTGGTTGAGCGCTGTCAGGTCGCCCTCCAGCGAGCCGGTGTCCGGCGGCTGCCAGTCGTCGTCGCTCGCCGCGTCGAGAACGTCGGCGAGCAGGCCGCCGACGTCCCTCCAGCGCCGGTACACCGTGGTCCGGTGCACACCCGCGCGGGCGGCCACGGCTTCCACGGTGAGCCCGTCGAAGCCGTGTTCGCCGAGCTCCGCGAGGACCGCGTCGAGTACCTGCGTGCGGATGCGGGCGGTGCGGCCGCCGGGCCGGCGTCGGGCCGGCGGCGGCCGGGTGCCTTCCGGTTCCGGGGCTTCGGGAGTCATCGCTGGAAATCCGATTGCTCAGGGGACGGCGTTGTGGCAGCATCTTAACGCATCAGTTGTCGCACTAGTGGAGTGATCGATGCTCATTCGAAGCGTTCGCCCGACCATCCGGCCCTCGACGGCCGCCTCGTCCCCGAATGCTTCGGAGTCTCTGCATGCCTACTCAGATCACCGCGCTCGCGGTCAGCAAGTCCTTCAACGACAGGCTCATTCTTGACTCGGTGACCTGCTCGCTCGCCGCGGGCGAGCGCACCGGGATCATCGGTGAGAACGGATCCGGCAAGACCACCCTGCTGCGCCTGCTCGCCGGGCGCGAACGGCCCGACCAGGGCGAGATCGTCGTCCAGGCGGCCGGCGGCGTCGGCTACCTCGCCCAGGACGAGCGCCTGGACCCCCGGGTGACGGTCCAGCAGATCATCGACCGGGCCCTGAGCGACCTGCGCGCCGTCGAGCAGCGCATGCGCCGTCTGGAGGCCGCGATGGCCGACGGCGACGAGTCGGGCCTGGCCGAATACGGCGAACTGATGACGGTCTTCGAGCTGCGCGGCGGCTACGACGCCGACGCCCGGGTGGAACGTGCCCTGCACGGCCTCGGCCTGGGGCTGGTGGGCCGCGACCGGACCGCGGGCAGCCTGTCCGGCGGAGAACAGGTCCGGCTCCGGCTGGCGGCCGTCCTGGCGGCAGCGCCGGAGGTGCTGCTCCTGGACGAGCCGACCAACCACCTCGACGAGGGCGCCCTGCACTGGCTGGAGGAACACCTGCGCACCCGGCGGGGCACCACGGTGACGGTCTCCCACGACCGCCTCTTCCTCGAACGGGTCGCCACCGGCCTGCTGGAGGTGGACGCCGACCGGCGCCGCGTCGTCCGGTACGGCAACGGCTACACCGGCTACCTCGCCGAGAAGGCGGCTGCCCGGCAGCGCTGGGTCCAGGCGCACGACCAGTGGCGGGCCGACATCGACCGGCTCCGCGAGACCGCCGCGACCACCGCCCGTCAGGTGGCCCCCGGCCGTCCGATGAAGGACGGCAACAAGATGGCCTACGACCGGGCGGGCGGCCGCGTGCAGCAGTCGCTGGCCGGCCGGGTGCGCAACGCCGAGGAACGGCTGCGCCGCCTCCTCGCCGACCCGGTTCCGCCCCCGCCGGAGCCGCTGCGCTTCACCCCGGTCCTGCGGGCCCGCCGTCTGCAGGGCGCCGTACTCGACGCGGCCGGCGTCGCCGTCACCGACCGGCTCGACCGCACGGACCTCACCGTCACGGCGGGCGAACACCTGCTGATCACGGGGGCGAACGGAGCGGGCAAGAGCACCCTGCTCGGCGTCCTGGCCGGGGACGTCGCCCCCGACAGCGGGGGCGTCACCCGCCGCGGCAGGATCGGCCACCTCACCCAGGAGCCGCGCCCCGGGGAACCGGACGAGACCGTGCTGGCCGCCTTCGCCCGTGGACGGGCGGGGGAGGCCGCGGAGCACGCCGAACGGCTGCTGTCCCTCGGCCTGTTCACCCGCGACCAGCTCACGGTGCCGGTCGGCCGGCTGTCCACCGGGCAGCTGCAGCGACTCGCCCTGGCCCGACTGCTCAGCGAGCCGTCGGACGTCCTGCTGCTCGACGAACCCACCAACCACCTCTCGCCCGCCCTCATCGAGGAGCTGGAAACCGCTCTGGCCGACTACAACGGCGCCCTCGTCGTCGTCAGCCACGACCGCCGGCTGCGCCGGCGCTGGCAGGGCACGCACCTGGACCTGCCGGCGAACGCGACGTCCGCCGCCACGGCTTGAGGGGCACGGCCTTGAGGTCCGCAGCCGCCCTGCCGGGGGAGCCCCGGCCCCGCAGTCATCCCGTCCTCGTCGAGAAGGAAGCCACACGCAATGCCACCCGTCCCCGCCGACATGCCACCCGTTCCCGCCGACCCGACCGTGGTGCATCCGATGCCCGGACAGCCGCGGGTGGTGCTGTTGAAGCCGCTGGTCACCTCGCCGCTGATCGAGGTCGGAGAGTTCTCCTACTACGACGACCCCGACGATCCGACCGCCTTCGAGACCCGCAACGTGCTGTACCACTACGGGCCGGAGAAGCTGGTCATCGGGAAGTTCTGCGCGCTGGGGGAGGGCGTGCGCTTCATCATGAACGGCGCCAACCACCGCATGGACGGCCCCTCGACGTTCCCGTTCCCCATCATGGGCGGCTCCTGGTCCGCGCACATGGATCTCATCGCCGGGCTCCCCGGACGGGGCGACAGCGTGGTGGGCAACGACGTCTGGTTCGGCTACCGGGCCACGGTGATGCCCGGTGTTCGCATCGGCCACGGAGCGATCATCGCCTCCGGGGCCGTCGTCGTCGACGACGTCCCGGACTACGGCATCGTCGGCGGCAATCCGGCCCGTCTCATCCGCCGCCGCTACGGCGATGCGGACGTCGACCGCCTCCTCGCCCTGGCCTGGTGGGACTGGCCGCTCCAGCGGATCACCGAGCACCTCCGCACGATCATGTCCGGGAGCGTCGACGATCTGGAGACGGCGGCGGCCGGACAGGCGGCGGCAGAGACGCGTCAAGACCCGCCGCCGAGCCATTGAACGCCCGGCAGAGGACGAACGGCCCTGCGAAGGCCGGCCCCCTGCTGGGGAATTGCTCCGTCCGGTGAGGCCGAAAGGCTTCACCGCCGGGCCACCCCGCTCCGGTGGCCGCCTCGCGTGCGGTGAACCTCTGTGGAGGCGCTCCTCGTGGTCTGCGTCTGCGCGTGGGGGCGACAGGACGGAGGGGCGCCGGCGCGATGTGCGGTCCGCGGTCTGTGATCAGGGGTGGCGGCTCGCCAGGACGCAGAACTCGTTCCCCTCCGGGTCGGTGAGGACGACCCAGCTCTCATCACCCTGGCCGACGTCGGCGCGGCGGGCCCCCAGGCCGAGCAGGCGACGGACCTCGTCGTCCTGCTCCCTGTCGGTCGGGTTGACGTCGAGGTGGACCCGGTTCTTGACGGTCTTGCCCTCGGGTACGCGCGCGAAGGTCAGCGTCGGTGGCACCGGGCCGGGGCGGTTCCTGCCTTCGGGCACCGTCGGCGAGCCAATGGTGACCAGGCCGTCGTCCTCGTCCTGGACCTCGTAGCCGAGGACCGCGCACCAGAACCGGGCCAGACCGCGGGGATCGGCACAGTCGATCGCAAGCTCGGTGAACTTACTGGCCATGTCGGGGCCTTCCGGTCGGATGGCGGGTTCGCCACAGGCCCACGCTAGTCGTAGGGTTCGGTGGCGAGGCAGGGCCCTTGCAGCCGAACGACGGCCACGCCGCGCGGACAGCGGTGCGGCGGTGCAGAGCGGTGCGGCGGTGCGGCCGTCAAAGATAGAATCGGCTCACCGTCTCCGCCACGCAGACCGGCTTGTCGCCGCCCTCCCGCTCCACCGTCACCACGGTGGTCAGCTGCACGCCGTCGGTCACCTCGGCCACCTCGGAGATCTTCCCCGTGGCCCGCAGGCGGGAGCCGACCGGCACCGGGGAGGGGAAACGTACCTTGTTGGCGCCGTAGTTGATGCCCATCCGGACACCGTCCACCCGCATCAGCTGCGGCACCAGGGCCGGCAGCAGCGACAGCGTCAGATAGCCGTGGGCGATCGTGGTGCCGAACGGTCCGGCCGCGGCCTTCTCCGGGTCCACATGGATCCACTGGTGGTCACCGGTCGCGTCCGCGAACAGGTCGATCCGCTTCTGGTCGACCTCCAGCCAGTCACTCGTGCCCAACTGCTCGCCGACCGCCGCCCGCAGCTCGTCCAGCGACCCGAAGACCCGGGGGTCCGCCATCTCGTACCTCCACCGACATCCGGCATCCGACATCTGTCCGTACTAAGCAGTTGCTCAGCATGCTGCCAGGGGGATCCGCTGTCAACGTCCGCCGACGGGGGCCCGCGGCGTGGCGACGTACGCTTGTGCGCTGTGCCCCAGATTCCCCGCGACGTCCAGGAACTCAGCGTCGGCCAGGTGTCCGCCCGCAGCGGCGCGGCCGTCTCCGCGCTGCACTTCTACGAGTCCAAGGGGCTGATCAGCAGCCGCCGGACCCCGGGCAACCAGCGCCGGTACAGCAGGGACGCGCTGCGCCGGGTCGCGTTCATCCGGGCCGCGCAGCGCGTCGGCATCCCGCTCGCCACCATCCGGGACGCACTGGCCGAACTGCCCGAGGAACGCACGCCGAACCGGGAGGACTGGGCCCGGCTCTCCGAGCTGTGGCGCTCCGAACTGGACCGCCGCATCCAGCAGCTCAACCGGCTGCGGGACCACCTGACCGACTGCATCGCCTGCGGGTGCCTGTCGCTGGACACCTGTGTGCTGTCGAACCCGGACGACACCGTCGGCCGGCAGGGCAGCGGCTCACGCCTGCTGGCCGAGCGCAAGCGCTGAGCAGGGGGCTGGTCGGGCCCGGCTGCTCGTTGGTCCGGTGATCCGGCCGGGGGCGGACCGGGCGGCGTTCGGAACGCGCGTCCGCTGCTGCCCTGTCACTCCACTGCATCGCCATTCCGCCGCACGTCACCCCGCGCTTCCGCGACGGCAAGCCGAAGCCTGCCGTCGCGGAACGCCCCCGGTCGTCCGTCCGCCCCTCACCACATCGCGGGATGCCGCCCCGACCACGGCCGGGCCTCCTCCAGCTCCGCCGAGAGGGAGAGCAGCGTCGCCTCGGCGCCGTAGCGGCCGCCGAGCATGACGCCGATCGGCAGCCCGCCCTCCGTCCAGTGCAGCGGCAGGCTGACCGCGGGCTGGCCGGTCGCGTTGTAGAGCGGGGTGAACGGGGTGAACGCGGTGATGGCCGCGAACTCGGCTTCGGGATCGGCGTCGTTGCGCTGGGCGCCGACCGGAGCGGGCGGCTGGGCCAGGGTGGGGGTGAGGATCACGTCGTAGCCGGTTCCGGCCGTCAGCAGCATGTCCTCGATCATCTGGCCGAGCATCCGGAACGCGTACAGCGCGTCCGCGAAGGACTTCGCGGACACCTGGCCGCCGCGCTCCCGCAGATGGCGGGTGAGCGGCATCAAGTGCTCCTCCGCGTCGGCCGGTACCGGACGGGTCAGGGTCATCACGTCCCAGACGGCGGCGAACGCCTGCCGGACCGTGTCGTCGACCGGGAGCTCCACCTCGTCCACCCGGTGGCCGAGTTCCCGCAGCAGCGCCGCCGTGCCGTCCGCCGCGGCCCGGCAGTCCGGGTGCAGTTCCACGCCCGGCACGGGCGGGGTGAGCAGCGAGACGATCCGCAGCCGTGCCTCCGGCCGCCGCCGGGCGTGGCCGAGGAAGGTCTCGCCCGGCGGCAGGCCCGGGGCGCCGTACGGGTCGCCGGGCATGGCGCCGGACAGCGCGTCGAGCAGCGCCGCCGCGTCCGCCACCGTGCGGGCGATGGCTCCGTTGGTGCTCAGCCCGCTGATGTCGTGCAGGGTCGGCCCCGAACTGACCCTGCCCCGGCTCGGCTTGATGCCGTAGAGCCCGCACACCGAGGACGGTATACGGATCGAGCCCGCCCCGTCGCTGCCGTGGGCGAGGGGCGCCAGGCCGCCCGCCACCGCCGCGGCGGCGCCACCGCTCGACCCGCCCGCCGACCGGTCGAGGTCCCACGGGGTGCGCGCCGGGGGAGCGAGCCGGTTCTCGGTGTAGCAGGGGAGCCCGAACTCGGGGGTGTTGGTCTTGCCGAGCATGACCGTGCCCGCCGCACGGAGCTTGGTCACCACATGGTCGTCGACCTCCGGGACGTGGTTCCGGAAGGCCTCCGAGCCGAAGGTGCAGCGCACCCCCGCCACCATGCTGAGGTCCTTCACCGGCACCGGGACGCCGTGCAGCGGCGCCAGGCCGTGGCCGTCCCGGCGCGCCGCGACGGCCACGCTCTCGGCATCGGCGGCCTGTTTGCGCGCGATCTCCGGGGTGACCGTGATGAAGGCGCCGAGGGAGGGATCGAGCCGGTCGATGCGGCTCAGGTAGTGCTCGGTGAGCTCCACCGGGGAGAGCGTTCCCTCCCGGATCGCGTCCGCCTGCTCCAGGGCTGTCAGATCGTGCAGCTCGGCCATGCCGTCCCGTCCTCTCGCGCGTGGACGGGAATCCTCCCACTACCAATGAGTAACGACCAGACCGTCGGGGGTGCCCGGGGGCTTGACGGACCTGTGGCCGGGCATCACCGTCCCAGAGCCGGCCGGGACGCGCCGGCGGAGGAGCCCGGGGCCGGCGCGCGTGCCGGGCCGGCGGGGACGTCGTCCGGACCGGTCCCGTGACCGGTGGAGAAGGGGTGGCCGATGAGCCTGGTCGTCTGTTCGCTCAAGTGGGACCTGGGGACCTCCGGGACGGGGCCCCAGCGGATCACCTACGACTCCGACGGGTACCACCTGGTGCGCTTCCCCTACGGCCGGACCGGCGAGTCGACGGACCCCTGGGGCATGCACGACCCCGCTCACGGCGGGAGCGAGCCGTCGGTGTACCCCGACGCCCGCTCGGGCCTGATCCACCCCAGCCACGACGGCTGGGGTGTGCTGTCGGCGATGGTGATCTGGCAGCCCGACACCCGGCCGAGCGAGTTCCGGGCCCGGTTCGTCCGGGACCCGCTCGGCCTGAGCACCGGGTACGACTCCACGGGGACCTGCGACTCCGCGCACACCGGCGGCAGCCAGTTCCGCACCTACATGTGGCAGTTCGCCGTCAAGCGCGGCACGCCGGTCGGTCTGAAGGTGACCGCGCGGGGCAGCGGCGACCGGCGGATCGCCGTGCCCGTCACGCTGGCCGAGTTCAAACTCGCCATCCACACCGACGTCCTGCTGCCCGGCTCCGACGCCGGGTACGGGGGCGGGACGGCTGACGGGTCCGCGCCTGCCGCGTGACGGTCCGGGGCGTGACGGGCAGGGGTGTTCCGGGGGTCAGGAAGCGGTGGCCAGCGTGCCCAGTCTGCATCTCTTGGCCTCGGCCAGCGCCTCGGCGGTCAGCGCCGGTTCGGGCACGACGATGCCGCAGCCGGTGCAGACCGGGCCCGAACTCGGGTGGTGGTCCAGGCCGCCGCGCCACACGATCCGGTCCGTGGCGCACACCGGGCACGCGGTGCCCGCCTCCGACTCCAGCGCGCTGATGATGCGGCGCAGCACGTCCGGCAGGGGAGCGGACGGATGGACCAGCGGGTCGTCGCACCAGGCGACGCCGCACCCGCCCCAGGTGCAGCGGTGCCAGTCGTCCAGGGCGACGGGCTTCCTGATGCCCTCGTGCTTCTCGCGCCGGCGCCGGGCCGCGAACTCCACTTCGTACGCGAGCCACACGGTCCGGGCCTCCTCCAGCTCCTCCAGTGCGGCCACCAGCCGCCCCGGGTCGGCCTGTCGGTCCTCGGTGCCGACTCCGGCCCGGGCGCACAGATGGTGCCAGGTCGCCCGGTGTCCGTAGGGGGCGAATTTCTCCAGGCACTTGCGCAGTGCGGTGCGCCGCCGGCGGGTCTCGACCCGGGGGTCGCGCACATGCTCCGCGAGACTTCTGAATCCGGCCATCCTTGCCACCTCCGTCGCTGGTACTTCGGCGATGAGGAATGGACGTACGGCACCCCCATCCGGATCCATCGAACTGATGTCCCGCGTACCCGTGGTCGTCACCGGTATTCGTGGTGATGCAGAAGAGGTGACGGCTGCTCATCTTCCTCCGGCTGTGGCGTACCGCAATTGACGTGCTCCCTGGCCTGAAGTCCAGGGATTCCGGCCTGGGTCGGTTGACCCTTCCGGGGGCTTCCTGCTTCACCGCGCTGTGCGGGCACAGGTGCCCGTCTTACCGGCGCTCGACAGGCGTTTGGTGTCTCCACCCGTCCAGTGGCGACGATACGGCGTCCTTCGGTCAGGACGTTGGATGCTGCGTTGTGGTCACGCTCATGCACGGCCTCACACCGGCCGCATGTCCACTTCCGGATGTGCAGGGGCTTGGGGCTGTCCCGGAATCCGCACGTTGAGCAGAGCTGGGAGGAGGGGAAGGCCCGGTCCACCTTTGCGAAGGTGCGGCCGTGTTTGGCGGCCTTGTATTCCAGCATGCCGACGAAGGCGGCCCATCCTGCGTCGTGTACGGACTTGGCCAGTCGGCTGCGGCCGAGGGCGGCCACCGCGAGGTCTTCCACATACACCGCTTGGTTGTCGCGGATGATCTGTGTGGATGCCTTGTGGCGGAAGTCCCGGCGCCGGTCGGCAACCCGTGCGTGCTGGCGTGCGACCTTGATCCGGGCCTTGGCCCGGTTCTTCGACCCCCTGGCCTTGCGGGACAGCTCCCGCTGAAGCCGCTTGAGCTTCTTCTCCGCCCGACGCAGGAAACGCGGGGCAGCGATCTTCCGGCCGTCCGACAGAACGGCGAACGCGGACAGGCCGAGGTCGATACCGGTGTCGGTCCCCGCCTCGGGGAGGGGGGCCGGTTCTGTGTCGACGACGAAGCTGAGGAAGTACCGGCCGGAGCTGTCCTTGGTGACGGTCAGGGAGGTGGGCGTGGCCGGAAGCCGCCGCGACCATTTGACCTTGAGGTTGCCGACCTTGGCCACGTACACGGTGCCGTCTTCCTGGAGGGAGAAGGCATTGGTGTTGAGACGGATCGACTGCCGGGTGTCCTTCTTCGACTTGTACCGCGGCGGCCCGACCCCGCGGCCCCGTCGCTTGCCCTTGATCGAATCGAAGAAGTTCCGGTACGCGGCATCCAGGTCCCGCAGAGACTGTTGCAGGACGACCGCCGACACCTCGGCGAGCCAGGCGCGCTCGGCGGTGCGTTTGGCCTGGGTGATGCGACGCCGGGACAGCTCCCCCGACGTCACATACGGAAGCCCCGCCGCATGCGCTTCCTTCCGGTCGCGCAGACAGTCGTTCCACACCACACGCGCGCACCCGAACGCCTTCGCCAGCGCACGGCACTGGGAGGCGTCCGGGTAGGCCCGGTAGTTGTAGCGAAGCTGCATGACCGCGACGCTACTACGATTGGTCTCCTGGATCAGGAGAATGATTACAGGCGTGGCAGGCATGTGGTTTCGGCAATGCACGTTCACTTGGTCTTTGTGACCAAGTACCGGCGCGGAGTGTTCGAACACACGGTCATCTGTGGTCACCCTCGTACTTCCCCGCATCCTGCGGTGCAGCACCGTTGGCGATCATCCGCCACTACATCGAGCAGCAACAACACGCGCTCTGACGTGCACGTCAGAGCAGCCTTGAGAAGCATTCATCCCCGGCGTGAACGCCGGGGCTTTCTGCAAGAGCCCCGGTAACCTCCCGCACACCGTCCCACGGGAGGAGCAGGAATGCGACGGCGCACCCCACGCCCCGCCGACATCCGCCCAGCCATACGTGCGCGGCGCCACCCCCTTGTCGCACTCGCCGCGCTCGTGCTCGGAGCCGGGCTGGTGGCACCGTTGCCGCAGTCCGCGGCCGCCGAGCCGAGACCGGCCGCCGTCAGCGACGCCTGCAGAGGGCAGTGCGCCGACATCCTGCCGCCCGGCGAGAACGGCAACGCCACCCTGGCCGAGATCCTCGCCCACCGCGTCTTCGGCACCCGGCCCGCGCACGCCGCCGACCGGGACCTCCAGGAGCAGATCGACCGGATCCTGGCGACCGGCGGCGAACGCGGCAAGCAGGCCATGGCCGGCGGGCAGGCGTACGTCGACGGCATCAGCGCCTACCGGGAGCAGTCCAAGAACGGCCGCTACTTCCCCGGCGAGTACGTCCTCACCGGCCATGTCGACGCGATCACCAACGCCGGGGAGATCGAACCCTTCAAGCTCACCGACCTGATCGCCCTCGCCTCGGGTCGTCGGCGGGCTGTTCGGCAACGGAGCTGACACTCCATCGGGTCATGCTCCCGACCGGTGGCCCGGACGGTGGAACGCCGTCCGGGCCACCGGAGTTCATCCCGCCGCAGGGCCGCTCCGAACTGCGGGAACGCGCGGGACCGGGCGAGCCGTCCGCGGCTCCCGGCGGGTGGTCCGGCCGGATCGGTCACCGATCTGACGGAGTGTCGACAATCATCTGATGACCCATCTGGACCCGCGTGGATGGTGGGGGTAGCCGCCCCGGTTATGGATGAGCCATGGTCATCCACAGCACTGGTCAGCGGTCCGGTCGGGCCGCCCGACGCCACACGCACCGGAAGGGCACCGCCTCCCTCCGGCTCATCGTCCCCGCCGCCGTCGTCCTGGCAGCCACCTGGGGGGTCCCGGCCGAGGCCTGGGCCCGCCCCGTACCGCAGCCCGCCTCCGGCCGGAGCGCCGGCCTCGGACAGGAATCGGCGGTGCCGCAGGGCCCGCAGGCGCCCGCCGCGGCGTCCGCCCCCGGCGACCGTTCCGACACCGACCCGGTTCCCGGTGAGCCCGGCTCACCGGCGGCGGCGCCCGACGCCGGCCCGGCCGTCCCCCCGCCCGCCGAGCCGCCCGCCGACCGGCCCGCGCCGTCGGCCGCGGCGAACCAGAGCCCGGAGCAGGCCTCCACTCCGGCGCCGGAGCCCTCCGCCTCCGCCTCGTCCGCCTCGTCCGCCTCGTCCGCCCCGTCCGAGGGGCCGTATGTGACGCTGCCCGCGGTCGACCGGCCCGCGGACGCGGCCGCCGTACCGTCCGCCGAACCGCAGTCCGCGGCGCCCTCGGCAGCAGGCCCGTCCGTGGACCCGTCGGCCGGCACCGCGAGCACCGCCCCGGTCCAGCAGCAGCCGGCGCAGCAGTCCGCGGCCGCGCAGCAACCACCGCAGCAGTCCGCTCCGTCCGCCCCGTCTGCACCGTCCGCTTCGGACGCGCCCTCCGCGGCGCCGTCCGCCTCCGCCGCTCCGTCCGCCCCGGCGGCTGCTCCGGCGCCGCAGCCCGCCGCGAAGGAGCAGGTCGAGGAGCAGGTGAAGGAGCCGGTCAAGGAGCCCGCGAAGGAGCCGGCGAAGGAACAGGTCGAGGAACAGGCGAAAGAACCCGCCAAGGAGCCCGCGAAGGAGCCCGCGACGGAGCAGGCCGGGCCGGCGGCGGACGAGGCCGCCGGGAAGCCCGTCGCCTCCGAGCAGGAGGCGGCCGGTGAGGTCGTCCGGCTCGTCAACAAGGAGCGGACCGCCGCGGGCTGCCAGCCGCTGAAGGTGAGCACCCCGCTGACCCAGGCCGCCGAGAAGTACGCCGCGGTCATGGCCGACGGGGGCGGACTGTCCCACACCGGTCCCGACGGCTCGCGGCCCAGCACCCGCGCGATGCGGACGGGCTACCACCAGTGGAGCGACCTCGGCGAGAACATCGCCCGCGGTTACGAGACGCCCGCCGAGGTGACGCAGGCCTGGATGCGCAGCCCGGAGCACCGGGCCAACATCCTGGACTGCCGCTTCCGGGAGATCGGCGTCGGCGTTCACCAGGGCCCGGAAGGGCCCTGGTGGGCGCAGTACTTCGGGGCCCGCGTGTAGCACACGCCCGCACGCCTCCGGCGGGGACGGCCCGCCGGAGGCGTGCGCTGCCCGGTCCCGGCATCGGCGGGTGGGGTACCGGGTCCGCACGTCGCACCGTCGTCGGCTCAGGGCCGGGCGGGCGAGGCTCCCAGATAGCGCAGCACGGCCAGCACCCGACGGTGCTCGCTGTCGGTGCGCGGCAGCCCCAGCTTGGCGAAGATCCCCGCCACATGCTTCTCGACCGACCGCTGGGTGATGCCCAGTGAGCGCGCCACCGCCGCGTTGGTCAGGCCCTGCGCCATCAGCGCCAGCACCTCGTCCTCCCGCGGGCTCAGGGAGCCGAGGCCACCGCTGTCCCGGCGGGCCGACAGCAACTGCGACACGACCTCGGGGTCCAGCGCGGTCCCGCCGGTCCCGACCCGGTGGACGGCGTCCACGAACTCGTCGACGTCGGAGACCCGTTCCTTGAGCAGATAGCCGATGCCGCTGGTTCCGCCGGCCAGCAGCCGCGCGGTGTAGCGGGTCTCGACGTACTGGGAGAACAGCAGCACCCCGAGCCCCGGGTGCTCCAGCCGCAGGGCGACGGCGGCGCGCAGACCCTCGTCCGTGTGGTCCGGCGGCATCCGGATGTCCGCCACGATCGCGTCGGGCCGGTGCTCGGCGACGGCGGCGTACAGCCCGTCGGCGTCGGCGACCGCGGCGGCCACCTCCAGCCCGCGCTCGGTGAGCAGTTGGACCATGCCGTGCCGCAGCACCGCGGCGTCCTCGGCGATCACGATGCGCATGGCGGTTCCTGGGAGTCGTCGGGGAGGTCCGGCCCGGCGGCCGGCCGGCGCACGGTCATACCGGAAGCTCCACAGTAACGGTGGTCGGCCCGCCCCGGGGGCTGCTGATCAGCAGCCGGCCGTCGACGGTGCGGACCCGTTCGGCCAGCCCCGCCAGGCCGCTGCCGCCGCCCGCCGAGCCGGGCACGATCACCGCCCCGCCCTGCCCCTGGTCGTGCACCCGCAGGGTCAGAACGCCGTCCCGGTGCTCCGCCGTCAGCTCGATCAGTGCGGCACCGGAGTGCCGGGCCGCGTTGCTGAGCAGCTCCGACGCGCAGAAGTACGCGATGGTGGCCACCGCTTCGGGCAGCGGACCGGGGACGTGCGCCCGGAGCCGCACCGGGACACCGGTGCGCGCGGCCAGCGTCTCCAGCGCCGCGTCCAGCCCGGTGTCCAGCACGGGCGGATGGATGCCGCGGACCAGGTCCCGCAGTTGGGCCACGGCGGTGCGGGCGGTGTCCAGCGCCTGCTCGACCAGTTCCCGGCCGCGCTCCAGATCCTGCGGCGCGACCGCACCGTCCGGGCCGCTCGGCGCCAGCCTGCCGCGGGCCGAGGCCAGCGACATCGTCACCGCGGTCAACTGGGCCTGGGGGCCGTCGTGCAGGTCCCGTTCGATCCGCCGCAGGGTCCTCGCCGAGTCCTGGACGGCCAGCGCACGGGTCTCCTCCAGGTCCCGCACCCGGTCCGAGAGCCGGCTGGGCCCCAGCAGTGCCCGCCCCGCGTACCGGACCAGCACCAGCAGCCGGCGGCCCGCCCAGCCGGCCAGGGCGGTGACCAGGAGGCCGGCCAGGGCGACCGCCAGGATCCGCGGCCAGGTGTCCAGGGCCAGGGTGCCCAGGCTCAGCCCCCGGTGCCCGTCGGCGCTGACGCTCCGCCACCACAGCGGATAGAGGACGCCGGCCAGCCCGTAGAGCCGGAGGCCGACCGTCACGACCAGGAGCAGCAGGCCCAGCGGCAGCGCCGCCAGCAGGTGGGCGACGGCCCGCCAGCCGGTGCCGTCGGTGAGCGCGGCGCGGACGGCGCCCGTCCGGCCCCGCTCCACGGGGTGCGGCGCCGGGATGTCCTCGCCGAGCAGGGAGCGCAGCAGGAGCCGGTGGACACCGGCCAGGCCCCGGCCGAGGGTGAGGACGCCGGCCAGCAGGGGCAGCCCCAGATGGGTCACCGAGAGGGGCAGTGCCAGCACCAGCGCCGGGTAGGCCAGGGCGGTGCCGAGCACCGCGAGGGGCGCGAGGAGCAGGGCGAAGGCGAGTTCCCGCCAGTCGCCGCGGCCGACGGGAACACCGAGCAGGCGCAGCAGCCGGCCCGTTCGGCCGGCGGAACCGGTCCGGTGGCGTGCGTCCCCGGGGAGCGCCCGCGGTGGTCCGTCACCGACCGGCCGTGCGGGCCGCGCCGCACCGGCGGGTTCCTCCGCCGTCGCGGTCTCCGTGCCGACGGCCTCCTCCCGCGCGGTCACGCCGTGGCACCCGTCGTCGGACGGACCGTCAGCAACCGTACCGACGGCAGCACCGAGGAGAGCAGCACCAGCAGCACCACCACACCGGCGAGCGCGGCCAGGACCTCCGCGGGCAGGCCCGACGGGGCGGTGGCGCCGCCCGTCCCGTCGAGCGGTGCCAGGGCCGCGGTCGCCACGGCGGCACCCAGGACCAGGGAGGTTCCCGACACGATGACTCCTTCGAGCAGCACCATCCGGAGCAGTTGGCCCGCCCCGGCCCCCACCAGCCGCAGCAGGGCGATCTCCCGGCGCCGCTCCAGGACCAGCATCACCAGGGTGTTCGCCGCGGCCAGCCCGGCGAACCCGGCGTACAGGGCGGTGGCGAAGAGGTCGGTCCAGGACGGGTCGGCGCGGCCGGCCGTCGCACCGAGCTTGGCCAGGGTGAAGGCGACGACCAGGGTAACCGGGGTGATCGCCGCCGACAGCCGGCGGGCCCGGGCCCGGCTGTTGGCCACCGCCAGCACGCCCGGAGCGCCGAACAGCCGGAAGGGGACGGCGAGCAGCGCGCACCCGACCCGGCCGAGCACCGGACCGGCCAGGCCGACGGCCACCAGATACAGGAGGAGCAGCAGCGGAATGCGTTCTCCCACCCGGTCCGCGGGGCCGGCAACGACGGCAGAGCTCAGCGCGACCGCACCCGCCAGGGCACCGACGGCGAGCAGCACCCGGACGACCGTCACCCCGCCCGCGGGCCCCGCCGCCTCACCGAGCGCGACGGACGGGCGGGAACGGGCGGCCCGCTGAGCCGCCAGCAGTCCGCCGAGCAGTGAGGTGACGGTGAGCACCCCGGCCGCGACCAGGGCGGGCAGCGGACCGACGGTCAGCCGTACCCCCTCCGGCACCAGCCCCTGATCCACCATCGCCCCGAACCACCAGTGGGCCAGCAGCACCCCGAGCCCGTAGCCGACGGGCAGTGCGGGCACCGCCGTGAGCAGGGCCTCGGCGGCCACCATCCGCCGGATCTGCCAGGGACCGGCGCCGACGGTCCGCAGCAGCGCCGTCTCGCGCTGCCGCTGCGCCACGGCCAGCGCCGTCACCTGGCCGGTCACGAACACCGAGAGGTAGACGGTGACCAGGGTGAAACCCATTCCCATCAGGGCCAGTTCGTCACCCTGGCGGGAGCGCGGCCCCCCGGTGGCCGAGAACAGCACCGCGGCGCACGCGGTGATCACCGTTGCGGAGAGGACCAGGGCCGAGAACACCCCGGCGGCCGCCGCCGGCCGGGACCGCAGGGAGGTGCGGGCGAGACCGGTGGTCATACGGCGGACCCCCGGATCTCCGCGGCTTCCCGGGACTCGGTGGCTCGGCGGGTCTCTGCGGCTTCCGGGGACTCGCCGGCCCTGCGGATCTCTGCCGCTTCCCGAAGCACGCTGACCTCGCCGGCCGCCCGGAGCCCGCCGGCCGGCCGTTCCGGAGCGGCGAGGGCCCGCATCCGTGCGGCGATCCGCCGGGCCTCCGCGTCGCGCTGCCGCTCACGGCGGGCCGTGCCGGGCTCCGGGCTCAGGTCCTCGGCGATGCGCCCCTGATCCAGCAACAGCACTCGGTCGGCCCAGGCGGCGCCCGCCGGGTCGTGGGTCACCATCACCACGGTGGCGCCCAGCCGGTCGACCGAGTCCCGCAGCAGACCGAGGACTTCGGCGGCGGTCACGGTGTCCAGCGCGCCGGTGGGCTCGTCGGCGAACACCACCTCGGGCCGGGTGATCAGGGCCCGGGCGACGGCGACGCGCTGCTGCTGACCGCCGGAGAGCTGTCCCGGCCGGTGGTGCGCCCGGTCGGCCAGCCCGACGTCCGCCAGCGCGCGGGCCGCCGCGTCCCGCCCGGCCCGCCGGCCGTCCAGCCGCAGCGGCAGCAGCACGTTCTCCTCGACCGTCAGCGCCGGCAGCAGGTTGAACGACTGGAAGACGAAGCCGATCCGGGCCCGGCGCAGCCGGGTCAGCCGGCGCTCCCGCATCCGGGAGAGCTCCTGCCCGCCGAGGCGGACCGAGCCCGACGAGGGCCGGTCGAGCCCCGCGGCACAGTGCAGAAAGGTGCTCTTGCCGGATCCGGACGGGCCCATGACGGCGGTGAAGCTGCCGGACGGCAGCCGCAGGTCGATCCCCCGCAGCGCGTGGACGGCGCGGGAACCCCGGCCGTAACGGCGCGTCACCTCCCGCAGGTGCAGCGCGTCCGGGGGGACGGTCCGGTCGGGTACGGATCCGGGCATCGGCAGGCCTCTCTCGGGTGGCCGGCACCCACTGCCGACGCTGCTTCCGAATCTACGAAGCAGCAGGTCAGCAGGGCACTGGGGCAGCCACCCGAGTCCGGGGTTCGGAGTTTCCGAATCCCCGGGCCCCGCCGGGGACCTTGACGGGTCCCGGGCCCCACCGGCGTCGCGCTCCCGTTACCGGTACCGCAAGTACCGCCTGCGCACAGCCCGGAACTCCGCCAGCCGGTCCGCCCACGCGGCGGCCACCTCGTCCGTACCGGCCCCTGCGTCGATCATCGTGCGCACCGCGGTCGATCCGGTGAGCTTGTCGATCCAGTGGTCCGGGCGCCAGGCGAAACCGCTCCACACCCGCTTCGCGGTCACCAGCAAGCCGATCCCGGTCCGCACCGGGTCGTACGCCGCCCGGTCGTGGACGTGCAGCTGGACCCCACCGACGGTCTTGCCCTGGAACTTGGAGAACGTCGGGGTGAAGTACGCCTCGCGGAAGCGGACACCGGGCAGCCCGAGGGCGTTCGCCGCCTCCGCCCACCGCCGGTCGATGCCCTCGGCGCCGAGCAGTTCGAACGGGCGCGTGGTGCCGCGCCCCTCCGACAGATTGGTGCCCTCGAACAGACACGTCCCGGAGTAGACCAGCGCGGTCTCCGGCGTGGGCATGTTGGGGCTCGGCGGCACCCAGGGCAGGCCGGTGGCGTCGAAGAAGTCCGCGCGCCGCCAGCCCGACATCGACACCGTCGCCAGCTCCACCGCCCGCCCGGCGGCCGCGGGCACGAACTCGGCGTTGAACAGCAGCGCCAGCTCCGCGGCCGTCATCCCGTGCGCCTGGGCGATCGGCTCCCGGCCGACGAAGGTGGCGAACGCCTTGTCCAGCACCGGCCCGTAGGCCCCGTGCCCGGTGACCGGATTGGGCCGGTCCAGGACGACGAAGCGCTTGCCGGCCAGGACCGCCGCCACCATGCAGTCGTACAGCGTCCAGATGTAGGTGTAGAAACGGGCGCCCACATCCTGGATGTCGAAGACGACCGTGTCCACGGCGGACTCGGTGAAGACGGCGGCCAGCGCCTGACCACTCTTCAGATAGGTGTCGAAGACCGGCAGTCCGGTCGCCGGGTCCACGGAGCGGCCCTCGGAGTCGCCCGCCTGCGCGGTGCCGCGGAAGCCGTGCTCGGGGCCGAACACGGCCGTGAGATTCACCCGTTCGTCGGCGTGCATCACATCCACGATGTGCCGGACGTCCCGCGTCACCCCCGTCGGATTGGTGACCACACCGACCCGCTGCCCCTCCAGTAGCCGGTAGCCGGCCGCCGCCAGCCGGTCGAATCCCGTCCGTACCCGACCGCCGCCCCGGGGCTCCGCCGCGGCGTACGCGGGGCCGGCCGCGGCCGCTCCGGCGACGGCCGCTCCCGCGGCTCCGGTTCCGGCCAGCAGGCTCCGCCGGGAAAGGCTCGCTTCAGATGTCCGCATGTCCGCGCACGGTAGCGCCGTCGGCCGCAGGACGGAACGACCGCGACCGGGCCTGCCGCACCGGCTTGCCGCGACCCCTTTCCCCGCAACATACCGACTGGTTAGTCTGCTGCCTGTTCCGCTGGGCAGTCGAGTCGAAGGAGCCACGATCGTGCAGACCCTTCAGGGCGCCGGAGTCGTCGTCACCGGCGCGGGCGGCGGCATCGGAGCCGCCCTCGCCCGCAGGTTCGCCGCCGAAGGCGCCCGGGTGGTCGTCAACGACCTCGACGGGGACAAGGCCGCGGCCGTGGCCGGAGAGATCGGGGGCACCGCGCTCCCCGGCGACGCCTCCGCCGTGGTGTCCGCCGCCCGGAAGGCGCTCGACGGGACCGTCGACGTCTACTGCGCCAACGCCGGGCTCGCCTCGGGCGGCGGGGCCGACGCCGACGAGGAGGTGTGGGCCGCCGCCTGGGACGTCAACGTGATGGCCCATGTCAGGGCCGCCCGGGAGCTGCTGCCCGACTGGCTGGAGCGCGGCAGCGGCCGCTTCGTCTCCACGGTCTCCGCCGCCGGACTGCTCACCATGATCGGGGCGGCGCCGTACAGCGTCACCAAGCACGGTGCCCTGGCCTTCGCCGAGTGGCTCTCCCTCACCTACCGGCACCGCGGCATCCAGGTGCACGCGGTCTGCCCGCAGGGTGTGCGCACCGACATGCTCAGCACCACCGGCAGCGCGGGTGACCTCGTCCTGGCGCCCACCGCCATCGAGCCGGAGCAGGTCGCCGACGCCCTGTTCGCCGGCATGGCCGAGGGGCGCTTCCTGATCCTGCCGCACCCCGAGGTGGCCGCATTCTCCAGCGCCCGCACCGGCGACCCCGACCGCTGGCTGAACCGGATGAACCACCTCCAGCAGAAGTGGGAGGAGGTCACGCGATGAGCAGTTCCCCGTACGCGGCCCAGCCGTGGCTCGCCCAGCTGTCCGACGCCCAGCTGGCCCCGGCCGACCCTCCCGAGACCGTGCTCCACGCCTTCCGCGAGGCGGTGCGCCGGGTGCCCGACCGCACCGCCTTCGGCTACTTCGACGGCCGGATCTCCTACCGGGAGGCCGACGAGCTGTCCGACGGGATCGCCGGCCGGCTCGCCGAGCGCGGCTTCGCCCCCGGCGACCGGCTCGCCCTGGTCCTGCAGAACGTCCCGCAGTTCGCCGTCGCCCTGCTGGGCGCGTGGAAGGCGGGCGGCACCGTCGTCCCCGTCAACCCGATGTACAAGGAGCGCGAGGTCGCCCACGTCCTCGCCGACGCCGAGGTCACCGCGCTGGTCTGCGCCGACCGCGCCTGGGAGGGCTTCCTGCGGGACACCGCGGCCGGCTCACCGGTCCGGATCGCCTTCACCACCAGCGACTTCGACCTCCAGACCCGGAACGACGAGCGGGTGCTGAAGGGCGAGCGGATGCCCGTACCCGACGGCGCCGAGGACCTGCTCGCCGCCGCCCGCTCCGGGCTCGCCGCGCCCCCCGGCCGCGACCCCGACTCCTCCGGCATCGCCCTGATCAGCTACACCTCGGGCACCAGCGGCACCCCCAAGGGCGCCATGAACACTTACGGCAACATCGCCTACAACGCCGAGCGCCAGCACGTCGGTCACGCCCTGCCCGACGGCAGCACGATCTTCGCGCTCGCCCCGCTGTTCCACATCACCGGCCTGGTGTGCCAGCTCTCCGCCTCGCTCGTCGGCGCCGGCACCCTCGCGCTCGCCCACCGCTTCGAGCCCGGCGTCGTCCTCGACGCCTTCGCCGAGCACCGGCCCGCGTACACCGTCGGCCCGTCCACGGCCTTCATGGCCCTGGCCGCCCACCCCGGCTGCACCCCCGGCCACTTCGAGTCCTTCCGGCTGATCTCCTCCGGCGGGGCGCCGCTGCCGCCCGCGCTGGTCGAGAAGTTCCGCGCGGGCTTCGGCCCGTACATCCGCAACGGCTACGGCCTCACCGAGTGCACCGCGCCCTGCGCCAGCGTCCCGCCCCAGCGGGAGGCGCCCGTCGACCCGGTGTCGGGCACGCTGTCCGTCGGCGTCCCCGGCCCCGACACGGTCGTCCGGATCGTGGACGAGAACGGTGCGGACGTGCCCCTCGGCGAGCACGGCGAGATCGCGGTCCGCGGACCGATGGTGATCCCCGGCTACTGGCGCCGCCCCGAGGACAGCGCCGCCGCGATCCCGGACGGCGAGCTGCGCACCGGCGACATCGGCTTCATGGACCCCGACGGCTGGCTCTACGTCGTCGACCGCAAGAAGGACATGATCAACGCCTCCGGCTTCAAGGTGTGGCCGCGCGAGGTGGAGGACGTCCTCTACACCCACCCCGCGGTCCGCGAGGCCGCGGTCGTGGGGGTGCCCGACGCCTACCGGGGCGAATCGGTCAAGGCGTATGTGAGCCTGCGGCCGGGGGAGGACACCACCCCCGAGGAACTGGCCGCCCACTGCAAGGACCGGCTCGCCGCGTTCAAGTATCCGCGCGAGGTCGAGGTCCTGCCCGAGTTGCCGAAGACCGCGAGTGGGAAGATCCTCCGACGGGAGCTGCGCTCCCGCGCATGACCGACGAGCGAGCAGAGAGGCAGGTGGCGGTGATGGCCAGAACGACGGAGGGCAGCGGGACACCCGTCCCGCAGCGGCTGCTGGCCGCCGCCACCCGCCTCTTCGCCGAACGCGGCTACGACCGGACCTCCGTCCAGGAGATCGTCGAGGCCGCCGGAGTGACCAAGGGCGCGCTCTACCACTACTTCGGTTCCAAGGACGACCTGCTGCACGAGATCTACGGACGGGTGCTGCGGCTCCAGCAGGAGCGCCTCGACGCGTTCGCCGACTCCGACGCCCCGGTGGCGGAGCGGCTGCGCGGCGCCGCGGCCGACGTCGTCATCACCACCATCGAGCACCTCGACGACGCCACCATCTTCTTCCGCTCGATGCACCAGCTCAGCCCGGAGAAGAACAAGCAGGTCAGGGCGGAGCGGCGGCGCTACCACGAGCGGTTCCGCGCCCTCATCGAGGAGGGCCAGCAGGACGGGGTGTTCAGCACCGCCACCCCGGCCGACCTGGTCGTCGACTACCACTTCGGCTCGGTGCACCACCTCGCCAGCTGGTACCGCCCGGACGGCCCGCTGACCCCGCAGCAGGTCGCCGACCACCTGGCCGATCTGCTGCTGCGGGCGCTGCGGCCGTAAGCTCCGGCCCGCCACGCGCGGGAGAAGTCCCGGCCCGTAGGCTCCGCGCCCTGGGCCACCTTCTCTGCCGGCTCCAGCGATATCCAGATTTGTCAAGCCGAACGCGCAGCTCAGCGGCAGATCGGACGTTGAGGCAGGTTGGGCATGTTCTTTCCGGTGCCCGAGTTCCTTCGGTGCGACGGGTTGCTCCGACCCCGGTCAGGCGAGGGCGCCGACGCGCTGGGTGAGCCTCCGTACGCCGGGGAGGGTGCGATCATGCCGCATGAGCCCGGCGGCCATGGTCCGGACCGAGTCGCGGCGGACCTCCTGTGGCGCTGCTTGTTCGGCAGCCAGGAGGGCTCGGTAGCAGCGGTCGGGCTTGTCCCACTGGTCGAAGGCCCGGGCGACGTCGATCCAGTAACGGGCCTGGCGCTCGGTGGTGGGAAGGGCAGCAGCATCGATACGGCGGGCGTGCTCGATGGCTTGGCCTGCGTCGCCGATCAGGTGGCTGATCGACACCTGATGAAGGAGTACCTGGCTGGGCCCGAAGACGGTGCCACGGAGCAGCGCGTCGCGGCCGAGCCGCCCAGCGGTGGCCTCGGCCTCGGCAATGAGGGCGTGTGCGGTGTGCCGGTCGCCTTGCTTCGCTGCGGTATAGGCGGCGGTGGCGTACAGGTTGCCCTGGACGGAGAGCCGTTCCGTTTCGTCGACGGCACGGTCGCCGGTCAGCTGCTGGGCAGCAGTGACGGCAACGTCGGTGGCGCGAGCGTAGTGCCCTTGACGGCGCCAGACGGACGAGACCATGCGGTGGGCCTCGGCCACGGTGAGTGCGTCCGCGCCGCCAAGTGCTGCGGTGAGGGCCCGGTCGGCAGTGACGGCGGCCAGGCCGTCTTCATCGAGCTTGATACACAGCCGGGTTGCGGTGCTGTAGAGCTCGGCGACCGCGGTTGCCGCCTGCTCCGGGTGACCGGCGGCGCCGAGGGCTTGGGCGAGCACGATCCGGGCCGGGAGTGCGCGGGCGAGGGTGTCGTATCGGCAGGCGCTGAAGTCCCCTCGCGAGGCGTTCACCGCCGCGGTGACGGTTGACGGGGTCGGGTCCGGGGCGAGGGCTTCGCTGTGCTGCCGGTGGAGCAGCAGGTCTTCCAGCCCGGACAGGCTCGGCCTTGTCGGAGCGTGTCCGGCGGCTGGAGGTCCGAGGACCGCGCTGGTGGTGGCTCCGGCCAGGGTTGCCAGGAGTTCGCGGCGTCGCACCGGGTCGTCCCCCTCTTCGCCGAACAGGGCCTGTCTGCTCAGCGTAGTGGTGTCGAGCCGGACCGGCGTTGCTCGCTGGTGTTGCGGCGCGAGACCGAGGAGGTGCGGCGGGATGTCCAGACAAATGGCGAGGTGCTGGAGCAGGAGCACGTCGCGCATGGGCTGCTTGCCGCGTTCCATCCGGGACAGGGAGGCGGCGGTATAGCCGACCTGCTTCCCGAGTTCGGCAAGCGTGATGTCGGCCGCGCGGCGGGCTCATCGGACGATCGGGCCGACGTCGCGGCGGGCGAGGGCGTCACGCATGGCCGCTGAGTGCCAGATCGGGTGGGTGCTGTTCACGACTCAACTCACCTCCTGTCGACGTTTCATTGTCCCGGCAAATCGCCTGGCGGCACGAGTAGTTGTAAGCCGTTTACACCCGGTGCAAGCCGTGTGCGCGGTGCGGGGCTGCACCTGCCGCACACCGGGTGGGCTGCGGTGTCCTTGTGAACACGGGCGGCGCGTACCAGAGCGGGCCGCAGACGACCCCCAAGGGGTGAGCGATGAAGGAGAACCCGGCATCTCGGGGCGTGTGGGCGTCGGTCACGCACGCGACGCCGCTGAAGCAGGACGCGGTGTACGACCACCGGGCCCAGCAGGCCGCCTTGGGCATTGAGGTCCACCACACCGACGGCCGGACCACCAAGTCGGTGCTCGTCCTGACTCCGGACCAGGTGGAGCTGTACGCCATCCAGTTCGAGCAGCTCATGACCAAGCGCGAGCAGGTCCGCGAGGCGGGCCGGTGACTGCGCATACCTCGCCACGGCATGGAGGCACTGTGCACGACACCCAATTGAAGGAACTCGTCGGCCGGACCGTGCTGGTCACCGGCGGGGCCGGGCTGATCGGCAGCCGAATCGCCGACTGCGTGCGCCAGGCCGGGGGACGGCCGATCTCCCTGTGCCTGCTGGATGCCTACCCTCGACACACCTACCGCGACCTGTTCGGCGTCGCCCCGGCCGGCCCGGACGTCATTGTCGGCAACATCCAGAACCCGGGCCTGGTCAAGAAGGTGGTGGCCGAGTCCGACTACGTGATCCACGCCGCTGCCCTCGCGGACGTCGCCGCCTGCACCCGCAAGCCCATGGCGGCGATCCACACCAACATCACTGGCACCCAGGTAGTGCTCGACGCCGTAGCCGCCTGTGAGCGGATCCGTCGGCTGGTCTTCGTCTCCTCCGCCAGCGTCTACGGCAACGGCACCCCGGAAGACTGGGCACGCCCGTGCGAGGAGTACCGGACCGTGCGGAAGCTGCTGGAATCCGTCTACGGCCGGGTGCCGCCGCAGTTCCACGAACACACGCCACTACGTCCGATGTCTGTCTACGCCAACACCAAGGCGTGGGGCGAGACGCAGACCGCCCTCACGCTGGGCGCCGTGGGCACCTCGTACACGGTCGTGCGGTACTTTTCCGTCTACGGAGAGCCGCAGGTCATCAAGGAGAACAGCCACTCGTGGGTGGTGGCCTGGTTCGCCACCCGGGCCGCCCTCGGACTGCCCCTGCACCTCAACGGTGGCGGCCACCAGATCCGCGATCTGGTCCACGTCGAAGATGTCGCCGCTGCCACTGTGCGGGCTTTGGTCGCCCCGCGAGCCCACAACGAGACGATCAACATCGGTACCGGTGCCCCCACCAGCATCCGCTCCGTGGCCGAACTGGTCGCCGTGCAGTACTCGGGAACGCGTTTCGAGGAGACGCCGATGCCGCCCGCTGACCCGCTCGGCGGCTACGCGGCCACCCATCGCTTGGAAGCCGTGCTCGGCTGGCGTCCGGCAATCACCGTCGCGGAAGGGGTGGCCCGCTACGCGGACTGGCTTCGGAAGACACCCGAGGCGATCCCCGCGTGGCTGCGGGCAGAGTCCGAGGCTGCGACCGCCTGATCAGATGACCGGCGGTCGGCCCAGGCGGGTCATCCGCCACACCGTGGACCACCGCATCGGCCGACGGGGCGGGCATGGGGTGCGAAGCCCCTCTGCGAATCCGCTGAACCAGGCCCGAAGTCCCGCCGCAGACTGGGTGCGGGCCACCGTGAGCACAGCCCAGACACCCAGGTAGACGGGGACGAGGAGGGCGGGAAGGTGCCTCTTGGCGAGCCAGACCCGGTTGCGAGAGACCATGCGGTAGAAGACCGCGTGCCGGGTCGGGGACGTCCACGGATGCTGAAGCACCAGCTCCGGGTCGTAGAGCACCTTCCAACCCGTGTCCAGCGCCCGCCAGGCCAGATCGGTCTCCTCGTGCGCGTAGAAGAACGGCTCGGGCCATCCACCGATTTCCTGAAGCATCCGCATGGACAGCCCGTGCCCACCGCCGAGGAACGTTGTCACCAGTCCGCCCCGCATCGGGTCCGCCGCGCGCAGGCGCGGGACGTGACGGCGCTGGGTGCGACCTCGCTCGTCGGCGATGCGGAAACCGACGATTCCCAGCTGCTGGTCGGCCGCGTACAGCTCAGTGAGCCGGCTGAAGACGTCCGGGCTGATCAGCAGACCGTCATCGTCGAGGTCCACCACCACATCGACATCCCCGAACTCCCGCAGCCGGGCCAGGGCGGTGTTCCGGCCGCCGGAGATCCCTAGGTTCTCCGGCAGCTCCACGCCGGTCACCCACTCCGGCATCGGCGGCAGCGGCGAGCCGTTGCCGACCACCACCACCCGCACGGCAGGCGTGCCCTGCCCCGCGACCGACTCCAGGAGGGCGGCCAGCTCTGCGGGCCGCGTGCCCATGGTCAAGATGGCGACGCCTACACGGGGGTGACGCACGGATCAACTCTCCGTTCCTCGGTTCCGGTGATGCTAGCCGTCCCGGGGCCGGTCACCGACCACACACCGGAAGGCCACCGATGCCCACCATCTGCCTCGGCGACTACCTCACCGCCCCCGCCAGCGGAATGCTGGACGGCACCCCATACGAGCACCTGGACAAGTCCGAGCTGGCCGACTTCCTCGCATACTGGGAGGACTGGCACCGCCAGGCCCTCGCCCGGCTCGCGCACCGCATCCACCCCACCGCGGTCATCCACCCGACCGCGATCATCGGTGACGACGTGGTCATCGGCCCCCGAGTACGTGTGTGGGAGTTCTCCACCGTCCGCGCCGGCTCCGTACTGTGCGCCGATGTCTCGGTCGGCTTCAACTGCGAGGTCACCCGCTCGTTCCTCGGCGAACGGGCCATTCTCGGGCACCGCGTCGGGATCAACCGCACCCTCGTCGGCGCCGACGCCCACCTGTCCGCCAACCTGACCGTCGCCGCCATCAGCATGTGGAGCCCCCACATGAGCAACCCCGAACGGGAGATCATCCTGCGTACCCCGGACTGTCTCTACCGCTGCGGAACACCACAATTCGGCGCTCTGATCGGTGACCGCGTCCAGACCGGCAACAGCATCAGCCTCGGCCCCGGCCTCGCCGTCGGCCGCGACTGCCGGATTGCCAGCGGCGTCACCCTCGCCGCACGCACTGTCTCCGACCACAGTGTCGTCACCGCACCGCACACCTCCAGCGTCCACATCCGCCGGCGACCCGCCCGGCACCGGAAGGCTTCGGCGCCCGACCTGGACGCGTGCTGAGGCACGACTTACAGATCCCGGGGCGGCCCCGAATACCCCGGGAAAGCGCCCGCCGCCGGCGGATCGCGCGGTCCCGTGACCGGGCCCGATCCACCGGCGGCCGGCCCCGGTTCCGCCGGGGGCGGCCGTGCTACGGCCGCAATTGCTTCTTCAGCTCCCGGCGGGCCAGCGACCGCTGGTGCACCTCGTCCGGCCCGTCCGCGAGCCGCAGCGTGCGGGCCGCCGCCCACAGCTCCGCCAGCGGGTGGTCCTGGCTGACCCCGCCCGCGCCGTGCAGCTGCACCGCCCGGTCCAGGATGTCCACGACCGTCCGCGGCGTGGCGATCTTGATGGCCTGGATCTCGGTGTGCGCGCCCTTGTTGCCGACGGTGTCCATCAGCCAGGCGGTCTTGAGTACCAGCAGCCGTAGCTGCTCCACCGCGACCCGGGCGTCCGCGATCCACTCCTGCACCTGGCCCTGCGCGGCGAGCGGCTTGCCGAAGGCCGTACGGGAGACCGCCCGCCGGCACATCAGCTCGATCGCCCGCTCCGCCATGCCGATCAGCCGCATGCAGTGGTGGATCCGGCCCGGACCGAGCCGGGCCTGGGCGATGGCGAAACCGCCGCCCTCCTCGCCGATCAGGTTCGCCGCCGGCACGCGCGCACCGTCGAAGACCACCTCGGCGTGGCCCCCGTGGTAGTGGTCCTCGTAGCCGTAGACCCGCATGGCCCGGCGGACCTCGACACCCGGGGTGTCCCGCGGCACCAGCACCATGGACTGCTGGCGGCGGATGTCCTCGCCGTCCGGGTCGGTCTTGCCCATGACGATGAAGACCGCGCAGTCCGGGTTCATCGCCCCCGAGATGTACCACTTGCGGCCGGTGATGACGTACGCGTCACCGTCCCGCTCGATCCGCGTCTCGATGTTGGTGGCGTCGGAGGAGGCCACCTCGGGCTCGGTCATCGCGAACGCGGACCGGATCTCGCCCGCGAGCAGCGGCTCCAGCCACTGCTTCCGCTGCTGCTCGCTGCCGAACTGGGCCAGCACCTCCATGTTCCCGGTGTCCGGGGCGGCGCAGTTCAGCGCGGTGGGGGCCAGGTGCGGGCTGCGGCCGGTGATCTCGGCGAGCGGGGCGTACTGGAGGTTGGTCAGCCCCGCGCCGTACTCGCTGTCCGGCAGGAACAGATTCCACAGCCCCTGCCGGCGCGCCTCGGCCTTCAGCTCCGCCACGACCGGCGGGGTGAGCCAGGGGGAGGAGAGCCCGGCACGCTGCTCCTCGGCGGTGCGCTCGGCCGGGTGCACGTGCTCGTCCATGAAGGCGAGCAGCTTCCGGCGCAGCTCCTCGGTGCGGGAGTCGAAAGCGAAATCCATGCGTGCTCAGCCCTCCTGAAGGGTGGTGAGGCCGTTCTCGATGAAGACCGGGACGAGCGGGCCGATCCGGTCGAAGTCCGCGCCCACGGTCCGGCCGAGGGTGAAGCGGTAGTGGATGCCCTCGAGGATCACCGCGAGCTTGAACCAGGCGAACGCCGTGTACCAGGAGATCGCCGAGACATCGCGCCCGGACGCCGCCGCGTACCGCTCGACCAGTTCGGACGCCTCGGGGTGGCCCGGCGCCCCACCGGTGGTGCTGACCGGCGAGCCGGGCAGGTCCAGGCTGCTGTACATCGCCAGCAGCCCCAGGTCGGTCAGCGGGTCGCCGAGGGTGGACATCTCCCAGTCGAGGATCGCGGTGATCCGGTCGTCCGCGCCGACGAGGACGTTGTCCAGCCGGTAGTCGCCGTGGACGACGGCCGGGGCGGGGGAGCGCGGCAGGTCCTTCCCCAGACCGGCGTGCAGCGCGTCGATGCCGGGCAGGTCGCGGTTGCGCGAGGCGTCCAACTGCTTGCCCCACCGGCGCAACTGGCGCTCCAGGAAGCCCTCGGGCCGCCCGAAGTCCGCCAGCCCGGCCGCCGCCGGGTCGACGGAGTGCAGCTCGACCAGGGTGTCGGCGAGACCGAGGACGACACCCCGGGTGCGCTCCGGGCCGAGCGGGGCGAGCTGGCCGACGGTCCGGTACGGCGTCCCCTCGACGAACTCCATGACGTAGAAGGGGGACCCGATGACCGTCTCGTCCTCGCAGAGCAGCAGCGGCTCCGGGACGGGGACGGTGGTCGGGTGCAGGGCGCTGATCACCCGGTGCTCGCGGTGCATGTCGTGCGCGGTCGCCAGGACGTGGCCCAGGGGCGGACGCCGGACCACCCAGCGGGAGGTCCCGTCGGTGACCGCGTAGGTGAGGTTCGACCGGCCGCCCTCGATCAGCTCGGCGCCGAGCGGTCCGCCGACCAGGCCGGGGCGCTCGCGGTCCAGGTGGGCCCGCAGACGCTCGAGGTCGAGACCGGGCGGGTGGTCGTGACTCATCGGGGAACACTCCTCCATCGGGCAGTCGGATGAGCTCATCATGCCGACCAGTCGGTATGGAGTCCAGTGGTCCGCCCCGTGGGATCCGTGGCCACGGCCTTCTTCGACCGTCGCCCGCCAGAGCTGCTCGCCCCGGGCGCCGCCGATGCCGGGGAGGTGTGCGGGCGAGGAAGCCGGGAGGCGGGCGGATGCGGGGTGGAGCGGCGCGGGGCCGGTGGTCAGGCGTGGCAGGAGACGGGGACGCCGCCGTTCATCGCGGTCATGTCGCCGAAGACCGCCGCCACGTCCAGCGGGGCCCCCGGCGGCAGCCCGTCCAGCTCGGCGTAGGCCCGGTGCAGATTGGCGACCAGCCGCTCGCTCTCCCGCAGCTCCGCGAACTCCCCGAGGTCCGCCGAGCGCGCGGCCTCCAGCGGCGTGCGGCCCGCGGCGCGGGAGCGCTCCGCCAGGTCGGCGACGTACCGCACATACCGCTCGATGCCCTCGTACACCCCCGGGTCCGTCACGGCGCCGTGGCCGGGCACCACGGTCCGTGCGTCCAGCTCCCGCAGGAGCTCCAGGGCCCGCAGCGAACCGTCCAGCGACCCCATGGCGAAGAACGGCGTGCCGCCGTGGAAGACGAGGTCGCCGGTGAAGACCACACGCTCCCGCGGCAGCCAGACGATGCTGTCGCCCGGGGTGTGGGCGACGCCCGGGTGGATGAGCTCCACCTCGATGTCCCCCACCCGGCAGTTCATCCGGTCGGTGTAGCCGACGGTGGGCGCGGTCACGCGGATGTCGCCGAAGTCCACCTCGGGCCAGAGGGCGTGCAGTTGCCGCCCCGCCGCCAGGGTCTCGGTACGGCAGGCGACATGGCCCACGACCGTGGCCTCGGGGGTGAAGACGCAGTTGCCGTAGGTGTGGTCCCCGTGGTGATGGGTGTTGACCACGGTCCGGGGGAGCGGCGCACCGCTGCCGAGCACGGCGTCCCGCAGCAGCAGGGCGCGCCGCTCGGTCGCGGCGGTGTCGACGAGCAGGGTCTGCGAACCGTCGCTGACGAAACCGGCGTTGTTCAGGCACCAGCCGCCGTCGGGCTGCACGAACGCGTGGACACCGGGCGCGAGCGGGACCGTGTACGGCTCGGTGCCGGTCGCTTCGGTGGCGGTGCTGTTCCCCGTCATGGGTCCTCCCTGGTCCGGCTGCCGGTGTGCGGTCACAGCATGGCAGAGGGCCCCGGGCGGCAGAGCTCGCGAGGGCAGGGCGGCAGAGCGGCCGACTCGGTGGTGGGGCCGCGCCGTTGGGGCGCCGGCGTCGCTGTTGAGGCCTGTGTGGGGTGACCGCTGTCCCCGGCTCAGGCGCCGACGCCGGGCAGGACCGCCAGGGCCCGGCGGACGGTGTCCTCCGCGGTGCCGCCGATGGGCACCGTCGCCCCGGTCTCGTCCGCCGCCAGCGACTGCAGGTCCGCGAACTGCGAGCGCAGCAGGGCCGGCGGCATGAAGTGCCCCCGGCGGGCCCGCATCCGGGCGTCGATCAGCTCCGGCGAACCGTCGAGGTGGACGAAGAAGGCCGTGGGGGCGCAGCCGGCCAGCCGGTCCCGGTAGCACCGTTTGAGGGCCGAGCAACTGGCCACCCCGCCGTGCTCCGCGTGGCGGGCCAGCCAGTCGCCGATGGCGTCGAGCCAGGGCAGCCGGTCCGCGTCGTCCAGTGGTGTGCCGGCCGACATCTTGGCGATGTTCTCCGGCGGGTGGAAGTCGTCCGCGTCGGCGTACGGGACGCCCAGCCGCTCCGCGAGCATCCGGCCGACCGTGGTCTTGCCCGAACCCGAGACGCCCGTCACCACGACCAGCGGGCGGCGCTCGGCCGCGGCCCGGCCGGAGGCCGTCGTACCGGTCGTGGTCGTCCCGGTCGTCGTCATACGGGCCTCGGTCTCGCGTCGAACCGGCAGGGGCGGACCCCAGGTTAGGCGGTTCGGGCGGTGGACGTGCGGCGGTGTCGCGGGCTCCGTCCGCCCGGGCCGCTCCCGCCGGCCGTCGGACCGGCCGTGCCCCGCGGGTCGCCCACCCGGCCGGCGGCGGCAGGGCCGCGCGCTGCGGACAGCCGCCACGCGCCGGAGTCGCGCCCCGATGCAAGGGAACCGCAAAGACCGCAAGAAATCTGTCATAGGCTTGCCGCATGGTGAGCCGATTGGTGGAGGTCGCGGGATACGCGGGTGTCAGCGAGGCGACGGTGAGCCGGGTCCTGAACGGGAAGCCGGGTGTCTCGCAGTCGACCCGCGCGGCAGTGCTGACCGCGCTCGACGTGCTGGGGTACGAACGGCCGCCGCAGCTGCGCGGACGGGCCAACCGTCTCGTCGGCCTGGTGGTCTCCGAGATGACGAACCCGATCTTTCCGGCGTTCGCGGAGGTCATCGGCAGAACGCTGGCCCAGCGCGGCTTCACGTCCGTGCTGTGCACCGGCACGCTGGGCGGGGTGCACGAGCGCGACTACGTCGACATGCTGCTGGAACACCAGGTCGCCGGGGCCGTCTTCGTCTGCGGTCTGCACTCCGAGCGGGCCGCCGACCACGAGCACTACACCCGGCTGGCCGACCGCGGGCTCCCGGTCGTGGCCGTCAACGGCATGATCGAGGAGCTGAAGATCCCCTGCGTGTCGTGCGACGACGTGCTGGCGGTGGAGCTCGCCGTCCGGCACCTCGCCTCGCTCGGGCACACCCGGATCGGCCTGGCCGTGGGCGGCGAGGGGCACATCCCGGCGGCACGCAAGATGGCCTCGTTCCGGGCGGCCGTCCGGGAGCACGTCGGCGTGACCGACGCGGACGCCGACATCGTGCAGACCATGTACACCCTGGAGGGCGGCACCTCCGCCGCGTTGCAACTGTTCGAGCGGGGTGTCACCGGTGTGGTCTGCGGGAGCGATGTGATCGCCCTGGGGGCGGTCCGGGCGGCCCGCCGCGCCAAACTGGACGTGCCCGGCGACGTCTCCGTGGTGGGTTACGACGATTCCTCTTTCATGCCCTTCGCGGATCCGCCGCTGACGACGGTCCGGCAGCCGGTCGACGCCATGGGGCAGGCCGTGGTCTCCCTGCTGCTCGGTCAGATCTCCGGGACGCAGGCGCGTCCGGAGGAGATGCTCTTCGAACCGGAGCTCGTGGTGCGGGGCAGTACGGGCGTGGGCCCCTCCCGCAGCGGGGGCTGAGTCCCGCCGCGCCGGCCCGCGGGTCCGCCGCACGCGTCCCGGGGCCGCATGGGCCCTTTCCCGCCCCGCTACGGCTTCTCCCCTACCGGTGATGAGCCCCCGCCGCACATCGGCGGGGGCTTTCGCGTACGTCGGCGCGGCCTGGCGGCCCCGACGCACCCCGGGGCCGGTGTGCCCCGCCGCTGCGCCCGCCCGGCCGGTGTGTCGGTGGCGCCGGCCTCCGCCCCGCCCGTCCGGGGCCCCGTTCCTGGGTCCTGCGGCGGACGATCCGTCCCTGATTCCACCACCGCTTTCAGCGGATGACGTCTTCTTGCAGAATCATGGAAGAAACTTGCCGGTAACCGTGGACTTCTCTCAGTGCGGTTTCTAGTGTTTCCGTCACTGCGCCGTCGGCGAGCCGCCACAGGGGCGTGCGAGTGAGGGAGTGACCATGGGGCACTGGCTGCCAAGAGCGGGCATCGCGGCACTGACCGCGTGCGCGCTCGCCGCGTGTGGAACCGGGACCGGCGGGGACGACCCCGCGGGCAAGGGCGAGGCCGCGCTGACCGGCCGCGGGCCGATCACGCTGGCCACGGGGAAGGACAACAGCGGCGTCCTGCCCAAGGTCATCGACCGCTGGAACGCGGCGCACCCCGAGGAGCGGGTGCGCGTCGTCGAACTCTCCGACTCGCCCGACGAGCAGCGGCAGCGCATGATCCAGGACGCCGAGCTGAAGTCCGGTGAGTTCTCCGTGCTCAACCTCGACGTGGTGTGGACCGCGGAGTTCGCGGCCAACCGCTGGGTGGTGCCGCTCCCCGAGAACCGCAGGGACACCGGCGCGTTCCTCGAGCCCACCCTGGAAGGGGCGTCCTACCGGGGGCAGCTGTACGCCGCGCCCTGGACCTCGGACGGCGGACTCCTCTACTTCCGCAAGGACCTGCTGCGGAAGGCCGGGGCGAAGCCGCCGCGCACCTGGGCCGGGATGAAGAAGACCTGCGCCGCGGTGCGGAAGCTCCCCGAGGCGAAGGGCATGTCCTGCTACGCGGGCCAGTTCGAGAAGTACGAGGGCCTGACGGTGAACTTCGCCGAGATGGTCGCGAGTGCCGGCGGCTCACTCGTCGACGGGCGCGGGCGCCCGCACGCCGACTCCCCGGAGGCGCTGAAGGGCCTGCGGTTCTTCGCCGACGGCATCCGGGACGGGATGATCCCGCAGAAGGCGATCACGTTCAAGGAGGAGCAGGGCCGGCAGGCGTTCCAGCAGGGCCGGCTCGTCTTCCACCGGCAGTGGCCCTACCAGTGGACCCTGGCCAACGCCGACGACGGCTCCTCGAAGGTGGCCGGCGCGTTCGGCGTCGCGCCGCTGCCCGGCCTCGACGGGCCCGGCGTCTCCAGCCTCGGCGGCCACAACCTGGCCATCAGCTCGGCCGCAGAGAACAAGGCCACCGCCCACGACTTCATCCGCTTCATGACCGGGGAGCGGATGCAGCGGGAGAACCTGCTGCTGAGCTCCAACGCCCCCACCCGCACCGCGCTTTACGACGACAGGAAGCTCGTCGACAAGTACCCCTACCTGCCCGTCCTCAAGAAGTCGATCCTCGGCGCGGAGCCGCGGCCGCGCGTGGTCCGCTACGGGGACGCCACCGCCGCGATCCAGGAGGCCGCCTACGGCGCGCTGAGCGGGGAGGTCCGGCCGAAGAAGGCGCTGGCCGAGCTGCAGCGGAAGCTCCAGCGGATCAACGGCAGCCCCTGACCGGCCCGGCCGGGCCCCCGGCGGCCCTGCCCCCGCCCGCGTGCGGCCCGGCCCCACGCCGCCCTCCCTGTGCAATTTTCGAGGTGAAACGTCCATGCCTGCTCTGACGGCCCCGCCGCCCCCGGCCACCCGCCCACCCCGAACACCACCGCCCCCGGCACGGCAGCGCCGCCGCGGCACCGGCCGGCTCGCCGCGGTCCTCATCTCGCCGACCATCGCCGTGCTGGCTCTCGTCGCCGGATACCCGGTCCTCGCCGCCCTCCGCGAGTCCGTGTTCGACAAGAACTCCGGGCTGGACCGTTCCGGTTTCGTGCGCACCGGGGAACGGTTCGTCGGCCTGGAGCACTATCTGGCCCTGTTCCGCGGCGAGGCGGGCGAGCGGTTCTGGAACGCCTTCACCAACACCACGTTCTTCACCGTCACCACCGTGCTCATCGAGACCGTGCTCGGCATCGTCATGGCCCTGGTGATGCACCAGGCCGTCCGCGGCCGGGCCCTGGTGCGGGCGGGCATCCTGGTGCCATGGGCGATTCCCACCGTGGTCTCCGCACTGCTGTGGCAGTGGATATTCCAGGCCGACGGGGCGGCCAACGCGCTCCTGGGCGAGCAGGTGCTGTGGACCACCGACGGCTTCCAGGCGGCGGTCGCCGTCATCGTCGCCGACACCTGGAAGACCGCCCCCTTCGTCGGCCTGCTGGTGCTCGCCGGGCTCCAGCTCATCCCGGCCGAAGTGCACGAGGCGGCCCGGGTCGACGGTGCCACCGCCTGGCAGGGCTTCCTCCGGATCACCCTCCCGCTGCTCCGCCCCGTCCTGCTCGTCGCCGTCCTGTTCCGGCTGCTCGACGCGCTGCGGATGTTCGACCTGCCCTATGTGCTCATCGGGGCCCGCAAGGACTCCGTGGAGACCCTGTCGATGCTCGCCTTCGACGAGGCCGCCAACACCCGGTACGGGCCGGCCGCCGCCTACGCGGTGCTGCTCTTCCTCTACGTCGCCGCGGTCGCGTTCGTCTTCGTCCGCCTCCTCGGCGCGGACGTCTTCTCCTCGGACGACGGCGGCCGGACCCCGGGCCGGCGCCGCACCGGAGTGCTGCGGCGCCACGCAGCGGCGAAGGGAGCGGTCGCATGAGCCTCGCCGCCCGGACCCGGACCCGGACCCGGACCCGGACCCGGACCCGGACCCGGACCCGGCCCTGGAGCCCTCCGGTCCCCTCCCGCAGGACCCTGCTGAGCCTGCTCGGCATGGCACTGATCGTCGTGTACTGCCTGGCGCCGTTCTACTGGATGACGGTCTCCAGCTTCCGGCGGACCTCGGACCTGTTCTCCATGTCCCTGCTGCCGTCGCCCTGGTCCCTGGAGAACTACCGGGCGGTGCTGGAACCCGGCAACGGCTTCGGCCGCGCCCTGCTCAACAGCCTGATCGTCGCCGGTGCCACCACCGTCCTGACCCTGGTGATCGCCACGTTCACCTCGTACGCGCTGGCCCGCCTGGAGTTCCGGGGCAAGAACCTCGTCCTCGCGGTGGTCGTCGCCACCTCGATGTTCCCCGGGATCTCCCTGGTGGTGCCGCTGCTCAAGCTGTTCACCGACAACCTGCACTGGGTGAACACCTACCAGGCGATGATCCTGCCGTCGCTGTCGTTCGCGCTGCCGCTCGCCGTCTGGAACCTCACCGCCTTCTTCCGGCAGCTGCCGAGGGAACTGGAGCAGGCGGCCATGGTGGACGGCTGCACCCCCGGCCAGGCGTTCCGGAAGGTCATCCTCCCGCTCACCGCGCCCGGTGTGTTCACCACCGCGATCCTGACCTTCATCGGTGCCTGGAACGAATTCATCATCGCGCTGTCGATGGTCAACCGGTCCTCGATGCGCACGGCCACCGTCGCCATCGCCCAGTTCAACGGGACCTCCGGATTCCAGGTCCCCTACGGCACCAAGATGGCGGCCGGCGTCGTCGTCACCGTGCCCCTCGTCGTCCTCGTCCTCGTTTTCCAACGCCGGATCATCGCCGGCCTGACCGCAGGAGCCGTCAAGTGACCTCGCCGCGCCTCCCCGCAACCCCGAAGGAGACGTCCGTGTCCCATGCCCAGCGCCCCACCGCCGGTACCGACTGGTGGCGCAGCGCGGTCATCTACCAGGTGTACATCCGCAGCTTCGCCGACGGCGACGGCGACGGCATCGGGGACCTCACCGGGCTGCGCGAGCGGCTGCCCTACCTCGCCGGGCTGGGGATCGACGCCGTCTGGCTCAACCCCTGGTACCCCTCGCCCATGGCCGACGGCGGCTACGACGTCGTCGACTACCGGGACATCGACCCGGCCTTCGGCACCCTCGCCGACGCCCAGGCCATGATCGAGGAGGCGCACGCCCTCGGCCTGCGGGTCGTCATCGACATCGTCCCCAACCACACGTCCGACCGGCACCCCTGGTTCCGGCAGGCGGTGGCGGACGGCCCCGGTTCGCCCGCCCGGGCGCGCTACCACTTCCGCGACGGCAAGGGCGCCGACGGCGAACTGCCGCCCAACAACTGGCGCAGCGTCTTCGGCGGCGGTGCCTGGACCCGCGTCACCGAACCCGACGGCACACCGGGCCAGTGGTACCTGCACCTCTTCGCGCCGGAGCAGCCCGACCTCAACTGGGACAACGAGGAGGTCCGGGCGGAGTTCGAGTCGATCCTGCGGTTCTGGTTCGACCGCGGCGTCGACGGTGTGCGGATCGACGTGGCCCACGCGCTCGACAAGGACCCGGACCTGCCCGACCTCGGCCCCTCCGACATCGAGGTCATCGGCTCGGGGGCCACCGCCGAGCACCCGCACTGGGACCGCGAGGGCGTCCACGAGATCTTCCGCGGCTGGCGCGCCGTCGCCGACTCCTACCCGGAGCCGCGGGCGTTCGTCGCCGAGGCCTGGACGGGTGCCCCGGAGCGGCTGGCCCGTTATGTCCGCCCCGACGAGCTGCACACCGCCTTCAACTTCGACTACCTGACCGCGCCGTGGCGGGGCGACCGGCTGCGGGAGGCCATCGACTCCTCCCTCGCCGCCCTCGGCTCGGTGGGCGCCACGGCGACCTGGGTGCTGTCCAACCACGACGTCGCCCGGCACGTCTCCCGGTACGGCCGGCCGCAGCCGGACGGTCCGGTGCGCTCCCTGGCCGAGCTCGCCACCGACGTGCCGTTCGACCTGGAGCTGGGGACCCGCCGGGCCCGGGCCGCCGCCCTGCTCACCCTCGCGCTGCCCGGCGGCGCCTATGTCTACCAGGGCGAGGAGCTGGGGCTGTGGGAGGTCGAGGACCTTCCCGACGCAGTGCTCCAGGACCCCACCTGGGAGCGGTCCGGGCACACCGACCGCGGCCGGGACGGCTGCCGGGTCCCGCTGCCCTGGTCCGGTGACAGCGCCCCCTTCGGTTACAGCCCCTCGGGCGCGCGGGCGCAGCCGTGGCTGCCGCAGCCCGCGGCGTGGTGTGAGCTGACGGAGGAGGCACAGCGCGGCGCCGACGGGTCGATGCTGGAGCTCTACCGGGCCGCCCTGCGGATCCGTGCCGAGCACCCGGCCCTCGGCGACGGCGCGATGACCTGGGACTCCGCGACCGGCTCCGAGGTGCTGTCCTTCACCCGCACCCCCGGACTGCGCTGCCTGGTCAACCTCTCCCCGGACCTGGTGGTGCTGCCGGAGCACAGCGGGGTGATCCTGGCCAGTGGCCCGCTCGAGGGCGGCCTGCTGCCCCGTGACACGGCGGTGTGGCTGGCCGTCTGACGGGGGGCCACGGGGTGGCGCGGTGGTCCGATGCCGGGCCACCGCGCCGGCCCCTCTCTCCTTCCGGAACCGGGGCAGAGCCGTGGGCCCCGGGCAGCCCTCAGGCCTCAGGGGGAGAGCTGTGACTGCCGCGAACGGCGGTGCTGCTCGGCCCAGTTCGTCAGCGCCGCGGAACAGGTGTGATCGAGATGGCGCAGCCCGCTCAGTTCGAGCTCGACCTCGCGGTCGGCGGGCAGTGCCTCCAACTGGTCCAGGAGCTTCGGCAGCCGCAGGAACGTCGCGTTCCCCAGGACCCGGACGCGCAGCGGCCCGTCGGCGGAGCCCTGCGACACGTCGAGATGGATGTGCGAGGTCTCCCAGGCGGTCTTGGCGATGGCCAGCAGCAGCCCGATGAGCACCCCCTCGAACATGTTGATCATCACGATGACGACGGCGGTGGCCGACAGGACGACGGCCTCGCCCCGGTGCTCACACCACAGGGAACGCAGTTCGCGCACCGGGATCAGCCGCCAGCCGGCGTGCACCAGCACACCCGCCAGCGCCGCGACCGGGATGACGCCCAGGGCCGCCGGAAAGGCCGCCGCGAAGACCAGCAGCCAGACACCGTGCAGGACGCGGGACGCCTTGGTCCGCGCCCCGGCCTGGACGTTGGTGGCGCTGCGGACGATGACCGCGGTCATCGGCAGGGCGCCCAGCACACCGCACACGGTGTTGCCGGCGCCCTGGGCCATGAGCTCCTTGTCGTACTCGGTGCGGGGCCCGTCGTGGAGCCGGTCGACCGCGGCCGCGCTGAACAGGGACTCGGCGGAGGCGATGAGCGTGAACGCCAGTACGGTGCCGAGCATGCCGATGCCGAGGAGCTGGCCGAAGTCACCGGGGCTCGGCGGCTGGAGGGAGTCCAGCAGCCCGCTGACCTCGACCCGCGCGACCGGCAGATCCCACACCCCCACGGCCCCTGTGGCGAGGATGACGGCCGCCAGCGGGGCGGGGAGCACCCGGGCGGCGCGACGCCACCGGGACCAGAGGACGAGGACGACGATGGTGGACGCGCCGACGCCGAGCGCCGCCAGGGCCGGGCCGGACCGTACGGTGTCGGCGACCAGACCGGGGATCCCGGCGAGGTTGGCGATGCCCGTGCCGCGGGGCTTCGCGTCGGTGAGGACGTAGAGCTGGCCGGTGATCAGGACGAGGCCGATGCCGGCGAGCATGCCGTGCACCACGGCGAACGAGATCGCCCGGAACCACCGCCCGAGGCCCAGCGCGCCCATGCCCAGTTGCAGCAGGCCCGCGGTGAGGACGAGGACGCCCAGGGCCGCGGTGCCGTACTCCTGGACCGCTTCGTACACGAGTACGGTCAGGCCGGCGGCCGGGCCGCTGACCTGCAGACTGCTGCCGGGCAGCAGACCGGTGACCAGTCCGCCGACGACGCCGGTGACCAGGCCCAGTTCGGCGGGGACCCCCGAGGCGACGGCGACGCCCACACAGAGCGGCACCGCGACGAGGAAGACCACGAGGGAGGCGGTGAAGTCCGCCCGGAGAACGGAGAGTCGATTCATGGTGTCCGGCCCTGCTTTCCTGTGGTGGGGCACAGTCGGGTGGTCGGATCGTGACCGGTGCGGGGGCCGGCTGCGGCCCGCGCCGGGAACCGCCGGTGCGGGACCACGTCGGGGCGTCGGCCGGCGCCAGGGACCGGCCGAAGGCGGGGGCACGGCCTGCGCGGAGGATGTGGCCGTGAGGCGATCCCGGAACGCCGCCACCGGGCGCAGGGACGGGGCCGGGACCGGGCCCGGGCAGAGGAACGGAGGACGGCCGGGGGAGCGTGGGCTCGCAGCCCCGCCCGCGGCACTGCGACGTCATGGCCGGTCCGGGCATGCCGAACGAAGGTCTCCACGAGGAGGTCTCCTGCTCATGAGGGGTGCCGCCACGGGAAGTCGGAGGCCGGGCGGCCGGGGCGCGCCGTTTCCGCGCAGGGTCAGCAGCGGAAGACGCGGAGCAGGGAGCACCGTTCGGGCGGTGTGCCGGCGATCGGGCACCCGTCGGCACGGGACCCGGAGCGGGCAGCGACGGGAGCACGCAGCCCGCAGGCACGACGGGGGAGCGTCTGCAGCGCACGCCGGTGCGCCGGGACCGAGGCCCGTGCCCCGCGGCGCGCCTGGCTCCGCACGGCGTCGCGCTCCGCGCTGTCGGCGGTCTCCTCGGACACCCCGGTCCCACCGGCACCGGCAGGGAGCGGCAGTTGCGCGGCCGAGGCGACCGGTGGAGGGATCAGCAAGCCGGCGGCGGGCGACGCGCCACCGAGCAGCAGCACGAGAACGACGGCGAGCAGCACCGGGGGCACCCGGCGCAGCGGCACTGGACACAGCGGCACTCGGCACAGCGGCATTCGGCGCCGCGGCACTGGGCTCAGCGGCACTCGGCACAGCAGGGCGCGCAGCGGGAAGGCCGGAGAAGGGCGGCACAGGGGAGCGGCCGATCGTCCGCGTGCGCGGTGCGGTGGGAAGGCCAACGGCACTCGGCGCGGTGCGCGCCGTGTGTCCCTGCCCTTGCGCATCATCGCCCTCCGCCTGCGCCGCGGAACACGGAGCCGTCTGCCGCTCCGCGCTCGTCTCCGGTCACCGGGTCATCCCGCGCATGCAGAAGTGACCAGGGCTGATCCGGTCCAACACCAGGCTTCCCCCGGGATAGGACGACATAACGCCATCTTGTGTACGGACGCGGCCTTCCCTGACGGCACGGGCGGCAACTCCTGCCCCTGCTGTGCTGCCTCGACAGGCGGCCTCCAGCAGGGCCGGAGGGCCGGTGGGCCGGGCAAGGACGGGCCGTTTCCCGGGTCCGGCCCTCAGCGGTGACCCGCCGTCCCCGCCTCGGCGGGGACCTCGGCCGCCGTGGCCTGATTGCCCCGTACGGACCGCAGGTACGGCAGCAGGAGCGGTGCGATCGCCAGGGCGAGGAGCCCTCCGGTGAGGGCCAGGGCCGGGTAGCTCCCGCCGGCGACGACCATGCCCGAGGACAGCCCGCCGGTGGCCCCCGCCAGAGCGATGCCGACGTCCACCAGGCCCTGGGCCGAGGCGCGGCGCGCCGGCGGCAGGGCGTCGGTGACCAGGGCGGTGCCGCTGACGAGCCCGAAGTTCCAGCCGAGCCCCAGCAGTACGAGGGCGACCGCGAGGGCGGGCACGGAATGGGACGGTGCCAGCGCGGCCAGCACTCCCGCGGCGAACAGCGTCACCCCGGACGCCGCCGCCACGGGTATGCGGCCGAACCGGTCGACGAGCCGGCCGGTCAGCGGGGAGGGCAGGAACATCGCCCCGACATGCAGCGCGATCACCAGCCCGGACGCCTGGGTGCTGTGGTCGTGCGCCCGCATGTGCACCGGCGTCATCGTCATGATCGCGATCATGACGAGCTGCCCCAGCACCATGACGGCCGTCCCCGTGGCCACTCCGCGCACATCCGTGACCTCCGGCGACGGGGCCGCGGCCGGTGCCGCCGAGGCCGCCCCTGTCCGCTCTCCCTTCGCGTCCCGGCCGTTCCGGAGAGCGGCGCTCGTCGTGGTGGCCGCCGGCGCCGTCGGAGCCGTGGGGGGTGCCGGAGCCTCGGGCGGCGCAGGGGCGATGGCGTCGGCCTCGCCCTCGGCCAGGGCGCGGGCCAGCCGCAGGGGGTCCGGGCGCAGCGCACACCCCAGGACGATCGCGGCCGCGCCGTAGGCGACCGCGGCCAGCAGGAAGGGGCCCGCCAGCGGGGGTATGCCCCAGCTTCCGGCGACGTCCCCGGTCGGACCGGCCAGATTGGGGCCGACGACGGCGCCGAGCGTGGTGGCGAACAGGACGGTGCTCACGGCGCGGCCCCGGCGCGCGGGGGAGGCGAGGTCCGCTCCGGCGTAGCGGGCCATCAGATTGGTCGAGGTCCCGGCTCCGTAGACGAGCAGGGCGAGGAACAGCGCGACGACCTGGCCGGTCGCGGCGGCCGCCACGACCCCGACGCTCCCCAGGGCGCCGGCTCCGTAGCCGAGGGCCAGCCCGGGACGGCGCCCCCACCGTGCGCAGATCCGGCCGATTCCCGCCGCCCCGAGTGCGGCACCGGCGGTGAACAGGGCACTGGGAACTCCGGCCAGCCCGGTGGAACCGAGCATGTCCTCGGCGATCAGCGCGCCCACGGTGATACCCGCCGCGAGGCCGGCGCCGCTGAGGACCTGGGAGACCACCAGGACTCGCAGAATCCGCCGCTGCTCGGGCAGTTCGGCCGGCCCGGCCGGAGCGGACCCCAGCTGCGTGGCCGGGGGCTCGCCGCGCACCGTCATCGATCGTCCTTTCCCGTGGTGAGTGGTGATGCCGGCGCTCGGGTATGCCGCGGCCGCCCTTCCCGGGCACACCCGGAAGGCCCGGCAGGCCTTCGTGGGATGCCGGGCCTGCCGTTCAGGCCGCGGCCATGGGCTCCAGCGCCGCTATGTCCGTCAGGGAGATCCCCATGTGGTCATGGAGGAACCGGACGATGGTCCAGTGCGGCAGCGCCCCCTCGTCGAAGGGGCCGAACTCCGCGCAGTAGAGCGGTATCCAGCGCAGGGCCTCTTCCAGCACCTGTTCCCGGCCCGGTTCGCGCTGGTAGTCCTCGTAGCCGATGCTGCGGTGCTCGATGAAGAAGCGCCCCGGGAGCCGCTCCTCGCACAGCGCCCGGTACTCGCGGGTCTGCAGGATCAGGTAGTGCCAGATCTCGTCGATGTCCTGCTCGACGGGCAGGAACAGACCGCTGAGGCGGTCCCGGTAGCGGGAGACGAGGTAGAGGTACCGCAGACACTCCGTCACCTGGCGTTCGGCGTACTCCGCCGCCACGCCGGCCCGGTCGGCCGCATAGGTGACCGCTTCGGTGTGCAGGGTTTCGCCGAGGAGTTCCCTCAGGTCGGCGGGGGACACCGGAGCGCGGTGCGGGCTGGTCAAGGGTTCTCCCTCCGCGGCTCGGGCGCCTGCACGAGCCATGCGTACTTGCCGGACTTCCCGATGGGGATGTGGGGGCGGTGCTCGACCCGGCAACGCCGTCCGATGAGTTCACCGACGCCGTCCGCCAGGGCTGCCGCCTCCGCGTCACCGAGGGGTGCGCTGTCGAAGGTGGTGCAGTCCAGCCGGGCGGTGCCGGGCTCGGTCACGTGCAGCTGATGGACGAACACCCGGGCCGACGCCTCAGTGATCCGCTCGTCCAGCTCACCCTGCGACACGGGGCCGCGCGGCGAGGCGAGCAATTCCTTTGCCCGGCCGCAGAACTGCACTATTTTGGCCGGATCTGGCGTACCGTCCTGTGTGCGTACGCAGTCTCCTGAGCGGTACCGGATCAGCGGCATATGCGGATTCCGTACGCTGGAGACGATGAGCTCGAATATCTCGCTCCCGGGAGCCACCGGCAGCAATTCGAGGCTCATGTCGTGCAGATAAGGCCGGTACTCGCCCGTGCTGTCGCTGTAGAAGAGATAGCCGAGCTCGGTGCTGCCGAACAGATCGATCAGCGGGCCGTCGAAATGCTCCTGCAGGAATCGACGGACGTTCAGCGGGGCGTATTCATAGGCGTGGATGATTCCGGCGGGCGGTGGGAACGCATCCAGCAGATCCCACTCCTTGGCCTTTCGTACCAGATGCGCCAGGTGGTACGCCGAACAGTCGAGGAGATACCGGCCCTGCGGATGCTCCTCGCGGACTCCCGAGATTTCGTCGAGCATGCGCTCGCAGTCGCCGCGGTCCCACAGCTCCGGGTCGAGCCGCAGATTCACATAGCAGGTGCGCTCATCCAGCCGGCGGTCCTCGAAGGACGGTGCCGGATCCGGCTCCCCGCCGCGCTTGGCCGCGTTCACCCGGGCGACGTGCTCGGTCGCCAGCACCGTGGTCAGCGAGACGCGCCGGCACCCGTCCTCCCAGGTCCCCGCGAGATCGGGGTGATCGCTCCAGAGCTTGTAGTACGAGTGCAGCAGGAAGTACGGGGGCCGGATGATCTGCATGCGCGCATGGTTGGTGCCCGTGGACAACACGAACTCCGCCTCGCCCCCGGCCAGTGCCGCCGCCAGCCGCGGCGTCATCCAGTTGTCCGGGAACCCGCGGGCGATCTCCGGCTTCTCGAGCAGGGGGAAGTGGCCCTGCTCCACCGACCGGCGGTAGATCGGAATGTCTTTGACCAGTTCGATGGTCTCGGCAGTCGGCTGACCGTCCATGGAATACCTCGAGGTGCTCGGCATCGTTTCCCCCGCAGCGGGGCCGGGGCTGACAGCCGGGGCCGGCCGTGAGTTCACCGGCGCGGCCCCGGCCCCGTTCAGCTCTCCGTCAGGAGATGCAGCCGCTCTTGGTCAGGCTGATGCAGCCGGACTTGGGGGCGGAGCTGATGCAGCCGTCCTTCGCGGCCGACTGCGCCGAATTGACGGCGATCCAGTTCTGCCAGACGTCGTCCTGCGCCATCTTCTTGATGAGCTGTTCCATGCAAGGCCTCCAGAATCGAGCTGGGACATACGGCGCCGACCCGCGCGGACGTCGCACCGATCGAACGTAAAAGGATGCTCAAAGAGATGTCAACGGCAGGTAATGTCACGGGCCGTGAGAACCGACTGCCGTCAGCCAACTTTGGCGTGATCTTTCTGTCGTGACCCCGTCGAGGGTTGTGCCGAAATGACTTGATCATTCGTCACGTATTGCCTGTGCTCGGCGTCGCCTCATCCGCTGTCACGCTGCCGCCCGACCTCCAGCGATGTGCGACAGCGACGCCCGGACGTGAGGTCCGACGGTGCGTCGGCCGTCGGGCCGAACCGGAGCCACCGCCATCACGTCTCCCACCGGGAGCCCCGGAACGACCACCCGAGGCCAGACACGAGGGAGACCCATGTCCGACGACACGCTCACCGGCATCCCCGCCGCAGGACTGATCGACCGCACCACGCTCTACATCGGCGGAGCGTGGGTGGCTCCCCGGGGCGAGGGTGTCATCGAGGTCGTCGACCCGGCCACCGAACAGGTCCTCGCCACCGTCCCGGCCGGTGACGCCAAGGACGTCGACACGGCCGTCGCCGCCGCCCGCGCGGCGCTCCCCGGCTGGTCCCGCACCACCCCTGCCAAGCGTCGCTTCTACCTCGACCGGCTGCACCGGGCGCTGCTCGGACGGGCCGAGGAGATCGCGACCACCATCAGCGCCGAGACGGGCACTCCCCTCGAGGCCGCCCGCGCGGTCCAGGCCGCACTCCCGGCCGCGGTCGTCTCCTCGTACGCGGACCTGCTCACCGGCTCCGCGTCCCGTGACACGGCCGACGGTTCGTTCGCGATCAAGGAGCCGGTCGGAGTCGTCGCGGCGATCACCTCGGGCGGCGACCCCCTGCACCGGATCGCGACCACCGTCGGCGGCGCGCTCGCGGCCGGGGCGACGGTGGTCCTCAAACCGTCCGGGTCCGCCCCGCTCAGCGCCTACATCCTGGCCGAGATCCTGCACGGCATCGGGCTGCCCGCCGGGGCGTTCAACCTGGTGCCGGGCACCGGACCGGTCGCCGGCGAGGCGCTCGTCTCCCACCCGGGCGTCGTCATGGTGTCGTTCACCGGCTCGTCCCGCGTCGGCAGGCGCATCGCCGAGGCCGCCGCCACGTTCACGCGGCGCTCCCTGGATGTCGACGGCAGGTCCGTCGTCGTGCTGCCCGGCGCCGGTCTGCCGGACACGGTGCGGCGGACCGTGGCCGAGGCGATGGCCGGCGGCGGCCGGGCCCGCACCGCCCCGACGCGGCTGCTCGTCCCCGCGGACCGCTGTGACGAGGCGGTGGAGCTGGCCCGGGCCGCGGCCGAGGAGTACACCGTCGGCGCTCCCGACGACCCGGCGACCTGGGTCGGCCCGCTCTCCTCCCTCGCCCGGCGCGACCGGGTGCGGGCCTGTCTGGAGCAGGCCGTCGCGGAGGGGGCCCGGCTGGTCACCGGCGGGCCGGAGGCTCCGGACCACCTGCCGGTCGGTGCGTATGTCCGGCCCACGGTCCTCGCGGATGTCACCGAGGGCATGGCCGTCGCCCGGGAGGAGATCCCCGGCCCCGTCCTCCTCGTCATGGCGTACCGGGACGAGGAGGAAGCGCTGCGCATCGCCGACACGGCGGGGCGCGGAGCGTCGGCGGCGGTGTTCGCCGGAACCCGGGCGGAGGCCGTCGAGTTCGCCCGCCGCATGGATGTCGGCACGGTCGTGATCAACGGCGGTTCGGCGTACCCGCACACGCCCTCGGCGGGAACGCGGCAGCCCGGCAGTGGCGGGGAACCGGAAGTCCGCAGTCTTGACGACTTCCAGTGGACCAGGTCGCTCCGCTTCTGACCACGGCAGGTCCGGTCGCGACTGGCCTCGTCAGTTCCGGTCGCGTCGGCTGCGGTTGGAGCGGGCACGGCATGGGCCGGGCCCGCTCCGGCCGTGGAGCCGGCGCGGTTGCCGTGGCCGCCCGGGGCGGGGCGTGCGCCGGGCCGGATCGCGGTGCGGTTCGAGGCCGGGGGACGGAGAGACGGGTTCAGTGCATGTCCGTGTCCGTATCCGTGGCCGCCAGCAGGGCGATGCGCCGCCCCGTCGGATCGAGCGCCGCGAAGCCCAGTTCCGCGCAGCCGAAGCCGTACTCCGTGTAGCCGCCGACGAACCAGCCGTTGTCCGTGCCCTCCGCCACGGCGAACCGGAGCCAGCGGTGCTCGGCGGCGTGCCGGACGGCGTCGGTGTGGGGCACGTCCCGGTCCAGGTCCAGCAGCGCGTAGAGGCCCCGCCACGCCGCCAGTCGTGCGTAGGCGCCCTCCTGCCCCAGGCTCTGGATCCCGCCCGCGAACGTGGCGAGAAAGAGCGCGGCCAGCACGTCGTCGGCCGTGGTGTGCGCGGCGGCCAGGGTGTCCGGAGTCAGCCCGGCCAGACAGTCTGCGGGGAGGCCGGTGAGCAGGGCCGCGTTCCAGTCGGCGGCGGGCAGTGGCTCCGGCAGCTCGTAGAAACGCGCCTCCCACGACTCGAACGGGGTCAACGGCTCCCCGGTCCTCTCGGCCCGCCGGGGATCGGCGACCTCCCGGGCGCCGCGCGCCGCCCGTGCCCCCGCATCGGTCGGCGGGATCTCCGGGTACCGGCCGCGCAGCTCCTGCGGAGTCAGCGCGCCGCTCCTGCGGTTCCGGTGGTGGGACAGGCGCCGGGCGCGGTCCTCGAACGCCAGGGCCGGCAGCGGCAGCCAGGCCAGGGGATGGCCCAGCTCGCGCAGCCGCCCGGCGTACGCGAGATACGGCTCGTCCCACGGCCCCCACGAGCGCAGCGCGATCTCCTGCAGCAAGCAGGCACGGAATTCCGCGGCCGTGTCCAGCCGCTCCGGCAGCTGCTCGAAGAGCGAGTGCAGCGGTGTGGTGCCCGGCGGCCGGACCAGATGCCAGGCCATCCGGCGCACCAACGCACGGTGGTACTCGGGTCCGTCGAGGCTCAGCAGCGTGTCGGCCAGCCGGGCCGCGCAGACGACGGCTGCGGGCGACGGGTCGGAACACAGCGCCACGGCGATCCGCCCCAGGGGTGCGGACCCGGTGTGCGCCGTCGCGCGCGAGACGAGGACGGCGAGTTCGTACAGACCCTCGGGGTCCTCCGCGGCGCGGGCGCGCAGCCCGGCGTCGTCGGGGAGTGTGGGCAGGGCGGGCGCGTGGGACGGTTGTGGCATGGCGGAGACGCTACGGGGGTGGGCTCGCCCGGCGCGACGCGATATCCCACCGGGACGCGAGACCCCGTCAGTTCGGGGCCGGCACCAGGCGCTCTGCTCCGTCAGCCCTTGTTTCCAGTGCGGCTGCCACAAGCGCTGCATCGGCCAGGGAGCTGTGCTGTCCGGCGAACAGGGAGTCCCTGCGCCGCAACGCACTCAGATGAGCAGATGGCGGGCGCAAGTCGGCCCGTACCCGGCCAGACGAGACAGCTCGTCGGAGAGTGGGCGCCCGCACTCCCGGCACGACGAGGACGGGCCCCCACCGGTCGGCCGGCACGACTGGGAGGGCGACGGGCCCCGGCCGGCCGGACGGCCATCGTCGCGGGCGGAGGAGAGCAGCGAGGTGACGGCGACTGTCGCGACGGCGGTGACGATCGGCACGGCGTGCGGGCGGGCGGCCATGGCGGCCTTCACGGCCTGCTCGCGGACGCGGCCGGCGACCGTCGCCGCGGTGGCCCGGATGCGGGCTGCGCGGCCCTGCTCGCCGCCGTCGGCCACGTCGCCCGGGGTGGTGCGGGGCGTCCACCGCCGGCGCGGGGAGGCGTCATCCATGGTGCGGCCCTTCATGGTCTGACGGTTGGTCGAAGCCATTGTGCAGGCACTCCGCACGCGATGTGCGGGGTGCCCGGAATTCGGGGCAGGCCCCGCCACTGCCCCACTCTCGCCCAGGCCCTGGACCCGGTGCTGGATGCCTTCACCACCGGCAGGACCGCGGCGGTCGCCGAGGCGTCCACCCGCCTCCTGCCGGACCTGGCCGGCCGGCGAGGCCAGATCCTCACCAGCAGCCGCCTGCCCTTCCGGCCGGGCCGGTCCCAACGCCTCGCCGAGCTGACCGCCGCGACCGGCGCCCGCGTGCGCATCTGTGAGGGCGTGAGGGGCCCCTGGCCGGGGCGCAGCAGGGGCTTCAGGGTGCTGCCCGGGGGACGAATCGTGCACGCGTCTGCCCGAGGGTCGTGATCGGCACCGCAGAGGCCGGAAGCGCCGTCCGGTGCAGGGCTTGCCCGGTTGACTGCACCAACGTGAAAGGCAGCTCACCCCACGACGAGCAGTCCGAACACGCCCAGCGCGACCGTGCACCCCACCACGACCCCGGCCGCCCGTCCCGACAGTGCCGTCGGCCGCGGGGCGCCCAGGGACAGCATGCGGCGGTGTGCGGTGCCCAGGAACACCAGCAGGGCGAGGGCCGTCAGCGCCACCGTCAGGACGGAAGCGGCCGAGATCCCGTGCCCCAGTGCCTGCCGCACGGCGAGCACCGCGGCCACCGCTGCGGACAGCGTCGTCCGGCGCCAGGCCAGCCGGGTGCGTTCGGGCTGCAGCCCGGGGTCCCGCTCCGGCCGTGGCCCGGGACCCCGCTCCGGTGGTTCCGCTCCGCTCACCGGTCGGCCCAGCCGACGGCCACCGCGACCACCATCACGAGCGCCACCACCGTCAGACCGACGGCGAGCCACGCCGGGAAGCGGCTCACCGGCAGGTCCTCGCCCCGCCGCATCGCCACCTCGCAGCGCGCCCAGTGGTCGACCGCCCGCACCGCACACAGCGCGCCGCCCAGCAGCAGGACCAGCGCCATGCTCACCCGCAGCGTGCGGTGCAGGTCGGGCAGGAACTGGGCCACCGCGAATCCACCGCCCACCAGGGCGAGCGCGGTGCGGAGCCAGGCGAGGAACGTGCGCTCGTTCGCCAGGGAGAAGCGATAGTCCGGGGTGTCGCCCTCCGACCTGATCCGTTCGGGAGCGAACCACAGCCGGACCCCGGCGGCGATCGTCCGCAGTCTCCCGGACAGCGCCTTCACGGACACGATCATGGCCGCACCCTACCGGCCGGGCCCGCGCCCACCGTGGGCTCCGGCGCTCACCGCCGGGGCCGGCCGACGGGTGTCCGGTACGGAGCCGGTCACCGGAGCTACCGGTTGCGCCACTCCTGGAGCCTGCGGTAGGCCTCCCTGCCGTCCGGGACCCACTCCCACTCCGGAAGCCGCCGCTCCAGCTCCTCGTCGGTCAGGAAGCCGTGCCAGGCGACCTCCTCCACCTGAGGGTTGACCGGAAGGGTGCAGCTCACCTCGTAGATATGCGACCACCAGGTGTGTTCCGGTGTCTCGTAGAGGAAGTGGAAGAGGGGTTCCGGCTGCGGCAGCCCCGCGACCCCGAGCTCCTCCTCGGCCTCCCGCAACGCCGCCTCCGCATACGACTCGCCGGCGCCCACCACCCCGCCGACGAACATGTCGTACAGCGAGGGGAAGACGATCTTCTCCGGGGTCCGGCGGTGGACGAAGATCCGGCCGTCCGCGTCCCGGGCCAGCACGAACACACATCGGTGGCGCAGCCGGCGGGCCATCGCGTCCTCGCGCCGGGCCTGTCCCACGACCCGGTCCTGCTCGTCCACGATGTCCAGCAGCTCGTCGGCGGAGCGCGGTTTCTGATCGGCCATGCCCTCCATCCAACCAGGGCCCGGCGCGCGGCGGCCCCGCGTGCCACCCGCCCACGGCGCGGCTCCGCAGCGGGCCTGCGTCCACCGCCCACCGCGCCGCCGAGCCGCCGCGATCGGTTGACGGGCGCCCTCCCGCACCCGGGGCCGCACCCGGCATCCGGAACTCCGTCATCCGTAGAGGCACTTCTGCCATCCCGGCAACAGGAACTCGCCATATCGGCGGCGCCGGGGCGGCGAGGAGCCGGTCGTTCCCTTTCGGCCTTGACGCGGACCAGTGACTACCGCTTTGCTGTGCGTGATCATCGGCCGTCGACGGAGTCCGAGACCTCCGCGCTAGGGACCGATCAGACCTGCAATTCGACGCCCTCGCACGGGCAGAAGGTGGCGTGTGCCGTGGAGGAAGCCCCGGGATGACGCCACCTCCGCCTCCCCCTCCGCCACCGCCCTCGCTGGGCCGGGCCCGGCGCCGGGACGGACCGAGCTTCGACCCCGCCCTCGACGACCACGCTCTCGCCCGGGCCCGCGACGCTCTCGCCCAGGGCCGCTGGACCGACGTCCGGGACCTGCTCGCCACGACCGGCGACGACTGGGACCGCCGCGGACACCGGCTCGTCGTCCTCGCCGAGGGACCCGCCAGCGCCGCGTGGGCAGAGGAGTGGAAGCTGGCCGAGCCCGACAGCGCGGACGCCGCGGCGCTGCTCGCCTGCGCCACCGTCTTCCGCGCGGTGCGCCGCCAGGAGAGCGCCGAAGCGGCCCGGGGAGCCTGCCGGGCGGCGGCCCGGATGGCACCGGCCGACCCGACGCCCTGGCTCGGCCTGCTGATCCTGGCCCGGCGCACCGGTACCGACGAGGAACGGCTCCAGGTCTTCGACCAGGTACGCGGCCGGCACCCGGAGCACCACCACGCCCACCACCTGATGACCGCCTGCCTGGCCGAGCGTCAGCAGGGCCACGGGGACGACCCGTTCCACGAGGTGTACGACTTCGCCTCCTGGGCCGCCGAACAGGCTCCCGCCGACTCCCCCCTCGCCGTCCTGCCCGTCGTCGCGCACGCCGAGCGCTACCGGGTGCTGGCCCTGGCCGGGGCCGAACCGCGGGACCCCGCGCGGTCCGGCCACTGGACCACCCGCCGCGCCCGGCAGGCCATGAAGGCCGCGTTCGACTGGTGGCTGGAGTGGGAGGGAGAGGACCATCCGCGGAACAAGGTCGACCTGAACTTCCTGGCGCACGCCAAGGTCCACGAGGGCCGGATGGCCGAGGCCGCCGCCCTGTTCCACCGCATCGGGCGGCACGCCAGCCACGTCCCGTGGGCCTACCCCGACCGCGACCCCCGGAAGGCCTTCCGTACCGCGCGCCGTGCCGCGCTCGGCTCCGTGTGACACCACGGCCGGGCCCGGCCCCCGGCGCCCCGCACCCACCCTCGCCCCGACCCCCGTGACCCCCGCCGCGCCCGCAGGCCCCCGGCCTCCGGCAACAACCCAGCCCCGACGCCCCCATGGGAAGGACACCGCCGCCATGCTCAATGGCAGGACGAGCGAGATCAGCACGTTCAAAGGCCACGACCGGGCCCTGCGCGCCGACCGCATCGGGATGACGGGACTGCTGCTGTCCGTCCTCGCCGCCAGCGCGCCGCTCATGGTGGTGGCCGGCGTGATGCCCACGACCTTCGCGGTGATGGGCATCGTCGGACAGCCGCTGATCTTCGTCATCCTGGGCGTGGTGCTGGCCCTGTTCAGCTTCGGCTACGCGGAGATGAGCCGGCATGTGCACAACGCCGGCGCCTTCACCGCCTATGTGGCGCGCGGCCTGGGCGGCACCGCCGGAGCCGGCGCGTCCGTCGTGGCCCTGGTCGCCTACAGCGCGATGCAGACCGGGGTGTACGGCATCTTCGGCTTCGAGCTGTCCGTGCTGCTCGCCGACCACCTGGGCATCGACACCCCCTGGTGGATACCCGCCCTCGCCGCGGTGGTCCTCGTCGGAGCCCTGGGCTGGCTGAAGATCGACCTCAACGCCAAGGTGCTCGGCGTGCTGCTGCTCATCGAGTGCCTGATGGTGGCCGTCTTCGACGTCGCCGCCGTCGCGGACCCGGCCCCCGCCGGCCTCTCCCTGCAGGCCTTCGACCCGGACACCCTGACCGGAGCCGGGCTGGGCACCGCCCTGTGCTTCTGCATCGCCGCGTTCGTCGGCTTCGAACAGCCCGCCGTCTACGCCGAGGAGACCAGCCGCCCGCACGTCGTGGTGGCCCGGGTGACCTTCGTGATGGTCGGCTTCGTGGCCGTGTTCTTCGCCCTCAGCTCCTGGGCGCTCGGCGTCGCCGCGGGGCCGTCGCGGATCGTGCACGTTGCCCAACAGGAGGGACCGGCACTGCTGTTCTCCCTCACCGAGGCACGGCTCGGCGCCGGATTCACCGACGCGCTCCACGTCTTCTTCGTCACCGGCATGTTCGCCTGCCTGCTCAGCTTCCACAACGTGGTCGCCCGGTACGCGTTCGCCATGGGCCGCGAGGGCCTGCTGCCCTCGGCGTTCGGCCGGACCAGCCCCACCAGCGGCGCCCCCGCCCACGGTTCGCTGCTGCAGAGCGTGATCTCCGTCGTCGTGGTCGTGGCCTTCGCGGTCACCGACGGCCGGCCGGCCGGCGACCCGACCGCCCCGGTGCTGCACCTGTTCACCTGGATGGGCAATGTCGGCGCGCTCGGCGTGCTCCTGCTGCTGGCGGCCACCTCCGTGGCCGTCATCGCGTTCTTCGTCCGCCGGGGAGCGGCACGGGCCCAGATGTGGCGGATCGCGTCCTCCGCGGTCGCCGGGGCCGCCCTCGTGGTGATCATCGCCATCGCGGTCGTCGACTTCGACGTGCTGGTCGCCGCGGGGCCGGGCTCGGCGCTGAGCCGGATCCTGCCCGGCGTCATCGGCGTCGCGGCGGTCGGCGGGGTGATCTACGGCCGGGTGCTGCGCTCCGCCAAGCCCGAGGTGCACGCCCGGATCGGCCTGGGCAACGAGGCGTTCCAACTGGAGAAGGCCGCCGCGGCCGCCGGCACCACCCCCTGACGGCCTGGGCCAACCGCGGTCCCGCGCTGTCGAGTTCCGTCCGAGGGGAGCCCAGGGGCCAGGCCGGCGGGACTTTCCGCCCACCCCCTAGGCACGGCGCCTCCCGGCCGGTAGCTTGCCCTCCCCACCGCTTCTCGGTGCGGGTCACCTGCACGGCAGCTACGTGGGCAAGGAGGCGCTGTGCGCGAATTCAGCCTCCCACCCCTCGTGGCGGGTCCGCGGCGCGGAGGACTGGCCGACTCGGTGTACGAGGTGGCCGAGCGGAACCCCGCCCTGCCCCAGCTCTCCCGGCGGGACGGCCCGCCGGAAGCGGAGTGGACCACGGTGACGGCCGAAGCCTTCCGCGACGACGTCCTGGCGCTGGCCAAGGGCTTCCTCGCGGACGGCATCCGGATCGGCGACCGCGTGGCGCTGATGTCCCGGACCCGCTACGAGTGGACGCTCGTCAGCTTCGCCCTCTGGTCGGTCGGAGCCCAGCTGGTGCCCGTCTACCCCACCTCCTCCGCCGAGCAGGTCCGCTGGATCCTGCACGACTCCAAGGCGGTCGCCGTCGTCGTGGAGACCGCGGAGCACGCCATGACGGTCGGCGCGGTGTGCGACGGACTCCCCGCCCTGCGCCGCATCTGGGAGCTGGACGGCGGCTGCACCGCGGCGCTGGCCGAGCGCGGGCGGGACGTCACGGACACCCGGGTGCACCGCCGCCGCCGGGCGGTGACACCCGGCTCGGCGGCCACCATCACGTACACCTCGGGCACCACCGGCAGACCCAAGGGCTGTGTCCTCACGCACGCCAACTTCGCCGTGGAGTGCGACACCCTGCTCGCGGGCTGGGGCCCGGTCCTCGCCGCCCCCGGCGAACAGCCGTCCGTCCTCGCCTTCCTGCCGTTCTCGCACGTCTACGGCCTGATGGTGCAGGTCGCCTGCCTGCGCGGCGGGGTGCTGCTGGGGCACCAGCCGGAGATCACCGCCGACGCCCTCTTCCCCGCCCTCGCCGGCTTCCGGCCCACCTTCCTCTACGCGGTGCCGTTCTTCTTCGAGCGCATCTTCCACCGCACCCGCCGGGCCGCCGAGGAAGCCGGCCGGCTGGAGGTGTTCGACAAGGCCATGGACGTCGCCGTGCGCTGGGCCGAAGCCATGGAACAGCGCGCCCTGGGCACCGGCCCCGGGCCCGGACCGTCGCTGAAGATGCAGCACGCGCTCTACGACCGGCTGGTCTACGAGCGGATCCGGGCCGTGCTGGGCGGCCGCGCCCGGCATGCCGTCTCCGGCGGATCGCCGCTCGGCCGCACCCTGGGGCTGACCTACGCCGGGATCGGCATCACCGTCTACGACGGCTACGGACTCACCGAGTCCACCGCCGGGGTGACCGGACAGCCCCTGGGGCGGGTCAAGTTCGGCACCGTCGGCCGGCCCATCCCGGGCACCTCGGTCCGGATCGCCTGGGACGGGGAGGTGTGGGTGCGCGGCGAGACGGTCTTCGCCGGGTACCTCGACGACCGGCCCGCCACCGAGGCCGTGCTGCGGAACGGCTGGCTCGCCACCGGTGACGTCGGCACGCTCGACACCGACGGCTATCTGACCATCACCGGACGGAAGAAGGACATCATCATCACCAGCGGCGGCAAGAGCGTCGCCCCCGTGGTGCTCGAGGAGCGGCTGCGCAGCCACCCGATGATCTCCCAGTGCCTCGTGGTGGGCGACAACCGCCCGTACGTCACGGCCCTGGTGACCCTGGACCCCGAGGCCCTCGGCCACTGGCGGCGGATGCACCGCAAGCACGGGACCCTCCGCGAACCGGCGGCCGACCAGGAGTTGCACGAGGAGATCCAGCGGGCCGTGCACCGGGCCAACGCGGCCGTCTCCCACGCCGAGTCCATCCGGGCGTTCCGGATCCTGGACGCCGAATTCAGCCCGGCGGACGGCCTGATGACCCCGTCCCTGAAGCTCCGGCGCGGCGCCGTCGTCGCCCGGTACGCGGCCGAGATCGACCTCATGTACCGCTCCTGACGGCAGACGCACGGGGCAACGATCCTCACTGCCCGTCGCCCCCCGGCCGGTCCTCCCAGGTCCAGTCGGCGACCTCCGGCAGGTCCGTGCCGTGCTCCCGGATCCAGGCGTGGTGCCGGGTACGGACGTCGGCCATGGCCTGCCGCACCGACACCGCTCGTCCGCCGAGGCCCGGCACCCGGTCGATGACGTCCATCACCAGCCGGTAGCGGTCCAGATCGTTGCGGACCACCATGTCGAACGGCGTCGTGGTGGTGCCCGACTCCTGGTAGCCGCGCACATGCAGCTGCGGGTGGACCGCGCGGCGGTACGCCAGCCGGTGGATCAGCCAGGGGTAGCCGTGGTAGGCGAAGACGACCGGCCGGTCGCGGGTGAACAGGGCGTCGAACTCCGCGTCCGGCATGCCGTGCGGATGCCGGTCCCGCGGCAGCAGGGCCGTCATGTCGACCACGTTGACCACCCGGACCGCCAGTCCGGGCAGCCGGCGGCGGAGCAGCTGTGCGGCGGCGAGCACCTCCTGCGTCGGCACGTCACCGGCACAGGCCAGCACCACGTCCGGCTCCCTGCTGCCGTCCTCGGTACCGGCCCACTCCCACACGCCCGCGCCCCGGGCGCAGTGGGCCCGCGCCTCGTCCAGGCCCAGCCAGTCGAACGACGGCTGCTTGCCCGCGACCACGACGTTCACATACCCGCGGGTGTGCAGCACATGGTCGGCGACGGTGAGCAGGGTGTTGGCGTCCGGCGGGAGATAGACCCGGACCACCTCCGGGCTCTTGTTCAGCACATGGTCGACGAAGCCCGGGTCCTGATGGGAGAAGCCGTTGTGGTCCTGCCGCCACACATGCGAGGTGAGCAGATAGTTCAGCGAGGCGACGGGCAGCCGCCACGGCAGCTCCCGGGCGGTCTTCAGCCACTTGATGTGCTGGTTCACCATCGAGTCGACGATGTGCACGAACGCCTCGTAGCTGTTGAACAGCCCGTGGCGCCCGGTGAGCAGATAGCCCTCCAGCCAGCCCTGGCAGAGGTGTTCGGAGAGGACCTCCATCACCCGGCCGCCGTGCTCCAGATGCTCGTCCCCGGCGGCGGCCGCCGCCTCCCAGGCCTTGCCGGTGACCTCGTACACCGCGTCCAGCCGGTTCGAGGCAGTCTCGTCCGGCCCCACGATCCGGAAGTCCCGGCGCTCCGCGGTCTCCGCCATGATCCGGGACAGCAGGCCGCCCAGCACTCTCGTCGGCTCGTGCAGGGTGGCGCCGGGCCGCTCCACCGGCACCGCGAACTCCTCCAGCGGCGGCGCGGGCAGCTCACGGAGGAGCAGCCCGCCGTTGGCGTGCGGACTGCAGCCGAGCCGGGCGTCTCCCTCCGGCACACAGCGGAGCACCGCCGGGCGCGGACCGCCCCGGTCGTCGAAGAGCTCCTCCGGCCGGTAGGAGCGCAGCCACGCCTCCAACTGCCGCAGGTGCTCCGGGTTCTCCCGGACCCCGGTCAGCGGGACCTGGTGGGAGCGCCAGGTGCCCTCCACCCGCTGCCCGTCCACCTCGGCGGGCCCGGTCCAGCCCTTGGGCGTCCGCAGCACGAGCACCGGCCAGCGGGGCCGCTCCCGGACGCCGTCCTCGCGGGCGGCGCGCTGATGGCCGGCGATCCGGTCCAGTGCCTGGTCCAGGGCGACGGCCATCGCACGGTGCACCTCCCGCGGGTCGTCCCCGGCGACGGTGATCGGCTCGTGCCCGTAGCCCCGCAGCAGTGCGGTCAGCTCCGCTTCGGGGAGCCGGGAGAGCACCGTCGGGTTGGCGATCTTGTAGCCGTTGAGGTGCAGGACCGGCAGCACGGCTCCGTCGTGCACCGGGTCGAGGAACTTGTTCGCGTGCCAGGAACCGGCCAGCGGACCGGTCTCCGCCTCGCCGTCGCCGATCACACAGGTCACCAGCAGACCCGGGTTGTCCAGCGCGGCCCCGTAGGCGTGGGCCAGGGAGTAGCCCAGCTCGCCGCCTTCGTGCAGCGAGCCGGGGACGTCCGGGGCGACATGGCTGGGCACCCCGCCGGGGAAGGAGAACTGCCGGAACAGCCGGGCCATCCCGTCCGCGTCGCGGCCCACCGTCGGATACGTCCGGGTGTAGCTGCCCTCCAGCCAGCTGTTCGCCAGCACGGCCGGGCCGCCGTGCCCCGGGCCCCAGACGCAGAGCGCCTCCAGACCGCGCTCCCGGATCACCCGGTTGAGGTGGGTGTACACCAGGTTCAGCCCCGGCGTCGTCCCCCAGTGGCCGAGCAGCCGCGGCTTGATGTGTTCCGGCCGCAGCGGTTCGCGCAGCAGCGGGTTGGCCAGCAGGTAGATCTGCCCCGCGGCCAGGTAGTTCGCGGCGCGCCAGTGGGCGTCCAGTGCCGCCAGCTCCTCACCGGTCGGGGCCGGCCGGTCGTCGGTCATGGAACCTCCTCGAAAGCCGCGGGGGTGTCCCGGTTACGGGTTCCACGGCGCCGCGCGGTCATGCGGAGCGCCCGGGACGGGAGCCCCGGCGCCGCGGCACCCGAGCCCGGCCCCTCGGCACGGCGCCCGGAACCGGGGTGTCCGGCCCGGTGTATGTCCCCGCGGAGGCCCGGTGTCAACGTCAGCGGCGCCCCATCACCCGAAGAGATCACCCCGGTTGGGCCATTCATGTGCGGGCACCGGCCGAACCGGCGCGGAGAGTTCCGCTGTTCGGGGGCGGGAGGGAGAGTCGCAGCGGAACCGGCACGCCCCGGCGGGGGCAGGAGGAAGGATCGGATGGCCGAGGAAGGCTTCAGGAGCAGCACATCGCGCCGGTCGGCCCCGGGGTGTGATGCGAACGTCCCGCCCGGCCGGCGGCGTCCGGCTCGCACTCCCCCGTGGCCCTTCGGGCACGGGAGGTGCCCCCACGCCGCGTGGTCGGTCGTCGGCGCGGCCCGCCGTGCTCTCTTTTCCCCCTGGGCCCGGCGGCCCGGGAGGTGCCCGCATCTTCCGCCGTGCGATCGCACGCACCGGACGCCGCCGGTCCCGCCCCTCGGGCGGACGACACTCCTTCCGAAACACGCCCTGGCGGCCACCTCCGCCGCCCTGGGCCTCCTGCTCAGCGGATGCACGGCGCTGACCGAGGGCGCCCAGGATGTGATCGACCAGCAGCCGCCGCAGTCCCGGCAGCGCATGGACCACACCCTCCGCACCGGCCACCCCGACCTCTGGGTGAACCCGGAGACGCCCGCCGCCCGGCAGGTGCGCCAGTGGCAGCTGGAGGGCCGTACCGCGGACGCCGGTCTGCTGCGCCGGATCGCGGAACAGCCGGTCGCCGAATGGATCGGCGACCATCCGGAGACCCGGGTCGACGCCATCGTGGACGCCGCGGAACGCGCCGGACGCACCCCCGTTCTGGCCGCCTACCACATTCCGTACCGGGACTGCGGGAACCACTCGGCCGGCGGCGCCGGGGACGCGGCCGCCTACCGGCAGTGGATCCGTGCCGTGGCCGCCGGGATCGGCAGCCGCCGGGCGATCGTCGTCCTGGAACCCGACGCGGTCGCCCAGGCCGTCGACGGCTGTGTGCCCGAACAGCTCCGGCCGCAGCGCTTCGCCCTGCTCAAGGACGCGGTGGGAACGCTGTCCGCGCTCCCCGCAGCCCGGGTCTACCTCGACGCCGGCCACCCCGACTGGATCAAGGACACCGCCCGGCTGGTGGAGCCGCTCCGGCTGAGCGGCGTCGACGCCGCCGACGGCTTCGCCCTCAACGTCTCCAACTTCCAGCTGACCCGGACCTCCGAGGAGTACGGCCGGCGGCTCTCCCAGGCGCTCGGCGGCAAGCCGTTCGTGATCGACACCAGCCGGAACGGCAACGGTCCGGTCCAGGGCGTGCCGGCGAGCGAGGAGCGGGCCTGGTGCAACCCTCCGGGGCGGGCGCTCGGCGAACTGCCGACGCTGCGCACCGGCCGTCCCGGCGTCGACGCCTTCCTGTGGGTCAAGCGCCCCGGCGAGTCCGACGGCACCTGCAACGGCGGGCCCCCGGCGGGCGACTGGTGGCCGCGGTACGCGCTGGACCTGGCCCGCACGGGCGGAGGCTGACCGGATCCGGCACCGCCGCGGTGCCGGACACGGCCCCGCCCCCGGCCCGGACGGCCAGGGGCGGGGCCGACGCCGTCACCTCGGCGGAACGTGCACCCAGCGGGCCCGCGACGGGGTGCCCTTCCCGTCGCTGACGAAGAGCATGTACCAGCCGGGCGGCAGCAGCGCCGGGTCCTTCGGCACCGACAGCCGCAGCGACCGGCCCCGCTGCCGCACCGGCACCTCCACCGACCGCTGTTCCACATCCGTGGTGTGGGTCACCGCGCTCGGCCGCATCAGCCGCGCCGCGGTCACCTTTCCCCCGGCCGCCAGCGCGAACCGGGCCGTGGCCCCGCGCCGCAGCTCGGTGGGCCCCGCACCCAGCACCGGCCGGCCCTTCCGGTACAGATACGGCGGGGTGTAGATCTCCACCCGCTGCTCGAACGAGCCGGTCTGGGTGTTGTCCGGGTCGGCGTAGAGCGGGTCCGAGCCGAACGTGGCGACCCGGCCGTCGGGCAGCAGCAGCGCCGAGGAATGGTAGTTGCGCCCCACGACCGGCGCCGCCGCCGGGCGGAAGGCGTTCTTCGCCGGGGTGTAGAACTGCGCGTGGTGGATGTCGCTGTCGCTCTTCCCGCGGTAGTCGACGGAACCGCCGGTGGTGAACACGGTGTCGTCCGGCAGGATCACACTGGACAGATAGCGGGTGCCCTGCGGCAGATCCGGACCGTCGGTGAACCGGGGCGACTTCTTCAGGTCGACCACGGCGGTGCGCGCCGTGGACCGCTTCGACTCCCCGACGCCCCCGCCGCCCAGCACCATCACCTTCTGGTCCTGCGCGGGCGGCAGCAGCACCGATGCCGAGGTCTCCGTCTCATCGGCGTCCTTCAGCCCCGGCACCCGCTGGAAGGTGTTCCGGCGCAGGTCCCACAGGCCGGGCTCCCGGCCCTCGTCGGCGGGCCCGTACCCGGCGTTGGAGCCGGAGTAGAACAGCTTCCCGCCCTGGGTGAGGAAGAGCGCCGGGTAGGTGGGGAAGTACCGGTGCGGCGCCGTGGACCACCTCCGCGTCCTCGGGTCGAAGATCTCGTTCTTCCCGTTGATGATCTGCCCCACGTCGTCCAGCCCCGACACCGCCAGCACCCGGCCGTCGGCCAGCGTGACGAGCGTGGGGTACCAGCGGCTCTCCGCCATCGGGTCGACGGGGACGTAGCGCTCGGTGCGCGGATCGAACTCGTACGCCGCGTTGATCCCCTGGTAGTCCTGCTTGTCCAGGGTCATGGCCTGCGCCAGGCCGTACAGATTGCGCCGGTCGCTGCCCGACAGCCCCGCGATCCGGTACTGCGCGGGACGCTTGCGGACCTGGCCGCGGCCCTTCCGCGCCGCCTCGACGAAGACCCGCACCTCACCGGCCGTCACCGTCACCTTGCCCTTGCGGCTCTTGTGCTTCTTCGCCGCCGGGACGGTGAAGGCCCGGACGGCGCGGTACTCCCGGCCGTCCGGTGCCCGGAAGACCGTGCCCCGGCGGAAGGTGCGGGTGACGTCCGGGTCCTCGTTCTTGACCAGCATCGGCCCCGCGGCGCGCTCGACCTTGTCCGCCATGATCTCGTAGCGTGCGGTGCCGCCCGCCACCAGCAGGCGCCCGCCGGGCAGTTGGGCGTGCCCGGAGCAGAACAGGTCGTCCGGGGTGGGCACGAGCTTGAAGGTGTTCCTGACCGGGTCCCACAGCAGCGTCTTGAAGGACCCCGCGTCGAAGCTCTTCTCGTTGTTGCCCGATCCGGCGATCAGCAGCACCTTGCCGGTGTGCAGCAGCGCCGCATGAATGGCGTCGACCCGGTACCGGTCCGGGACGTCCAGCAGGTCCCAGTGGCCCAACCGCGCCTTGTAGCCGGGCTGTTCGATCCGGTACGCGTGATAGGTCCGCTCGGCGTAGCTGATGGCCGCCGGAGCGTTCAGGCCGGCCAGCACGACCATCGCGGCCGTCCCCACGACCGTGGTGCGGACGCGTGGGCTGATCACAAGGCGCACAGCGAATCCTTCTCTGACGTGGTGGCGAGTTCGGACGTGATGGCGAGCTCGGACGTGGTGGCGAGGGAGGTCTCGGTACGGGCGGCGGGAACGGCCGGCGGAACCGCCCGGGTACGCCGCCGCAGCCGGCCGTCGACGTACCAGATCACCGGCGGTGCGAGGGCGAGCAGCAGCGCCAGCAGCGACCAGGTGCGCATGGCCGCGTGGGTGTGCCCGAGGAAGCCGGAGGCGACCAGTCCGCCCGCGAACACCACGGCCCACAGCAGGTGGATCCGGAAGGTGGCCAGGCGGTCGGGGGTGGCGGAGTCGCCCTTCGGCGTCACCACGAAGGTGCTCTTCCGGCGCAGCGCCGCGTCCATCAGGGAACGGGCGTAGATGGGGGCGGAGAGCGCCGACATCACCATGCCGGCCACGCCGCCGGAGCCCTCGGGCTCGTGCGGGGAGATGTTGTGCCGCCGGTTCCAGATGTACAGCCCGATCTGGAGCGCCGCCGCGTCGCTGTACAGCATCAGCCACACCTCCGAGGAGATGTGCACCCCGGAGGCGCCCAGCACCAGGAAGAGCGTGCAGCTCAGCGCGGCGAGGAGCCAGTTGAACGCGGCCATCGGGTAGTAGGCCAGCATCAGGGTGTAGTTGAGCAGCTTGCCCGGCGGCATCGTCAGCGGTGCCCTCCAGTACTGCTTGAGGATGGTCTCGTAGGTGCCGCGGGACCAGCGGAGCTGCTGGGTGAAGAAGTCGGTCCAGGCGGTGGGGCCTTCGCCGACGGCGAGGACGTCGGGGGTGTAGACCGAGCGCCACTTCTGGCCGGTGGCGGGGTTGCGGTGGCGGTGCAGTTCGAAGCCGGTGGCCATGTCCTCGGTGATGGAGTCGTACAGCCCGCCGATGCCCTTGATGGCCTTGATGCGGACGGCGTTGCTGGTGCCGACGAACATCGGTCCGCCGTAGGCGTTGCCGGCCCGCTGGATGAGGGCGTGGAAGAGGAACTGCTGGCTTTCGGCGGCCTTGGTGACGGCGGTGTCGTAGTTGCCGTAGACCTGGGGGCCGATGACGAAGGCGATGTCGGGGTCGCGGAAGAAGCCGAGCATCCGCTCGAGGTAGTTGGGCAGCGGCACGTGGTCGGTGTCGACCGAGGCGAAGTAGTCGTAGTCGTCGCCGTGGGCGTCGAGCCAGGCGTTGTAGTTGCCGTGCTTGGTCTTCGCCCGGTGCGGACCGGAGGGCTGGTTCCACTTGGCCACGCCCTTGCGGCTGAAGTGGTGCACGCCGAGCCGGGCGCAGACCTCCTTGACCTCGGGGTCGTCGCCCTCGTCCAGCAGCCATACGTGGAGCAGGCCGCGGTGCCGGATGCGGACGGCCGCCTCCAGGGTCTTGGTCACCATCTCGATCGGCTCCTTGCCGGGCACGAACGAGGTGAGGAAGGCGACCTTGGTGCCCTTCTCCGGCACCACCGGCACCGGATCCCGCGCCACCAGCGTGGCATGCGCGTTGGAGACCACCGTGAACAGCCGGAAGAGTTCGATCAGCCCGATGGAGACGAGCATCGTGGTGTCCGCCGCCGTCTCCCACCCGGCCACGTACGTCCGGTGCACCCAGTGCTCCGGCTGCAGCAGCCAGACCAGGAGCACGGCCGAGAGAACGGGGGCCGCCCCGAGCAGCAGCGCGGCGCGGATCCGGTGCGGCTCCTGCGCCAGCAGGCTGCGGTAGCGCACCCGGTAGGGGCGGTCCGGCTCGGGCTCGGTGAGCGGACCGGCCAGCCGGCTGTAGCGCTCGTAGTCGTAGACCTGACGGTGCGATGCCATCGGGGCGCCCCCGCGGACTCGTTCGGACGAAACGTTGTGGAGCGATGACCCGGATGGCTCACTTCCAGTGGTCATCAACCGAGAGGACAAGGTAACGAGCAGTTCGATCGACGTTGTGTACATCGCACTTACGGCGCGCCACGGCGTTCCGCCGAAAGGGGGGCCACACGCTCGGCGTATTCGGGCGCGTCCTGCGCAATTCGGAAAGGGAGATCTGCCAGGGTCTGATCAGTCGGATTATCTTGCTGAAGTCGGAGGGTCAGTCATGCGGGTTTCCCTGGGCAGGACGGGCCGGAGCATGCTGTGTGCGTTGTCGTCCGTCGCCCTGACGACGGCGCTGCCGCACGCCGCGGCCGCGGCGGCTGTCGGGGAAGCCTCCCGGATTCCGTTCACCGAGCGCTATCGGGCGGTTCAGCACGGAGGCCTCGTCCGGACCGCCAACACCTCCGTCACCTGCGAGTCCACCGCCGGTGCGAAGGTTCCGTGCGCGGACGCGAAGGCGGGCGCCAAGGGGACCAACGGCGATTACCGCATGACCTACATCGATGTCGACGAGGACCCGAACACCTACAACTCCAGCCAGGCGGAGCTGAAACTCCCGGAGAATGCCACGGTGAGCTATGCCCGCCTCTATTGGGGCGGAAATCTGCGTGTCGGCGAGCAGAAGCCGGTCAAGGACAACGGGCGGGTGCTCTTCGCCGAACCCGGGGGCCAGTACAAGGAAGTCCTCGCGGACACCACGATCGGCCATCTCTCCGGTAATGGATTCGACGCCTACTCGGCCTCGGCTGATGTCACCGACATCGTGAAGGACGCCAATCCCGGGGCCTTCACGGTGGCACAGATCAATATCGCCAAGGGGCATTCGGCCGCGGGTACCTGGGGCGGCTGGACCCTCGTCGTCGCCTACACCGACCAGACCGCGCCGCTGCGCGAACTCGCCGTCTGGGACGGATTCGAGAGCCTGAGCGCGGAGCGGCGCAGCTACGCCCTGACGCTCGACGGTCTGCGCATCCCCGCCAAGGGCTCGGGCAGTCTCGGTGTCGTCGCCTACGACGGGGACCGGGGCTCCGGCCGCAACGCGCTCAGCGTGCGGGCCGGCCGGGCGGCGGCGGTCGCGCTGCACGACGACGCCAACCCGGCCGACGACGCGATGAACTCGACGATCGCCGACGCCGGCCGTCCGGTCTCCGGGCGCCAGCCCTCCTACCGCAACACCCTCGGATACGACTCCGACGTCTACGACCTGCGGCCGGTCCTCGGAAACGGCGCCGAGGAACTCACGGTCGGCTTCGGCACCGAGGAGGAGGGCTACCACGTCGGAGCCCTGTTCCTGCAGGCCGACGCCAGTCGCTGACGCCGCCGCCACGCAGCACCCCGGCGGCGCCGTTGCGCCGCCGGGCCTGGGTTCCATCCGGTCCGTGTACGGGAGCGACGCGTGCCGCAACACCAGCGTGAAGGACGCCTGCCGACGGTGCTGCACATCTCCCAGCCCGTCGACGGCGGCGTCGCCCGGGTCGTCGTCGACCTGGTGCGCAGCCAGGCCCGGTCGGGCCTGCGCGTTGTGGTCGCCTGCCCTCCCGGGGGCGGGCTGGGCGACGCCGCGGCGGACGCGGGCGCGGAGGTGCTGAGCTGGCCCGCCGGCCGTGAACCGGGGCGGCGCCTTCCGCTGGAGACACTGCGCCTGGCCCGGCTGATCCGGCGCGCCCGGCCGGGGCTGGTGCACGCGCACAGCGCCAAGGCCGGACTCACCGCCCGGCTCGCCGTCCGCGGCCGGATCCCCACCGTCTACCAGCCGCACGCCTGGTCCTTCGAGGCCGTCGGCGGACGCACCGCCGAACTGGCCCTGCGCTGGGAGCGGTACGCCGCCCGCTGGGCGCACCGGGTGCTGTGCGTCAGCGAGGACGAACGGCTGCGCGGTGTCCGGGCCGGGGTGCCCGGCCGGTGGGCGGTCGTCCGCAACGGCGTCGACACCGACCGCTTCCGGCCCGCCGGCCCGGCGGCCCGGGAGGAGGCCCGGGCCGCACTGCCCGCCCTGCGGGAACTGCCCCGCCGGGCACCGCTGGTGGTCTGCGTGGGACGGCTGTGCCGGCAGAAGGGCCAGGACGTCCTGCTGCGCGCCTGGCCCGCGGTGGCGGCCGCGGTGCCCGGCGCCGTGCTCGCCCTCGTCGGGGACGGCCCCGACCACGGTGCCCTGCGCGAAGCCGCGCCCCCGGACGTGCTGTTCGCCGGCGCTGCCGCCGACACCGCTCCCTGGTATGCCGCGGCGGACCTCGTCGTCCTGCCGTCCCGGTGGGAGGGCATGGCGCTCGCCCCGCTGGAGGCCATGGCCTGCGCCCGGCCGGTGGTGGTCTCGGAGGTGGCCGGCGCCCGGGAGAGCCTGGCACCCGGCCACGCCGACGGCTGTCTGGTACCGCCCGAGGACCCCCGGGCGCTCGCCCGCGCGCTGACCGCCCTGCTGCTCGATCCCGGACGCCGCCGCACGCTGGGGGAGCAGGCCCGGGAGCAGGTGCGCGGCGCGTACGACATCCGGCGCACCACGGCCGCCGTCACCCGCCTCTACGGCGACCTGCTCCGGCCGGCCCCGTTCGCCCCTCACCCGCCCGTGCCCGGTCGCCCGGAGCCCGGCGCGCCCGTGCCCGCACGCGCCGAGGACGGCCCGTGCGGGCACGGCCTGCCGGAGGGAGCGGCACCCGGTGCGCGCCGTGGACCCGTCGACCGGCCGGGCCCGTCCACCGACTCCAGGGAGCGCATCAGGCGATGAGCACGGAGAACGCAGGGGTGCCGAAGCCCGGGCGGGTCATGTCACTGCCGGTGGACACGAGCCGTGCGGTGCCCGTCTTCACACCGCGCCGGCCGCCGCGTCGTCCCGCCCCGGCCGAACAGCGCAGGCCTCCGTACGCCGGGCGTGCCGTCGTCCTGCTGGCCTGCGCCGACGTCCTCGCCGCGGCGGCCGGCGCGCTGCCCCTCGGCGAGCCCGTCCGGGCGGCCGTCGCCCTCGGCCCGGCCCTGGCGGTGGTCCTGCTGCTCAACGCCCGACGCGGCCTGCACCGGCCCGGACCGGCCACCACCGCCCTCGACGAACTGCCCCGGCTGGTGACCCACTGCGTGATCGCCTGGTGTGTGGCGACGGCCGTTCTGGTGTGCGTACGCCCCTCCGCCGCTCCCGGGTGGGCCCTGCTGGCGGCCGTCGTGACCGTGCACCTGACCTGCGCGGGCCTGCTCCGCGGCACCGTCCACCTGCTGCGCCGGCGCAACCGGCGGCGCCATCCGCACTCCGTTCTGGTGGTCGGCGGCGGCGCGGCCGGCCGGCGGGTCACCGCGGCCCTGCACGACCACCCCGAGTACGGCATGCACCCGGTCGGCCTGGTCCTCCCCGCACCGGAATCCGCCGACGACCCGTCACCCCCCGCCGAGCTGCCCGTTCCGGTACTCGTCTCGCCCGAGGACATCACCCGGGCCGTCATCCAGAACGCCGTACGGGACGCCGTCTTCATCCGCGGCCCCTGGGAGGAGCCCCGGGACGCCGCGCTCGCCCGGCTGCTGGTGGAGCAGGGCTGCGCGGTGTGGCTGGTGCACGCCGAGCCCGGCGCCGACGCCGGACCCCGCCGGCCCGGCGGCCCCGACCACCTCTGGGGCTTCGCCTGCCGGCGGCTCGAGGCACCGCCCCGCCACCGCCCGGGCATCCTCGGCAAGCGGGCGCTGGACGTCCTGGTCGCCGCGGTCGCCCTGGTCTGCGCCGCTCCCGTCCTGCTGGCCTGCGCCGTGGCCGTGCGGTGGTCCGACGGGCCGGGGGTGATCTTCCGCCAGGAGCGGGTCGGGATGGCCGGGCGGCCGTTCACCGTCCTCAAGTTCCGCACCCTGCGCCCGGCCGACGAACACGAGTCCGCCACGCTCTGGAACGTCGCCGACGACCGGCGGATGAGCGCCGTCGGCCGGCTGCTGCGGCGCACCTCGCTGGACGAGCTCCCGCAGCTGTGGAACGTGCTGCGCGGCGACATGAGCCTGGTCGGCCCGCGGCCGGAACGCCCCTTCTTCGTACGGCAGTTCAGCAAGGCGCACCCGGGCTACGCCGCCCGCCACCGGATGCCCGTCGGCATCACCGGCCTCGCGCAGGTCCACGGGCTGCGCGGCGACACCTCCATCGAGGACCGGGCCCGGTTCGACAACCACTACATCGAGACGTGGTCGCTCTGGCAGGACGTCCGCATCCTGCTGCGCACCGCGGGCTCCCTCTTCCGACACGGAGGCAGCTGAGGATGACGACCCTGCCGATCCTCCCGGCGTCGCTGCGGGCCCGCTGCGCCGGGCTGTGGCGTGTGCTGCCCGCCGTCGCCACCGTGCTGCTGCTCTGCGCGCCCGGGCGGCGGGACGAGGCGGACATCACCGCGGCCGTGCACATCACCACCGCCGACGTGGCCTCGGCCGTGCTCGTGGTGATCTGTGCCGTCGCCCTGCTGCGGGACCGGGAACGGCCGCTGACCCGGACCGCCGTGGTGGTGCTGGGCGCGCCCGCCGTCGCGTTCGCCCTGGCCACCGTCGCCTCCCGGGACCCGGAGACGAGCCTGCCGGGCTTCGTGCGCTACGTGCAGATCTTCGTCCTCGTCCCGGCCGCGGTCCTGCTGCTGCTCCGCTCCCGCCGCGACTTCCGGTGGGTGGCCGCGGCGCTGATCGCGGTCGCCGTCTTCCAGGGCGCGGTCGGCGTCCACCAGTACGTCACCGAGACGGGGGCCTCGTACGCCGGACGGTACATCCGGGCCGTCGGCACCTTCGGCGCGCTGGACGTGATGGGCATGGCCACCCTCGTGGCCCACGGCGTGGTGCTCGCCCTCGCGCTGGGGCTGGCCCCGCCCGCCGGGAGCCCCCGCTGGGTGCGGCCCGTCGCGCTCGGCACCTCGGCGCTCCTGCTCGTTCCGCTCGCGTTCTCGTTCAGCCGCGGAGCCTGGATCGCCACCGCGCTCGCCTGCACCGCGGTCCTCTTCCTCGCCGGACTGCGCACCGCCCTGGGCTCCGTGGCCGTCCTGGTCGCCGCCGCCGTCGTCCTGGTCGGCGGGGCCGGGTCCGGCTCCGCGCTCATCGGCGAACGGCTGACCAGCATCACCGAGGTCGCCGAGACCCCCGACCGGTCGGTCACCGACCGGTACGCGATGTGGTCCGCCGCCGTCTCCATGTGGCGCGACGCGCCCGTGACCGGTGTGGGGCTCAAGGGGTACCCGGCACACCGCGACGCCCACGCGTCCATCGGCCTCTCCTCCAGCAGCGACACCGCGTCCGCCGGTGCGAAGTTCCAGCGGGAGCCGCTGCTCACCCCGCACAACATGTATCTGCTCGTCCTCAGCGAGCAGGGCCTCGTCGGGCTGACGGCCGTCGTCGGCAGCTGGACCGCCGTGCTCGTCCTCGGCGTACGGCGGCTGCGCCGCGGCCGGGGCGCGCTGCGCACCGGAAAGCCCGCCGACTGCGGTCTGGCCGCCGTCGGACTGCTCGTCTACCAGCTCGCCGACTTCCTGTACGCGGACATCGGCGGCCCGGAGACCGTCATCACCGCCCTGATGTACGGACTGGCCGCCTGGTGGGCCCTGGGCAGCGAGGCCCGGGTGGAGGGCCCGCCGGTCGGCAGCGTGCCGGCACCGGCCTCGGCGGCGGTCGCCGTGGTCCCGGGCGGGACGGGCCGTCCATGAGCGACGCGGTGACGGTGCCGCAGCACACGGCCGGCGGACCGGCGGGGACCGGCGCGCCCGCCGGTGCCCCGGCGCCCCGGCCGGGCGGGCCCGAGCGCTTCGTCGCCCGGGCCGCGGCCGTCACCGCCGTCCTCACCGCCGCCGGGGCGCTGTTCGGGCTGGTCCGGGACCAGTTGATCGCCCATCTCTTCGGGGCGAACGGCGAGACCGACGCGTTCCTCGTCGCCTGGACCGTGCCCGAGATCGCCGCGACCCTGCTCATCGAGGACGCCATGGCGCTGGTGATGATCCCGGCCTTCAGCCTGGCCCTCTCCCGGCGCGCCGCGGGCCCCGCGGCGGGCCCGGATCCCGTAGGCGGGCTCGTCGCCGCGACCGCCCCCCGGCTCTTCCTGACGCTCGCCGGGGCCGCCGCGGCGCTCGCCGCCGCGGCACCCTGGCTGGTCCGGCTGCTCGCGCCCGGACTCGCCGACCCCGGGACCGCCGTGGACTGCACCCGGTTCACCGCCGTCACCGTCCTCTGCTTCGGCATCGCCGGATACTTCAGCGCCGCGCTCCGCGCCCACCGGCGGTTCGTGCCCCCGGCCGCCATCTACGTCGCCTACAACGCCGGGATCATCGCCACCGTGCTGGCGCTGCACCGGACGGGCGGGGTCCGGGCCGCCGCCGCGGGGGTCGCCCTCGGCGGCGTTCTGATGGTCCTGGTGCAACTGCCGTCGATTCTGCGGCAGTTGCCCGCCCGGACCGGCCGGTGCCTCCGCCGCGCCCCGGAACGCCGGGCAGACCGCTCTCCGGTGCCGGCGGCCGTGCCCGGCGCCCTGGCACGGGTCCGCACCGTCGTCATGCCCGGCCTGCGGCGTCCGGCCGGCCCGCTCGCCGTGCCGGCCGGACCGTCCGGGGGCACCCCTCCGCCGTCCGGTGGCCTGCGGCGGACGGCGCGGGTCCGGACGGCGCCCCTGTGCGGCCCCGTTCTCGCCCCGGTCGCCCTGTTCGCCCTCACCCGGCAGGCGCAGGTCCTGGTGGAACGCCATCTGGCCTCCTCGCTGCCGGCCGGGGCCATCTCGCACCTGAACTACGCGCAGAAGGTGGCGCAGGTCCCCATGGTCCTCTCCCTGATGGTCTGCACGGTGACGTTCCCGCTCGTCGCCCGCGCCATGGCCGACGGCGAGGCCGACCGCGCCCGCCGCCGCGTCGAGCGGGACCTGACTCTCGCCGGCCTGGTCGTGCTGCTCGGCGCCGCGTACGTCGCCGCCTGCGCCCCCCAGCTGATCCAGCTCCTCTTCCAGCGGGGCGCCTTCGACAGCCACGACACCGCGGCGACGGCCTCCGTGATGCGCGTCTACGCCCTCGGGCTGCTCGGCCACAGCCTCACCGGCGCGCTGATCCGGCCCTACTTCTCCGCTGCCCGGCCCACCTGGCACCCGGCCGCGTCGATGGCCGCGGGACTGCTGATCACGATCCTCGGCGCCCGGGCCGCCGTCCCGTACTTCGGGGTACGGGGCATCGCCGCCGCCAACGCGCTGGGCATCCTCGTCACCGCCCTGCTGCTGCTCCGCGGACTCGGCCGGCAGGGCATCGCCGTCGACGTCCGCCGGGTGACGGCGGGGCTGGGGCGGCTCGCGCTCGCCGCCGCCGTCGCCACGGCCGCCGGCTGGGCGGCGGCGTCCGCGTGCGGCACCGCCCCGGCCGCCGCGGCGGCCGGCTGCCTCGTCGTCCCCACCGCGTTCGCCGCCACGGCCCTCTGCCTCCGCGCACCGGAAATCCGGCTGCTGCTCTCCTCCGTCGACCGAAGGCGCCGCCATGCCCGCTGAACCCTGGCTGCTGATGTACCACTCCGTCACCCGCTGCACGGAGGACCCCTACCGGGTCACCGTCGCCCCCGACCGGCTGCGCCGCCAGCTGCGCTGGCTGAAGAACCGAGGGCTGCGCGGCGTGGGCATCGCCGAACTGCTCCGGGAGCGCGCCGCGGGCCGCGGATCCCGCCTGGTCGGCCTCACCTTCGACGACGGCTACGCCGACTTCACCGAGAACGCCGTCCCACTGCTCCGCGAACACGGCTTCACCGCCACGGTCTTCGTGCTCCCCGGCCGCCTCGGCGGCGACAATGCCTGGGACCCGCTCGGCCCCCGCAAGCCCCTGCTCACCGAGGAGGGCGTCCGGAACGCCGCGATCGCCGGCATGGAGATCGGCTCCCACGGCATGCACCACGTCGGCCTCCCCGACGCCGACGACGCCACCCTCGTCGCCGAGACCGCCCACAGCCGCAAACTGCTCCGCGAGATCACCGACCGCCCCGTCGAGGGCTACTGCTACGCCTACGGCGACGTCGACGCCCGGGCCGTCGACGCCGTGCGCGGCGCGGGCTACAGCTACGCCTGCGCCATCGACCCCGGCCCGCTCACCGGCCCGTACGCCCTGCCGCGCATCCACATCGGCAACGAGGACACCGCGCTGCGGCTCACCGCCAAGCGGCTGCTGCACCCCCTCCGCCGCCGGGGGATGTCCGACGCGCCGCGCGCCGGAGTCGCGCGATGAGAGTGCTGCACATCATCACCGGGCTCGGCGCCGGCGGCGCGGAACAGCAACTCCGGCTGCTCCTGCGCCACCTGCCGGTCCGGTGCGATGTCCTCACCCTCACCAACCCCGGTGCCGTGGCCCGCGGCATCCGGGCCGACGGCACCCGCGTCACCCATCTGGGCATGCGCGGCAACCGCGACCTGTCCGCGCTGCCCCGGCTCGTCCGCGCCGTCCGGGCCGGCCGCTACGACCTGGTCCACACCCACCTCTACCGGGCCTGCGTCTTCGGCCGCACCGCCGCCCGGACCGCCGGGGTACGGGCCGTCGTCGCCACCGAGCACTCGCTCGGCGCGGCCGGCATCGAGGGCCGGCCGCTCACCGCCGGGAACCGCGCGCTCTACCTCGCCACCGAGCGCCTGGGGTCGGCCACCGTCGCCGTCTCCGCCACCGTCGCGGCCCGGCTGCGCGCCTGGGGCGTTCCCGGCCACCGCATCCGGGTGGTGCCCAACGGCATCGACGCCGGCCACTTCCGCTTCGACGCCGCGGCCCGCACCGCCGCCCGCGCCCGGCTCGGCATCCCCGACGACGCCTTCGTGGCCGGGGGAGTGGGCCGGCTCGTCCCCGGCAAGCGGTACGACGTCCTGCTGGAGGCCGCCGCGCGCGTGCCCGGGGTCCGGCTGCTGCTGGCAGGCGACGGACCCGAGCGCACCGCCCTGCGGGAACAGGCGCTCCGGCTCGGCATCTCCGCCCGCGTCCGGCTGACCGGCGAGTGCGGCGGCGCCGTGGCGTCCGACGCGGACCGCGGCGCCGGCGTTCCCGGACTCCTCGCCGCCATGGACCTCTTCGTCTCCCCCTCCACCGAGGAGACCTTCGGCCTCGCGGTGCTGGAGGCCCTCGCCGCCGGACTGCCCGTCCTCCACGTCACCAGCCCCGCCATCGATGAACTCCCGGCCGACGAGGCGCCCGGAGCCCTCCGGATCGCCCCCGGCGCCGGGCCGCTGGCCGACGCCCTGGCCGACGCGGCCCGCCGGCATCCGGCCGCCACCCCGCTCCGCCTGCCCGCTCCCGCCGTCCGGCGCTACGACATCGCGCACAGCGCCGAACGACTCGTGGCCGTCTACGACCACGCCCTGGCCACCGCCGGAGCCACCCGCCGCCCGCCCGCCGTACCGCACCGCCCCGTTCCGACCCTGTCCCATCCGAAGAGGTGACCGCCGCCATGACCGAAACCGTCCTGACGAAGCCGTCCGAGCCCCGGACCGCCCGCCGCCTGTCCTCCCCGTCCTTCCTGCCCAGGCCGCTGCCCATCTGGGCGCCCGTCCTGCTGCTGGCCCTGCTCGGCGGGCTCCTCGGCGGGGTCTACGGCCTGGTGAAGGCGCCCCGGTTCACCGCCTCCAGCTATGTGGTGGTGGCGCCCGGCAAGGCCGCGGACCCGGCGACCGCCCTCGGCTTCGCCCACGCCTACGGCCGGGTCGTCACCGGCGGGGCCGTCCTCGACAACGCCCAGACGGCCGCCGGTGTCCCCGCGGAGACGCTGCGGAAGCGCGTCCGGGCCCTCACCTCGCCCGAGGCTCCGATGATCGAGATCCAGGGCAGCGACTCCCGCGCCGAGCAGGCGGCCGTCAACGCCAACGAGGTCGCCCGCGCCCTCACCAGCTACGCCAACGCCTCCGCGGCCAACACCGGAGTGCGGCTCGCGGTGCTTTCCAAGGCGCTCACCCCCGCCGCCCCGACCTCCCCGTCGGCAAGGATCGCGGCCGGTGTCGGCGCCTGCGCCGGTGGCCTGCTGGGCTGCCTGGTGATGCTGGTCCAGCCCGGTACCCGCCGACGGGCCGCGGACCGGCCCGCCGCGGAAGGTGCCAGGTGACGGCGCCCACGACCGCCCGGGTCCGGCCCGGCCTGCCGCTCCCCACCGGCCTGTCCGTGACCCTGTGCGGCGACCCGGACCGCTTCGCGCGGCTCGCCCCCGCCTGGGACGGCCTGCACCGGCGCTGCCGCAGCGCCACCCCGTTCCAGACCCACGCGTGGCTGCACTCGTGGTGGCGCTCCTACGGGACGCCGGGACGGCTGCGGCTGCTGCTGGTCCACCGGGACGGCCGGCTGGTCGGTGCCGCCCCGCTGATACTGACCTACCGTCCGATGCCGGCCCTCATCCCCCTCGGCGGCACCCTCTCGGACTTCCTCGACGTGCTGATCGACGACTCCTGCGCGGACGCCGCGGCGCACGCACTGATCAACGGGCTCAGCCAGGCGGCCCGGGCCGCCGTCGTCGACCTGCGCGAGGCCCGCCCGGGCGCCGCCGCCGAGCGGGTCTTCGAGCTCTGGCCCGGCCCCCGGCGCCGTCGCGACGACTCGCTGTGCCTGGAGCTCCCGGGCGTTCCCGTCGAGGAACTGCTCCGGCGGATGCCCGCGTCCAGCGCCCGCCGCTCCCGCAGCAAGCTGCGCAAGCTCGCCGGCCTGGACCTCGAGGACCGCGCCGTGCCCGAACCCGAGGTACCCCGCGCGATCGAGACCATGCTCCGGCTGCACAGCCTGCAGTGGCAGGGGCGCGGGGTGACCCCCGAGCACCTCCGCCCCCGGTTCGCCGCCCATCTGCTGCGGGCGGTACCCCCGATGGTCGGGGCGGGGCACGCCGTCGTCACCGAGTACCGGCTCGACGGCAGGGTGGCCGCGGTCGACGTGACCCTGACGTCGTCCGGCCTCGCCGGCGGCTACCTGTACGGCGCCCACCCCGATCTCCGGGCCGCCAAGGCCGACATCAACACCATGCTGCTGCGCCACGACGCGGAATGCGCCGCCCGGACCGGCCGGGCCCTCAGCCTGCTGCGGGGCGACGAGGCCTACAAGCACCACTGGCGGCCGGAGCGCGTGGTCAACCAGCGCTATCTGCTGGCCCGCCGGGAGCTGGAGCCGATGCTGCGGCTCTACGCGGCACAGGCGGCGGGCCGGACCCGGCTCGCCGAGGAGGTACGGACCAGGGCCCCGGCCCTGCGCGCCTGGCGCACCCGGCTCAACAACTGGCGGGCGGGCGGCGCCGGGCCGCGGTGACACCGGCCCGGCGGCCCGCTCAGGAGTCCTGCCAGAACCGGACGCACAGCCGCCGCCGGCCGACGAACGGCGACAGCCACGGCCCCAGATCGAGCCGCAGACAGTCGGCCCGTGCCCCCGGCTCCGCACCCGGAACCCCGGTGAACTGCACCGAACGGAAGACCCGGGAGGCCAGCGGATTCTTCCCGCACCCCCACACCCCGTGCGGACAGTAATCGGTGATCGTGTGGTACTCCGGCGGGTGATCCGCGATCCACTTCAGCATTCTGCGCATGTATTCCGGGTTGTCGCCGTTCCGGAAGAGCCCCCACTCCGGATACGAGATCGGCTTTCCGTGCGCCTCCGCGAACTCCACATGGGCACGCAGTCCGAAAGGCTGGTCGACGTGCTCGTCGAAATCGTTCCCGGGCGGCTGGTCGTAGGAATCCATGCCGATGATGTCGACCACGTCGTCGCCCGGATAGCAGTGCGTCCAGCCGATGGCGTCCTCCCCCCGGCTGGGCGCGAAATCGAACCGGAACCGCTGTCCCGGCACCGAGCGCATCACCATCACGATGCCCATCCAGTACGCCTTCCAGGCCTCCGGATTCGGGGCGCAGCGCCCGGTGTAGGTGGTGCCGTTCATCTCCCAGCCCGGCACGATCACCGTGTCCGGCAGGCCCAGTTCGACCAGGCGCGCGGCCAGCGTCCGGAAGTGCTCGTCGAACTCGCCCTGGGCCCCGCGCTCCAGGAGACCGGCGACCTCGCGGTCCGGCACCCGCGCCTCGTTGCGGTCCAGCATCGGCACGTTCAGCACGAACAGCCGGTCCGGGTCCGCGTCCCGCCAGCGTGCCCATGCCCCCAGCAGCCGCCGGTCCCCCTCGATGTCGGTCCAGTGGTTCCCCGGCAGATAGGTGTGCCCGACGCGCAACTCGGTGCCGCCGAGCCACTCCTGCATTCTCGTCATGTCCCGTACGCCGTCGGCGCCGGACCCGAGGAACGCCCCCCACGGAACCCCCGCCGGCTCCGGCCGCCAGGAGCGCGAGCCGCCCCGCAGCGGCCCGGCCGTCGCCATGGCCGCACCCGTGAGGATCACGACCACGGCGAGCACGCCGAGGCACATGGACACCAGCCGCCGGGACGGGTGGGACATGGCTACTCCTTCCGGCGTGCAACTCGGACGGGCTGCATACCCCCTGACAGTAAATGGGACGTATTTCGCACAGTCTCATTGAATGGATTCCGATGGTCCATTCGAGAATTCATCGCCCGCACGGCCCAGCGACCCGAAGGGGAGCAGTGCACCACGACTCCGCGGCTCACCCGGCTCCGCGCCCGACGTTCGACACCGGTGTGCCGGCACTGCTGCTCCGCCTCGACGACAACCCCTTTCACCACGGAACGCTGGGTGCCGTCAGATCGCTCGGCCGGGCGGGAATCGAGGTGCACACCCTCGTCGAATCGCCCGGCAGCCCGGTCAACCGGTCCCGCTTTCTGCACCGTGCGCACCACTGGCCCGGCGGCGGCCCCTCCCTCGAGCGGCTCTACCCGGCGCTCCGCCGCATCGCCGGGCACATCGGCCGTCCGGCGGTGCTGATCCCTATGGACGACATCAGCGCGATCGCCGCCGACCGGATCGTCCCCCACCTCGATGGCTGCTATCTGACGATCCGTCAGCCCGATGGCCTCTCCGAGCGGGTGGCCGACAAGGCGCAACTCGCCGAACTGTGCCGGACCGCCGGAATCTGCCACCCGCTCACCGTCGTCCCCGGAAGCGGCCGGGAGGCGGCCGGCTTCGCCCAGGACCTCGGTCTGCCCGTGGTGGCGAAGTGGAGCCGGCCCTGGCTGCTGTCCCGGACGACCGGGCTGCGCAGCACCACGCTCGTCCACACCCCCGGCCAGGCCCGCACGCTCTACGAGCACAGCGCACGCGCCGGCAGCCCGCTGCTGCTCCAGCAGCACATCCCCGGCGGCCGCGGCACCGACTGGTTCTTCCACGGCTGTTTCGGCGCGGAGTCCGTCTGCCTCGTCGGCGGAACCGGCCGCAAGGAACTCGCCTGGCCGGTACGCACCGGACTGACCGCCGTCGGCACCTGGTTCCCCAACCTCGAAGTGGAACGCGCCGCGCTCGGACTCGCCCAGCGGCTGGGCTACCGCGGGATTCTCGACCTCGACTTCCGGCGCGACACCGTCACCGGCCGGTACCACCTGCTCGACTTCAACCCCCGCCCCGGCGCGCAGTTCCGGCTCTTCACCGACCGGGCCGGACAGGACGTCGTCCGAGCCCTGCACCTCGACCTCACCGGCCGGCCCGTCACCGCCGCGGACCCCGTCCCCGGCCGGGTCTTCGTGGCGGAGAACTACGCCCTGCTGTCCGGCCTCGCGACCGCCGCCACGGCACGGCTGCGGCGCGACACCGGACGCGGGCCCGGCAGGGGCACCCGGCGCCGGACCGCGGAGACCGCCTGGTTCGCCGCCGACGACCCCGCGCCGTTCGCCGCCATGGCCGCCGGCTGGCTGGGCCGCGGCGGCCGGAAGGGCCTGCGGCGGCTGCGTCCCCGCCCCCGGGCCGCCCTGGCCCCCTGACCCGCCGTCCGGCCGGCGGCCCGTGCCCCCACCGCCCCTGACTCCCTCCGACCCACCGCACATTGCTCACGACGAGAGAGTGGAAAGCACCCATGTACGACCTGGTAGTCGTCGGCGCGGGCCCCTACGGACTGTCCATCGCCGCCCACGCGGCCGCGGCCGGACTGCGGCTGCGCGTGCTCGGCCGTCCGATGGCCTCGTGGCGGGACCACATGCCGACGGGCATGTTCCTGAAGTCGGAGCCCTGGTCCTCGAACCTGTCCGACCCCACCGGCGACCGCACCCTGTCCGCCTACTGCGCCTCCCGCGGACTGCCCGCCGAGCACGGCAGCCCGATGTCCATCGGCACCTTCACCGACTACGGGATGTGGTTCGCCGAGCAGGCCGTACCGGAGGTCGAGGAACGGACCGTCACCGTCGTCCGCCCGCGCGGAGCGGGCTTCCTCGTCGGCACCCGGGAAGGGGAGACGATCCCGGCCCGCACGGTGGCCCTGGCGGTCGGGGTGATGCCGCTGGTCCACGTCCCGCGGACGCTCATGGGACTCCCGCCGGACCTGGCCTCGCACAGCAGCCACCACAACGACCTGTCGCGGTTCAAGGGCAGGCACGTCACCGTGATCGGCGCCGGGCAGGCGGCCCTGGAGACCGCCGCGCTGCTGTCGGAGGAGGGGGCCACCGCGCAGGTCGTCGCCCGCGCCGGCCGGATCGCCTGGAACAGCACACCGCAGCCCCTCCACCGCAGCCTCGCCCGCTCCCTGCGCGACCCGCACTGCGGCCTGGGCACCGGATGGCCCAGCTGGGTCTTCTCCGAGATCCCGTGGGCGGTACGGCGGCTGCCCGCGCCCGCCCGGGTGCGCATCGCGTCCACCGCGCTCGGCCCCGCCGGGGCGTGGTGGCTGCGGGAACGCGTCGAGAGCGGCGTCCCGGTCACTCTCGGGCACCGGCTGCGGAGCGCGGCCGCGCGGGGCGATGGCGTCCGGCTCGAATTCACCACCGCGGACGGCTCGCGGGCGACCGTCGAGACCGAGCATGTGATCGCCGCCACCGGCTTCACGACCGATCTCGCCCGGCTGCACATGCTGGACCCGGGCCTGCGCGCCGGTCTGCGCCGGGTGGCGGGCGGCCGGGGGCCGCAGCTCAACGGCCGCTTCGAGTCCTCGCACCGCGGCCTCTTCTTCGCCGGACTGCTGGCCGCCCCGTCGTTCGGCCCCGCCATGCGCTTCGTCTACGGCGCCGGCTTCACCGCGCCGCAGCTGGTCGGCGGGGTGCGACGGCGTGTGGGAGGGCCTCCGCGGAGAAGATGAGGCCGGCCCGCCTCGGCGGCACTCCCGGCCCGGACGGGCTGGTTCCGTCCTCGGCCGACCGGCGGACCGCGCCAACGCGGTGACACCTGGCCGACGGCGACAAAAAACCGATGGTGCCGGTCCCAGGGACCGGCACCATCGGTGCGATTCTTCTGGTGTCCGAGGGGGGACTTGAACCCCCACGCCCGATAAAGGGCACTAGCACCTCAAGCTAGCGCGTCTGCCATTCCGCCACCCGGACAAGGTGTCTGCCGGAGGCCCGCGGCCGTTCCGACGTGGAAAACCATAGCAAACATCCGGAGCCGCTCGATCACCCGCCCGAGCGGCTCCGCGCCGCGGGCGGGGGACTGTGACGGGCGGATGACGGCGCCCCGGTGGCCTTGGGCTCGGGCTCCCGGCACGGGAGGATGGCCGTGGACCGAAGCCGCGAGCAGCGCCCCGCCGGGGGCGCGTCCGCGGCGCGAATACGAGGAGGCAGCGTGAGCGAGTCGAATTCGGCCGCGGCGAGCAGCACCGTCACCGGCGAGGACGAGGTCGTCGACCTCTGCCGGGATCTGATCCGGATCGACACGAGCAACTACGGCGACCACTCGGGTCCCGGTGAGCGCGCCGCCGCCGAGTACGTCGCCGAGAAGCTCGCCGAGGTGGGGCTCGAGCCGAAGATCTTCGAGTCGCACCCGGGCCGGGCCTCGACGGTCGTGCGGATCGAGGGGGAGGACCCGTCCCGGCCCGCTCTGCTGATCCACGGCCACACCGACGTCGTCCCGGCCAACGCCGACGACTGGACCCACCACCCCTTCTCCGGCGAGATCGCCGACGGCTGCGTCTGGGGCCGCGGCGCGGTCGACATGAAGGACATGGACGCCATGACCCTCGCCGTCGTGCGGGAGCGGATGCGCACCGGCCGCAAACCCCCGCGCGACGTGGTGCTCGCCTTCCTGGCCGACGAGGAGGCCGGCGGCATCTACGGCGCCCGGCACCTGGTCGACCGGCACCCGGAGCTCTTCGAGGGGGTGAGCGAGGCGATCGGCGAGGTCGGCGGCTTCTCCTTCACGGTCAACGAGAACCTCCGCCTCTACCTGGTGGAGACCGCGCAGAAGGGCATGCACTGGATGCGCCTCACCGTGGACGGCACCGCCGGCCACGGTTCGATGGTCAACGGGGACAACGCCGTCACGGAGCTGTGCGAGGCCGTCGGGCGGCTGGGCCGCCACAAGTTCCCCGTCCGCGTCACCAAGACCGTGCGGTCCTTCCTCGACGAACTGTCCGACGCGCTCGGCACTCCGCTGGACCCGGAGGACATGGAGGCCACCCTGGCCAAGCTCGGCGGGATCGCCAAGCTCATCGGCGCGACGCTGAACAACACCGCCGCGCCGACCATGCTCGGCGCCGGTTACAAGGTCAACGTGATCCCGGGCCAGGCGACCGCCCACGTCGACGGCCGCTTCCTGCCGGGCTTCGAGGACGAGTTCCTCGCGGACCTGGACCGGATCCTCGGTCCGCGGGTGCGGCGCGAGGACGTGCACGCCGACCGGGCGCTGGAGACGACCTTCGACGGTGCGCTGGTCGACGCCATGCAGTCGGCGCTCAAGGCCGAGGACCCGATCGCCCGCGCCGTGCCGTACATGCTGTCCGGCGGGACCGACGCCAAGTCCTTCGACGACCTCGGCATCCGCTGCTTCGGGTTCGCGCCGCTGAAGCTGCCGCCCGAGCTGGACTTCGCGGGCATGTTCCACGGCATCGACGAGCGAGTCCCGGTGGACGGGCTGAAGTTCGGCGTCCGGGTGCTCGACCGCTTCCTGGACCAGAGCTGACTCCCGTTCCCGGACCGGAGCCGATGCCCGGCGTGGGGCCGGGCCTGCGCGCGCCGCGCCGGCCCGGCCGCCGGCCCGCCCCGCACGCTCCCCGGAGCGTGCGGGGCGTCTCCGCAGGCTTCGGATTTCCGGGCGCCCTTGGTCAGAAAGAGTGAACGCACGGATGGTCCCGTAGCTCGGTTCCCCCCTTCTCGTTACAGGCTGTGCGGTCTCGCTGAGGCCGCATTGCCAACAGGAGGACGAATGATCCAGAAGGTTGCCGCTGCCGCGGCTGCCACTGGCGGTCTGGACCCGTCTTCGGCAACACCTGCATCCGACACTGAGGTTGTTCGCAACCCATGAGGGTGTGACCCCCGTGGGCACGGAGCGCACGCCATGCACTCCGGGGCGCAGGGGCCTGGCGAGCGGGAATTCGCCCGTAAGCCTTCCGAAGGCAACAGGTAAAGGCAGTAGGGGAGCGAACTCATGCGACAGGTCGCGAGAAAGAGCCTGATCACGGTTGCGGCTGCGAGCGGTGTCCTCGCCGTGACCGGTGGCTACGCCCACGCGGACGCCAACGCGGAGGCAGTGGCGCGTAACTCTCCGGGCGTCTTGTCCGGCAACTCGATTCAGGCGCCGGTGCATGCTCCGGTCAACATCTGCGGCAACACCGTCACCGCGGTCGGGCTGCTCAACTCGGTGTCGGGCAACACGTGCGGCAACGGCTCGGGCAGCAGCGCGAGCGGTACGAACGGTTCGGGCTCCGGTTCCGAGGCCGGCGGCGGTGCCGCCAACTCGCCCGGCATCGGCTCGGGCAACAACATCCAGGCGCCGATCAACCTGCCGGTGAACGCCTGCGGCAACACCGCTTCGGTGGGCGGCGCGCTGAACCCGGCCCTCGGCAACGACTGCGCCGGCCAGTCCGGCGGGAACCAGGACACCCCCGACACCCCGGACACGCCGGACACCCCTGACACCCCGGACACGCCGGACACCCCCGACACCCCGGACACCCCCGGTAACGACGGGGAGTCGGAGGAGCCGAACGAGGTCCAGGGCACGTCGGGTCACCGCAACAAGCCCGCCACGCAGCACGAGGGGCAGGCTCAGCTCGCCCAGACCGGTGCCGCCGAGACCCTGGGCGTCATGCTGCCGGCGAGCGCCGCGATGCTGCTCGGTGGAGCGGTGCTCTACCGGCGCGCCAAGGCGGCGCAGAGGTAAGCAGACGCCGCACGGTGCAGACCGTGCGTCAGGGAGCGGGTTCCGCGGTTGCGGGGCCCGCTCCTCGCGTTGCTCCCGGTGCCGGTCGCGGTGCCGGCGTCACTCCGTCGGCCGGGGCAGGGCGGGGCGGGGCGACGTGGGCCGCTCGGGTGCGGGTGCGGGTGCGGTTCCGGGACCGGGACGTGCCCCTCGGATGCGCACCGACTCCGGCGCGGAACCGTGGCGCACCTGCACCCAGGGGCGCGGTCCCGCAGTGCTTCCGGGATTCCCCGTCCACGGAAATGGCGGTCGGGTGTCCTGGAGCGGTGACGTGCCCAGGGGTGAGTGGGCGGTGGGGCCAGTGAGGTGTGCGGGACAGGCGGGACCCATGGGGCGGCCGACGGCAGCACTCACCGGCACGGGGCCCGGTCGGCGGGGCCCGGCGCCCGGTGTCACCAGGTTGCGTGGAGCTGGCGAATGATCCGGCGGCGCAGCCGCACCCTGCGGCTGCCGTCGGGATTCAGCCGCAGGCGGTCCAACTCCCAGTGTCCGTACTCGGCGTGTTCGGTGAGGAGACGTGTGGTGGCTTTACGGGAGACACCCCGCGGCACATACACATCGCGAAATTCATATTCCGGCATCGCATCTATTGTGCGGGCAGTGCCCTGGTACGGATAGCGTCTGCACTATGTCTGATGCTGCCCAGCCCACCGCTGCCGAGGTACGCGCCGCCGCCGAGGCGGTCAAAGCCGCGCTGGACCGCCACCTCGACGCGGTCGAGCGGCGGTCCGGGGAGGACGATCCGGCCGTCTACGCCGCGTTCAACGCGCTGGCAGCGGCGGCTGAGGACTACGACGAGCTGCTGTACGACGCCTACGACGAGGTCACCCCCTTCGAGATCCCCGGGGACGGCACGCTGCCCGTCTACACCGGGCCCGACGAGCCCAGCGCCATCAGTGTGCTGATCCGCCGGGACTACACGGTCGACGAGCCGCACCGGCTGCTCTCCCAGGCACAGCGGGTCGCCGATCTCGACCCGGACGCCGATCCGGCGGCCGACGGGCAGAACGGCGCCGCGGGGCACGCCGGCAGCAGCGTGCACGCGGCCCTGGGCGTGCTCTTCGGAGAGTTCGAACCGGACGAGATCGCCTCCCGCCACAAGGAGTTCGGGCTGGAGGAGGGCGACTCCACGCTCTGGGTCGCCGCCGCGGACGAGGCGGCCGAACCGGGGGAGTGGCTGAACAGCCCGTTCGACGAGGCGGACCCGGAGCGGGTGGTGTGCCGGTTCGACGTCAGCGCGGTGTTCGACGAGGAGCTGGACGACGAGGAGAGCCGGGAGACGCTCGACTCGGAGCGCTGAACCGGGTCCCGCCCGTTCGGCGCCGCACGGCCCACGCCGACGGCGCGGCGCCCGCACGTCCGAAGGGCTGGGCCGGCCGCACGGCCCACCCGTGGTGCGGCACCCGCGCCGCCGAGGGGCCGCCTGCTCCGGCACGGCCGGGGCGGGCGCCCGCCCCGGCCGTGCCGGAGCAGGCGGCCCGGACCAGGTCCTCCTACCCGGCGGGCGGTTCCTGGGCGTTCAGCAGGGCCCGCAACCGGGTCGTGCGCTCCTTCACCGGCACTTCCGACACCGCGCGCGGGAGTGCCTGGTCCGCGCCGTGCACCACCGACAGCTGCTGCTCCGCGCGGCTGAAGGCGGTGTAGACCCAGGAACGGGTCAGCGCCGCGGTCGCGTCACCGGGCAGCACCACGACCGCGGCGGGCCAGCGCGTCCCGGCCGCCTGGTGGGCGGTGAGCGCCCAGCCGTGCCGTACGGTGTCGCCGACCTGCTCCCGCGGCACCACGACGGGCTCGCCCGCGCAGTCCAGATGCAGCCCCTCGGCGTCCGCCGACACGACCGTTCCCGGCAGGGTCCGGCCCGGCGCCGGGACATGCGCGATCCGGTCCCCGGGGTCGAAGCCGCCGAAGCGGCCGGGACCCGGGTTGAGCCGCTCCTTCAGGGCCGCGTTGAGCGCGCGCGTGCCGGCCGCGCCGCCGTGCCCGGGGGTGATGACCTGGACGTGGTCGGAGGGGATGCCGATCGCCCGGGGCACCGAGTCCACCACCAGCTGGACGGTGCGGTGCACCGCCTCACCGGCATCCCGCACCGGGACGATCACGACCTCCTTGCCGGGCGCCGCCACCTCGCCCAGCTCGCCCACGCCGATGCCCGACACGAGCTCGCCGATGGGCCCCGGGTCGGGGGTACGGGACGCCACCTGGGGGCAGGTGCGGGCGGCGAGCAGATCGGCGAAGACCCGCCCGGGACCGGCCGACCACAGCACGCCCGGATCACCGCTCAGCACGAGCCTGGCGCCGTCCGGCAGCGACTCCACCAGCATCGCGGCCGACTCCACGTCCAACTGGGGGGCGTCCAGCACCACGAGCACATCGAGGGCGAAGGCGCCGTCCTGGTCCCGGCCGGGCCCCTCGGCACCCGACAGGAGACCCGCCACCGTGACGGCCGCCTCCGTGCCGCCGTGGGGAGACTCCGGCCGGTGGGCCTCCTGATCCGTCCCGCTCCGCTCCGGGGCGGCGGTACCGGCGCCGAGGAGTCCGGCCAGCCGGCGGCGGCCGTCCTCGCTGTGCGCCGCGGCGAAGGCCCGGAGACCGAGCGCGCGGGCCGCGGTCACCACGGCCGCCGGCTCGGCACGGGCGGCCTCACCGCCGGTGTGGACCACCAGGCCGCTGCCGGCCACGGCCCGGATGAGCTCGGCGGCGGACGGGGACGCCGCCGCGTCCGCGGCGCCCTGCCAGGCGGCTGCGGAGTCCCCGCCGCCCGCGGACGGTTCGGCCTCCGGCGATCCGCCGGGAGGTGTGTCGCCGGCGTCGGGTGCGGGTGCCTCCGGCGACGGGGCCGGATCGTCGGCGGAAGCCCGGCCGCCGCGCGGGGCGAAGGTGTTGAGCAGCCGGGCGAGGCCATCGGCCAGGCTCTCCTCGGCGAGCGCGTACCGGTCGAGGCCGAGCAGGACCCGTACCGGCGGCTCCTCGCCCTCGCCGTCCCCGTCGTCGGTCCCGGCCGCCGCGCGCGGGCCCGCGGAGCCCGACCGCGGGGCGCCGGGGGAGTCGAGGGCGTCCTGGAAGACCAGTACGCCGCCGTCCGCGATCGCGGTGTGCAGCGCTTCCTCCGGGTCCGGAACGGAACGCCGGGCGAGCGCGGAGCTCAGTGCCGAGGGCTCCAGTGCGGTGTGGCCCTCGAGCGCGGCACGCTCCAGCAGCCAGCCGATGAGCGCCTGGGCCCGGCGCTCGTCGTCCGGCCCGCACGCCCCGCCCAGGAGAGCCCGGGCGAAGGCGTCGGCCTGCTCCGGGCGCACCCCCGGTACGGCGAGCAGTTGCCAGGGGTCCGCCCGCAGGGCCTCGGCGGCCCGCTCGCCGAGCACGCCCAACACCGCTTCGGAGAGCTCCTCGGGCGCTCCGCCGGCCACCAGCACCTCCCGCACGGTCGCCGCTCGGGCCATGCGCTCGGCGGGCGGCGGTCCGGTGCGCACCGGACGGGGCGGAGCCGGAGCTCGGCCGCCTTGCGGAGCCGGAGCCGGAGCCGGAGCCGGAGCCGGAGCCGGAGACGGTGCCGCGGTCGGGGCAGCGGCCGGTGCCGGCTGGGGCTCGCTCCGAGCGGGGCGCGGCGGAGCCGGGCGGCTCTGCTCGGTGAAGAACGAGGCGGCGGACCGCTCGCCGCTCTCCACCGCCCGCACCGCCGCGGCGAGGGCCTCGGCGGCCGGAGTACGCGCGGTGCCGTCCCCGGCGGCCGGGGGAGCGTCCGTGCCGGGGGAGTGCGAGTCCCCGGCGGTGCCCGACGGCTGGGGGGCCGCGGTGCCCGCATGCGTCGAGGGCCCGTCGGCCGCGGCCCGTTCGCCCCCCGCTGCGGGCTCCCCGGACACGCCGCCGGCCGGGGAATCGTCGGCCGCGGAATCGCCCACTGCGGAGTCGCCGTCCGCGGACTCGCCGTCCGGCGCTTCGTCCGGACCGGCCTCCCGCGCACCGCCGTCCGGACGGGGCGCCCGCGCGGTCCCGTCCGGCGCTCCCGCAGTGGCCGGGCCGCCGGGCTCCGGTGCGTCGTCGGGTGTCCGCGCGGCAGCGGTCTCGCCGGCGGGGCGGTCCGTGGTCACAGGGTGCTCCAGTCCTGGTCGGGATAGTGATGCACGGGAGCGGAGACGTCGTCCAGCGCCCGGCAGATCTCGTCCGGAAGACTAAGCTCCTCCACTGACAGTGCCGCCGTGAGCTGCTGTGCGGTGCGGGCGCCGACGATCGGCGCCGCCACTCCGGGCCTGTCGCGTACCCAGGCGAGAGCCACCTGAAGCGGTGTGGCGGCCAGCCCGTCCGCGGCCGTGGAGACGGCGTCCACGATCCGGCCCGCGGTCTCGTCCAGATACGGGGCCACGAAGGCCGACAACTGCGGTGACGCTCCCCGGGAGTCGCTCGGTGTCGCGTTGTTCCGGTACTTGCCGGTGAGCACGCCCCGGCCGAGCGGGGACGACGGCAGCAGCCCCACCCCGAGGTCCAGGGCGGCCGGCAGCACCTCCCGCTCCACACCGCGCTGCAGCAGCGAGTACTCCATCTGGGTGCTCGCCAGCCGGGTGCGCGTCCCGGGGGCGCCGAGCTGCCAGGTGGCGGCCTTGGCGAGCTGCCAGCCGCAGAAGTTGGAGACCCCCACATAGCGCGTCCGGCCGCTGCTCACCGCGATGTCGAGGGCCTGCAGCGTCTCCTCAAGCGGCGTGCCCGCGTCGAAGGCGTGCACCTGCCAGAGGTCGACATGGTCCGTGCCGAGCCGCTCCAGCGAGGCGTCGAGCGCCGCGAGCAGATGGCCGCGCGAGCCGTCGAACCGGCGGTCGCGGTCCGGGACGCTGCCCGCCTTGGTCGCGACGACCAGATCGGACCGCGGCACCAGATCCTCCATGAGCCGGCCCAGGAGGTACTCCGCACCGCCGTCCGCGTAGACGTCCGCGGTGTCGACCAGCGTGCCGCCCGCCTCCCAGAAGGCCTTGAGCTGGTCGGCCGCGTCGTGCTCGTCGGTGTCCCGCGCCCAGGTGAGGGTGCCGAGCCCGAGCCGCGAGACCCGGAGTCCCGTCCTGCCGAGGTGCCTTAGCTCCATGGGCGTCGAGATTACTGTCCGCGTGCGGCCGCACGCGGCTGCCTGTGGACAACCCGGCCCTGACGGATCCGGCCACCGCACGCTAGAGTCCCCCGAACAGCGACGTTACTGATGGGTAAGGAGAGCGGTATGCGGCTCGGGATCAACCTCGGTTACTGGGGTGCCGGAATGGACGCGGACAACCTCGCGGTCGCCCGCGAGGCCGACAAGCTGGGCTATTCCGTCTGCTGGGCGGCGGAGGCGTACGGCTCCGACGCCCCCACCGTGCTCTCCTGGGTCGCGGCCCAGACCGAGCGCATCGACGTCGGCTCGGCCATCTTCCAGATCCCGGCCCGGACCCCCGCCATGACGGCGATGACGGCCGCCACGCTCGACTCCCTCTCCGGCGGCCGCTTCCGCCTCGGCCTGGGCGTGTCCGGCCCGCAGGTGTCCGAGGGCTGGTACGGCGTCAAGTTCGACAAGCCCCTCGCGCGCACCCGGGAGTACGTCGAGATCGTCCGCAAGGCGATGTCCCGCGAGCGGCTGACCCACGAGGGCGAGCACTGGACCCTGCCGCTGCCCGGCGGCCCCGGCAAGCCCATCAAGCTGACGGTGCACCCGGTCCGCGACGAGATCCCGCTCTACATCGCCGCCATCGGCCCGAAGAACCTGGAGCAGACCGGCGAGATCGCCGACGGCGCGCTGGTCATCTTCTTCGCGCCCGAGCACGCCGAGGAGACCACGCTCCGCTCGCTGCGGGCCGGCCGTGAGAAGGCCGGGAAGACCATGGACGGCTTCGACGTGGTGCCCACCGTCCCGCTGGCCCTCGGGGACGACGTCCAGGCCCTCGCCGACCAGTTCCGCCCGTACACCGCGCTGTACGTCGGCGGCATGGGCAGCGCCAAGCAGAACTTCTACAACAAGCTCGCCGGGCGCATGGGCTACGAGAAGGAAGCCGCCGAGATCCAGGAGAAGTACCTCTCCGGCGACAAGCAGGGCGCCGCCGCGGCCGTTCCGCACCAGCTGATCGACTCCACCACGCTGCTCGGCTCGGTGGACCGCATCGCCGAGCGGATGCAGGCGTACGCCGCCGCGGGGGTCACCACGCTCTCCCTCGCCCCGGCGGGCTTCACCCTCGACGAGCGCCTCACCTCGCTGCGCGCCGGCGTCGAGGCCCTGGAGCGCGCGGGTCTCGCCTGACACCACGCGTCGCAGCGCACCGCCGGACGGCCGGCACCGGTGCACGGCACGGGGCGGCGGGGGCCGGGACTTCAGCCCGGAACCAGCCGCCCCAGCAGCCGCCCGAAGGCGATCAGCCGCGCGATCTGCCCCGGCCCGCCGTCGTCCAGGGACTTGCTGAACCGGAACGCCTCCGGACGGATGCGGGCGGCCGTCACCGGCGCCTCCGGGTCGCTCCCCGGCAGCTGGTTCAGCTCGTGCGGCATGCCCGTCGCCAGGACGAGGTGCACACCGCGGTCGATCCGGCGGCCCCCCGCGTCCCGCCCCACCAGCGTGCGCATCCCCACATGGCGGATCGAGGCGAGCGGCAGCACCTGCACGGACGAGTCCAGCACGGTGCCGCCCGGGTCCGTGCCGTCCGCCAGCTCCTCGCTGTGCCACAGCACGAGCCGCCGCCCGTCGCAGACCGCGGCCTCCTGCCAGACCGACGCGCCCGCCTCGGTCAGGTCCACCACCCGCTCCAGGGTGAATCCCCGCACCCGGTGCCGCCCGAGCACCCCGGTGATGGCGTCCAGGGCTACCTCCGCGTGCAGGAAATAGGCGCGCGCGGCGTCGTCCAGACGCTCGTGGGGAGACCAGTCGGAACCCGCCGGCCCCAGCCGACGGGGCGTCGGACGGCTCCGTGCTGCCCTGCTGAACTTGCCCACCCGTCTCACAACCCCCTCCAGGCACAGGCTCGGAAATAACCCTACCCAGGGGCACCGACGGGATCGGCCGAGAGGTTCCGCGGCCGTGGTGGGGGCTCGGGGGTCGACCCCGCCACGGCCGTCCCCCAGCACAACGCGTCCGCCTCCCGCGGGTTACGCCCCTCGCGGCTCCGAAAGCTCCGAAAGCCTCCGGTTCCGGACCCCGAAGCCCTGGGTGCCAGGACGAACGAGCTCCCGGGAGCGGGGCGGATGCCGCCGACGGGCTCCTCCGTTCGGCGGTGTTACCCCGTGCCCCTGTTGCCGACCCACTTCGACCGCATTTGACTCTTCCTGGGTGGACGCGCGCACGGAGGTGGCAGTGATGCTCTCGGCCAGAGGCCTGTTCCAGGAGATCTTCGACAACGACGCGTCGTTCCGGCTGTTCTGCTCCATCGCGGCCAGCGGCGAGGCACAGGGCGGCTGGGAGAACGGCCGGATCGCCGCCCTCGTCCCGGAGTCCCAGCGCGGGCTGAGCCACAAGATCGTCCGGCACGGCGCCGACGAGGACAAGCACGGCCGGATCTTCAACGCCCTGCTGCGCAAGCGGGGCCTGGACCCGGTGGACGTCCCCGGCGACACCGACTACACCATGCTCCTGGAGGCGCGGGGCATCGGGCTGGCCCACGAGAAGCTGCGCGCCGACCAGCGGCTCTCCGAGCGGGACATCGTCGCCTACCTCGCCCACAGCAGGGTCACCGAACAGCGCGCCTCCGAGCAGATGCAGCTGCTGCGCAAGCACTTCGCCGACCACCCGGACATCGGCAAGGCGGTCCGGATGATCTCCAGCGACGAGGACAACCACCTCGCCTACTGCCACGAGGAGCTGCTGCGCCTCGCGGCCGCGGGGCACGGCCGGACGATCCAGCGGATCCTCCGGGAGAGTGCGCTCGCCGAGATCAAGGTGTACCGCGACGTCAGCCTCGCCGTGATGGACCGCATGGGGCGGATCCTGGGCTGGTCCCGGGCCAGGTCCGCGGTGCTCGCGGCCGGTATCCACGCCGTCTACGCGTACGAGCGGCTGGGCGGCTGGCACCGGATGGTCAGCCTCCGGATGCCCGAGCGCCGGGACGCCCTCGGCGGACCGGCTTCGGCCGCCCCCGAATTCGCCTGACCGGCCGCCGCGGGCTGTGCGGCCCACCGGAAGCGCCTCACCGGAGCCGCCCCACCGGAAACGGCCCGCCCGGTCCGCACGCGGTCACCGGCCGGCGGTCACAGCCAGCCCCGCCGCTTGAACGTGCGGTACAGCCACACCACCGCGCCCGCCATCACGACCAGCACCGCCGGGTAGCCCCAGACCGTCTTCAGCTCCGGCATGTACTTGAAGTTCATGCCGTACACCCCGGCGATCATCGTCGGCACCGCGGCCATCGCCGCCCACGCCGAGATCTTCCGCATGTCGTTGTTCTGCCGGACACCCATCTGCGCCAGATGCGCCCCCAGGATGTCGGAGAGCAGCCGGTCGAACCCCTCGACGTACTCGTTCGCCCGGGTCAGGTGGTCGCTCACATCGCGGAAGAACGGCTGGGAGTGCTCGTGCACGAACGGCACGCCCGCGCCCGCCAGCCGGCTCATGGGCTCGGCGAGCGGCCCGGTGGCCCGGCGGAACTCGACGACCTGCCGCTTGAACGAGTAGATCCGCGCCGCGGTGGGCCTGGTGTCCCGGCCGACCGGGGCGAACACCTCCGACTCCAGCTCCTCCAGGTCCACCTGGAGCTCCGTCGCCACATCCAGATAGTGGTCCACCACGGCGTCGCTCACCGCGTACATCACCGCCGTCGGGCCGTGCTTGAGCAGCTCCGGAGCCTCCTCCAGACGCCGCCGCACCTCGGCGAGCGGGGCGCCCTCCCCGTGCCGGACCGTCACCACGAACGAGTCGCCGACGAAGACCATCAGCTCGCCCGTGGTGACTGTGTCGACCGAGTCGTCGTACAGCACCGGCTTGAGGACCAGGAAGAGGGAGTCGTCATAGACCTCCAGCTTCGGCCGCTGGTGGGCGGCGAGGGCGTCCTCCACGGCCAGCGGGTGCAGCCCGAACTCGCTGGTCACCAGATCGAACTCCTTCTCCGTCGGCTCGTGCAGCCCGATCCACAGGAAGGCGTTCCCGGTGGCGCGGGCCTCGTCGAGCGCGTCGGAGAAGTCGGCGGGCCCCTCGGTGCGGCGCCCGTCGCGGTAGATGGCACAGTCCACGATCACGTCGGCCATTCTCCCCTCTGCGGCTGCGGGCATTCCCCCGGGAGCCACCGTACGCACCCGGGGGAAGCCGGGCCGCGGCTTGCGCGGCACCGTAGGGTGGCGTACATGCCCACGCTGATCCTTGTCCGGCACGGCCGCTCGACCGCCAACACCGCCAAGGTGCTCGCGGGGTGGACCCCCGGTGTCGCCCTCGACGAGCTCGGAGCCGCGCAGGCCGCCACGCTGCCCGAGCGGCTGGCCGGGCTGCCGCTCGCCGCGGCCGTCACCAGCCCCCTCCAGCGCTGCCGCGAGACGCTGGCCCCGCTGCTCGCCGCCCGGCCGGGCCTGCCGCTGCACACCGACGACCGGATCGGCGAGTGCCACTACGGCGACTGGACCGGCCGCAAGCTCGCGGAGCTGGCGGACGAGCCGCTGTGGACCACCGTCCAGCGGCACCCCTCCGCTGCCGAGTTCCCGGGGCCGGAGGGCGAGTCCGTCCGGGCCATGCAGGCCCGCGCGGTCGACGCCGTCCGGGACTGGAACGCCCGGATCGAGGCGGCCCACGGCGCCGACGCGGTGTACGCGATGTGCTCGCACGGCGACATCGTCAAGTCCCTGGTCGCCGACGCCCTGGGCCTGCACCTGGACCAGTTCCAGCGCATCTCCGTCGAGCCCTGCTCGGTCACCGCGATCCGCTACACCCCGCTGCGTCCGTTCGTGCTGCGGCTCGGGGACACCGGAAACTTCCGCGGACTGGTCCCCGAGGAGGGCGGCTCCGCGGGCAACGACGGTGACGCAGCCGTGGGCGGTGCCGCGGGAGCAGCGTGATCGCTGTGCGCAGTAGGGTGGACGGGCCGCGGCCCGGGCACCCGACCAGGCGGGCTTTCCCCTTCCGACCCCCGATTCCAAGGAGCAGGACGTGTCCCGTCAGGTGTTCCTCTACGACCCTCCGGACCGCTTTGTCGCCGGTACGGTCGGGCTGCCTGGCCGCCGGACCTTCTTCCTCCAGGCGACCGCGGCCGGGCGGACGACCAGCGTCGCTCTCGAGAAGACACAGGTGGCGGCGCTCGCCGAGCGGATCGACGAGCTGCTGGACGAGGTGGTGCGCCGCACCGGAGGCAACGCGCCGGTGCCGGCCATGGCACCGACCGACCTCTCCGACACCGCGCCGCTCGACGCCCCCATCGAGGAGGAGTTCCGGGTCGGCACCATGGCGCTGGCCTGGGACGGCGAGGAACAGCGCATGATCGTCGAGGCCCAGGCGCTGGTCGAGCTCGAGGCGGAGACCGACGAGGACCTGGCCGAGGCCGAGGAGCGGCTCCTCCAGGACGAGGAGAACGGCCCGCCGATGCTGCGGGTGCGGATCACCGGGGAGATGGCCCGGGCGTTCGCCAAGCGGGCGCTCGAGGTGGTCAACGCCGGCCGCCCGCCGTGCCCGCTGTGCAGCCTGCCACTCGACCCGGAGGGACACGTATGTCCGCGCCAGAACGGATACCGCCGCGGGGAGGAGTGACCCGGAGCGGCTCCTGCGCCGAGGCCGACGGCAGCGGTGAGGAGCGGTCCGGGGCGGACACCGCGGCGGTGCACGATCTGCTGGCGCACGGTGAGCTCACGGTCCGCGGCCAGGTCCGGGAGGCGTCGAACGCGGTGCTCCTGTGCACCGTGGAACGCGACGGCCGGCGGGCGGACTGCGTCTACAAGCCGGTCGCCGGGGAGCGTCCGCTGTGGGACTTCCCCGACGGCAACCTCGCCCGGCGCGAGGTGGCGGCCTACGAGCTCTCCCGGGCCACCGGATGGGACCTGGTGCCGCCCACCGTGCTGCGGGACGGCCCGTACGGCGAGGGGATGTGCCAGCTCTGGGTCGACTCCGACCCCGAGGCCGAGCTGCTGGCCCTCGTCGAGGACGAGGAGCCGGGGCCGGGCTGGAAGGGCATCTGCTTCGCCGAGGTCGGGGAGGGCCGCACGGCGCTGCTGGTGCACGCCGACGACCCGCGGCTGCGCCGGCTGGCCGTCCTCGACGCGGTCATCAACAACGGCGACCGCAAGGGCGGCCATCTGCTGAGCACCCCCGGCGGCGGGCTCTACGCGATCGATCACGGCGTGACCTTCAACGCCGAGGACAAGCTGCGCACGCTGCTCTGGGGCTGGGCCGGCGAGCCGCTCACCGGTGAGGCGCTGACGGTGCTGCGCCGGCTCGGGGCGGATCTTGCCGAGGGCGGCGGCCTGGCGGGCCGCCTCGCGGAGCTGGTCACCTTGGCCGAGACCGCCGCCGTACGGGACCGGGTCGAGGCGCTGCTGCGGTCCGGACGCCATCCCGAGCCCGGCGGGCAGTGGCCGGCCATTCCCTGGCCGCCGGTCTGACCTCACGTTCCCCCGAGCGGAGCGGTCCCGGGCCCGATGCCCCGGACGGCCCCGGGGCGGGCTGCCGGGCTGAGCGGCGAATCGAAGCAGGTGAGAAGCGGTTGTGCAAGAGGGCCTTTCCGGCCAACCCTGCCGGTCCGGTTCGTTGGGGGAACGTACATCCGGTTAGGCTCAAGGCATGTATGCCTGGCCCGCTTCTGAGGTTCCCGCCCTGCCCGGCAGTGGCCGCGACCTCCGGATTCACGACACAGCGACCGGGGAGTCGATCACCCTCGACCCCGGTCCCGTCGCCCGCATCTACGTCTGCGGCATCACTCCGTACGACGCCACTCACCTGGGGCACGCGGCGACCTACAACGCGTTCGACCTCGTCCAGCGCGTCTGGCTGGACACGAAGCGGCAGGTTCACTACGTCCAGAACGTCACCGATGTGGACGACCCCCTCCTGGAGCGGGCCGAGGCCACCGGAACGGACTGGGCCGAGCTGGCCGAGCGCGAAACCGCGCTGTTCCGCGAGGACATGACGGCGCTGCGGATGCTGCCGCCGCGCGAGTACATCGGCGCCGTCGAGGCCATACCCGGCATCGTGCCGCTCGTGGAACGGCTCCGCGACATGGGGGCGGCCTACGAGCTCGACGGGGACGTCTACTTCTCCGTGGAGTCCGACCCCGCCTTCGGCTCGGTCTCCGGCCTGGACGCCGAGGCGATGCGGCTGCTGTCCGCCGAGCGCGGCGGCGACCCGGAGCGGCCGGGCAAGAAGAACCCGCTGGACCCGATGCTGTGGATGGCCGCCCGGGAGGGCGAGCCCAGCTGGGACGGCGGCAGCCTCGGCCGGGGCCGCCCCGGCTGGCACATCGAGTGCGTCGCCATCGCGCTGGACCACCTCGGCATGGGCTTCGACGTCCAGGGTGGCGGCTCCGACCTGGCCTTCCCGCACCACGAGATGGGCGCCTCGCACGCCCAGGCGCTCACCGGCGAGCACCCCTTCGCGAAGGCCTACGTGCACGCCGGGATGGTCGCGCTGAACGGCGAGAAGATGTCCAAGTCCAAGGGCAACCTGGTCTTCGTGTCCGCGCTCCGGCGGGACGGGGTGGACCCGGCGGCGATCCGGCTGGCGCTGCTGGCGCACCACTACCGGTCGGACTGGGAGTGGACGGACGCCGAGCTCGACGCGGCGGTCGAGCGCCTCGGCCGCTGGCGGGCCGCGGTCTCCCGGCCCGACGGGCCGTCGGCCGACGCCCTGGTCGAAGAGATCCGCGCGGCGCTCGCGGACGACCTCGACGCGCCCGCGGCGCTCGCCGCCGTGGACCGCTGGGCAGCCGTTCAGCGGGCCGAGGGCGGTACCGACGAGGGGGCGCCCGGTCTGGTGTCGCGCGCCGTCGACGCCCTGCTCGGCGTCGCACTCTGACCCACCGTCCCACGGTGGTCGGGCTGTTGGGGGCGCTTCCCGTTGCGGGAGGCGCCCCCGTCGCGTTGATCGGGGCAGTGTTGACCCGGGACGTGCTGATCGGGGCAGTGCCGATCGGGGCAGTGTCGATCGCAGCAGGAGGGGCAGCGGGGTGACGGTGAGCGGTGCGCCGCCCCCCCCCGCTACTCGTCGCCCGTGCCGGTCCCCGAGCCCGACTCCGGGCCCGGGTCGGAGGCGGATTCCGGACCGGAGTCCGCCCCGGCCCCCGCGTCCGTACCGGCGTCGGACTCCGCGCCGGTACCGGACCCGGTGTCGTCCGCGTCGGACCTGGCCGGCTTCGACGGACGGCTCCGCCCGCCCGAACCGTCCCGCAGGAACGGGCCGCTGTCCCGGCCGTCGGCCGTGGACCCGCCGTCGGTCGCGTGCCCGCCGGGCTGTCCCGGCCCCGGCTGGCCGTCCCGGCGCCGCAGATAGCGCTCGAACTCCCGGGCGATGGCTTCCCCGGACGCCTCCGGGAGCTCGGCGGTGTCCCGCGCCTCCTCCAGCGACTGGACGTACTCGGCGACCTCGCTGTCCTCCGCGGCCAGCTGGTCCACCCCCAGCTGCCACGCCCGTGCGTCCTCGGGCAGTTCACCCAGCGGGATGCGCAGTCCGAGCAGGTCCTCCAGCCGGTTGAGCAGGGCCAGGGTCGCCTTGGGGTTCGGCGGCTGGGAGACGTAGTGCGGTACCGCGGCCCACAGGCTGACGGCCGGTACACCCGCGTGGGTGCAGGCCTCCTGCAGAATGCCGACGATGCCGGTGGGCCCCTCGTACCGGGTCTCCTCCAGGTCCATCGTGCGGGCCAGGTCGGGGTCGGAGGTGACCCCGCTGACCGGGACCGGCCGGGTGTGCGGGGTGTCACCGAGCAGCGCGCCCAGGATCACCACCATCTCCACGCCCAACTCATGGGCGAAGCCCAGGATTTCGTTGCAGAACGAGCGCCAGCGCATGCTCGGTTCCATGCCGCGCACCAGGACCAGGTCGCGGGGCTTGGGGCCGGTGATCCGGACCACCGAGAGCCGGGTGGTGGGCCAGGTGATCTTCCTGACCCCGCCCTCCACGAAGACGTTCGGCCGGTTGACCTGGAAGTCGTAGTAGTCCTCGGCGTCCAGCGCCGCGAAGACCTCGCCCTTCCATTCCCGGTCCAGATGCGCGACCGCGGTGGAGGCGGCGTCGCCGGCGTCGTTCCAGCCTTCGAACGCGGCCACCATGACCGGGTCGATCAGCTCGGGAACCCCCTCGAGCTCGATCACCCAGCGCCTCCTTCCGACCGGGAGCGTGGTGTGGGACCGCCCCGGCTGCCATTCCTCTGCGTGCCGAATATGTGCGCCCCCAGCCTACGGCTTCGGGCCGGTGGGTCCGCAGCCCCCGGGCGGAGTCGGCTGAAGATTCATCCGAGCTGTCCTGGGCGAACGCCCAGGGACGGCCCCGGGAGCCCCCTTCTCGGGGCCGATACATCGGATCTCCGAACAAGATCGGATGCACTTACGCCGAGAGCGTGCAGATCCGGCCATTGATGCGGGTGGATGACGGGGCGCCGGGCGGTCAGCCGGCCGAGCGCAGCCACTGCTCCACACCCGCGATGTGCACCGTCGCCCAGGACCGGGCCGCCTCCGCGTCACGGTCGCGCAGGGCGGTCAGGATCGCCCGGTGCTCGTGCAGCATGCGGCGCACGGCGCCCTCCGTCGGGGCGTACCCGGCCAGCGCCCGGGTGGCCGGGCCGGCCAGCCCGTCCAGCAGGGAGCACAGCACCGCGTTGCCGCCGGCCCGCACGACGGTCCGGTGGAACTCCCGGTCCGCGGCGATCAGTTCGTCCACCGAGGGATGCGGCCCGAGCGCGTCCAGCCGGTCGTCGAGCGCCTCGATCGTCGCGGTGTCGATCCGCGCCGCGGCCAGGGCCGTCGCCGCGGGCTCCAGCAGCCGCCGGACGGCCAGGAAGTCCGCCACGGTGTCGTCCCGGTGGAAGTCCACCACGAACCCCAGGGTCTCCAGCAGCAGTTGCGGATCGAGGCCGGTCACATAGGTGCCGTCGCCCTGCCGTACGTCCAGGACCCGCATCAGGGCGAGGGCGCGCACCGCCTCGCGCAGCGAGTTCCGGGACAGCCCCAGTTCCGCGGCGAGTTCGCTCTCCCGGGGCAGCCGGTCACCGGGGCGCAGCGCGCCCGAGACGATCATCGCCTTGATCTTCTCGATCGCCTCGTCCGTGACGGCCATCAGCGCTCCTCGTCCGGGGCCGGGCCCTTGCGGGGCAGACCTCCGATGTCTGCCGGGCACCTTATGCCCTGGGAGGGACGCCCCGTCCGCAGCACGGCGTCATCCGGCGGGAACCGGGCTCCGTGCGGTACGGGGGCGGGCGCGGTGAGCGTACGCCGAAGGGGGAGAGACCGGCGGCCTCTCCCCCTTTCCGCCGTTCGGCGCGGGCGTGCTCAGGCCTTGTCGGCCAGCATCTCCTCGACCCGGGCGCGGACGTCGTCGGTGTCCAGGCCGCGGATGGTCAGCGTCGTCCGGCGGCGCAGCACGTCGTCGACGGTCTCCGCCCACTCGTGGTCCCGGGCGTAGGCGACCTGCGCCCAGATCTCCGGACCGTCCGGGTGGATGCGCTCGCCCAGCGACGGGTCCTCGTTGACGAGGCGGGCGATGTCGAAGGAGAGCGAGCCGTAGTGGGTGGCGAGCTGACGGGCGGTCAGCGGGTCCATCCGGACGCCGGGCTCACGGTCGACCAGCAGCCGGTGCGCCACCGCGTTCGGGTTGGCGATGCCGGGCAGCGGCACCCGGCGGACGAGGCTGGAGACGGGCTCCATGTCCTCGTTCAGCGGGCTGCCGGGCAGCTGCGCCAGCTTGTTCATCACGGTGCGGCCGATGTGCCGGTACGTGGTCCACTTGCCGCCCGCGACCGACAGCATCCCGCCGCGGCCCTCGGAGACCACGGTCTCCCGCTTCGCGGACTCCACGCCGCCGGGGCCGCCGGGCAGCACCCGCAGACCGGCGAACGCGTAGGTCATCAGGTCCCGGTCGAGGTGCTCGTCCCGGACCGAGAACGCCGCCTCGTCCAGGATCTGCTGGATGTCGGACTCGGTGGCGCGGACGTCCGCCGGGTCGCCCTCGTAGGCCTCGTCGGTGGTGCCCAGCAGCAGCTGGTCCTCCCACGGCAGCGCGAAGGTGATGCGGTACTTGTCGATCGGGGTGGCCATCGCGGCCTTCCACGGCGCCTTGCGCTTGAGCACGATGTGCGCGCCCTTCGACAGCCGGATGCTGGGCGCGGCGCCCTTGTCCTCCATCGTGCGCAGGTGGTCCACCCAGGGGCCGGTGGCGTTGAGCACCACACGGGCGTTCACACCGAACTCGGTGCCGTCGCGGCGGTCCTTGAGCTCGGCGCCGCTGACCCGGCCGTGGGTGAAGCGGAGCCCGGTGACCTCGGCGTGGTTGAGCACCACGGCACCGGACTCGGCGGCGGCGCGGACCGTCATGACGGCCACCCGCGAGTCGTTCATCTGGTGGTCGTAGTAGACCGCGACGGCCTTCAGGTTGTCCGTGCGCAGGCCCGGGTTCCCGGCGAGGGCCTTGGCCGGGGATATGACCTTGCCGACGCCGTCGCCGAAGGCGGACAGCGCGGAGTAGGCGAAGACACCCGCACCCAGCTTGGCGGCGCCGACCGGGCCGCCCTTGTAGACCGGCAGGTAGAAGGTGAGCGGGTTGACCAGGTGCGGGGCCACGTCCTTGGCCAGCACGCGCCGCTCGTGGTGGTTCTCCGCCACCAGCTTGACCGCGCCGGTCTGCAGGTAGCGCAGGCCGCCGTGGACGAGCTTGGAGGAGGCGGAGGAGGTGGCGCCGGCGAAGTCGCCGGCGTCCACCATTGCCACCCGCAGCCCGGACTGCGCGGCGTGCCAGGCCACCGAGGTGCCCAGGATGCCGCCGCCGATCACCAGGAGGTCGTATGTGGCCTTCGAGAGCCGTTCCCGGGTCTCGGCGCGGCTCGGGGTCGAACCGGCAGCCGGGTGCGTCCCGAGAGTCGGGACGCTCTGCAGGGTGCTCATGATTACTCCTCGTCTTCGATCCAGCCCATCGACCGCTCGACGGCCTTGAGCCAGCTCTTGTACTCGCGGTCGCGAACGGCCGCGTCCATCCGGGGGGTCCATTCCGCCGCCCGCCGCCAGTTGGCGCGCAGGGCGTCGGTGTCGGGCCAGAAGCCGACGGCCAGACCGGCGGCGTAGGCCGCGCCGAGGCAGGTGGTCTCGGCGACCATCGGGCGCACCACGGGTGCGTCGAGGAAGTCCGAGAGCGTCTGCATCAGCAGGTTGTTGGAGGTCATGCCGCCGTCGACCTTGAGCGCGGTGAGCTCGACCTCGGAGTCCTTGCTCATCGCGTCGACGATCTCGCGGGTCTGCCAGGCGGTGGCCTCGAGCACGGCGCGCGCGATGTGCGCCTTGGTGACGTACCGGGTGAGGCCCGCCATGACACCGCGGGCGTCGGAGCGCCAGTACGGGGCGAACAGGCCGGAGAAGGCCGGCACGAAGTACGCGCCGCCGTTGTCCTCGACCGAGCTCGCCAGGGTCTCGATCTCCGCGGCGCTGTTGATCAGGCCCATCTGGTCGCGCATCCACTGCACCAGGGAGCCGGTGACGGCGATGGAGCCCTCGAGCGCGTACACCACGGGCTCGTCGCCGATCCGGTATCCGACGGTGGTCAGCAGACCGCTGTAGGAGTTGATGGCCTTGTCGCCGGTGTTCATCAGCAGGAAGGTGCCGGTGCCGTAGGTCGACTTCGCCTCGCCCTCGGCGAAACAGGTCTGGCCGAACAGCGCGGCCTGCTGGTCGCCGAGCGCGGAGGCGACCGGCACGCCCTCCAGGACGCCCTTGGCGGTGCCGTACACCTCGGCGGAGGAGCGGATCTCCGGCAGCACCGCGGCCGGGACCTCCATCGAGGTCAGGATCTTCTCGTCCCACTGCATGGTGTGCAGGTTCATCAGCATGGTGCGGGAGGCGTTGGTGACGTCCGTCACGTGCACGCCGCCCTCGGTGCCACCGGTGAGGTTCCAGATGACCCAGGAGTCCATCGTGCCGAAGAGGATGTCGCCGGCCTCCGCGCGCTCGCGCAGTCCCTCGACGTTGTCGAGCAGCCAGCGGATCTTCGGGCCGGCGAAGTACGAGGCCAGCGGGAGGCCGGTCTCCCGGCGGAAGCGGTCCTGGCCGACGTTGCGGCCGAGCTCCTTGCACAGGCCGTCGGTGCGGGTGTCCTGCCAGACGATGGCGTTGTGCACCGGCTCGCCGGTGTTCTTGTCCCAGAGCAGCGTGGTCTCACGCTGGTTGGTGATGCCGATCGCCTTGATGTCCTCGCGGGTGATGCCCGCCTTGTCGAGGGCACCGGCGACGACCTCCTGGACGTTGGTCCAGATCTCGGCGGCGTTGTGCTCGACCCAGCCCGGCTTCGGGAAGATCTGCTCGTGCTCCTTCTGGTCGACGGAGACGATCCGGCCGTCCTTGTCGAACACGATGCAGCGGCTGGAGGTCGTCCCCTGGTCGATCGCCGCGATGAAGGGGCCGGCGGTGTGTGCGTCGGTCACGGTTGCTCCTGTGGTCTGAAGAGTCGGGGAGGGGCTCAGAAGGCGAGCTGGAAGATGACAGCGCCGAGAGCGCCGCCGATCAGCGGGCCGACGACCGGGACCCATGCGTAGCCCCAGTCCGAGCCGCCCTTGTTCGGCAGGGGCAGCAGAGCGTGCACGATACGCGGTCCGAGGTCACGGGCCGGGTTGATGGCGTACCCCGTCGGGCCACCGAGCGAGAGGCCGATGCCGACGACGACCAGGGCGACCATCAGGGTCCCCGTTCCGCTCTCGCCGAGGCCCTTCTGGAGACCCAGGGCGAGGATCGCCAGGACCAGCACCGCGGTGCCGATGATCTCCGTCATGAGGTTCTGCGCCGGGTTCCGGACCTCCGGGCCGGTGGAGAAGATGCCGAGCACCGGGCCGGCCGCGGGGGCGGAGCCCTGGTCGACCATGCCCTCCTCGCCGGAGGTCTTCGAGACGATCTCCGGGTCGGTGAGGTGGGCCTGGAACTGGCCGTAGTACGCCAACCAGACCAATGCGGCACCGATCATTGCGCCGAGCATCTGACCGGCGAGGTAGAACGGCACATCGCCCCACTCGCCGCTGTTGACGGCCAGGCCGACGGTGACCGCCGGGTTGAGGTGGGCCTTCGACAGGCTGGTGGATATATAGGCGCCGGCGAGCACGGCGAAACCCCACCCGAAGGTGATGGCCAGCCAGCCGGCGTTCTGGGCCTTCGAGCGCTTCAGCGTGACGGCGGCGCATACACCGCCGCCGAGCAGGATGAGTACGGCGGTACCTATGGTCTCGCCGATGAAGATGTCGGAGCTGGACACCCGCGACTCCTTGTCCTTCGTCCAGGGGAAGGCGGGCCACGGGGTCCCTCCCGTTGGCCCGCGCCCTCGGTGAGGGCGGTGGCCGGTCCGCAGCGAGCCCCACCATAGCGAATATTGTCGTCAGGTGTTCGACAATGCCGACCGGCGAACGGCAGTTTTCTCCACGGGTCGGACCGCGTCAATAGGGCCGGGACCTCGAACTCGTTCCGTTGTCCAAGCGTGACGCGGAGAGTGCGGCCGGCCCGTGGCGCGGGCGCCGCGGCGCTGTCAAAAGCGCCCGGCCCCCAGGTCCCGGGAGACCGCGCGGGCGCAGTCCCGCACCGCCGCCACCACCTGCGAGCGGAGCTCGCCGTCCTGGCACACCCGCTCCACGGCGCCGGTGATCCCGACCGCGCCCACCGGCATCCGGCGGCGGTTGTGGATGGGGGCGGCCACCGAGGCGACGCCGTCCCAGGTCTCCTCCACATCGGCGGCCCAGCCGCGGGCCCGGGTCAGGTCGAGCACTCCCTCGAAGGCGGTCAGGTCGGTCACGGTCCGGCCGGTGAACGCCTTCCGGTCGCCCTCCGCCGCCTCGCTGTGCGCCACCGGGTCGTACGCCGCCAGCACCTTGCCCAGGGCCGTGCTGTGCAGCGGATGCATCGCCCCCACCTCGAGCACCTGCCGGCTGTCGTCCGGCCGGAAGACGTGGTGGACGATGAGGACGCCCTGCTGGTGCAGGACGCCGAGATAGACGCTCTCGCCGCTGGACCGCGCCAGGTCGTCCGTCCAGACCAGGGCCCTGGCCCGCAGCTCGTGCACGTCCAGATAGCTGTTGCCCAGCCGGAGCAGCTCCGCGCCCAGCTGGTAGCGCCCGGACGCGGGGTCCTGCTCGACGAAGCCCTCCTGCTGGAGGGTGCGCAGAATTCCGTGGGCCGTGCCCTTGGCGAGCCCCAGCGCTTCGGACACCTCCGACAGGCCGAGCCGCCGTTCGCCACCGGCCAGCAGCCGCAGCATCGCAGCCGCTCGCTCGAGCGACTGGATCGTCCGCGCCATCGGGCAACCTCCTCCAACTACGGATTCGACAATGCCGAACACTATCGGCTGATGTCGACCCCGTGGTAGCGACACAGAGTCTGCCTCCGAAACCGGTCCCGCGCCCAGCCCCCGGTACGCACCGGCTGTCCGCCCGCTGATACGCCCGAGTCGCCGACGGCCCTGACGGTTAGGCTTGCCGCGTGCGCCGTCCCCGGACGGGCGCAAAGCCGACAGCCGTCGCATCCCAGGGAGCTGATCCATGGCCTCGAAAGCGCCATCGTCCGCCGCAGCCGACCGAGCCTCCGCACTGCGCGAGGCACTCGCCACCCGAGTGGTGGTGGCCGACGGGGCCATGGGCACCATGCTCCAGGCTCAGGAACCGACGATGGAGGACTTCGAGCAGCTCGAGGGCTGCAACGAGATCCTCAACGTCACCCGCCCGGACATCGTCCGCTCCGTTCACCAGGAGTACTTCGCGGTCGGCGTGGACTGCGTGGAGACCAACACCTTCGGTGCGAACTTCGCCGCACTGGGGGAGTACGACATCGCCGACCGGATCTTCGAGCTGTCCGAGGCCGGTGCCCGGATCGCCCGCGAGGTCGCGGACGAGTTCTCCGCCCCCGACGGCCGGCACCGCTGGGTGCTCGGCTCGATCGGCCCGGGGACCAAGCTCCCCACGCTGGGCCACGCCCCGTACACCGCACTGCGCGACGCCTACCAGCAGAACGCCGAGGGCCTGATCGCGGGCGGCGCGGACGCGCTGCTGGTGGAGACCACCCAGGACCTGCTGCAGACCAAGTCCTCGGTGATCGGCGCCCGGCGGGCGCTGGAGGCGACCGGGGCCGACCTGCCGCTGCTGGTCCAGGTGACCGTCGAAACCACCGGCACCATGCTGCTGGGCTCCGAGATCGGCGCCGCGCTCACCGCGCTGGAGCCGCTCGGCATCGACATGATCGGCCTGAACTGCGCCACCGGCCCGGCCGAGATGAGCGAGCACCTGCGCTACCTGGCCCGGCACGCCCGGACCCGGGTCTCCGCCATGCCCAACGCCGGTCTGCCGGTCCTGGGCAAGAACGGCGCCCACTACCCGCTCACCCCCGAGGAGCTGGCCGACGCGCACGAGGTCTTCGTCCGCGAGTACGGCCTCTCCCTCGTCGGCGGCTGCTGCGGCACCACCCCGGAGCACCTGCGCCAGGTCGTGGAGCGGGTGCGCGACATGACGCCCACCGAGCGCCGGCCGCGGCCCGAGCCCGGCGCCGCCTCGCTCTACCAGACCGTGCCGTTCCGGCAGGACACCTCCTACCTCGCCATCGGTGAGCGGACCAACGCCAACGGCTCGAAGAAGTTCCGCGAGGCCATGCTGGAGGCCCGCTGGGACGACTGTGTGGAGATGGCCCGCGACCAGATCCGCGAGGGCGCCCACCTGCTCGACCTGTGCGTCGACTACGTGGGCCGGGACGGCGTCGCCGACATGGCCGAGATCGCCGGACGGTTCGCCACCGCCTCCACGCTGCCGATCGTGCTGGACTCCACCGAGCCCGCCGTCATCCAGGCCGGCCTGGAGAAGCTCGGCGGCCGCGCCGTGATCAACTCCGTCAACTACGAGGACGGGGACGGCCCGGACTCCCGGTTCGCCCGGATCACCCGGCTGGCCGTGGAGCACGGCGCCGCGCTGATCGCGCTGACCATCGACGAGGACGGCCAGGCCCGCACCCCCGAACACAAGGTGGCCGTCGCCGAGCGCCTCATCGAGGACCTCACCACCAACTGGGGGGTCCTCGAGTCGGACATCATCGTCGACTGTCTGACCTTCACCATCGCCACCGGCCAGGAGGAGTCCCGCAAGGACGGCATCGCCACCATCGAGGCGATCCGCGAACTCAAGCGGCGGCACCCGGACGTGCAGACCACGCTCGGCCTGTCCAACATCTCCTTCGGCCTCAACCCGGCCGCCCGGATGGTGCTGAACTCCGTCTTCCTCAACGAGTGCGTCGAGGCCGGCCTGGACTCGGCCATCGTCCACGCCTCGAAGATCCTCCCCATCGCCCGGATCGAGGAGGAGCAGCGCGAGGTCGCCCTCGACCTGGTGTACGACCGCCGGCGGGAGGGCTACGACCCGCTGCAGCGCTTCCTGGAGCTGTTCGAGGGCGTCGACACCAAGTCGATGAAGGCGGGCAAGGCCGAGGAGCTGCTCGCCCTGCCGCTGGAGGAGCGGCTGCGCCGCCGCATCATCGACGGCGAGCGCAACGGCCTGGAGACCGACCTCGACGAGGCGCTCGCCGAGCGGCCCGCCCTGGAGATCGTCAACGACACCCTGCTGGAGGGCATGAAGGTCGTCGGCGAGCTCTTCGGCTCCGGGCAGATGCAGCTGCCGTTCGTCCTCCAGTCCGCCGAGGTGATGAAGAGCGCGGTGGCCTACCTCGAGCCGCACATGGAGAAGACCGACGCCGAGGGCAAGGGCACCATCGTCCTCGCCACCGTCCGCGGCGACGTCCACGACATCGGCAAGAACCTGGTGGACATCATCCTGTCCAACAACGGCTACAACGTCGTGAACCTCGGCATCAAGCAGCCGGTCTCCGCGATCCTGGAGGCGGCCGAGGAGCACAAGGCCGATGTGATCGGCATGTCCGGCCTGCTGGTGAAGTCCACGGTGATCATGAAGGAGAACCTGGAGGAGCTCAACCAGCGCAAGCTGGCCGCGGACTTCCCGGTCATCCTGGGCGGCGCGGCCCTGACCAGGGCGTACGTCGAGCAGGACCTCCACGAGATCTACGAGGGCGAGGTCCGGTACGCCCGGGACGCCTTCGAGGGGCTGCGCCTGATGGACGCCCTCATCGCGGTCAAGCGGGGCGTGCCCGGCGCGACTCTGCCCGAGCTCAAGCAGCGCCGTGTCCCCGCTCGTCCCGCGGCGGCCGCGGAGCTGCCCGAGGACGAGGGCACGGTGCGCTCCGACGTCGCCACCGACAACCCCGTCCCCACCCCGCCCTTCTGGGGCACCCGGGTGGTCAAGGGCATCCAGCTCGGCGACTACGCCTCGTGGCTGGACGAGGGCGCGCTGTTCAAGGGCCAGTGGGGCCTCAAGGAGGCCCGGAAGGGCGACGGTCCCAGCTACCAGGAGCTCGTGGAGAGCGAGGGCCGCCCGCGGCTGCGCGGCTGGCTGGACAAGCTGCACACGGAGAACCTGCTGGAGGCCGCGGTGGTCCACGGCTACTTCCCGTGCGTGTCCAAGGGCGACGACCTGATCCTGCTCAACGACGACGGCAGCGAGCGCACCCGCTTCTCCTTCCCCCGCCAGCGCCGCGGCCGCCGGCTCTGCCTGGCGGACTTCTTCCGCCCGGAGGAGTCCGGCGAGACCGACGTCGTGGGCCTGCAGGTGGTGACGGTGGGCTCCCGGATCGGTGAGGCCACCGCCGAGCTGTTCGCCAACGACGCCTACCGCGACTACCTGGAACTGCACGGGCTGTCCGTGCAGCTCGCCGAGGCCCTCGCCGAGTACTGGCACGCGCGGGTCCGCGCCGAGCTGGGCTTCGCGGGCGAGGACCCGGCGGACGTGGAGGACATGTTCGCCCTGAAGTACCGGGGCGCGCGCTTCTCGCTCGGGTACGGGGCCTGCCCCGACCTGGAGGACCGGGCGAAGATCGCCGACCTGCTCCAGCCGGAGCGGATCGGCGTCCAGCTCTCCGAGGAGTTCCAGCTCCACCCGGAGCAGTCCACCGACGCCATCGTGATCCACCACCCCGAGGCGAAGTACTTCAACGCCCGCTGATCAGGGCCGACGCTCCGCACCGCACCCCCGGGCCGGCCGCTCCGGCCGGCCCGGGTCGTGCGGAACAACGCTCGGTAACCGGGATCGTCGTACAATGGTCGGTCCGGTGAAGGCCGGTCGCCGCCCCGCCCGGGGCTGCGGCCGGCCCCTTTGTCCCTCTGGGACGGCCAGACGAGAGGAGCACGGATGACCAGCATCGTCCCCGCACTCGACACCCGTACGGCCGAGGGCTCCGCCCTGCAAGCCGTGCTCCTCGACATGGACGGCACGCTCGTGGACACCGAGGGCTTCTGGTGGCAGGCGGAGGTCGGGGTCTTCGCCGAGCTGGGCCACGTGCTCGGTGAGGAGCACCGCGAAGTGGTGATCGGCGGGCCCATGACCCGCAGTGCCTCCTATCTGATCCAGGCCACCGGGGCCGACATCGCGCTCCCCGAGCTGTCCCTGCGGCTGAACAACCGGTTCGAGGAGCTGGTGGACGGCCACGTCCCGCTGATGCCCGGCGCCTCCCGGCTGCTCCTGGAGCTCGCCGCCCACCGGGTCCCGACCGCCCTGGTCTCCGCCTCGCACCGGCGCATCATCGACCGGGTGCTGAAGTCGGTCGGCCAGGAGCACTTCGCCCTGACGATCGCCGGGGACGAGGTGGAGCGCACCAAGCCGCACCCCGACCCGTACCTGCTGGCCGCCGCCGGACTGGGCGCCGAGCCGGCCCGCTGCGCGGTCGTGGAGGACACCGCGACCGGCGTGGCCGCGGCCGAGGCCGCGGGCTGCCGGGTGGTGGCCGTCCCCTCGGTGGTGCCCATCGAGCCCGCCGCGGGCCGTACGGTCGTCCGCTCGCTGGAAGAAGTGGATCTTCCGTTTCTGCGGAGCATCGTCACCGGGACGCCGTGAGGCGGACACAGCGGGCGCTCCCGGCTTCTCCGGCGGGGCTCCGGCCCGGCGGCCGGGCCGTGTCCGTGCGCCCGTCTCCGGTGCACCCGGATCCGGCCCCCGGCCCGCGCGTCGGCCGAATTCACTTGCCCTCCGGGGACAGTTGAAGCAGTGACGTTTCTCACCCACCGGGGTCTCGACAGGTTCACGAGGGCCTGCTGGAAGGGGGGTTCGCGGGGATGGAGCGGCACCCTTCTGTCCGTATTGATGCTTCAGCGTGGCTATCGTTCCAACGTCCGGATGCTGGACAGTAGTCAGGTGCTGCCGGGGCGTGATATTGCCTCAACTTCGGCCCGTTCCGGCCCGCCTGGCCGCGGCTACTAATCTCGACGCGAGACGTTTTTGCCGCAACCCCGCGACCTGTTCACCCGTCATCGGTATGGTCCCCGGGTTCGACCGCCCATCAGGAGACCGCCGACGATGAATCGCAAGACCTTGGTGCTACCGGCCGTAGTGGGTCTGCTGGCTCCTGTTCTCGCCGGCTGCGGCGCTTCGGACGAGGCCGGCGACGGGGGCGAGCCGATCGTCGTCGGCACCACCGACACCTTCGTCACCACCAAGGCCTTCCCGGCCCCGTTCGACCCCGCGCTGGCGTACGAGGCCGCGTCCTGGAACATCCTGCGGAACACCTTCCAGACGCTGATGGCGCTGCCCCGCTCCGGTGGCGAGCCGGTGCCGGAGGCGGCCTCCCGGTGCGGCTTCTCGGACCAGAACAACGAGCAGTACCGCTGCACGCTGCGCAGCGGGATGAAGTTCGCCAACGGCCACGCGCTCACCGCCGACGACGTGAAGTTCTCCGTCGACCGGACGCTGAAGATCAAGGACCCCAACGGTCCCGTGTCGCTGCTCTCAGGCGTCGACGCGGTCGAGGCGCCGAACGACCGGCAGATCGTCTTCCACCTCAAGTCCCCCGACGCGACCTTCCCGTACAAGCTCGCGACCCCGGCCGCGGCCATCGTCGACGCGCAGGTGTACCACGGCTCGAAGCTCCGGAACGGCTTCGCGGTCGACGGCTCCGGCCCGTACACCCTGCGGACCGAGGAGCGGGGCGGCCAGGTCGTCTCCGCCGTCTTCAGCCGGAACCCGCACTACAAGGGCGGGCTCAAGCTGAAGAACGACCAGGTCGAGATGCGCTTCCTGAAGAACGCGGACGCCATGGAGGACGCCCTGAAGAAGGGCGACATCGACCTGATGACCCGCTCCATGTCGCCCGACCAGATCGGCCGGCTGGAGCGCGGCGACACCAAGGGCGTCGACCTCGTCGAGGCCCCGGGCCAGGAGATCCGCTACCTCGGCTTCGACACCGACGACGGCACGGCGGGCCGCAAGGCGGTACGGCAGGCCATGGCCGAGGTCGTGGACCGGCAGGCGCTGGTGCGTGACGTCTACGACCGCACCGCCCAGCCGCTGTACTCGATCGTCCCGTCCAGCGTCGGCTCCCACGTCAACTCGTTCTTCAACAAGTACGGCGACCCGAGCCCGGAGAAGGCCCGCAGCACGTTGCGGGCGGCCGGCATCGACACTCCGGTGAAGCTCCGGCTCACGTACACCACCGATCACTACGGGGCGGCCACCGACAAGGAGTTCCGCACGCTCCGCCGGCAGCTCGAGGCGAGCGGCCTGTTCGACGTGACGGTCGAGGGTGTGCCGTGGAAGACCTTCCGCCCGGCCCAGTCCGACGGCGAGTACCAGGTCTACGGCATGGGCTGGTTCCCGGACTTCCCGGACGCCGACAACTTCCTGGACCCGTTCTTCGCCAAGAACAACTTCCTCAACACGCCCTACCGCAACGACACCATCCGCGACCGGCTGATCCCGCAGACCCGGCGGCAGACCGAGCGCAGCGCCGCCGCCGCGGGGTTCGAGCAGGCCCAGGACATCGTCGCGGACGAGGTACCGGTGCTGCCGCTGTGGCAGGGCAAGCAGTACGTCGCGACCCGCGACGACGTGACCGGTGCGGAGTGGGCGCTCAGCTCCTCCTCCGTACTGCAGCTCTGGGAGCTGGGCCGGGAAACCGCCGGCTGACCTCCGTCGGCCCCGGCGGAATTCGCACAACGACATCAGAGACAAGTGTGAGGAACGTGCGCGTGAGGAAACGTCATCAGTGGCTCGCCGCCCCGCTCGGGGCTGGGCTCGCTGCCGGTCTGCTCTCCGGATGCGGATCGGATGACGCGGAGACGGCCGGTACGGGGGAGCCGATCGTCATGGGAATGACGGACGAGGTCGTCTCCACCGACCCGGCCTCCGGCTACGACCCCGCGTCCTGGGTCATGTTCAACAACGTCTTCCAGTCGTTGATGAGCTTCCCCCGGGGCGGCACCGAGCCGGAGCCCGAGGCGGCCGAGCGCTGCGGCTTCGACGACAGCCACAGCAAGGTCTACCGGTGCGTCCTCAAGGACGGCCTGAAGTTCAGCAACGGCAACAGCCTCACCTCCGAGGACGTGGCGTTCTCCTTCCGGCGCACCCTGCGGATCAAGGACAAGGACGGCCCCGCCGTCATGCTGTCCTCGATCAAGAACATCAAGACGCCGGACGACAAGACGGTGGTGTTCGACCTCAAGCGCTCGGACGCGACCTTCCCCATGAAGATCGCCTCGGGCGCGGGCTCGATCGTGGACCACCGCGAGTACGAGCCGGACGCGCTGCGCACCGACGGCCGGGCCGTGGGCTCCGGCGTCTACCGGATGAACTCCTTCGACCGGAAGAAGGAGGCGAAGTTCTCGGTCAACCCCGGCTACAAGGGGCCGGCCGAGGTGAAGAACTCCGGCATGACGATGAAGTTCTTCCAGGACGACCAGAAGGCCCTGAAGAACGCCGTCCAGAAGGGTGACGTCGACCTCGCCTACCGCGGCCTCGCCATGAAGGACATCGCCGGACTGGCCACCTCCACGAACGGCGGCTCCGGGGGCGTCGAGGTCGTCGAGGGCACCAGCGCCGAGGTCCAGCACCTGGTCTTCAACGTCGACGACCCGGTGCTCGGCAAGCCCCAGGTGCGCAAGGCCATCGCGTACCTGGTGGACCGCGGCGCGCTCGTGCGGGACGTCTACATGCGCACCGCCAAGCCGCTGTACTCGATCGTCCCGGCCGGGATCACCGGCCACAACACCGCGTTCTTCGACAACTACGGGGACCGGCCGCAGACCGCCAAGGCCGCCGCCGCGCTCCGCTCCGCCGGCATCGACGGCAAGGTGAAGATGACGCTCTGGGCCACTCCGTCGCGGTACGGCCCCGGCACGGTGCCCGGGTTCCAGCAGCTCGCCCGGCAGCTCAACGCCAGCGGGCTCTTCGAGGCCCGGGTCAAGAGCGTCCCGATCGACACGTTCGAGAAGGGCGTGGAGAGCGGGAAGTACGGCGCCTACGTCAAGGGCTGGGTCCCGGACTACCCGGACCCGGACAACTTCACCGCCCCGTTCTTCGGCGAGGGTAACGTGCTGGCGAACAACTACAACTCCGAGCGCATCGCCGACCAGCTGATACCGACGACCGCGGCCGAGGCCAACCGGGCGGCGACCGAGAGCAGCTTCAAGGAGATGCAGGACATCGTGGCCGACGAGCTGCCGGTGCTGCCGCTGTGGCAGGGCAAGCAGTACGCGGTGGCCCGGACCAACGTCTCCGGCCTGGAGTGGACCCTCGACCCCTCGACGGTGTTCCGCTTCTGGGAGATCAGCAAGGGCACCGACGAGTAGTCCGCCCCCGGGTCCCCGGCCGCGCCGGGGACCCGCACGGGACACGGGCACCGCCCGGAGCCCCGCCGGCACCGGCCCGGCGCGCCCTCACTGCGCGCCGGGCCGCACCAGTCCGCTCTCGTAGGCGTAGACCGCGGCCTGCACCCGGTCCCGCAGGCCCAGCTTGGTCAGCACATGCCCGACGTGCGTCTTGACCGTCGTCTCGCTCACGAACAGGTCCGCGGCGATCTCCGCGTTCGACAGCCCGCGGGCGACCAGCTTGAGCACCTCGACCTCACGGTCGGTCAGCGTGTGCAGGGTGTCCGGAACCGGGTCCTCCCCGGAGGGCAGCTTCCCCGCGTACTTGTCGAGCAGCCGCCGGGTGATGCTCGGAGCCAGCATCGCCTCACCCGCCGCGACCACCCGGATCGCCTGGACGAGCTCGTGCGCGGGCGCGTCCTTCAGCAGGAAGCCGCTGGCCCCCGCCCGCAGCGCCTCCACCACGTACTCGTCCAGGTCGAAGGTGGTCAGCACCAGCACCTTGGCGGGCCCGTCCCGGCCCGGGCCGGTGATCTGCCGGGTCGCCTCGACACCGTCCATCCTGGGCATCCGGATGTCCATCAGCACCACATCGGGCTGGAGCGCGCGCACCTGGTCGAGCGCCTGCAGCCCGTCGCCCGCTTCGCCCACCACGGCGAGATCCTGCTCGGCCTCGAGGATCATCCGGAAACCGGTGCGCAGCAGCGGCTGGTCGTCGACCAGTAGGACGCGGATCGCCACAGGAACTCCTTCGCTAGACCGGCCCCATTCTGCCCTGACGGCCGTCCGCGGACTCCTCCGGGACCGCGTCCACCGGACGGGCGGGCGCGGGGACCAGCGGCAGCGGATAGGGCGGGGGAGTCCCCCCGAACTCCGGGCAGAACGCCTGGTGGTCGCACCAGCCGCACAGCTTGCTGCGGCGCGGGCGCCAGTCGCCGGTCTCGGTCGCCCGCCGGATCGCCTCCCACAGCGCCAGCAGCTTGCGCTCCACCGCCCGCAGATCCGCCTCGGTCGGGTCGTGGCTGAGGACCTCGCCGCTGCCCAGGTAGACCAGCTGGAGCCGGCGGGGCAGGACTCCGCGCAGCCGCCAGAGCACCAGCCCGTAGAACTTCATCTGGAACAGCGCGCCGGCCGCGTACTCGGGCCGGGGCGCCTTCCCGGTCTTGTAGTCGACGATCCGCACCTCACCCGTCGGCGCCACGTCGACCCGGTCGATGACGCCGCGCAGGGTCAGCCCCGAGTCCAGCTCCGTCTCCACGAACAGCTCGCGCTCCGAGGGCTCCAGCCGCGTCGGGTCCTCCAGCGTGAACCACCGCTCCACCAGCCGCTCCGCGTCCGCCAGCCAGCGCGCCAGCCGCTCCGGGGCCGGCGCCGCGGCCGCCCCCTCGGCGGCTTCCGGGCCGTCCGCGCCCTCCTCGGCGAACAGCTCCACCAGCTCCGGCCGGGCGGCCAGCAGCCGCTCCCACTCGCCCGCGACCATGGACCGGGCCCGCCCGGCCGTGCGCTCCGCCGCCGGGTCGTCGAAGAGCCGCTCCAGCACCGCATGCACCAGCGTGCCCCGGGTAGCCGCCTCGCTGGGCCGCTCCGGCAACCGGTCGATCACCCGGAAGCGGTACAGCAGCGGGCAGGTCATGAAGTCCCCGGCGCGCGACGGCGACAGCGTCCGCGGTCGCTCGGCGGCGGGGTGGTCGGTGCTGGTTCCCATGGCGCACGACCCTACGGCCCGTCACCGACATCCGGACGCATACCATCGACGTCAGACCCCCTCGCACCCCGGACCGCGTGATCGCACCGGACGGGAGCGGGGGCCGACACGGACGAGAGGACATCGTGGACGAGAGCGGCGAGAGCGGGAAGCCGCAGAGGCCCCGCGAGACGGGCGGCGGGCTCCTCATGGGCCGGCTCTTCGGGGTCCCTGTCTATGTCGCTCCCAGCTGGTTCCTGGTCGCCGCGCTCATCACCTGGGTCTTCGGGGGCCAGCTGGAGCGGGTCCTGCCGGAGCTGGGGAACCTGCGCTACCTGGTGTCCCTGTTCTTCGCCGTCGCCTTCTACGCCTCGGTGCTGGTCCACGAACTCGCGCACACGGTGGCCGCCCTGCGCTTCAAGCTGCCGGTCCGCCGCATCCAGCTGCAGTTCTTCGGCGGCGTCTCGGAGATCGAGAAGGAGTCCGAGTCACCGGGGCGGGAATTCGTGCTCGCCGCCGTCGGCCCGCTGCTCTCGCTGGTCCTCGCGGGCGTCTTCTACCTCGGCATGGCCGCCGTCGAGCCCGGCACCGTCCCCGGCGTGCTGCTGGCCGGCCTGATGATCTCCAACCTGATCGTGGCGGCCTTCAACCTGCTCCCCGGCCTGCCGCTGGACGGCGGCCGGATGCTGCGGGCCGTCGTCTGGAAGCTCAGCGGCAAGCCGATGACCGGCACCGTGGCCGCCGCCTGGACGGGCCGGGCGCTGGCCGTCGCGGTCCTGATCGGTCTGCCGCTGCTCACCCACACCGGGGCGCTCGGCACCTCCACCCAGGACCTCGGCGGCGTCGACACCATCACCGACGCCCTGCTGGCCGCCATCCTCGCCGCCATCATCTGGACCGGCGCCGGGAACAGCCTGCGGATGGCCCGGCTGCGCGAACACCTCCCGGAGCTCCGGGCCCGCAACCTGACCCGGCGCGCCGTCCCCGTCGCGTCCGACACCCCGCTCTCCGAGGCGCTGCGGCGGGCCAACGAGGCCGGGGCCCGCGCCCTGGTCGTGGTCGACGGCGACGGCACCCCGGTGGCGGTGGTCCGGGAGGCGGCCATCGTCGGCGTGCCCGAGCACCGGCGCCCCTGGGTCGCGGTCAGCGGCCTGGCCCAGGACCTCAAGCCGGGCATGCGGGTCTCCGCCGAGCTGTCCGGCGAGGAACTGCTGGATGCCCTGCGCGCCACACCGGCCACCGAGTACCTGGTCGTCGAGGAGACCGGGGAGATCTACGGCGTGCTGTCCACCGCCGACGTCGAACGGGCCTTCGTCGCCGCCATGGCCCGCCCGAGCGCCTGAGGCCCGAGCGTCCTGGACCCACGAGCTCCTGAGACCTCCGAGCTCCTGAGGCACCCGAGTTCCTGGGGCACGGGCCCCGCGGCCCGAGGTCCCGTGGCCTTTCGGGGCGAGCGGCCCAGGTAGGCTGTTCACATGTCCGAACCGACCGGTGCCGCCCGCCGTCGCGGGCCCTTCCAGGTCGGGGACCAGGTCCAGCTCACCGACCCCAAGGGACGCCACTACACCTTCACGCTCGAGGCCGGGAAGAGCTTCCACACCCACAAGGGTGCCTTCCCGCACGACGAGCTGATCGGTGCTCCCGAGGGCAGTGTTGTCCGTACCACGGGGAACGTCGCCTACCTCGCGCTGCGCCCCCTGCTCCCCGACTATGTCCTGTCCATGCCGCGCGGCGCAGCCGTGGTGTACCCGAAGGATGCGGGCCAGATCCTGGCGATGGCCGACATCTTCCCCGGGGCGCGGGTCGTCGAGGCGGGTGTGGGCTCCGGCTCGCTGAGCACCTTCCTGCTGCGGGCCGTCGGAGACCAGGGCATGCTGCACTCCTACGAGCGCCGCGCCGACTTCGCCGAGATCGCCGCGCAGAACGTCCGCCGCTACTTCGGTGACGACCACCCGGCGTGGCAGCTCACCGTCGGCGACCTCCAGGACAACCTCTCCGACACCGAGGTCGACCGGGTCATCCTGGACATGCTGGCGCCCTGGGAGTGCCTGGACGCCGTGTCCAAGGCCCTCGTCCCCGGCGGCATCCTCTGCGCGTACGTCGCCACCACCACGCAGATGGCGCGCACCGTGGAGGCCATCCGCGAGCACGGCACCTTCAACGAGCCGTCGGCCTGGGAGACCATGGTCCGCACCTGGCACGTCGAGGGTCTGGCCGTCCGCCCGGACCACCGGATGATCGGCCACACCGGCTTCCTGCTCACCGCCCGCCGCCTCGCCGACGGCGTCGAGCCGCCGCTGCGCCGCCGCCGCCCGGCCAAGGGCGCCTACGGCGAGGACTACTCCGGACCGGGCAAGGGCACCGGAGGCTCCGCCGAGCGCGGCTGAGGCCCCGACCGCCCGGCCCGTCCGGACAACCTCCCGGCGCCGCCGCCGACTTCCCCGCGGGGAGTCCGGCGGCGGCGCCGTTTCGGATCCGCGGCAGGAAGCACGGCCCCGGCCGTTCCTCACCCGGTGTGACATGTGGCACGATGCTGGCCACCCCATCGGCTCCGCTTCCACAGGAGACACCCCGCGTGCAGCCCTCGGCCGGCCCCGAGTCCTTCCCGCCGCCCCGCCCGGATCTCCCGCACACCCGCTCCCGGCCGCTCCACTGGATCGTCACCGGGACCGCGCTCGCCGCCCTGCTGGCCGCCTCGTCGCTGCTCCAGCCCTCCACCGCCACCGCCCGGCCGCCGGTCGCGGTGGCCGACGCCCCGGCGTCCCCGCAGGCCCCGCTCCCGGCCGCGGCCGGACCGGACGCGGGGAAGGCCCGGTACCCGGTCGACTGCGGACCGGAGAAGATCCAGGTGATCCGGAAGGGGGCGGCGGACCTCGACGGCGACGGCCGGACCGAGACCGTGGCCGTGGTGCGCTGCAGCGCCGGTATGGGCACCCCGCCGAGCGGCATCTACGTGCTCGCCCACGGCGCCGGGCGGCCGAGGATCGTGGAGACCTTCCTCGACCCCCGGGAGGGGATGAGCGTCACCGATTTCGCGGTGCGCGGACGCACGGTCTCGGCGACCCTGGCCGGCTACTCCTCGAATGACGTGCCGCGCTGCTGCCCGGACCGGCAGCGAAAGGTCGAATGGCACTGGAACGACGGCAAGTTCGAGCTCGTCGCGCTGCCCGTCGCGGGGAGTGTGTGAGCCGTCACTCGGCGTCGGGGCCGTACACCTCAACCTTGTCCGAAACCCGACGCACGTGGATGCAGTCGCCCGGGCACTCCTTGGCCGAGTCGACCACCTCGTTGAGCAGGGGGAGCGGCACCGGCGTTGTGGCGCCCGGGTCGGCGAGCAGCTCGTCATCGGTGCCCTTGACATAGGCCAGACCGTCGATGTCCAGCTCGAACACCTCGGGGGCGTACTGGGCGCAGATGCCGTCGCCGGTGCAGAGGTCCTGGTCGATCCAGACCTCGAGGGCGTCGTTCTGTGCGCTCATATCGCCTGCCGTTCTCTGGATACACGAACCAATTGGAGCCAGCCCTGACGGGTGTTGACCGTCCCGACGATACAACCGGTCGCTTTCCGATGTTTGTGGGTGGGTATCCCCCTGGCGTGAGGACGTACGCAAGGGTGAAGATCGGACACACCCCGACCGTCTTTGTGATCTAGGGGTTTCAACCCGCACCTGCCCAGGTAGGGTCAGGAAGCGTCCAGCTCCCCTTGGAGGAGGTGAGGACCGTGGCAGCCCACGACGACGACATCAACCGCGGCATCCGGCCGGGGCGGGGGTCTGAAGACCCTGCCGGTCAGGTTGCCTATCTCGAGCAGGAAATCGCCGTCCTGCGCCGCAAGCTCGCCGACTCTCCGCGACACACGAGGATTCTCGAAGAGCGGATCGTCGAGTTGCAGACCAACCTGGCCGGCGTCTCGGCGCAGAACGAACGGCTCGCGAACACGCTGCGTGAAGCCCGGGACCAGATCGTGGCCCTCAAGGAAGAGGTCGACCGGCTCGCTCAGCCGCCGGCCGGCTTCGGGGTCTTCCTGCAGGCGAACGAGGACGGCACGGCGGACATCTTCACCGGGGGCCGCAAGCTCCGGGTGAACGTCAGCCCCAGCGTCGAGCTCGAGGACCTCCGGCGCGGCCAGGAGGTCATGCTCAACGAGGCGCTCAACGTGGTCGAGGCCATGGAGTTCGAGCGGGCCGGGGAGATCGTCACCCTCAAGGAGATCCTCGAGGACGGCGAGCGGGCCCTGGTGGTGGGGCACACCGACGAGGAGAAGGTGGTGCGGCTCGCCGAGCCGCTGCTGGACGCCACCATCCGTTCCGGTGACGCCCTGCTGCTCGAGCCCCGCTCCGGCTACGTCTACGAGGTCGTGCCGAAGAGCGAGGTCGAGGAGCTCGTCCTCGAAGAGGTCCCGGACATCGACTACGACCGGATCGGCGGCCTGGGCAACCAGATCGAACTGATCCGGGACGCCGTCGAGCTCCCCTATCTCTACCCCGACCTCTTCAAGGAGCACGAACTGCGGCCGCCCAAGGGTGTGCTGCTCTACGGCCCGCCCGGCTGCGGCAAGACGCTCATCGCCAAGGCCGTGGCCAACTCCCTTGCCAAGAAGGTCGCCGAGGTGACCGGGCAGCCCGCGGGGAAGAGCTACTTCCTCAATATCAAGGGCCCGGAGCTGCTCAACAAGTACGTCGGCGAGACCGAGCGGCACATCCGCCTGGTCTTCCAGCGGGCGCGGGAGAAGGCCAGCGAGGGCACCCCCGTCATCGTCTTCTTCGACGAGATGGAGTCCCTCTTCCGGACCCGTGGGTCCGGTGTCAGCTCGGACGTGGAGAACACCATCGTCCCGCAGCTGCTCGCCGAGATCGACGGTGTGGAGGGCCTGGAGAACGTCATCGTCATCGGTGCCTCCAACCGTGAGGACATGATCGACCCGGCGATCCTCCGTCCCGGCCGGCTCGATGTGAAGATCAAGATCGAGCGCCCGGACGCCGAGGCGGCCAAGGACATCTTCGCGAAGTACCTGAAGGCGTCGCTGCCGCTGCACGCGGACGACCTCACCGAGCACAGGGGATCGCCGGAGGCCGCGGTCGACGGCATGATCCAGTCGGTCGTCGAGCAGATGTACGCGGAATCCGAGGAGAACCGTTTCCTGGAGGTCACGTACGCCAACGGCGACAAGGAAGTCCTGTACTTCAAGGACTTCAACTCGGGCGCGATGATCCAGAACATCGTGGACCGGGCCAAGAAGATGGCGATCAAGGCCTTCCTCGACCACGACCAGAAGGGTCTGCGCGTCTCCCACCTGCTCGCCGCCTGCGTGGACGAGTTCAAGGAGAACGAGGACCTGCCGAACACCACCAACCCGGACGACTGGGCCCGGATCTCCGGCAAGAAGGGCGAGCGGATCGTCTTCATCCGCACCCTCGTCACCGGAAAGCAGGGCGCGGACACCGGCCGGTCCATCGACACGGTGGCGAACACCGGTCAGTACCTGTAAGCGGCGGTCCGGCTGCGGATGCCCTGCCCCCGCTCCGGCGGGGGACCCGCGGGGCGTCCGCAGCCGGTTGCGTTCCCGCACACCCGGGGGTCGTCACCCAGGAGGACCCGGTCGGTTACGCACCGGATCCGAGCAATGACGAAAATGATCTCCCCACCACCGCCGAGGCGTTCTAGGCTCAGGGGTACCGCCGAGTCGCACAGCGCGGGGACGGGCACCGCATACGCATCGGAGAAGCAGCGGTACTTGAGCGCCCACCCCATCCCGGGGCGGCGCCGGGCAAGGAGGGCCGCATGACCGTACGGCGAGTAATGGGCATCGAGACGGAGTACGGGATCTCCGTCCCCGGTCACCCGAACGCCAATGCCATGCTCACCTCGTCCCAGATCGTCAATGCCTACGCGGCGGCGATGCACCGGGCGCGCCGCGCCCGCTGGGACTTCGAGGAGGAGAACCCGCTGCGGGACGCCCGCGGCTTCGACCTCGCTCGCGAGACCGCGGATTCCAGCCAGCTCACCGACGAGGACATCGGCCTGGCCAACGTCATCCTGACCAATGGCGCCCGGCTCTACGTGGACCACGCCCACCCGGAGTACAGCGCCCCGGAGGTCACCAATCCGCGCGACGCGGTGCTCTGGGACAAGGCCGGTGAGCGGATCATGGCGGAGGCCGCCGAGCGCGCCGCCCAGGTCCCGGGCTCGCAGCCGATCCATCTGTACAAGAACAACACCGACAACAAGGGCGCGTCCTACGGCACGCACGAGAACTACCTGATGAAGCGGGAGACCCCGTTCTCGGACATCGTGCGCCATCTGACGCCCTTCTTCGTCTCCCGCCAGGTGGTCACGGGGGCCGGCCGCGTCGGCATCGGGCAGGACGGCCACGAGCACGGCTTCCAGCTCAGTCAGCGCGCGGACTACTTCGAGGTCGAGGTGGGGCTGGAGACCACCCTGAAGCGGCCCATCATCAACACCCGCGACGAGCCGCACGCGGACGCCGAGAAGTACCGCCGGCTGCACGTCATCATCGGGGACGCCAACCTCTCGGAGATCTCCACCTTCCTCAAGCTGGGCACCACCTCCCTGGTGCTGTCCATGATCGAGGACGGCTTCATCGCCGTCGACCTGGCCGTCGACCAGCCCGTACGCACGCTGCACCAGGTCTCGCACGACACCTCCCTGCGCCACCTGATCACACTCCGTAACGGGCGGTCGCTCACCGCGGTCCAGCTCCAGATGGAGTACTTCGAGCTCGCCAGGAAGTACGTCGAGGACCGCTACGGGGCCGACGCGGACGAGCAGACCAAGGACGTCCTGAGCCGCTGGGAGGACGTGCTGAACCGGCTGGAGCGCGATCCCATGAGCCTCTCGGGCGAGCTGGACTGGGTCGCGAAGCGGGAGCTCCTGGAGGGCTACCGGCGCCGCGACGGCCTGGACTGGGACGCCGCCCGGCTGCACCTGGTGGACCTGCAGTACGCCGACGTGCGCCCCGACAAGGGCCTCTACAACCGTCTGGTGGCCCGCGGCAAGATGAAGCGCCTGCTGGAGGAGTCCGCGGTCCAGCGGGCCCTGGCGAAGCCGCCGGAGGACACGCGTGCCTACTTCCGGGGGCGCTGCCTGGAACAGTACGCCGACGACGTGGCCGCCGCCTCCTGGGACTCGGTCATCTTCGACCTCCCCGGCCGGGACTCCCTGCAGCGCGTGCCGACGCTGGAGCCGCTGCGCGGCACCCGCAACCACGTCAAGGAGCTCCTGGACCGCTGCCGTACGGCGGAAGAGCTGGTGAGGGTGCTCTCGGGGGGCTGAAAGGGCGCCGATCAGGGAATCATCGAGGTGGTTCCCGGACGTTGAGGTAAGTGCAGAGCCGATGTCGGGCCCTGCGAGTAGGGTCTGATCTTGTACGTCCAACCGAGCGGGGTGAGGGATATGGCGACCAAGGACACCGGCGGCGGACAGCAGAAGTCGACACGCTCCACCGAGGAGGTCGAGGAGTCCGCGCAGGACGCGCAGGCCTCCGAGGACCTCAAGGAGCGCCAGGAGAAGTTGTCGGACGACGTGGACTCCGTCCTCGACGAGATCGACGACGTCCTCGAGGAGAACGCAGAGGACTTCGTGCGGTCTTTCGTACAGAAGGGCGGCCAGTAGCACCGGCGCGATCCGTCCCGCGTCCTCTCCGAGGGGGCGCGGGACGGGTGATATTCACGGCCCCGGGTAAGGTCCGTGCAGAATTCCAAGATCTGGTGGAAGGAATCGTGTGGAAGCCAACACTCGTAGCACAGGGCGTCTGCCGGCTGCCTTCCTGACGCCCGGCTCGTCCTCCTTCATGGATTTCCTGGCGGAGCACTCGCCGGAACTGCTCCCCGGCAAGCGGTCCTTGCCGCCGGTGCAGGGCGCGGTGGAGATCCCGCACGGCACGACGATCGTCGCGGCGACGTTCCCGGGCGGTGTGGTGCTGGCCGGCGACCGGCGGGCGACGATGGGCAATGTCATCGCGCAGCGCGACATCGAGAAGGTCTTCCCCGCCGACGAGTACTCCGCGGTGGGCATCGCCGGCACGGCCGGCCTCGCCGTGGAGATGGTGAAGCTCTTCCAGCTGGAGCTGGAGCACTTCGAGAAGGTCGAGGGGACCCAACTCTCCCTCGAGGGCAAGGCGAACCGGCTCTCCACGATGATCCGGGGCAACCTCGGCATGGCCCTCCAGGGCCTGGCCGTCGTCCCGCTCTTCGCCGGCTGGGACGTGGACCGCGAGAAGGGCCGCATCTTCTCCTACGACGTCACCGGCGGGCGTTCGGAGGACCACGGCTTCGCGGCCACCGGCTCCGGATCGGTCTTCGCCCGCGGTGCCCTCAAGAAGCTCTACCGCGAGGATCTGACCGAGGACCAGGCCACCACCCTGGTCGTGCAGGCCCTGTACGACGCCGCCGACGACGACTCGGCCACCGGCGGCCCGGACATGGCCCGCCGTATCTACCCGATCGTCACCGTCATCACCGACGAGGGCTTCCGGAAGCTCTCGGAGGCCGAGTCCTCCGAGATCGCCCGCGCCATTCACGAGCACCGGCTCCAGGAACCGGACGGCCCGCGGGCCGCGCTGCTCTGAGCGACGGGCCGAGCGGAACACCCCCCGTCACCGCCGGGGGCCCACGTCACTGACAGAAAGGGACGGATAGCCGGTGTCGACGCCGTTCTATGTCTCACCCCAGCAGGCCATGGCCGACCGGGCCGAGTACGCCCGCAAGGGCATCGCGCGCGGCCGCAGCGTGGTCGTCCTGCAGTACGACGACGGAATCCTCTTCGTCGCCGAGAACCCGTCCCGGGCGCTGCACAAGGTCAGCGAGATCTACGACCGGATCGCCTTCGCCGCGGTCGGCAAGTACAACGAGTTCGAGAATCTGCGCATCGGCGGCGTCCGCTACGCCGACCTGCGCGGCTACACCTACGACCGCAACGATGTGACGGCCCGTGGCCTCGCCAACGTCTACGCGCAGACGCTGGGCACCATCTTCTCCAGCGCCGGCGAGAAGCCGTACGAGGTGGAGCTGATCGTCGCGGAGGTCGGCGACGGCCCCGAGGACGACCAGATCTACCGGCTGCCGCACGACGGCTCGATCGTCGACGAGCACGGCTCGGTCGCGGTCGGTGGCAACTCCGACCAGATCGGCAGCTACCTCGACCAGCGGCACCGCGACGGGATGACCCTCGCCGAGGCGCTCAAGCTGGCCATGGAGTCCCTCGCCCGGGACAACAACGGCGGGGAGCGCAGCCTCACCGCCGAGCAGCTGGAAGTCGCGGTCCTGGACCGCAAGCGCCCGCAGAAGCGGAAGTTCAAGCGGGTCCTGGGGCGTCAGCTCTCCCGGCTGCTGGAGCCGGAGGGGCAGTCCTCCTCGGGCACGCCGGCCGTCGAGGACCTGGAGCTCCCCGACGACACGGACTCCTCGGACGACGACAAGTAGGGCCGGGCCGCGGGCTGCCCCCACCCCGCACCCGTGCCGGAGGAAAGGCCGGTGCCCCCGACCGTCACGGCGGTCGGGGGCACCGGCATGTCCCAGGTGGGCGCAGGTCAGTCCGCCGCCCGGGCCGTGGAGCCCCGGACGATCAGCTCCACCGGCAGCGCCACGCTCTCCGGCGGCCGGTTCTCCAGTACCGCCAGCAGCGCCGCCATGCCCCGCGCTCCCACCTCCTCGGCGGGCAGCCGCACGGTGGTCAGCTCCGGCTCCACCGCGGTCGCCAGCGAGAGGTCGTCGAAGCCGGACACCGACACGTCCTCGGGCACGCGCAGCCCGAGCCGCCGCACCGCCTTGCAGGCGCCGGCGGCCAGGATGTCGTCGTCGCACACCAGGGCCGTGGGCCGCGGCCCCGGTCCGGTCAGCGCCCGTTCGGCCGCCTGCCGCGCCGCGTCGACCGTGAGCGCGGAGGTCTCGGTGCGGACGGCCGCGTCCGGCACCGCCCGGAGCGCGCCGGCCAGGGCGTCCGCCCGTACGTGGAAGGTCCAGGAGTCCACCGCCGGTGCGAGGTGGAGGAAGCGGCGGTGGCCCTGGGCCAGCAGATGCTCCGTCACCTGCCGCATGCCGTCGGCCACATCGATGTTCACGGTGGCGGCGGCCTCCGGACCGGCCGGGTCGCTGTCCAGCATCACCAGCGGCAGCCCGCCCGCCCGCATCGCGACGAGCGCGTCCGCCGCCATCGAGGAGGCGATGACGCCGTCCAGCGCGGTCCGGGACGAGTCGAACGGGTCGCGCGCCCGGCCCACGCCCTCGGGGGAGGGGTAGATCACCACCCCGAAGCCGTGCTCGGCGGCGACCCGGGCCGCGCCGGTGTGCACCCGGGCGAAGAACTCGTTCGTCAGGGCGGGGACCACCAGCAGCGCCGTCCGGGTGCGCCCCAGCCGGAGGTCGCGCGCCGCAAGGTTGGGCCGGTAGCCGAGGTCCGCCGCGGCCTCCCGTACCGCACCGGCCGTCCGCTCCGAGACCCGGCCGCGCCATTTGTCGCCGAGCACCAGCGAGACCGTCGCCTGCGAGACGCCCGCGGCCCGGGCCACGTCCCGGCTCGTCACCCGGGCGGCGGCCGGTGCCGCCCCCTGGCCGCGGCGGGCGCCCGAGCGCCGGGGCGCCGCGGGCCGCGGGCGCCCGGGGGCCTCCGGAACGCCGTTCCCGGCCCCGCCGGTTCCGGGCGCGCCGCCGCTGTCGGCTCTCGTCACGGTGCCTCCGCCGTTCGTTCTCGGTTCGTCACGTCGTCCGTCGTCCCGTGGCCGGGTTCTCGGGGCGTGGGCCCTCCGGGTGGACCCGCGGACGGGCCACATGGTACGTATAACGACGGACGTTATACGTAAAACCTGGGTCCGCCCGGGGGAGAGAAAGGGCGGATTCATGGCGGCGGGCTATGCGCAACTGCTCCGGACGCGGCACGCGGCCCGGCTGCTGGCGGGCACTCTCGTGGGCCGGCTGCCCAACGCCGTGGCCGCCATCGCCATCGTGCTCTTCGTCCGGGGGGAGGGCGGCAGCTACACCCTGGCCGGGGTCCTGTCGGCCGTCTACGGCCTCGCCACGGCCGTCGGGCAGCCCCTGCTGGGCCGCGCGGTGGACCTCTGGGGCCAGCCACGGGTGATGCTCCCCGCGGCGGTGCTGTCGGCGCTGGGCATGGCGCTGTTCACCGTGGTGGGCGTCGAGCCGCTGCCGGTCGCCTACGCGGCGATGCTGGTGGCCGGTGTCTTCACCCCGCCGCTGGAGGGCGGCCTGCGGGCGCTGTGGCCGGGCGTGCTGGGCCGCGAGGACCAGGTGCACGCCGCGTACGCCCTGGACGCGGTGGCCCAGGAGATCATGTTCACCGTGGGCCCGCTGCTGGTCACGGTCTCGGTGGCGCTCTGGTCCGAGGCGACGGCGCTGCTGGTCATCAACGCCCTGGGGGTCCTGGGCGCACTCTCCGTCGTCGTCTCCGAGCCCTCCCGCACCTGGCGCTCGGCGCCCCGCGAGGCGCACTGGCTCGGCGCCCTCCGGTCGGCGGGCCTGCTCGCGCTGCTCGGCTCGTTCTTCTTCGTCGGCATGGCGCTCGGCTCCATAGCGGTGGCCGCGCTCGCCTACTCGGACACGACCGGCGGGGACACCGTCTACGGCGTGCTGATGGCGGCCGTGGGCGGGGGCGCGCTCGTCGGCGGTGTGGTCTACGGGGCCCGGCAGTGGCCCGGCGAGCCCGAGCGGCGGCTGAAGGTGCTGGTGGGGCTGCTCGCGCTGGGCTATCTGCCGCTCACCCTGACGCCCGCCGTCGTCCCGATGACGGTGCTGGCCACCCTCGCCGGGGTCTTCCTGGCCCCGGCGCTCGCCTGCGCCTTCGTCGTCGTCGACCGGCACGCTCCGCGCGGCACCGTGACCGAGGCGTTCTCCTGGCTGGTCACCACCTTCACGGTCGGTGCGGCGGTCGGAACGGCTGCCGCGGGTCCCGCCGTCGAGCACAGCGGCACCCCCGCGGGTTTCGCCGTCGCGGGAGCCGGCGGGGTCTGTGCGCTGCTCGTCCTGCTGGCCACCCGGCGGGCCCTCGCGGTTCCCTCCGGTGTGACGGAGAGTGAAACCCCTGCGGAAAATGATCGAACCGGTGCCGTCGAACCCGGTTTCAGAGCAGGCCATCAGGCGTAATGTTCAGTCATGGACCGCCGCATTTTCGGGCTGGAGAACGAGTACGGCGTCACGTGCACGTTCAGGGGACAGCGCCGACTGTCGCCTGACGAAGTGGCGCGGTACCTCTTCCGCCGTGTCGTTTCCTGGGGCCGCAGCAGCAATGTCTTCCTGCGCAACGGCGCCCGCCTCTACCTGGACGTGGGCTCGCACCCGGAATACGCAACCCCCGAGTGCGACAACGTGACCGAGCTGGTCACGCACGACAAAGCGGGCGAGCGCATTCTCGAGGGCCTGCTCGTCGACGCAGAACGCCGCCTGCACGAGGAGGGAATCGCAGGCGACGTCTATCTCTTCAAGAACAACACCGATTCGGCGGGAAACTCCTACGGCTGCCACGAGAACTACCTCGTGGCGCGGCACGGGGAGTTCTCCCGGCTCGCGGACATCCTCATCCCCTTCCTCGTCACCCGGCAGCTGCTCTGCGGCGCGGGCAAGGTGCTGCAGACCCCGCGTGGCGCGGTCTACTGCGTCAGCCAGCGGGCGGAGCACATCTGGGAGGGCGTCAGCTCGGCGACCACCCGGTCCCGGCCGATCATCAACACCCGTGACGAACCGCACGCCGACGCCGAGCGCTACCGCAGGCTCCATGTCATCGTCGGCGACTCCAACATGTCCGAGACGACCATGCTGCTCAAGGTCGGGGCCACCGACCTGGTGCTCCGCATGATCGAGGCGGGCACGGTGATGCGGGACCTCACCCTGGAGAACCCGATCCGGGCCATCCGCGAGGTCAGCCACGACATCACCGGACAGCGCAAGGTGCGCCTGGCCAGTGGCCGCGAGGCCTCCGCCCTGGAGGTCCAGCAGGAGTACTACGAGAAGGCCGTCGACTTCTGCGAGCGCCGGGGCATCGTCAGCGGCACGGTCGAGCGGGTCCTGGAGCTCTGGGGCCGCACCCTCGAGGCCGTCCGCGACCAGGAGCTGGACCGGATCGCCACCGAGATCGACTGGGTGATGAAGTACAAGCTCATCGAGCGGTACCGGGCCAAGAACAACATCACCATGTCGCACCCCCGGATCGCCCAGATAGACCTCGCCTACCACGACATCCACCGGCGTCGTGGCCTCTACTACCTGCTGGAGAAGCGCGGCCAAGCGGCCCGGGTCTGCAACGACTTGAAGATTTTCGAGGGCAAGTCGGTGCCGCCGCAGACCACCCGCGCCCGGCTGCGCGGCGACTTCATCCGGCGTGCCCAGGAGCAGCGCCGGGACTTCACCGTCGACTGGGTGCACCTCAAGCTCAACGACCAGGCGCAGCGCACCGTACTGTGCAAGGACCCGTTCCGGTCGGTGGACGACCGGGTGGAGAAGCTGATCGCCGGCATGTGAGCACGTGCGGGCGGGACCTGCGCGCCGGAGCCGACGGGCTCCGGCGCGCAGTCGTGTCACTCACCGCTGTCCGGCCGGGTCCAGGTCGTAGAGTGGCGGGCATTGCCCGCAGACCCCACTAGCCCGAGTTGGACTGATGAACCACACGAAGAAATTCCGCCGCGTCGCAGCGGCGCTCGCCGTGCCCGTCCTGCTGTTCACCGCCGCGTGCGGCTCCGACGACGGGTCGTCGGACTCCGGGGTCGTCAAGGTGGAGGGCAAGCCGGGGGAGAAGCCCGAGATCTCCGCGCCCAAGGACGCGAAGGCCTCCGACAAGGCCGTTGTGGAGACGGTCAAGCAGGGCACCGGCCCCGAGGTGAAGAAGGGCGACTTCGTCCGCCTGGACTTCGCCGGGGAGACCATGAAGGGCGGGCAGGACCTCGGCAACACCTGGGCCAGGCGCCCGGGCACCGACCCGAAGGGCCCGCGGACCCAGGTGGTCCAGGAGGTCGGCCAGCCGAGCCAGACGCTGCCGGCGAAGGTGGTGGACTCGCTCGTCGGTCAGAAGGTCGGCAGCCGCTTCAAGGTGGAGGGCACCGCCAAGGCGCTCATCGGCGAGCAGCTGAACCCGCAGGCGGGCATCAAGCCCAGCGACGGCCTGGTCTGGGTCATCGACATCGCCGCGGCCAAGAAGGTCAACAAGAAGGCCGAGGTCAAGGGCGAGCAGGCGAAGCCGGAGGCGGGGATGCCCACGGTGAAGTCCGAGTCGCAGAAGCCGGCCGAGATCACCATCCCGAAGGGCGTGAAGCCCCCGAAGGAGCTCAAGGAGCAGGTCCTGATCAAGGGCAAGGGGCCCAAGATCAAGGCCGGTGACGGTCTCGTCGTCCAGTACACGGGTGTGAAGTGGGAGAACGGCAAGCTGTTCGACTCCTCCTGGAAGCACGGCGGTGCCACCGCTTTCCAGATCGGCACCGGATCGGTCGTCCAGGGCTGGGACAAGGGCCTCGTCGGCAAGAACGTCGGCGACCGGGTGCTGCTCGTCGTCCCGCCGAAGCAGGGCTACGGCGGTCAGCCGGGGAACGAGCTCGCGAAGAGCACCCTGGTCTTCTCGGTGGACATCATCGACACCGTCTGATCACCGGTCTGCGAGACTGGACCCGATTCCGACAGGATCCATTCACAGGAGCACAGCAGTGAGCATCGACAAGCCCGAGATCGACTTCCCGGGCGGCGAGCCCCCGGCCGACCTCGAGATCAAGGACATCTGGGAGGGTGACGGCCCGGTCGCCAAGGCCGGCGACACCGTCGCCGTCCACTACGTGGGTGTGGCCTTCAGCACCGGCGAGGAGTTCGACGCGAGCTGGAACCGCGGCACCCCGCTGCGCTTCCAGCTGGGCGTCGGCCAGGTCATCACCGGCTGGGACCAGGGCGTGCAGGGCATGAAGGTCGGCGGCCGTCGCCAGCTGACCATCCCGGCGCACCTCGCCTACGGCGACCGGGGTGCCGGTGGCCGGATCAAGCCGGGCGAGACGCTGATCTTCGTCTGCGACCTCGTCTCGGTCTGAGACACGGGTACGGCACGCCGGTACGCGGCGTACCGACGGGGCCCGCGCACGCGGGGGTCCCACGGGCTCTTCCGCCCGGTCCGGTCAGGGGGTGAACGCCCGCTGACCGGACCGGCTCGGAAGGGCCCTTCGCTTTTGCCGGGAGTCCCCGGACCGGTACGGTCATCGGTGCGGAAGAACAACGAGAGAGGGCGTCGATGGCCATTGCCAAGGCGGAGCGGCTGATGAATCTGGCGCTGTGCCTGCTCGGGACCAGACGGCCCCTCAGCAAGCGGGAGCTGCGGGCCTCGATCGAGGCGTACATCGACGCGGGCAGCGACGATGCCTTCAATCGGATGTTCGAGCGGGACAAGGACGATCTGCGCGAGCTCGGCCTCGTGATCGAGACCGTCGACGGCCTGGAGGGCGACACCGGCTACCTGGCCCGCCGCGACAGCAACCGCCTCCCGCCCGTCGCGCTCGACGCCGAGGAGGCCGCCGCCCTCGGGCTCGCGGCCAAGGTCTGGCAGCAGGCCCGGCTCGCCGGGGCCGCCAGCGGCGCCCTGCAGAAGCTGCGCGCCGCCGGGATGCCGCTCGCCGGGGACCCGTACGAGAGCCACAGCGCGCTGGAGCCGCGGATCCCGGCGCACGAGAGCGCCTTCGAACCGCTGATGCTCGCCTGCCGCGACCGGCGCCCTGTCGTCTTCGAGTACCGCAAGGCCAGCGCCGCCCGCCCGGAGACCCGGCACGTCGAGCCGTGGACCCTCGAGTGCTGGCGCGGCCACTGGTACCTCGCCGGCTGGGACCGCGACCGGCAGGCCGAGCGGGTCTTCCGGCTCTCCCGGATCACCGGCCGGGTGCGGTCCCGGGCCGCGGCGTTCACCGCCGAGGTGCCCGACCACGTCACCGTCCGCGAGACCGTGGAGAGCTGGGCCGGGGAGACGGCGACCGGGACCGCCCGGATCCGGCTGCGCGCCGGGGCCGGCTACCCGCTGCGCGCCCGCGCCCTCACCACCACCGCCGGGGACGACGGCTGGGACGAGCTGGAGATCCCCTACGGACACGGACTCGACGCCTGGCTGGTGGAGTTCGGACCGGACGTGACCGTCCTGGAACCCGCCGAGCTGCGGGCCGATGTCGTGGACCGGCTGCGCGCCGTGGCCAAGGGCTGAGAGACGAGAAGGACGCAACCGACCACCATGGCTACCAACGCGATCGACCAGACCCGCCGGATGCTCTCCCTGGTCACCTACCTCCGCGAGCGGCCCGGCGCCCGCGTGGGCGACGTCGCCCGTGCCTTCGGCATCACCGAGGACGAGCTCATCGCCGACCTCGACGTGCTGCCGATGTGCGGCACCAGCTTCCGCGGCGGCGACCTCCTCGACATCGACACCGACGGCGACCGCATCTGGTGGCACAACCCCGACGACGTCGCCGCACCGCTGCGGCTCGCCGCCGACGAGGCCACCGCCCTGCTGGTCGCCGCCCGGGCGGTCGCCACCCTCCCCGGGCTCCGCGAGGGCGACCGGCAGGCGCTGCTGCGCGCCACCGCCAAGCTGGAGACGGCGGCCGGCGAGGCGGCGGGCGCCAGTTCCCGGCTCTCGGTCATCTTCGAGTCCGAGGGCGGCGTCTTCGCCGAGGTCGACCGGGCGATCTCCGAGCGCCGCCGGCTGTGGCTGCGGTACTACTCGCCCGCCCGTGACGAGCTCACCGACCGCGAGGTCGACCCGATCCGCCTGTTCGCCGTCGGTCACACCTACGTCGAGGCATGGTGCCGGCTCTCCGAGGCCCGGCGCACCTTCCGGCTCGACCGGGTGGCCGAGATCCGGCTGCTCGACGAGGCCTCCGACCCACCGCCGGTCGAGCTGCGCGATCTGTCCGAAGGCCTGGTCCAGCCCTCCGCCGACGACCCCGAGGTCGTCGTCGAGGTCGGCCCCGCGGGCCGCTGGGTCGCCGAGTACTACCCGCACGACAGCGCCGAGGAGCTGCCGGACGGCGGTCTGCGGATCACGCTGCGCACGCCCGACCCCGCCTCGCTGCGCCGCCTCGCGCTGCGCCTGGGCGGCGACGGCCGCATCGTCTCGCCGGAGGACCTCGCGGAGAGCGCACAGCGGGCCGCGCGGGAGGCCCTCGCGGCCTACGGCGAGTGAAGGGACGGACGGACGTGGTTCTCGCAGGGCACGGCGCGGTGGTCTTCAAGGCGGCCTGTCCCGACTGCCGGGGCAGGTTCGAGCTGGCCTCGGACGCCTTCCGGCTGGCCATCGGGGCCAGCCGGCGCACCACGTTCTACTCCTTCACCTGTCCCGACTGCGGGGCCACCGTCCGCAAGCCGGCGGGGGAGCGGATCGTGGAACTGCTCACCGGCGGCGGCGTGCGGACCCTCCGCCTCCACTCCACCTGACGCCGGCCACCCCAGCTGACCCCAGCCACTCCACTTGACCCCAGCCGACGCCTGCGCCCCGCGCGCCTCGGCGGCTCCACTAGGCTCACCCCATGCTCTGGCCCATGATCGCTGTCGCCCTCGCCTTCTGCGGAACCGCCGTCCTCGGTGTGCTCGCGATCCGGGTCGGCGTCGAAGTGCGGCGGCTGGCACGGCAGGTGGCGGACAGTTCGGAGCGGATCTCCCGGGCCGCCGAGGACCTCGAACGGGCCGCCGTCCCGCTCGCCGCACAGGCGCGGACCCCATCCGGCGACTGAGGCCCGCCGGCGGCGCGCCGGGCGCGGTGCCACGCTCCGGGGGCGGCCTGATGCGGCCTCCGGTTTCCCCGGCCCGGGACGGTACGCTGCAATGCAGCGGTCCCAGAAGCGAGGCGTGGGCCGCTACCGGGAGTACGCAGAGGGATTGCCCGGCGTTCATCCCTGCGCGTTACGATCGCTGCCAGTACGCGGTCGGACACCTGTCCGGCCGCACCGCTCGGTCAGCCCCACCCATGCCGCCTCGGTGAGAAGGTAGTCACACATGATCGGCAATCTGAAGCCCCTCGAGATCGTCCTGATCATCGCTGTCATTTTTCTGCTCTTCGGCGCCAAGAAGCTTCCTGACATGGCCCGTTCGCTCGGCAAGTCGGCTCGCATCCTGAAGAGCGAGGCGAAGGCGATGAAGAAGGACGACGAGGGCCAGGCGGGCACCGCTCCTGCCGACGCGAACGCACAGCAGTCCGCCCAGCGCACCATTCAGGCTTCTCCCGGTGATGTGACGAGCTCGCGTCCGGTGAACGAGCCGAACCGGACCCCGCAGAGCTGACCCCGGCTGCCCCAGCCCTGAGGACCGGCCGCCGCGCAAGCCGGCGGCCGCACGAGACGAGGAACGTGGGTTGCTGAAGTCTGCCCGCAAGCAGGAGAAGGACCCCGAGGGGCGGATGCCGCTCGCCGAGCACCTGCGCGAGCTGCGGAACCGCCTGGTGAAATCCGTGCTGGCGATCGTCGCCGTCACGGTCGTCGCCGCCTTCTACTACGAGGCGATCGTCGATTTCCTCACAGCGCCGATCCGGGAGTCGGTCGGCTGCAGTGGGAGCATCCAGAAGGCCGCTCAGCAGGGTGGCAACTGCGCCCAGCTGACCATCGACGGGCTGCTCGGCCCGTTCACCATCATGATCAAGGTCGCGCTGATGACCGGCGTGGTCGTGGCCTGCCCGGTGTGGCTGTACCAGACCTGGGCGTTCCTCGCCCCCGGCCTGCACCGCAGCGAGAAGAAGTACGCCCGCAGCTTCGTGGGCGCGGGCATGCCGCTCTTCCTCGGGGGCGCGTACGTCGCCTATCTGATCCTGCCGACCAGCGCTGCCGCGCTCATCGGGCTGACCCCGGACGGCCTCGGCATCAACAACCTCGTCAAGCTCGACGACTACCTGGACATCGTCACCCGGCTCGTCGTCGTCTTCGGCCTCGCCTTCGAGCTGCCGCTGCTGCTGGTCCTGCTGAACTTCGGCGGCGTGATCTCCGGACGCCGGATGCTCAGCTGGTGGCGCTGGATGATCATGGGGATCACCGTCTTCTCGGCCATCGCCACCCCGACCGGTGACCCGATGACGATGCTGGCCCTGGCCGCGCCGATCGTGCTGCTCTACTACGGCGCCGTGGGCATCGCGCTGCTCAACGACCGCCGCCGGATCCGCTCGAACCCGGACGCCGGGCTGGACGACGACGAGGCCTCGGCCCTCGACCACGTCCCCGAGGCGGTGGGCGGCATCGAGCAGGTCTCCGCGTCCCCGATGCTCCCCGGGCAGGCGTCCGGTGACGACGCCCGGCACGCCGGCTACGACGACGCCACCTGACCGCACCGGACGACGCCGCGGACGCGGCGCCGCACATGAGGAGGGCAGCCGGGGAACCGGTTGCCCTCCACCCCTTTCTGCGGGGGCTCCCGGCCAGTAGGGTCCCCCCGTGACCAGCGAGATCACTCTCTTCGTCAACCCCACCGCGGGCCGCGGGCGGGGTGCGCGGGCCCTCGGGCCCGCGGCCGGGGCGCTGCGTGCGGCCGGGTACTCGGTACGCACCGTCCTCGGTTCCGACGCCGCCGACGGCCTCGCCCGGGCGCGCGACGCGGTGGCCGGCGGAACCGGCGCCCTGATAGCCGTCGGCGGCGACGGCATGGTCTCCCTGGCGCTCCAGGCCGTCGCCGGGACGGACACCCCGCTCGGGGTCGTCGCCGTCGGCACCGGCAACGACTTCGCCCGCGCCGCGGGCCTGCCGCTGCGGGACCCCGCCGCCGCGGGCGCCCTCGCCGCACGGGCGCTCGAGGAGGGCGGGATCCGCTCCCTGGACCTGGGCCGGGCGGGGGACCGCTGGTTCGGGACGGTGCTCGCCTCCGGCTTCGACTCCCGGGTCAACGACCGCGGCAACCGGATGCGCTGGCCCCGCGGACGCTTCCGGTACGACGCGGCGATGCTCGCCGAACTCGCGGCGCTGCGTCCGATCCCGTACCGCATCCGGCTCGACGACGGCCCGGAGCAGCGGATCGAGGCCACGCTGGTCGCGGTCGGCAACGGTCCCTCGTACGGCGGCGGTATGCGGATCTGTGCCGACGCCCGGCTGGACGACGGGCTCTTCGACATCACCGTGGTCGGCGGGTGCAGCCGCACCGAGCTGCTGAAGGTCTTCCCCCGGGTCTACCGGGGCACCCACCTGACCCACCCCGCCGTCACCGTGCACCGGGTCGCCCGGGTGACGCTGGAGGCGGACGGGGTCACCGGCTACGCCGACGGAGAGCCGCTCGGGCCGCTGCCGCTGACCGCCCGGGTGGTGCCGGGAGCCGTCCGGCTGCTGTCCCCGCCGGGCCATCCGTCCGGCCGGGTGCCCGCGCAGCGCGGCGGCCGTCCGTCGGCGCAATAAAGATCGCGTGACTGTCCGAGGCGGCCGGTAGGCTCGTAGACACGATGACCGACGACATGTCCCCTGCTGAGCGATACGCCGCCGCCCGCACCAGGGCCGCCGAGCAGACCACCGCGCTCGCCCCGTTCCGTGAAATGTACGACTTCGAGCTGGACCCGTTCCAGATCGAGGCCTGCGAGGCCCTCGAGGCCGGGAAGGGCGTGCTGGTCGCCGCCCCCACCGGCTCCGGAAAGACCATCGTCGGCGAGTTCGCCGTTCACCTGGCCCTCACCCGGGGCCGCAAGTGCTTCTACACCACGCCGATCAAGGCCCTGTCGAACCAGAAGTACAACGACCTCGTCAGGCGCTACGGCCCGGAGAAGGTCGGGCTGCTGACCGGCGACAACAGCGTCAACTCCGATGCCCCGGTGATCGTGATGACCACCGAGGTGTTGCGCAACATGCTCTACGCCGGCTCCACGGCGCTGAACGGCCTGGGATACGTGGTCATGGACGAGGTGCACTACCTCTCCGACCGCTTCCGCGGCGCCGTCTGGGAGGAGGTCATCATCCACCTCCCCGAGTCGGTGACCCTCGTCTCGCTCTCGGCCACGGTCTCCAACGCCGAGGAGTTCGGTGACTGGCTGGACACCGTTCGTGGCGACACCGAGGTGATCGTCTCCGAGCACCGGCCCGTCCCGCTCTGGCAGCACGTGCTCGCCGGCCGGCGGATGTACGACCTCTTCGAGGAGAAGGACGGCGGCCGGCTCGAGGTCAACCCGGACCTGGTCCGGCTGGCCCGGATGGAGAACAGCCGGACGTACAACCCGCGCGACCGCCGTCGCGGCAAGATGGTGCGCGAGGCCGACCGGGAGCGGGAGCGCCGCCAGCGCAACCGCATCTGGACGCCCAGCCGGGCCGAGGTCATCGACCGGCTCGACGCCGAAGGGCTGCTGCCCGCCATCACCTTCATCTTCAGCCGGGCGGGCTGCGAGGCCGCCGTGCAGCAGTGCCTGCACGCGGGCCTCCGGCTGAACGAGGAGGGCGCGCGCGCCGAGGTGCGGGCCCTCGTCGAGGAGCGCACCGCCGGGATCCCCGACGAAGACCTGCACGTCCTGGGGTACTTCGAGTGGCTGGAGGGGCTGGAGCGGGGCATCGCCGCGCACCACGCCGGGATGCTGCCCACCTTCAAGGAGATCGTCGAGGAGCTCTTCGTCCGCGGGCTGGTCAAGGCGGTCTTCGCCACCGAGACGCTGGCCCTGGGCATCAACATGCCCGCCCGCTCGGTGGTGTTGGAGAAGCTGGTCAAGTGGAACGGCGAGCAGCACGCCGACATCACCCCCGGCGAGTACACCCAGCTCACCGGCCGGGCCGGGCGCCGCGGGATCGACGTCGAGGGCCATGCCGTGGTGCTGTGGCAGCGCGCGATGGACCCGGCGGCGCTCGCCGGTCTCGCCGGTACCCGCACCTATCCGCTGCGCTCCTCCTTCAAGCCGTCGTACAACATGGCGGTCAACCTGGTCCACCAGTTCGGGCGGCACCGCTCCCGTGAGCTGCTGGAGACGTCCTTCGCGCAGTTCCAGGCCGACCGCTCGGTGGTCGGCATCTCCCGGCAGGTCCAGAAGAACGAGGAGGGGCTGGAGGGCTACCGCGTCTCCATGGAGTGCCACCTCGGCGACTTCGACGCCTACGCGGCGCTGCGGCGCCAGTTGAAGGACCGGGAGAACGAACTCGCCAAGCAGGGCGCGGCGCAGCGGCGGGCCGCCGCGGCCGTGGCGCTGGAGAAGCTGAAGCCGGGGGACATCATTCATGTCCCGACGGGCAAGTTCGCGGGACTGGCGGTGGTGCTCGACCCGGGGCTACCGGCCGGCCGGGCCAACGGGCACCGCGGCTTCGACCACCACGACGGCCCGCGGCCGCTCGTCCTCACCGCCGAACGGCAGGTCAAACGGCTGGCGGGGATGGACTTCCCGGTGCCGGTCGAGCCGCTGGAGCGAATGCGGATCCCGAAGTCCTTCAACCCGCGCAGCCCGCAGTCCCGTCGCGACCTCGCCTCGACGCTGCGCACCAAGGCCGGTCACATCGCTCCCGAGCGCCACCGCAAGGAGCGCTCCGCGGCGGCCGACGACCGGGAGATCGCCCGGCTGCGCACGGAGATCCGGGCGCACCCCTGCCACGGCTGCGCCGACCGGGAGGATCACGCCCGCTGGGCCGAGCGGCACCAGCGGCTGCAGCGCGACACCCGTCAGCTGGAGCGGCGCATCGAGGGCCGGACGAACACCATCGCCCGCACCTTCGACCGGGTCTACGCCCTGCTGTCCGACCTCGGCTACCTGCACGGCGACGAGGTCACCGAGCACGGGCGGCGACTGGCCCGGCTCTACGGCGAGCTGGACCTGCTGGCGTCCGAGTGCCTGCGCGAGGGCGTCTGGGACGCCCTGAAGCCCGCGGAACTGGCGGCGTGCGCCTCGGCGTTGGTCTACGAGGCGCGGTCCGCCGACGACGCGCTGCCGCCCAAGCTCCCGACGGGCGAGGCCAAGGAGGCCCTCGGCCGGATGATCCGCATCTGGGGCCGGCTGGACGCCAAGGAGGAGGAGCACCGCATCAACCAGGCGGAGGGCGTCGGCCAGCGCGAGCCCGACCTGGGCTTCGCGTGGACGGCGTACCGCTGGGCGTCCGGGCACGGTCTGGACGACGTGCTGCGCGACGCGGAGATGCCCGCCGGTGACTTCGTGCGCTGGAACAAGCAGGTCATCGATGTGCTCGGGCAGATCGCCGAGGCGGCGCCGGAGGGCAGCCCGGTCCGCAGGACCGCCCGCCGCGCGGTCGACGGGCTGCTGCGGGGCGTGGTGGCGTACTCCTCGGTGGGCTGACGCCTCGGGCCGGTGCCCGGTATGCGAACGGCTCCGCGCCGACTGCCCCGTGGCAGCCGGCGCGGAGCCGTTGAGGTCCCGGCAGGGGCTACGCGGTGGGGGCGGGAGCTTCCTGCTCCGCCTCCACCTGCTGGTTCCACTCCCGCTTGGAGGCCTGCCAGCCGTCCTCGTTGTGGCCGAGCCGCCAGTACCCGGAGATCGAGAGCCGCTCGCGCGGTACCTCCCGGTCGATCCGCAGGTAGCGGCGGAGCTCCTTGACGAAGCCCGCCTCCCCGTGGACGAACGCCTGGACCTCGCCCGCCGGGAACGGCAGTTCCCGTACCGCGGCGACCAGCGCCTCGCCGGGAAGTGCGGCGCCGCGGAACAGCCAGACGATCTCCGCGCCCGCCGGCACCGTCAGCTCCTGCTGCTCCTGCGGGCCGGCCACCTCCAGGAAGGCGTGCACGGTGCTGCCCTCGGGGATGCGCTCCAGGGCCGCGGCGATCGCGGGCAGCGCGCTCTCGTCCCCCGCGAGCAGGTGCCGGCCCGCGGCCGGGTCCGGGGCGTAGGCACCGCCCGGCCCCAGGAACCGGATCTCCTCACCGGGCTTCACCGCCGCCGCCCAGGGGCCGGCGATGCCCTCGTCGCCGTGGACGACGAAGTCGACGGTCAGCTCCCGTGCGGCGGCGTCCCAGCGGCGCACCGTGTAGGTGCGGGTCGTCGGCCACTGGTCGCGCGGCATGTCCCGGCGGATCGCCTCCATGTCGAAGGGCTCCGGGTACGCCACCCCCTCCAGCGGGAACAGCAGCTTGATGTAGTGGTCGGTGTACTCGCCCGCTCCGAACCCGGACAGGCCGTCACCGCCCAGCACCACGCGGACCATGTGCGGGGTGAGCTGTTCGGTCCGCACCACCTCTGCCCGGTGGACTTCGGGCTTCTTGCGCGCCGGACGGTCTGCCACGGGGGCCTCCCCTGCCTCACTGCGACTTGTTAGGTATACCTAACCTAACAGGTCCCGTCGGGGCTCACGTGCCCAGCGTGGACAGCAGGCGCTGCAGCGACCCGCCGAGTCCCCACCGTTCGGCGAGCGCGTCGAGGGCGGCCGGGTCCCGGGGGGTGTGCGGCAGCTCCGGCGTGAAGCCCGGCAGCGGTACGTCCGAGGCCACCCGGACGACCTTCGGCGCGACCGCGATGTAGTCCCGCGCCTCGTGGAGCCGCTTGCGCTGGGACGGTGTGAGCTTCGCGGCCGGATTGCCGACCGCGGCCATGATGCCGTCCAGGTCGCCGTGGTCGGCGAGGAGCTTGGCGGCGGTCTTCTCGCCGATGCCGGGAACACCCGGCAGGCCGTCGCTGGGGTCCCCGCGGAGCAGCGCCAGGTCGGCGTACCCCCGGCCGTCCACGCCGTACTTTCCCCGCAGCCAGGCCTCGTCGACGGTCTGGTGGGTGCCCACGCCCTTCACCGGGTACAGCACGCGCACCCCGCGCGCGTCGTCGACCAGCTGGAAGAGGTCGCGGTCCCCGGTGACGATGTCCACCGGCCCGGTGGCCCGGCCGGTGAGGGTGCCGATCACGTCGTCCGCCTCGTAGTCGTCCACGCCGACCCGGGCGATGCCCAGGGCGTCCAGGACGGCCTCGATGACGGGGACCTGCGGGGAGAGGGTGTCGGGGACCTCCTCCACGTCGGAGCCCTCGGGGATCTCCTCCGCGACGCGGTGGGCCTTGTAGGTGGGGATCAGCTCGACCCGCCAGTGCGGCCGCCAGTCGGCATCCATGCAGGCGACCAGGTCGTCGGGGCGGTGGTCCTGGACGAGGCGGGCGATGAAGTCCAGCAGCCCGCGGACCGCGTTGACCGGGGTGCCGTCCGGCGCTCTGACCGAATCGGGCACCCCGAAGTAGGCGCGGAAGTAGAGGGAGGCGGTGTCGAGGAGCATCAGGCGTCGGGTCACCTGCGTGATGATGCCGCATCGGCGCCGCGGATTTATGGGGCGAACTGCGCAATGCCGGATGCAGTGCGTGCGGTTGTCGCCGTGCCGGCCGGGCGGGGTTGTCCTGCCGGCGGGCCGGGCCCGGCCCTGCCGGGTGGGTGACCCGGGTGGGGTGGCCGGACTCCCCGCGGCGGTCCGTCCCCGTGTCGCGGAACGTCGGCCTCCGGCCTGCCCGTTCCTGTCGGATCAGGGGTGCCGGCCGCTCATTTCGGGTGCGCGTATGGCCGGTGCCGACGATGCTGTTGCACATCGCGGGTAGCGAAAAGATCACGGGCCGTGTGATTCCGTCGAGTTCGCGCCGTGAGAGATGTCATGGTTAGGCGATCAAAACGGGAGAATTTTTGCTTCCATCCCGCTTCGGGCGCGGAATATTTCGCTCCAGCGGACGGCCCGTTGGCGGCCCGCACAAGATCGCCGCCGTTGAAATCTGCACTGCTGTCGCAAACTTGTCTTGTTCATGCCCAAGATCTGTCGGCGTGCTCTGTTGATCCGTCAGCCCCCTGTCAGCATGTGCCGTCCGACGGAGCGGATCATCCGCCCCGCGGAAACGGAGCAGTGACTTCTGCGGTACCGCCGCAGAGGCATCTGGACAGCTACAGAGGGGTTTGACCATGTCGCATCCCACCCGACGTCATGTGCTGCGCGGCAGCGCGGTTGCTCTGGCCGGCGCCGCCCTGGCCGCGCCCGCCGCCATCGCGGCGACACGGAGCAGTGCCGCGGCGCCGCACCACGGCCACGCGAAGGCCGGGACACCGGAGATACCCGAGGCGTTCGACGAGGTCTACGAGGGCCGCCACATCGAGGGCTGGCCGGCTCCACAGGGCGGGGGACACGGGGGGCACGGTGGCCACGGGGGCGGCCACGAGGGCATGGACTTCGTGGTCCGCATCGACAACGAGGACCTGCACGTGATGCGGAACGTGGACACCACGTGGATCAGCGTCGTCAACCACTACGAGACGCACCCCACCCCCCGCTCCGTGGCGCGAGCCGCCGTCCGTGAGCTGAACGGTTCGAGTCTCGTCCCGGTCGTGACCGGCTGACCGGACCCGTTCCGGACCCGTCCCGACCACTCACGCAGGAGACCTCGTCATGGCAGATCGCAAGAACCAGGCGGACCTCACCGCCACCGAGAAGCGCAACTTCGTCGACGCGGTGCTGGAGCTCAAGCGCTCCGGCCGGTACGACGAGTTCATCAGCACCCACAACGCCTTCATCGTCTCGGACACCGACAACGGTGAGCGGACCGGTCACCGGTCGCCCTCGTTCCTCCCCTGGCACCGCAGGTTCCTGCTCCAGTTCGAGGAGGCGCTGCAGTCCGTCAACTCCTCGGTCATGCTGCCCTACTGGGACTGGACCGTGGACCGCACGCCGCGCAGCTCCCTGTGGGCGGACGACTTCCTCGGCGGCGACGGCCGCAGCGGTGACGGCCGGGTCACCTCCGGCCCGTTCGCCTTCGGCGGCGGCAATTGGCCCATGAACATACGCGTCGACGGACGGACGTTCCTGCGCCGCTCCCTCGGCGCCGGCGTCCGGGAGCTGCCGACCCGGGCCGAGGTCGACCGGGTGCTCGCCATGACCACGTACGACGCCGCACCCTGGAACAGCGGCTCGGACGGCTTCCGGAACGCCGTCGAGGGCTGGCGCGGCCCGAACCTGCACAACCGGGTGCACGTCTGGATCGGCGGCCAGATGACCACCGGCGCCTCGCCGAACGACCCGGTCTTCTGGCTGCACCACTGTTTCATCGACAAGCTCTGGGCCGACTGGCAGAAGCTGCACCCGAACACCGGCTACGTGCCCACCACCCGCACCACCAACGTCGTCTCCCTGCGCGACACGATGAAGCCGTGGAACGACGTCACGCCGGCGGACATGCTCGACCACACGAAGTTCTACACCTACAAGTAGGGTCTCGCGTTCACCGGCAGGGACCGCGGTCGGGATCTCGGAGGCCGGTCCCGGTCCGTTCCGGGGTCCGCTCCGTGGTCCGGTCCGGAGCCGGACGGACCGGCCGGTGCTCTGGGAGACTGCCGTCATGGGCTCCCGTGCACACCTGAGGACCGGACACGGCGCCCCGGCGCGCGTGGTGTCGCTCGTCCCCTCGCTGACCGAGGCCGTGGCGGCCACCGCTCCGGGGTTGCTGGCCGGTGCCACCGACTGGTGCAGCCACCCGGCGGGCCTGGACGTCGTACGGGTCCGGGGCACCAAGAACCCGGACGTGCCCGCGATCGTCGCCCTCGCGCCCGATCTCGTCATCGCCAACGAGGAGGAGAACCGCGAGCCCGACCTCGCGGCGCTCCGCTCGGCCGGGCTGGAGGTACTGGTCACCGAAGTGCGCACGCTGGACCAGGCGTTCAGCGAGCTGGACCGGGTCCTCGTCGGCGGCTGCGGACTGACCCGGCCGGACTGGCTGGACGCGGCCGAGGCCGCCTGGCGGGAACTGCCGGTCCCCGCCGATTCGCGGCGCGCGGTCGTGCCGGTCTGGCGGCGGCCCTGGATGGTGCTGGGCCGGGACACCTTCGCGGGCGATCTGCTGGACCGGCTGGGGGTGCGGAACGCTTACGCCGGGCATGCGGAACGCTATCCGCGGATCCCCCTCGACGAGCTCAACGCCGGTGGCGCGGAGCTCGTCGTGCTGCCCGACGAGCCGTACCGCTTCACGGCCGACGACGGGCCCGAGGCCTTCCCCGGGCTGCCCTCCGCCCTGGTCAGCGGCCGTCACCTCACGTGGTACGGACCGTCGTTGACCCGAGCGCCCGCGGTGCTCGGGGCGGCGCTGCGAGCAGCCGGCCGCTGAACAGCCCGCGCAGGGTGCGGACCCCGGTCACCAGCCAGGCCGCGACCAGCAGCACGTAGAGCCCCACCGCCGCGGCGCCGTACACCGCGAGACCGGTGTGCCGGGCCAGGGCCTGAGCGCCGGTGACACAGGTGCCGACCGGGAAGGTGAACGCCCACCAGGTCATCGCGAACGGCATGCCGCGCCGGGCCGCCCGCACCACCATCGCCCCGGCCAGGGCGAGCCAGAGCAGCGCGAACCCCAGCACCGGCACGCCGTACAGCACCGACAGCGCGCCCAGCGCCTGGGCGTACGGGGCCCGCACCGCACCGGGCGCGGCGTCCCCGAGCTGCCCGACCGCCGTCACCGACTGGCCCAGCGGCCCCAGGACGAGGAGCAGTGCCGGGGTGGCGGCGAGCGGCAGCGGACCGTGGTGGACCAGCCGTCCGAATACCAGCGGCAGCACGATCAGGGTGGCGAGCAGGCTGATTCCGAAGAGCGCGAAGCAGCCCAGCAGCAGCGTCTCCCGCCACTGGCCCGCGGGCACGTGCGGCACGAGCAGCGGCCCGACCGCCGCCGACACCATCGGCGGGACCAGCGGCAGCAGCCACACGGGCGAGGCGGAGCCCGGTTCGATCCGGTGCCGGGTCACCATCAGGTACGGGATCGCGACCGCCGTCACCAGCCCGGCGGCCGTGCCCACGGTGAACAGCACGAGGTCCGCGGCGACCGCGGCGCCGTCCCCGATGACGTCCCGTCCCACGACGAGCGTCGCGGCCCCGACCGCGAGCAGCGCCATCGGCGGGCAGCCCTGGAAGGGGGCCACGGACGGGTCGCGGAGGTCGGCGCGGGCCCGGTCCGGATGGCGTGCCCAGTGCAGGGCACGTGCCGCGAGCAGCACCGCCAGCATGATCACGGACAGCGCCCAGACGCCGACGAGGGCCGCCCGGAACCCGGGCAGCCGCAGCGGGAGGGCGGCTCCGGCGGTGGCGACGATCGCGGTGCCCGTCACCGCGGCGTACCAGTTGGGGCCGAGGCAACGGAGCGAGACGCGCGCCCGGGGCTCGGGGCACGATGCGGGCAGGGGAGGGGCGGGCGGTTGTACAACGCTGGACATGCTGCCCAGGCTGCCGGGGCGCACCTGCCCCCACCAGGGACCACATTCTTATGAGGGCATAACCTGGCTTTATGAGCAGACGGCGAGACGGCGCGGCCGGGACCGGCGCGGGAAGCGGTGCCGGGGACGGTTTCGGGGGCGGCGCGGGTGACGGCGGACGGGCCGCGATACCCCTGGCGCACCGCGTCCCCGACCTGGGAGCGCTGGAACTGCTGCTGGCCGTCGCCCGGCTCGGCAGCCTGGGCCGGGCGGCCCGCGAGCTCGGTATCTCCCAGCCCGCCGCGAGCAGCCGGATCCGTTCCCTGGAACGGCAGTTGGGGGTCGGCCTGGTGGAGCGTTCACCGCGCGGCTCCCGGCTCACCGACACCGGGGCCCTGGTCACCGACTGGGCCCGGCGGATCGTGGACGCGGCCGAGGCGTTCGACGCGGGGGCGCAGGCGCTGCGCGGCCGCCGGGACTCCCGGCTGCGCGTCGCCGCCAGCATGACCATCGCGGAGTATCTGCTGCCGGGGTGGCTGATCGCGTTCCGCGTCAGTCACCCCGGCACCGCGGTCTCCCTGCACGCCGGGAACTCCGCGGTCGTCGCCGAGCGGCTGCTCGACGGCGAGGCCGACCTCGGCTTCGTCGAGGGGCTGGCCGTGCCGCCGGGCCTCGACGGCACCGTCATCGGCCACGACCGGCTGGTCCTGGTCACCGCCCCGGGCCACCGCTGGGCGCGCCGCCGGGCGCCGCTGACCGCGGACGAGCTGGCCGGCACTCCGCTGGTCCTCCGCGAGCGCGGCTCCGGAACCCGGCAGGTGCTCGACGCCGCGCTCGCCGGCCACGGCGGCCCGGCCGTACCGCTGCTGGAGCTGTCCTCCACCACGGCGGTCAAGGCGGCGGTGCTCAGCGACGCCGGGCCGTCCGTGCTGAGCGAGCTCGCGGTCGGGGAGGAGCTGACCGCCCGGCGCCTGGTGGAGATTCCCGTGGCGGGCATCCGTCTGAGCCGCGAGCTGCGCGCGGTGTGGCCGGCCGGCCGCCGCCCCGCCGGCCCGGCCCGCGACCTGCTGTCGTTGACGGGACGTCCGGGCGCGGACGCACGGTCCACCGCCTGACGGGCAAGGGGTCTACGGGGTGCGGCCGGGCCCACGGGGCGCGGCCGGCGGGGACGTCAGCGGCGCGGGGTGCGGTTGTGGACCGCGTCGTCGTACAGCCGGAACACCTCGGCGTCGAACACCGGGCTGTACGAGACCCGGTCGCTGTGCGGGCCGGACGGTCCGCCGCCGTTCAGGCCGCCGAGGACGCCGATCACCTGACCCGTCCGTGTGGCCGCGTCGTAGTGGGCCAGCCAGGGGCTGCCCGAGGTGCCGCCGTGGAAGCCGCCGCACTCCATGCGCAGCTGCCGGTAACCGGTCAGCCGCCCGGTCGTGACGGCGCAGCGGATGGCCCGGTCCGCCGGGTCGTTCCGGCGCGACGGGTAGCCGACGACGGTCACCCGGTTCCGGTAGCCGGGGCCGCGCGTCAGGGTGTTGCCGCCGGTGACCTGCTCCAGCGAGCGGCCCCGGCTGTCGGGGGCGACCCTGGCGAAGGCGAAGTCGTAGTTGGACCCCTGTCCCCGGGACGACCGCCTGGGGTCCGTGAAGCCGCGCTCGATCGCCCAGACGCCGTGCGGCTGGCGGGCGGCGCCGGCCCTGTACTGCGGGACGAAGGCGGCCTTCCGGCCGGGGTTGCAGTGGCCGGCGGTGAGAATCAGGTTGCGCTGGGCGCTGTGCACCACGCCGGCCGTGCAGTAGTGGGTCTTCATGTCCTTGGTGACGGTGAAGAGCACGCCCACCGACGGGATTCCCCCGAAGTGCTGCGCCTGGCCGGCCGCGCGGAGCTCACCGGACCGCGGGCCGCGGGTGCCGTCCGCTCCGGCCGTCGCGGCGGCCTTCCCCGTCCGGGCGTTCAGCGGGGTCGCCGACGCCATGCGCTCCGGCGTCCAGAACCGCTCCGCCGTCCGGCTCGACCAGCCGGCGGCTCCCGGGGCCGGGCGTTCCGGTGCGGGATCCGCCGAGGCGGTCCCCGTCGAGCCGGCGATCAGGCCTCCGGCGACCACCGCCACGGCAACTCGGGTCCAGGAAGAAGGGAGCACAACGGCCTCTCGGTCGGTGAGAAGCAAGGAAGCCAGATCGGGAGCGGTTTCTGGTCAACACCTGCTCACTCAGCGTCTGATGATGAGTGATCATACGTCGGTAATGGTGCGACGTGAGATCGATTAAAACTGTATGGTCCTCGCTGGGCGGGCAGGCCAGGCCCGCTGTGTGTGGTGCGAATCCGGACATGGACCAGAGCCGGAACGCGCCGCGAACTCAGCAAGGGGGATCGGATGAAGTCCAAGCGTGTGGCGCAGTTCCTGATGGCCGTGGCGGTGGCTCCGGCGCTCGTGATCGGCGGGTCGGGGAACGCGTTCGCCGACGGCAACGTGAGCTGGAAGAACAAGGCCACGGGCAGGTGCCTGCTGGGCCTCCGGGGCACGGGCATGAACGTCATCACGGGGTCGTGCGACGCCCCGAACGCCGACTGGCGCGATGTGAAGCAGAGCGACGGGACCTGGCAGCAGCGGAGCAAGACCATGGACTCGTGGTGTCTGGACAGCAACAGGGACGGTGACGTCTACACCCGTCCCTGCCAGAGCGGGAACAACAACCAGAAGTGGTACGAGACGAAGACGTCCACCGGCTGGCAGCTCAAGAACAAGAAGACGGGCCGCTGCCTGGACAGCAACGCTCGTGGCGAGGCCTACACCCTCGCCTGCAACGGGGGGAAGCACCAGCGCTGGGCGTAGTCGCCCACGCGGGTCCGTGACTCCGGCACCCACAGCGGAACCGCGCCGCCCGGTCCCAGGACCGGGCGGCGCGGTTCCACTTTCTCTGCGGTGGGTTCCCGGCGTCGATGCGCTGTTCCGCGACGCACTCGGTATCTCCGGCGCGCGGTGCGTCTCGCGGCCCGGGCCGGGCCCCCGGACAGTCCGTCGGGCGGCGGCCGCGCCTGGCACGGCCCTTGCGCGGTGGCCGGGTCCCCTACGGCGCCTCCGCCGTCGGGACCTGCCGGGCCGCCGCCACCAGCGCCTCCATCACCCGGAGGTCCTCCCCGGCCTCCGGGTGCCACTGGACCGCGAGGACGAAGCCGTCGGCGTCCGGCAGTTCGACCGCCTCCGGCGTGCCGTCCTCCGCGAAGCCGCAGGCGATCAGGCCGCGGCCGAGGCGGTCCACCGACTGGTGGTGATAGGTGGGCACGGCCACCGTCTCCGGCAGCACCCGGTCCAGCAGCGTCCCCGGGACCGGCTTCACGTCGTGCCGGGCGAAGACGCCCGGCTCCGTGCAGTGGCCGTCGTGCCCGACCTCTTCGGGGAGGTGCTGCACCAGGGTGCCGCCGAGCGCGACATTGAGCAGCTGCATGCCGCGGCAGATGCCGAGCAGCGGCTTGCCGGCGGCCAGCGCCGCCTCGATGAGCGCGAGTTCCCAGGCGTCCCGTTCCCGGGCGGGGGGCCCGGTGCGGGGGTGCGGCTGCGCCCCGTACCGGGCCGGTTCGACATCCGGGCCACCGGAGATGACCACCCCGTCCAGCCGCGCGACGGTGGCCTCGGCCTCCGCCGGGTCGTCCGGCGGCAGCATCGCGGCGAGGCCGCCCGCCCGCTGGACGAGCCGGTGGTAACCGGCCGGCAGCAGGGCCGCGGGCAGGTGCCAGACGCCCCAGCGCACCGAGGAGTCCAGATAGGTCGAGATGCCGATGAGCGGCTTGGGCACGGTTTTCCTCCGGTGAGCTGCGTTCGGGCGGTCAGTCGCGTTCGAGTTCGGCTTCGGCGGCCGCCAGCGCGGCGAACTCCTCCTCGGGGGCGGACGCCACCAGGCGGTGCCGGGAGTAGAAGGCGAAGTAGGCCAGGGCGACGACATAGACGCCCAGCGCGATGAACGCCGCCTCCTTGTCCACCAGGAAGGTGGCCACCAGCGCCGAGCATGCCAGCAGAAGCGCCACGGAGGACGTCACCACCCCGCCGGGCGTCCGGTAGGGGCGCGGCAGTTCGGGCTCCCGGCGCCGCAGCACGATGTGCGACAGGGACATCAGGGCGTAGGAGATGGTCGCGCCGAAGACGGCGACGTTGAGCATCCGCGCGCCGTCGCCGGTGGCCGCCGCCAGCGCGAAGCCGATGGCGCCGGGGACCAGCAGACCCATGTAGGGGGCCTTGCGGCGGCTGGTCAGGGAGAGGAAGCGCGGCAGGTAGCCGGCCCGGGAGAGGGCGAACAGCTGGCGCGACCCGGCGTAGATCAGGGAGAAGAAGGAGGCGACGAGCCCGGCCAGACCGGCGTAGTTCACGAAGCGGCTCAGCAGGGTCGGCTTGCCGTCCCCTTCCAGGGCCGCCACCAGCGGATTCCCCGCGTCCTGCACGGCTGCCGAGCCATGGGCGCCGGTTGCCGCGAGGAAGGTGATCAGGGCGAGCAGCAGCAGGATGCCGATGGAGATCGACATGGCCTTGGGCAGTGAACGGGCCGGGTCCTTGGTCTCCTCGGCGGCCAGCGGCACGCCCTCCACGCCCAGGAAGAACCACATCCCGAACGGGAACGCCGCCCAGATGCCCAGCACTCCGAACGGCAGCCAGGAGCTGGAGCCGAAGGCGCTGTGGTCGACGGCGATGTCGTTGAGCCCGCTCGCGTCGAACTCCGTGAACGCCCCGACCGCGAAGATCAGCAGTGCGGTGACCGCGATGCCGGTCACGATGAAGCTGAACCGCAGCGCCTCGCCCACACCCCAGAGGTGGATGCCGATGAAGATGGCGAAGCAGGCGAGGTAGACGGGCCAGCCGGACTCCAGGCCGAACAGCTTCAGCGACTCGACGTAGTCCCCGATGAAGATCGAGATCGCGGCGGGTGCCAGGACGTACTCGATGAGGATGGCGGTGCCGGTGAGAAAGCCGCCCCAGGTGCCCAGCGCACGCCGCGCGAAGCCGTATCCGCCGCCCGCCGTCGGCAGCACCGCCGCCAGCTCGGCGAGGGCGAAGACCATACAGGTGTACATCAGCCCCATGAGGACGGCGGCGATGGCGAGACCGCCGAACCCGCCCTCCGCGAGACCGAAGTTCCAGCCGGAGAAGTCGCCGGAGACGACGTACGCGACGCCGAGTCCGGTGAGCAGCAGCCAGCCCGCGCTGCCTCTGCGCAGGGTGCGCTTCTCCAGATAGGCGTCTTCGGGGGAGGTTTCGCCGCTTGCGGCGGGGGGTGCGATGGGGGCGCCGGTGCCGTCGGCCATGAGCCGCTCCTGACCTGAGGGGTCAATGGTGTGGGGCCATACCTTTGTCCCCCGGTGCACCCGAACGCAAGGGTCTTGCGTTAATCCGAGGTTACGAAAACGCCTCGGACGCGCGAACCGGCACCGCTGTGAACCGGCTCCGCGGAGCCCGCGGCCGGATCCCGCGCCGCCCGGCGGGGCCTGCGTGCGGCGGTGCGTGTCCCGCGCGGCCGACCGTATCCCGGGGCGCCCGGGTCGGCCCACTCCGTTTTGGACGGCTCGGCCTGTCGGGGCCGGCCTTCCGGGGCGCGGGACCGGACGGGCCCGCGCTCAGGACAGGAAGCCCCGCAGCAGTGCCGCCGTCCCCCCGCAGTGCTCCCGCATCACCTCGCGCGCCGCGTCGGCGTCGCCCTCCAGCACCGCCTCGACCAGCGCGCTGTGCTGCTGCTGGGAGTGCTCCAGGTTGCGGACCAGCAGCGGAATGCAGTCCAGCAGGTCGTTGACGGTCGCCCGTACGGCAGCGTACTGGGCGGCCAGCGAGGGGGAGCCGCACAGTTCCGCCAGCGTCAGATGCAGCATCGTGTCCTGCCGCCGGTAGTCCGCCAGCGGGGCCTCGTGCGTCGCGGCCAGGGCGCCGCGCAGCCGCTCCGCCTGCTCCTCGGACAGCCCGTGGGCCGCGCAGAGCCCGGCCGCCCCCACCTCCAGCACCTCGCGGAACCGCAGGACGTCCTCCACGTCCACCTTCTCGATGCGTCGCCGCAGCTCATCGCCGGAATCGCTGTGGCCGGGGTCGGGCCGGTACCGGACGAACGTCCCGCCGTAGCGGCCGCGCCGGCTCTCCACCAGGCCCTGGTCGGTCAGCACCTTCAGCACCTCGCGCAGCGTCACCCGGCTCACGCCCAGCCGCTCCGCCAGCTCCCGCTCGGCCGGGAGCCGCTCGCCCTGCGGCACCAGTCCGAGCCGGACCACCTGGAGTATCTGCTCCAGCGTCTCCTCGAAGCCGTTCCCCGCCCGGACCGGCCGCAGCACGGGAGCGAGTCGGTCCGCGTCAGCGGAGTCCTGGAAGTCGCCCATCGAACCCCTTCCCAATCAATGGTCTGCACGATTACCTTAAGGCCTCCGGTTGCACCGACAGGAGGCTTTTCCCGTGGCAGACCGCACAGCACCGCTCTCCGTCGACGAACTGCGCAGGCTCGTCGACGCAGGCGAGATCGACACCGTAGTGCTCGCCTTCACCGATATGCAGGGGCGGCTCCAGGGCAAGCGGTTCGCCGCCCGGTTCTTCCTCGACGACGTCCTGGACCACGGCACCGAGGGGTGCAACTACCTCCTCGCCGTCGACGTCGACCTCAACACGGTCGACGGGTACGCGATGTCGTCCTGGGAGCGCGGCTACGGCGACTTCGCCATGCACGCCGACCTCCGCACCCTGCGCCGCACCCCCTGGCAGCCCGGAACCGCACTGGTCACCGCCGACCTGGCCTGGCACGACGGCTCCCCGGTCGTCGCCTCGCCGCGGCAGATCCTGCGCCGCCAGCTCGACCGGCTGGCCGAGTACGGCTGGAGTGCCTATGTCGGCACCGAGCTGGAGTTCATGGTCTTCAAGGACACCTACGAGGAGGCCTGGTCCCGCGGCTACCGCGATATGAACCCGGCCAACCAGTACAACGTCGACTACTCCGTCCTCGGCACCAGCCGCGTCGAACCCCTGCTGCGCCGCATCCGCAACGAGATGGGCGCGGCCGGCATGACGGTGGAGTCGGCGAAGGGGGAGTGCAACCTCGGCCAGCACGAGATCGCCTTCCGCTACGACGACGCGCTCACCACCTGCGACCAGCACGCCGTCTACAAGACCGGCGCCAAGGAGATCGCCGCGCAGGAGGGCATGGCGCTCACCTTCATGGCGAAGTACGACGAGCGCGAGGGCAACTCGTGCCACATCCACCTGTCCCTGCGCGACGAGTTCGGCAAGCCGGTCCTCGCCGACGAACAGGGCGAGTACGGCATGTCCAAGATCATGCGGCACTTCCTCGCCGGACAGATCGCCGCCCTGCGCGACTTCACCCTGCTCTACGCCCCCAACATCAACTCCTACAAGCGGTTCCGGCCCGGCTCCTTCGCCCCGACCGCCGCCGCGTGGGGCCCCGACAACCGGACCTGTGCGCTGCGCATCATCGGCCACGGCCAGTCCCACCGCTTCGAGAACCGCCTCCCCGGCGGCGACGTCAACCCCTACCTCGCTGTGGCGGGCCTGATCGCGGCCGGCCTGCACGGCATCGAGCAGGAGCTGGAACTCCCGGAGGCGTGTACCGGCAACGCCTACAACGGCGACGCCGAACACGTCCCCACCTCGCTCCGCGACGCCGCCGAACTGTGGGCCGCCAGCCCCATCGCGCGGGCCGCCTTCGGCGACGAGGTGGTCGAGCACTACCTCAACATGGCCCGCATCGAGCAGGACGCCTACGACAGCGCCGTCACGGACTGGGAGCGCTTCCGGTCCTTCGAGCGCATGTGACGCCCCGGGCTCCGCGAGCGGACCGACCTCCGCTCCCCGGCGCACCGTCAACACCAGGAGAACGCACGTTGCACGAGCACCAGGTCCTCAACCCGGCGACCGAAGAGGTCATCGCCACCGTCCCCGACGCCACCCCGGCCGATGTCGACGCCGCCGTCCGCCGGGCGGCCACGGCACAGCGGAGCTGGTCCGCCCTCGCCCCCGGCGAGCGGGCCCGGCTGCTGCGCCGCTTCGCCGCCACGGTCGACGACCACATCGAGGAACTCGCCCGGCTGGAGGTCCGCGAGGCCGGGCACCCCATCGGCAACGCCCGCTGGGAGGCGGGCAACGTCCGGGACCTCCTCGACTACGCGGCCGGCGGAGCCGAGCGGCTCAACGGCAGCCAGATCCCCGTCCCCGGCGGCCTCGACGTCACCTTCCACGAACCGCTCGGCGTCGTCGCCGTGATCGCCCCGTGGAACTTCCCCATGCCGATCGCCGCCTGGGGCACCGCGCCCGCCCTCGCCGCGGGCAACGCCGTCCTGCTCAAGCCCGCCGAGACCACCCCGCTGACCGCGCTGCGGCTGGGTGAACTCGCCCTGGAGGCCGGGCTCCCCGAGGGGCTCTTCCAGGTCCTGCCCGGTGCCGGACCGGTCGCCGGCAACGCCCTGGTCGAGCACCCCGGCGTCGCCAAGGTCGTCTTCACCGGCTCGACGGCCGTGGGCAAGCAGATCATGGCCAAGTGCGCGGCGGACGTGAAGCGGGTGACCCTCGAACTCGGCGGCAAGAGCCCCAACATCGTCTTCGCCGACGCCGACATCGAGCAGGCGGCGGCAGCGGCCCCCGGCGCGTTCCTGGACAACACCGGCCAGGACTGCTGCGCCCGCACCCGGATCCTGGTCCAGCGCAGCGTCTACGACCGGTTCATGGAACTGCTCGAACCGGCCGTCCGGGCCGTCACCGTCGGCGACCCGGCCGATCCCGCCACCGACATGGGACCGCTCATCTCCGCCGCCCAGCGGGAGCGCGTCCGGTCCTTCGTCCCCGAGGACGCGCCCGCGGCGATCCGCGGCGACGCCCCCGCGGGCAAGGGCTTCTGGTACCCGGCGACCGTCCTCACCCCGGACTCGCCCGACGACCCCGCGGCCGTCGACGAGATCTTCGGACCGGTCGCCGTCGTCCTCCCCTTCGAGGACGAGGCCGACGCCGTCCGGCTGGCCAACGCCACCCGCTACGGCCTGGCCGGATCCCTCTGGACCCGCGACGTCGGCCGCGCGCTGCGCGTCTCCCGCGCCGTCGCCGCCGGGAACCTGTCCGTCAACTCGCACAGCGCCGTCCGCTACTGGACACCCTTCGGGGGCTTCGGCGAGTCCGGACTCGGCCGGGAGCTGGGCCCCGGCGCCCTCACCGCCTTCACCGAGACCAAGAACGTGTTCATCAGCACCGAGGAGAGCAAGTGACCGAGCAGACCCCTGTGTGCCGCCGACTCGTCGGACGTACCGCCGTCATCACCGGCGCGGGCAGCGGCATCGGGCTGGCGACAGCCCGCCGCCTGGCCTCCGAAGGTGCGAACGTCGTGTGCGCGGACATCGACGACACCGCCGGCAAGGCCGCCGCCGCCGAGGTCGGCGGGCTCTTCGTCCAGGTCGACGTCACCGACTCCGACCAGGTCGAGGCCCTCTTCCGGACGGCCTTCGAGACCTACGGTTCGGTCGACATCGCCTTCAACAACGCCGGGATCTCCCCGCCCGACGACGACTCGATCCTCACGACCGGGCTGGAGGCCTGGAAGCGGGTCCAGGAGGTCAACCTCACCTCCGTCTACCTCTGCTGCAAGCACGCCATCCCCTACATGCAGCGCCAGGGCAAGGGCTCCATCATCAACACCGCCTCGTTCGTGGCGCGGATGGGCGCGGCGACCTCGCAGATCAGCTACACCGCGTCCAAGGGCGGCGTGCTCGCCATGTCCCGCGAGCTGGGCGTCCAGTTCGCCCGCGAGGGCATCCGGGTCAACGCGCTGTGCCCGGGGCCGGTCAACACCCCGCTGCTCAAGGAGCTGTTCGCCAAGGACCCGGAGCGCGCCGCGCGCCGCCTCGTCCACGTCCCGGCGGGCCGCTTCGCCGAGCCCGAGGAGATGGCCGCCGCGGTCGCCTTCCTCGCCAGCGACGACTCCTCGTTCGTCAACGCGGCGGACTTCCTCGTCGACGGCGGCATCGCGGGCGCGTACGTCACCCCGCTGTAGGCCCCACCGGACCCTCGGTGACGGCACGGCGGCCGGCGCTCCCGGCGTCCGGCCGCCGTGCCGTTCCAGGGCACCGGGGGACCACCGCTGAATCCGGTCTCGCGTCGGCATATGACGGCTCGAGGCCATAAGGTGACCCGCGTGAGCATGACGACCCCGCCCGGCTGGTACCCAGACCCCGGGCAGACAGGCCACGGCCCCGCCCTCGAACGCTGGTGGGACGGCTCCACCTGGACCGACTACACCCGCGAGCCGCAGGGCACCGCCGTATCGGAGATTCCGGCGCAACAGGCGGGATTCGGCCCGCCGCAGCACTCCGGCTTCCTGGACACCCCGCTCTCCCCGCCGCCGTCCTACGGGCTGCGGCCGGCCGACAGCGAATCCCGCGGCAGGACCATGGCGATCGCCGGTGCCGCGGTCGTCCTCGTCGCCGCCATCGTCGGCGGTGTCGTCCTGCTGACCAGTGGCGGGGACAGCTCCGACACCGCCGACGCGCGGCCGAGCACCGGCCCGCAGCAGCCCACGCCCGGTGGGCCCGGCGACGGCGGGGCGCCGAGCGGCGCTCCGAGCGCTCCGGCGGACACCGTGCAGGACGCCACCAACGGCATCTCCGTGCCCGTCCCCCAGGGCTGGGACAAGAGCCGCAGCAGCACCGGCGGCGCGGGGCTGACCATCGGCCCGTACCCGTGTCCCGGCCAGCCGGACACCACCTGTGCGCGCGGCGGCGTGTTCACCCGCGAGGCCAACGGCTACGAGGCGACGACCGCCGAGGGCGTGGCCAAGGAGGACATCGCCAAGAACACCGAGAGCTCCTACGGCAAGGACCCGCGCACCGGCAAGCAGATGTACGGCGGGGTGGTCTCGCACCGCCAGGTCAGGGCCGAGGCCGTGACCGTCGCCGGACAGCAGGGCTACCTGGTGCGCTGGAAGGTGACGACGAAGAAGGGCGACGGCGGCGTCGTCCAGTCCCTCGCCTTCCCCGCCCCCGACGGCGGGAAGGCCCTGGTCCTGGTCCGCTTCGGCTTCGACGCCGGAGGCGAGGCACCGCCGCTCACCGACATGGACGCCATCGCCGAGGGCATCGCCCCGCTGGGAGCCGGCGGCACGGGCGGAAGCATCTGAGGGGACGGACGGGATCTGCCGCCCGGGAGGGGCCCGGTCCGGAACTCGCGGTCCGGAACTCGCGGTCCGGAACTCGCGGTCCGGAACTCGGTGTCCGGGGCGGGCCGTCCGGACCGGTCCCTTCCGGCAGCCCCGTCCGGCAGGCTCCGGGTGCCCCTCGCGCCACGGTCGCGGAGAGACGGGCTCCGGGCCCCTCGCGCCACGGCATCGGAGACGCGCCACGGCATCAGAGAAAGGTGCGGCCCTCGCCCCGGTACGTCGGCACCGCGCCGGTCACCCGGTCGCCCCGGACCAGGTGCAGGGTGTCGAAGCGTTCGCACATCTCACCGGCCTTGGCGTGCCGGAACCAGACCTTGTCGCCGATCAGCAGATCGTCCGCCGGCCCGCCCAGCAGCGGCGTCTGCACCTCGCCGGGCCCCTCCTGCGGGTCGTAGCGCAGCCCCTCGGGGAGGTACGGCTGCGGCAGCCGGTCCGCCCCCGGTGCGCCCGACGCGGGATAGCCGCCGCCGAGCACGGTGACCACACCGACGCCGGGGCGCCGCACGACGGGCTGCGCGAACAGCGCGGCCGGCCGGCCCCGGAATGCCGTGTAGTGGTCGAACAGCCGCGGTACGAACAGCCCCGACCCCGCCGCGATTTCGGTGACCGCGTCCTCGGCCGCCGTGTGCTGCACACTGCCCGTGCCGCCGCCGTTGACGAACTCCAGGTCCGGCGCCACGTCCCGGACACGGCGCACCGCCTCCGCCCGCCGCACCACCAGCTCCCGCTTGGCCGCCGACTGCATCAGCCGGATCGCGTACGACCGCAGCGGGCGCCCGGCGACCGCGTCACCGACGCCCGCGACGTGCCCCTCGTAGGCCATCACACCCACCAGGCGGAAGCCGGGGCGGCGCGCCACCGACCGGGCCAGCTCCGCGAGTTGCTCCGGCGAGCGCAGCGGCGAACGCCGCGCGCCCACCCGCACCCGGCCGCCCAGCAGCCACAGCGAGGTGTCCAGCTCGAGGCAGACGCGGACCTCCTCCGTCCCGCCGCGCGAGGCGTCGATCAGCTCGAGCTGCGCGGGATCGTCCACCATCACCGTCACCGCGGCGGCGAGCTTCGGATCCCCTGTCAGCTCGGCGAAGCGGTCCCGGTCGGCGGAGGGGTAGGCGAGCAGGACGTCGTCGAATCCGGAACGCGCCAGCCAGAGCGACTCCGCGAGGGTGAACGCCATGATGCCCGCGAAGCCCTCCCGCGCCAGCACCCGCTCCAGCAGCGCCCGGCAGCGCACCGACTTGCTCGCCACCCGGACCGGCTTGCCCCGCGCCCGCCGGACGAGGTCGTCGGCGTTGGCGTCGAACGCGTCGAGGTCCACGACCGCGAGCGGCGCGTCGAGGTGCGCGGTGGCCCGGTCGTAGCGGGCCCGGTCGGCAGCGGGGTCGGCCATGGATCCACCTTGCCAGAACGCCGTTACCGCTGGGTAGTGGGGTGGTTCGGGCAAACCCGGTCATGTGTCCGATCCAGTTGCCGCTCCGCCCTCGGCAGCACGTAAAGTGACGCGCACGCCGTGGGCCGTCGGCTGTCGCCGGACGGTTCCCATCGGCGAACTGGCCCGCCGCGCATGCCGGTCGGCCGTGAAAGAGCACGACATGAGGGGGGCCCATGAGCGCTGAAGCGCCGCGCGCGGCCTCGCCCCGCTCCTCCGACGTGCCCCAGCAGCGCGGCGCCACCGCCCCGTCCGGTTCCGCCCCGCAGCACCCGCCGGCGGGCGGGCCGCCGGCCCGGCCGGTACCACCGCGGCCGCCGCATCCGCCCCGTCCGGTCCGTGAACCGGCCGCCCCGCAGCCACGGAACGACGCGGCGGCCCCGCCCCGGCCCTCCGCTCACCGGGTCCCGCCCCGTCCTGCGGCCCCGCCGGCCACCGGCCCCGGGGGCGGAACGGACCGCGGAGCGGGCTCCACCGACACCATGCACCGACGCCCCGCCCGGACCGGCGACGAGGCGCTGCCGAACGACACCACCCTCCGCGCCGGCACGGCTTCGGGCGACGTCGCGAGGCCCCAGCGCGAAGGAGCGGCCGACAGCCGTCCGGAGGCCGCACGCCCCTCGGCGGGAACCGCGTCGCGCCCTTCGGCGGACGGCGCGCCCCGCCCCTCGGCGGGTACCGCGGTTCCCGGGACGCAGCGCACCCCGGGTGCCGCGGCAACTCCACTCGCCCAGGACCGGCTGGTGAAGAGGCCTGCTCAGGACCGGTCCGCCCAGGACCGCCCCGCGCAGCGGCCTGCCCAGGACGGCTCAGCTCAGGACTGGCCCGTCCAGGACCGCCCCGCGCAAAGGCCTGCCCAGGACGGGTCCGCCCAGGACCAGCCCTCCCAGCACCGCCCCGCCCGGAACCGTCCCGTGCAGAACCGTCCCGCCTCCCGTCCCGCACCGGACCGGGAGGCGCGCGGGCTGCTCCCGCCGGCTCCGGGGGACCGCCTGCCGGGACCCGCTCCCGCGGACGTACCGGGACCCGCCCCCGCCCCTGCCCCTGCCCCGCAGCCCCGCGCCGGGGGAACCGGCCCACGCCCGCGCACCGGGGAGGCGCCCGCCGCCGGAACCCCGGGCACACCCACCGCCGGCCCCGGCGCCCCGCCGAGCACGGCGCCCCGCACCGGAGTCCCCGCCGGGCCCGTCCCTGCCCGTCCTGCCGCCGCTCCCCGCACCACAGCGGGCACCACTGCTCCGGCGGCCTCCGCCCGCGCGACCTCGTCGGCCCCCACCACGTCGGCCCCCACCACCTCGGCACCCTCCGCCCCGGCCCCGGACTTCCCCCCGCCCGCCGCACCGTCCGGGACCTGGCACGGCCCCGGCCCGGACGCCGCTGGGCAGCCGGGGCAGCAGCTCTGGGGCGTCCCGGAGGCCCCCGAGCCCCGACGGATACCCCCGCCGGTGCGCATGGCGGCCGTCGCCGCCTGTCTCGTCCTCGGCCTCGGGCTCCTCGGCGGAGCCGCCGCCGGGAGCTGGCTCACCGGCGAATCCGAGGTCCCCGCCGCGACCGGCGAGGCCTTTCACCGGGCCCGCGGCCTCTGGCACAACCGTCCCGTCGACGAGCTCTTCCCCCGCACCCTGCACGGCAAGGCGGCGGGCCCCGGCGGCGCCGACCGCGAGTGGATCCGGATCGCGGTCGCCCCGGACAGCGGCTGCGCGAACGCCTTCGACCGGCTGCTCGCCAAGGCGCTCTCCCCGGTCGGCTGCACCCGGCTGCTGCGCGCCACCTACACCGACGCGACCACCAGCACCGTGACGACCGTCGGCCTGTTGTTCACCAAGGCGGACCCGGACGGCATGCGGGCCGCGGCCCGGCGCTTCACCGCCGAGGGGCTCGGCCGGCGCTCCGATCTCCTGCCCCGGCCGTACGCGGCCGAGGGCACGGCCGCGGCGGCCTTCGGCCCGCGGCAGCGCGGCAGTTGGGTGGTCCGGGTGCTGACCGACGCGCCGGTCGTGGTGTACGCCGTCTCCGGCTTCACCGACGGCCGCGCCGTCGAGGCCCCGGAACCCGCGGACGAGGCGACCGCCACCGGCGCGACCACGGCACCCGCCCAGTCCGGCCTCGGCCACGACGCCCGCGGGGTGGCCGACCGCATCGAACGCGGCCTGCTCAGCGCCGCCACCGCGCCCCCGGAGGACGCCTCATGACCGCTTCCGGGCCGCCGCGCTCCACGGCGGCGGGCCCGGACGGAACGGAGCCTGCTCGCCGCCGCCACCGCGCTTCCGGCGGCCCCCTCATGACCGTTCCTGGGCCGCAGGGCCGCCCACCGTCGGGCCCGGACGGAACGGGGGAAACGGCCGAACCCCCGGGGCCCCGCCGGCGGCGGAAGGCCCGCCGCCCGCGCCGTGCCCTGCGGACGCTCGCGCTCGCCACCGCCTCGGCCGCCCTCGCCGTCCTCCCCGCCGTCCCCGCGCAGGCGGACGGCATACGGTCCCAGGAGTGGGCCCTCGACTCCCTCGGGGTCGAGAAGGCCTGGCGGACGACCAAGGGTGAGGACGTCACCGTCGCCGTCCTCGACACCGGGGTGGACGACCAGCACCCGGACCTCGCGGGCCAGGTCCTCACCGGCAAGGACCTGATCGGCTTCGGCGCGGGACGCGGCGACCGCGCCTGGGCGCGCCACGGCACCGCCATGGCCGGGATCATCGCCGGGCACGGCCACGGTCCCGGCCGCGAGGACGGCGTCGTCGGCGTCGCCCCACGCGTCAAGATCCTTCCGGTCCGGGTGATCCTCGAGGACTCCGACCCGGCCCGCACCCGGGCCCGCGGAGCCCGCGGCAACGCCCTGGCCGACGGCATCCGCTGGGCCGCCGACCACGGCGCCGACGTGATCAACCTGTCGCTCGGCGACGACAGCAAGTCGGCCCACCCCGAACCGCAGGAGGACGCCGCGGTGCAGTACGCCCTGAGCCGGGGCGCGGTGGTGGTCGCCTCGGCGGGCAACGGCGGCAAGAAGGGCGAACGGGCCTCCTATCCGGCCGCCTATCCCGGAGTGATCGCCGTGACCGCGGTGGACCGCTACGGCAACAGGGCGGCCTTCTCCACCCGCCGCTGGTACGCCACGGTCGCCGCGCCCGGCGTGGACGTGGTCATCGCCGACCCCGACCGGCACTACTACAAGGGCTGGGGCACCAGCGCCGCCGCCGCCTTCGTCTCGGGCGCCGTCGCCCTGGTGCGCTCCGCGCACCCCGAGCTGACCCCGGTCCAGATCAAGAAGCTGCTCGCCGACACCGCGCGGGACCGGCCGGAGGGCGGGCACAGCGACGACCGCGGCGCCGGTCTGGTCGACGTCCCGGCGGCGATCGACGCGGGGGAGAAGCTCCGGCCCCGGCCGCAGCGCCCCGACGCGGCCGCGTTCGGCCGGCAGTACTTCGGCGCGGGCCCCGACGGGGACGCCGGCGAGGACCCGGTGACGGGGATGCCGGCCGCCGCCGCGGGTGCCGTCGGCGCGCTCCTCCTCGGCGCCGCCGTCGTGCTCTGGCGCCGCGGCCGGACGCCCGCGCAGCCCCGCTGAGCCGGGCCGATACCCTCGGGGCGTGGCCCTCAAGAACATCCCGGACTCCGGGTTCTCCGATGACGACGGCTCCGCCGACCCCCGGCTGACAGCGGCTCTGGCCGCCTACGCCGACGACCCCGCCGCGGAGCCCGGTGTGCTCGCCGCGCTCCCCGGCGCCCGGCTCCTGGTGCCCGTGGTCGCGGTCCTCGGTGAGGCGGAGACCGGCCCGGACGGGCTGCGCCGCGAGAAGTCCAGCGACATGGCCGTGCCCACGCTGACGGGCCCGGGCGGCCGCCGTGCCCTGCCCGCGTTCACCTCCACCGAGTCCCTGGCCCGCTGGGACCCGCAGGCCCGCCCCGTGGCGGTCCCACTGCACCAGGCGCTCCAGGCTGCCGCGCACGAGCAGGCCGACACCGTGGTCCTCGACCTCGCCGGCCCGGTGCCCTACCAGCTGACCGGGCCCGCGCTGCTCGCCCTCGCCGAGGGCCGGGAGAGCACCGACCCGCTCGCCGACCCCGCCGTGGCGGACGCCGTGCGGACGGTCCTGGCGGACGAGCCCGCGGTGCTGCGGGCCCACCTGGCGCCCGGCGGCAGCGCCGACGGCACCCTCGCGCTGTGCCTCGCGCCCGAGGCGCCGGCCCGCGACGTGGCGCAGCGGGTGGCGACCGCGCTGGCCGGGGACGAGACCCTGCGGGCCCGGCTGGTCCGCGGACTGGACCTGGCCCTGCTGCCGGCCGCCGCCACGGTCCCGGGGGAGCCGCTCTTCGCCCGGCAGGCGTGATGTCCTGATCCGTCCCACAATGCAGAGAGGCTTTGTGATCTTTGCTTGGAGGGCGAGATGGCGGAGACGGCGGCACGCAGGGCCGGCCTCGAGTCGATCGACGTGCGCACGGTCGTGGCGGAGTTCCTCGGCACCCTGCTGTTCGTGTTCTTCGCCGTCGGTTCGGCGGTGCTCGGCGCCGAGTACGTGGGCACCGTCGGTATCGCCCTGTCCTTCGGCTTCGTGCTGCTGGCCCTCGCCTACACCTTCGGCCAGATCTCGGGCTGCCACCTCAACCCGGCGGTCACCCTCGGCATGCTGATGGCCAGGCGCATCACGCCGCGCACCGCCCTGGAGTACGTGGTGGCGCAGCTGCTGGGCGGGATCGTCGGCGCGGCCCTGCTCTTCCTCGTGGCGAAGCAGGTGCCCGGGCTCGAGACCTCCGGCGGCTTCGGCAGCAATGGTTACGGATACCGCTCGGCCGTGGGGATCAACATCTTCGGCGCGTTCGTCGCCGAGATCGTGCTGACCTTCCTGCTGGTCTACGTCTATCTCGCGGTCACCCGGAACCTGGTGCTGATCGGCCTCGCCGGTCTCCCGGTGGGTCTGTGCCTGGCCGTGGTCAGCCTGGTCGGCATCCCGCTGACGGGCGCCTCGGTCAACCCGGCGCGCAGCTTCGGCCCGGCGCTCTTCGCGGGCGCGGAGGCGATGACCCAGGTCTGGCTGTTCCTGATCGCGCCCCTGGTGGGCGGGGTGCTCGCCGCGCTGGTGCACGGTGTGACGCATCCCGCCGAACCGGTCGGCGTCGCCCGGACGGCCACCGAGACCGCCGAGTGACCGCTCGGCCCGGGGCCTGCCGTCGCCCGGACCGGACGGGGCGGGATCCGGAACGGGGCGGGGTGCCGGGCCCCGCGAGCCCGGCCGCCGGCGTCGGGACCGGCCGCTGAGCCCCGGACCCGACCGGGCCGCGGAATCGGCCGGGCCCCGGAATCGACGACGGGACCCCGAGCCCGTCAGCTCCCGTAGACGGGACCGGTGAACTTCTCGCCCGGCCCCTGGCCCGGCTCGTCCGGCACCACGGAGGCCTCCCGGAAGGCCAGCTGGAGCGACTTCAGGCCGTCGCGCAGCGGGGAGGCGTGGTACGACCCGACCTCGGTCGCGCTCGCGGTGACCAGGCCGGCCAGCGCGGTGATCAGCTTCCGCGCCTCGTCCAGGTCCTTGTGGTCGGAGCCGTCCTCGGCGAGGCCCAGATTGACCGCGGCCGCACTCATCAGGTGCACGGCGACCGTGGTGATCACCTCGACCGCGGGGACGTCCGCGATGTCGCGGGTCATCGTGTCGAAGTCGGGAGACTGCCCCGTGGGCTCGGGCGTCGGCTGCTGCGGGGTGGCGTCGCTCATACTCAGGACTTCACTTTCGGCTGGACAGTTGACATCAGCCTATGGCCACTGCCCGCGCGGTGGGTGACCGGGCCGAACGCTGGTATGCTTACTGACGACCGGCCGGACATTCCTGTGCCCGGCCCACAAGTGGAGGCTCCGAACTCCCACCTGACCGATCTCCCGGATCGGCGGGTCACCGGTCAGACAGAGCCCGTCGTTCCGTACGGACGACGGACCTGTCCGATGCGCCCCGCGGTCACCGCGGCGGTGCTCCGGTATGCGAGGAGCCCCGCCTGTGTCCCGTTCGGGGCGTTTTTCACGTCCGGGGCAGGGGTCGACAGAACCAGACGTTACGCGGCTGTCCGCCAGGCAATCGCGTGGTGCAACCGAGGAGGCCCCATCAGCGCCGAGCCCCGCATCAACGACCGGATCCGAGTCCCCGAGGTGCGACTTGTCGGTCCCAGTGGCGAGCAGGTCGGCATCGTGCCGCTTGCCAAGGCACTGGAGCTTGCGCAGGAGTACGACCTCGACCTCGTCGAGGTCGCGGCGAACGCCCGCCCGCCCGTGTGCAAGCTCATGGACTACGGGAAGTTCAAGTACGAGTCGGCCATGAAGGCCCGTGAGGCGCGCAAGAACCAGGCGCACACGGTCATCAAGGAGATGAAGCTCCGGCCGAAGATCGACCCGCACGACTACGACACCAAGAAGGGTCACGTCGTCCGGTTCCTCAAGCAGGGCGACAAGGTCAAGATCACGATCATGTTCCGTGGCCGTGAGCAGTCCCGCCCCGAGCTGGGCTACCGACTGCTGCAGCGTCTCGCGGAGGACGTCCAGGACCTCGGTTTCGTCGAGTCGAACCCGAAGCAGGACGGCCGAAACATGATCATGGTTCTCGGTCCGCACAAGAAGAAGACCGAGGCGATGGCCGAAGCCCGCGAGGCGCAGGCCGCCCGCAAGGCGGAGCGCACCGGCGTCCCCGCTGAGGCTGCCGAGGCTGCCGAGGAGCACGTCGAGGCGTGATCCCGGATCGCTCCGGGAATCCCGGGGTCCAGGCCCCGGACACCAACCGAACCAGCTGACGCTTCCGTGTGCCGGTTTCACCGGCTCGCCGACGGAAGCGCCACCGACGAGGAGAGAACGGCGACATGCCGAAGAACAAGACGCACAGTGGTGCCAGCAAGCGCTTCAAGCTCACCGGCTCCGGCAAGGTGATGCGCCAGCGCGCCGGTCGCCGCCACCTTCTCGAGCACAAGCCGTCCACGCTGACGCGCCGCCTTGCCGGCAAGACCGAGATGGCCCCGGCCGACGCCAAGAAGATCAAGAAGCTTCTCGGCAAGTGACCCAGCCGCCCCGGGCGTCGGACCGACGCTGCAGGCCGGGGCGTACGTCACCCACCGGGACCTCATCGATTCCGGGCCGTGTGAGTCACCCGCGGCCCCGTACTAGGAGTTAACAAGTGGCACGCGTCAAGCGGGCAGTCAACGCTCACAAGAAGCGCCGGGCGATCCTCGAGCAGGCCAGCGGCTACCGCGGTCAGCGTTCGCGCCTGTACCGCAAGGCCAAGGAGCAGGTCACCCACTCCCTGGTCTACAACTACAACGACCGCAAGAAGCGCAAGGGCGACTTCCGTCAGCTGTGGATCCAGCGGATCAACGCCGCTGCCCGCGCCAACGGCATCACCTACAACCGCTTCATCCAGGGTCTGAAGGCCGCCAACATCGAGGTGGACCGCAAGATGCTGGCCGAGCTCGCGGTGAACGACGCCAACGCCTTCGCCGCGCTCGTCGAGGTGGCCCAGAAGGCGCTGCCGAGCGACGTCAACGCCCCGAAGGCCGCCTGACCCGGCAGCCTGACAGCGTCAGACGGACCCGCAGGCCCCCGGCCTGCGGGTCCGTCGCTGTCTGCCCCCGCTCCCGTACACCCCGTCGCCCGAGCCCCAGAGAAGTGAGCCGCCGTCCATGGGCCCTGCCGAGCCGATCTCCCCGCGTTCCCCCCGCGTCGCCGCCGCCCGCCGGCTCTCCCGGCGCAACTTCCGGGTCAAGGAGCGCCGGTTCCTCGCCGAGGGGCCGCAGGCGGTCCGGGAGGCGGCCCTGCACCGCGGCGACGGCGAGCCGACCCTGACCGAGCTCTTCGCCACCGCCGAGGCCGCCGAGCGGCACGCCGGCATCGTCGAGGCCGCCCGGGCCGCCGGAGCGCGGATCCACACCGCCCCGGAGGACGTCGTCGCAGAGCTCTCGCAGACCGTCACCCCGCAGGGCCTGGTCGGCGTCTGCCGGTTCCTCGACCGGCCCTTCGACGAGATCCTCCGCGCCCGGCCGCGGCTGGTCGCCGTCCTCGCCAACGTCCGCGACCCCGGCAACGCCGGGACCGTGCTGCGCTGCGCCGACGCCGCCGGAGCCGACGCCGTCGTCCTCACCGATGCCTCCGTCGACCTCTACAACCCCAAGTCCGTCCGGGCCTCGGTCGGCAGCCTCTTCCACCTCCCCGTGGCCGTCGGCGTCCCCGTCGACCGGGTGGTGGACGGCCTGCGGGGCACCGGTGTGCGGATCGTCGCCGCGGACGGCGCGGGCGAGCGCGACCTGGACACCGAGCTCGACGAGGGCGTCCTGGGCGGCCCCACCGCCTGGATCTTCGGCAACGAGGCCTGGGGCCTCCCGGAGGAGACCCGCGCACTGGCGGACGAGGTGGTGCGCGTCCCCATTCACGGACAGGCCGAGAGCCTCAATCTCGCAACGGCCGCCGCCGTGTGCCTCTATGCATCGGCCCGTGCGCAGCGCGCATCCGGAGGGTGCCGCTCCGTGACTCCGAGCTAGTAAGGTTGCCGCGGGGGTGCGACCAGGGGGTGTGGGGATGGACGCCAGGACTGCGGCCGAGTGCGCACGGAGCGCGGCTGCGCCCGCGACCGGTGCCCTCCCCGGCCACGGCTCCTCACTCGCCGGACTCGGCCTGGACCCCGACGACCTGCCCGACGGTCTCGTCGTCGCCGATGAGACCGGCCGGATCCTCTGCTTCAACGCCGCGGCCGCCCGGATCACCGCGCTGCACCCGTCCGAGGCCATCGGCCGGCCGCTGGAGCGCGCGCTGCCGCTGGAGGACCTCGAGGGCCGCCGGTGGTGGACCGTCACCGACCCGTACGGCGGCCTCGCGATCCGCATCGGGCAGCCGGAGCGGAATCTGCTGCTCCCCGGCGGGCGCGAGGTCCTGGTCTCCGCGCGCTACGTGCGCCGCCGCCCCACCGGGCCCCTCCACCGGCTGGTCGTCACCCTCCGCGGCACCGAGGCCCGCCGCCGCACCGAGCGCAGCCACGCCGAGCTGATCGCCACCGTCGCCCATGAGCTGCGCTCGCCGCTGACCTCCGTCAAGGGCTTCACCGCGACGCTGCTCGCCAAGTGGGAGCGGTTCACCGACGACCAGAAGCGGCTGATGCTGGAGACGGTCGACGCGGACGCCAACCGGGTGACCCGGCTCATCGCCGAGCTTCTCGACATCTCGCGGATCGACTCGGGCCGGCTGGAGGTCCGCCGCCAGCCGGTCGACATGGTCGCCGCCGTGCAGCGGCACGTGGCCTCGCTCACCGGCACCGGACAGCCCGGCGACCGCTTCGACGTCCGCACCGTGCATCCACTGCCCGCGCTGTGGGCCGACCCCGACAAGGTCGACCAGGTGCTGGGCAACCTGCTGGAAAATGCGGTGCGGCACGGCGAGGGAACCGTCACCATCGAGGTGGCACCCGCCCCCACCCGCAGCCTGGAAGAAGGAACGGCCGTCACCGTGAGCGACGAGGGCTCCGGCATCCCGGAGGAATCGATGAGCCGCGTGTTCACCCGCTTCTGGCGGGGCAGCAAGCGCGGCGGCACCGGGCTGGGCCTCTACATCGTCAAGGGCATCGTGGAGGCGCACGGCGGGGCGATCGAGGTCGGCCGCGCCCCCGGCGGCGGTGCCCAGTTCCGATTTACCCTGCCCGTGGCGGCCCCGGCCTTCATGGCCTGAGGCACCACGGGCTTCCTCCCCCCTGCCTCCGGTGGGGGCACCCCCACGGCGCGCCCCGTAGACTCGGCTTTTGGCACCCCGGGCAGCCTCGGCCGCCCTGCCACCGAGCGTGGGCAGCGCCATCCAGCCAATTCGGAAACACGGGAAGAGATGTCGGCACCCAATAAGTCGTACGACCCTGTTGAGGTCGAGGCACTGAAACCGGAAGAGATCGCCCGGATGCGGGACGAGGCGCTCGCCGCGTTCTCCGCGGCCGGCGACCTCGAGGCCCTGCACGACGCGAAGGTCGCCCACACCGGCGACCGCTCGCCGCTGGCCCTGGCCAACCGCGAGATCGGCGCCCTCCCGCCGCACGCCAAGGCCGACGCGGGCAAGCGCGTCGGCGGCGCCCGCGGCGAGGTCAACCGGGCACTCAAGGCACGCCAGGAGGAGCTGGAGGCGGAGCGCGACGCCCGGGTGCTGGTCGAGGAGGCGGTGGACGTCACGCTGCCGTACGACCGCGTGCCCGCCGGCGCCCGGCACCCGCTGACCACGCTCTCCGAGCGCATCGAGGACGTCTTCGTGGCCATGGGCTACGAGGTCGCCGAGGGCCCCGAGGTCGAGGCCGAGTGGTTCAACTTCGACGCGCTGAACTTCCCGCCCGACCACCCGGCCCGCGCCATGCAGGACACCTTCTTCGTCCAGGGGCCCGAGGGCTCCCGGGACGGCAAGGAGGAGTCCGGGGTCGTGCTGCGCACCCACACCTCGCCGGTGCAGGTGCGTGCCATGCTCGACCGCGAGCTGCCGCTCTATGTGATCTGCCCCGGCCGGGTGTTCCGCACCGACGAGCTGGACGCCACCCACACCCCGGTCTTCCACCAGGTGGAGCTGCTCGCCGTCGACGAGGGCCTGACCATGGCGGACCTCAAGGGCACCCTGGACCACATGGTGCAGGCGCTGTTCGGCGAGGGCATGAGCACCCGGCTGCGGCCGAACTTCTTCCCCTTCACCGAGCCGTCCGCCGAGATGGACATGGCGTGCTACGTGTGCCGGGGCGCGTCGGTCGGCGACCCGGAGCGGCCGTGCCGCACGTGCAGCAGCGAGGGCTGGATCGAGCTGGGCGGCTGCGGCATGGTCAACCCGCGGGTGCTCGCCGCCGCGGGCATCGACCCGGAGAAGTACAGCGGATTCGCCTTCGGGTTCGGCATCGAGCGGATGCTGATGTTCCGCCACAACGTCGAGGACATGCGAGACATGGTCGAGGGTGACGTGCGCTTCACCCGGCCTTTCGGGATGGAGATCTGATGCGGGTCCCGCTTTCCTGGCTGCGGGAGTACGTCGACCTGCCGGCCGGTGAGACCGGCCGTGACGTACAGGCCAAGCTCATTGCCGCGGGGCTGGAGGTCGAGCGCGTCGAGCAGCTCGGCGCCGGCCTCAGCGGCCCCCTGGTGGTCGGCAAGGTGCTGGCCATCGAGGAGCTGACGGAGTTCAAGAAGCCCATCCGGTACTGCCAGGTGGACGTCGGCGATGCCAACGGGACCGGCGAGCAGCAGAACATCGTCTGCGGTGCCCGGAACTTCAGCGTGGGCGACAAGGTCGTCGTGGTGCTGCCGGGCGCCGTGCTGCCCGGTGACTTCCGGATCTCCGCGCGCAAGACCTACGGCAAGACCTCCGAGGGCATGATCTGCTCCGCGAGCGAGCTCGGCATGTCCGACGAGCACGACGGCATCATCGTGCTCCCCCCGGAGCACGAGGCCGGCACCGACGCCATCGAGCTGCTCGGGCTCGACGACGAGGTCCTCGACATCGCCGTCACCCCCGACCGCGGCTACTGCCTGTCGATGCGCGGCGTCGCCCGCGAGGCGGCCACCGCCTACGGGCTGCCGCTGCGGGACCCGGCCCTGCTCGACGTGCCGTCGGCCAACGAGTACGGCTACCGGGTCGTCGTCGAGGACCCGGCCGGCTGCGACCGCTTCACCGCGCGCACCGTCACCGGCCTCGACCCTCAGGCGCGCTCCCCGATCTGGCTGACGCGCCGGCTGGAGAAGGCCGGGATGCGCCCGGTCTCCCTCCCCGTCGACGTCACCAACTACGTGATGCTCGAACTCGGGCAGCCGCTGCACGCCTACGACCGGTCCCGTGTCGACGGGCCGATCGGGGTGCGCCGTGCCACAGCGGGGGAGAAGTTCACCACCCTCGACGGCACCAAGCGCGTCCTCGACCCCGAGGACCTGGTGATCACCGACGGCTCCGGGCCCATCGGGCTCGCGGGCGTCATGGGCGGTGCGCACACCGAGATCGCCGACCCGGTCACCGACCCGGAGACCGGCGCGGTCACGGGCACCACCGAGATCGTCGTCGAGGCCGCGCACTTCGACCCGATCGCGATCGCCCGCACCTCCCGCCGCCACAAGCTGTCCTCCGAGGCGTCCAAGCGCTTCGAGCGGGGCGTCGACCCGCAGGCCGCCTCCGCGGCGGCCCAGCGGACGGTCGACCTGCTCGTGCTGCTCGCGGGCGGCAGCGCCGAGGCCGGCGTCACCGAGGTCGTCACCCCCGGCGGACCCCGCACCGTCACGATCCCCGCGGACCACCCGGACCGCGTCGCGGGCGTCGCCTACGGCCGGGAGACCGTCGTCCGCCGCCTCCAGGAGGTCGGCTGCGACGTCCACGGCCAGGACCGGCTGACCGTCACCGTGCCCAGCTGGCGGCCCGACCTCACCGACCCGAACGACCTCGCCGAAGAGGTCATCCGGCTCGAGGGCTACGAGAACCTGCCGTCGACCCTGCCGCGGCCGCCCGCCGGCCGCGGGCTGACCGAGCGCCAGCGGCTGCACCGCCGGGTGGGCCGGGCCCTCGCCGGGGCCGGCTACGTCGAGGCGCCGAACTACCCGTTCCTGGGCGAGCAGGTCTTCGACGACTTCGGCCTGGAGAGCGACGACCCGCGCCGCTCGGTGGTGCGCCTGGTCAACCCGCTCTCGCACACGGAGCCGGCCCTGCGCACCACGCTGCTGCCGGGTCTGCTGGGCGCGCTGCACCGCAACCACGGCCGTGGCGAGCACGACCTGGCGCTCTTCGAAACGGGTCTGGTGTTCCGGCCCACCGGCTCCGAGCAGGAGCCCGGCCGGCCGGACGTCGACGGACGGCCGACCGACGAGGAGATCGCCCGGCTGAACGCCGCGCTGCCCGCGCAGCCGAGGCGGGTCGCAGTGGTCCTCGCCGGGGCGCGCGAGCAGGCCGGCCGCTGGGGCAAGGGACGCCCGGCGACCTGGGCGGACGCCGTCGAGGCGGGCCGCACGGTGGCCCGTGAGGCCGGGGTCGAGCTGATCGTCCGTCAGGACCAGCACGCCCCCTGGCACCCCGGCCGCTGCGCCGCGCTGCTGGCCGAGGTCGACGGCGAGGAGGTGCTCGTCGGCAACGCCGGGGAGCTCCACCCGCGGGTCATCAAGGCCCTCGGCCTGCCGGAGCGCACCTGCGCGATGGAGATCGAGCTGGACCGGCTGGAGCGGGCCGGGTCCGGCCTCGTCGAGGCCCCGCACGTCTCGACGTTCCCGGTGGCCACCCAGGACGTCGCGCTGATCGTCGACACCTCGGTCCCGGCCGCCGACGTCGAGTCCGCGCTGCGGGCCGGTGCCGGTGAACTCCTCGAATCGCTGCGGCTGTTCGACGTGTTCACGGGCGAGCAGATCGGCGAGGGCAAGAAGTCGCTGGCGTACGCGCTGCGGTTCCGCGCCTCCGACCGGACGCTGACGGTGGAGGAGGCCTCCGCCGCCCGGGACGCCGCCGTCGCGGCCGCCGCCGAGCGGACGGGCGCCATGCTGCGCGGCGCGTAACCGCCCGCCGCCCAACCGCCGAAGGGGTGCGCCCGGATCTCCGGGCGCACCCCTTCGTGGTCTCCGCCCGCCCGCTTCACGGCCGGTACGGAGCCGGCACCGGGCCCATTGCGTGAGGTGCAGGCCGCGGTGCCGGTGGTCGGCGGACCGACGGGCGGGCACCGGCCGAAGGGCGTCACTGTGCCAGAGGTGGGTCACTCCATCGGGTGGCATATCGACGGATGGCGGCTACTCGATTGCTCATGGTTGCCACAATCGGCGCGGTCGTCACGGCAGTTCTGACCACCGTACGGAGGTCGGTCGCGGGCCGTGGGGCCTGTCGCCCGCCTCCGGACCTGCCAGGGGAGGCGTGGGCATGATCCGTTCCAGGGGGTGGCGAGGTGCGCCCCGAGGCGTACCGAAGGTCTGGCGCGTGCTGGTCTTCGCGCTTCCGGGCCTGTGGATCCTGGGTGTCGTCTCCTGGCAGCTGACCCATCCGACCGGCATCCCGGCCGTCCAACTCCTCGCCGCCGCGCCCGCGATAGCCTGCGCCGGCAGCGGCCGCCGTCCCTGTGTGGTGCTCGGCGGGGTCTGCGCGGCGTTCGCCCTCGTCCCGCTGGGCTCCGTCGAGGAGGAGCACGGCATGGGGATCCGCGCCGGGACCTGCGGCGCGATCTTCGCGGTGGTCGTGGCCGGCTATCTGACGACCGGCCGCCGCCTCCGGCTGATGCGCGAGCTGGAGCGCACCCGTGAAGCGGCCACCGCCGCGCAACAGGTCCTGCTCCGCCCGCCGCCTCCGCGCCTCGGCGGGCTGACGGCGGCGGCCGGCCACCTCTCCGCCACCCGCGGCGCCCTCATGGGCGGTGACCTCTACGAGGCGCTGGACACCCGGCACGGCGTCCGCGTCGTCATCGGCGACGTGCGCGGCCACGGCCTCCCGGCCATCGGCGCCGTCGCGGCGCTGCTCGGCAGCTTCCGGGAAGCGGCCCACGACGAGCCGGAACTCTCCGGCGTGCTGCGGCGGTTGGACCGCGCGATGCAGCGGCACCTGCGGGAGCGAGCGGACCGCGAGCCCGGCACGGGCGGCCGGGGCCGGACCCCGGACGGAGCGGAGCCGGACGGTCCGCTCGCCGAGGAGTTCGTCACCGTGCTCCTGCTGGAGCTGCGGGCCGGCAGCCGGCCGACCGCACTCAACTGCGGTCACCCCTGGCCGTATCTGCTCACCGCCGCCGTGGACGGTGCCGGTCACCCGGAGGGCACGGGGAGCCGGGACGGGCACGGGCCGTGCGCGACGCGCGCCGTACGGCTGGCGGACGCCGACCCGCTGCCGCCGCTGGGCGCGTTCCCGCTCCCCGCCGAGCTGCCGGTGGTGTCCTGCCGGAGCCTGCGGGGCGGGGACACCCTGGTCCTGCACACCGACGGCGCGGAGGACGCGCGGGATGCGTCAGGGGCCTTCTTTCCCCTGGACAGCGCGCTGCTGGCCGCGGCCGGCGGCGCATCCGCGGCCGACTGCGACCCTCCGGCCGGGGCCGGGGCCGGGGCCGGGGCCGGGGCGGGTGCCGTTGCCGTGGCCGGCCCGCAGGCCATCGTCGAGTACGTGTGCTCCGCGCTGCTGCGGCACGCCCGCGGCAGGCTCCGGGACGATGCCGCACTGCTGGTGCTGCGCTTCGACCGGCAGCGGATTCCCGCACCCGCCGGCGCGGGGCGCACGGCGGGCGCCGAGCCGGCCCCCTGAGCATCGCCGTTTCCCGGGGCATGTGCCCCGGGCCGCACGTGCCCCGGGCCCGTGTACACCCGCGCCTGCCCGGGCGCGTCCGGCCGGCGCCCCGGCCCGGACCGTCCCTTGCCTCTCCCCAGGGCCTGCCCGGCACGCCGTCCGCCGCCGACCGGGCGCGTCCCGGACGGACCCCGGAGCGCCGCGCCGCCGTTTCCCTCCGCCGTTGGTAGATGTAGGGCCCGAACAGCTCAGGTCCGAGAAGAGGGCAGACATGGCCGCACCGACGACCGGGCAGGGAGCCGCTCTCACCACCCACCGCACGCACCCGAGTACCGCGCACCACCCCGTCGGTGGCGACCCGGGGCGCGTGACGGTACTGCGGGCGCCCGGGAGCGAACTCGTCGCGGTGATCGGTCCGGACGGGTCCCGCCGCGCCGCGCTGCTCCACGCCCTGGGCGCCCTCCCGGCCGTCGGCCGCCCCGTCGCCCCTGTGCGCACCCGGGGGGACGGGGCTCCGGACCCGGGCCGCCGGATCGGTGAGCTGCTCGCGGACCTCCGCACCGCGGGGCCGGCGAGCCGGGTGTTCGCCGGGGCGGTGCCGGGGGAGACGTACGGCGGACCGGCGGGCCGCGGGCCGCACCCGGACACCCGCTACGCGGAGCTGCCGCCCGCCGACCGGTTGCTGCTCGCCCTGACGGTGGCACTGGCCGAACGGCCCGCGGCCGTCCTCGTCGAGTCCGCCGACCCGGGACCGGACCTCGTGGGCCGGCGCCGGGTGTGGGCCGGACTGCGCCGGGTCGCCGACTCCGGTGTCTCCGTCCTCGCCGGCTGCCGTACGGTCGGCACCGCGGGGCGCTATGCCCACCGCACCGTGCTGCTGCCGCACCGGACCGGACTCGGCTGAGGCGGCCCCGCCCCGGCCCGTCAGAACCCGCCGCCGGAGGGCGGGCGTTCACACCCCGTGTGTGCCCGGTTCCACTACGCTGTGGACTCATTGAGCACATCGGGAGGGCACGATGGAGCCCAACACCCTGCTCGACGCCGTTCTCGACGAAGCAGGCATCTCCCACGCCGGGCTGGCCGCCCATGTCAACGAGGCGGGCCGGGCCCGGGGCATGACGCTGCGTTACGAGCACACGGCCGTCGCCCGCTGGCTGAAGGGCCAGCGGCCGCGCGGCCGGGTGCCCGACCTGATCTGCGAGGTCCTCGGCGAACGGCTGCAGCGCGCGGTGACCCTCGACGACATCGGCCTCGGCACGTCCGGCAGCGGTCACGGCCCCGGCACCCCGCTGTCCGGCTTCGTCGACCGGGCCACCGCGCTCTGGCGCTCCGACGAACAGCGGCGCCCGGACGTCGTCGGGGCTCCCGCGGTCACCGGCACCCCCGCCGTGATCCCGGTGTGGGAGTGGGAGAACCCGCCCGAGGACGCCGATGTCTCCCGGCGCGGCCACACCAGCGTGGGCCTGGCCGACATCGACATGCTGCGGGCCGCCCGCGCCCACTACGAGCTGCTCTACCGCAAGGCGGGCGGGGTGGCGACCCGGGCCCGCATCGTCGGCTTCCTCACCTCCGAGACGGCGCCGCTGCTGCGCGGCAGTTACCCCGACGCCACCGGGCGGCAGCTGCACCGGGCCGCCGGCGGTCTGGTCGCCATCGCCGGCATCTGTGCCTACGACTCGGACGCGCACGGCCTGGCGCAGCGCTACTTCCACCAGGCGCTGCGGCTCGCCAAGGCCAGCGGGGACCGCGGGCTCGGCGCCTATGTGATCGCGCTGATCGTCAACCAGTCGCTGTTCCTGGGGGAGCACCGGCAGGCCGTCGCGTTCGCGGAGTCCGCGCTGCGCGCCGCGGGCGGCCACATCACCCCGGCGCTGACCGCCGACCTGTACGCGATGCAGGCCAAGGCGTACGCCCGCCTCGGCGACGGCGCCGGGGCGCTGTCCTGCATCCGCAGCGCGGAGTCGGCCGCCGACCGGATCCGCCGGGGCCAGGAGCCCGCCGAGACCGGGTATGTGCAGCCGGGCCTGGTCAACGTCCAGGTGGCGGAGGCGCTGCTGAGCCTGGGCGATCTGGGAGCGGCCCGGGAGCACGCGACCGCCGCGGTCGGTACCCCCGCCCACGACCGGGGGCGGGTCCACCGGCTGGCCATGCTCACCCACATCGCGCTGCGCCAGGGCGATGCCGACCGCGCGGTGGCCACCGCGGTGGAAATGACCGAACAGGCCCGGGGGATGGAGTCCCGCCGACTGCGGGACCGGCTCCGGGCGGTGCGCACCCACCTCGTCGCCAGCAAGTGCGCGGCCACCGCCGGGGCCGCCGAACTGATCGACGGTGCGCTGCGCGTGCCCCTGTGAGCGCTCGCTCTGCCGCTGAGATGTTGCGACTGTTGCCCTCTACCCGGCGGAAGGTGGCAGTCGCGTGCGATGGAAGAATCTCAGGGAGCAGACCGTGTACGAGAACCGCTGGTTCCGGGTCAATCTCGCCGATGTCGAACTCCCCGACGGCAGGCACCTCGACCACTTCGTGATCCGGCTGCGGCCGGTGGCCGCGGCCACCGCGGTCAATGACGCCAACGAGGTGCTGCTGCTGTGGCGGCACCGCTTCATCACCGGCACCTGGGGCTGGGAACTGGCCGCCGGGGTCGTGGAGGACGGCGAGGACGTCGCGGCCGCGGCGGCCCGGGAGATGGAGGAGGAGACCGGCTGGCGGCCCGGCAGACTGCGGCACCTGCTGTCCGTCGAGCCGTCCAACGGGCTCACGGACGCCCGGCACCACATCTACTGGTCCGACGAGGCCGCGTACATCGGGCAGCCGGAGGACGCCTTCGAGTCGGACAAGCGGGCCTGGGTCCCGCTGAAGCAGGTGCCCGACATGGTGGCGCGGGGCGAGGTGCCGGCGGCGAACATGGCCGCCGCACTGCTGCTCCTGCACCACATCCGGCTCGGCTGACCGGACTTCGGGGCCGCCGGGGCCGGGGCGGCGTCCCCCGCACCGCCCCGGTGTCCCGTCAGTGGCCGGTGGCCTGCCAGGCCGAGACCGCCAGCGCGCACAGACCGGTGAGCGCGGCGACGGACGGAAGCGGCCAGCGGCTGTGCTCCAATGCGGCCACGCGAACGCTCAGTTCGGCCAGATCGCGATCGGTCTGATCGCTGCGCTGGGCGAGCAGGGCGAGTTGGCCGTCGATACGGGCGAGGCCCACATCGAGGACGCGGCGGAGTTCGGCGAACTCCGCCGCCACCACGGCTTGCTCCGGTTCGGTGGTCATTCCGCTCCTCGGCAGGAGTCGTCTCCACGCGGCCGCACGAAGGGCGCGGCCCGCCTGACAGCCGTACGGTGCGAGTCAACAGCCCTGCCCCGCGCGGCGGGAGCGTGTGCGGGGGACGTATGCGGGCACCGGCCGCGCACCCCGTGTGAACCGCGCACCCGTGGTACCGGCGCGCACACCCTGCCGGGCCGCTCCACGAAGAGGTTGGCTCTTTCAACGAGCCCGGGAGCCACTCCGGGACCGGGCCGCGGCCCCCGAGCCCGTAGCCCACCGCCCCGGGGGTGCCGCCCCCTGGTGCTGCCGCTGACGTGGCCGACGTCCTCGACCGGTGTCACCGCACCATGGCGCCCCGACAGCTCCCCACACTCGGAAACAGGCTACTGAACAGCGGAAATGGTGCACTGCAAGGGGAGCGCTAGGAGCGGCCGAAGCGGTCCTGGGCCGAGAGGACGTCGTCCGCGTGGACCGCGGCCCAGGCGCCCAGCGCGCGGATCGGGACGATCAAAGCGGTACCGGCCTCGGTGAGGGTGTAATCGACGCGGGGTGGAGCTTCGGCGTAACGGCGGCGCTCCACCAGGCCGTTGTACTCCAGGCGCCGCAGCGCCTCGTTGAGAACCTTGGGGCTGATCCCGCCGATCCGGGCCAGCAGCTCACGAGGCCGCTTGGGGCCGCTCTCGCCGAGGACGAAGACCACCACGCTGTCCCAGCGGTTGGCCAGCACCTCGAAGGCGATGCGGGCCCGGCAGTCCGCGGCGAACGGATCTCCGCCCATGTCGTCCACTTCTCCCATGGGGACATCCTGCCTCGGCCGATGCCTACCACGTGGTGTGCATCGACCCGCCTAGCGTCCGGGGCATGACATTTCACGAGGGGAACAGGAGCAGGACGATGCGCATCGGCATTCTCGGCACCGGCCAAATGGCGGCGGCGCTGGGCGGAGCGTGGGTGCGGGCCGGGCACGAGGTCATGGTGGGCGGCCGGGACGCCGCGGCCGCCGCCGGGACAGCGGCCGGAATCGGGGCCGCCGGACACGGCAGCCTGGCCGAGGCGGCGGGCTACGGCGAAGCCGTGCTGGTCGCCGTGCCCGCCGATGCCGCACCGCGGCTGACCGGGGAACTCGCCCCGGCGCTCGCCGGGCGGACCGTGCTCGACTGCACGGTGCCGATGGTCCCCGCCGCCGACGGCCCCGCCATCACCACGGCCGGCGGCACGGACTCGGTCGCCGCGCGCCTGGCCGAGGCGGCACCGGACGCCCGCGTCGCCAAGGTGTTCGGCATCTGCCACGAGAGCATCTGGACCCTGCGACGACCGGTCTTCGAAGGCGCGCGGCTGGCCGTACCCTTCTGCACGGACACACCGGCTGCCGCCGCCGTGGTGGCGGAGTTGATCACATCGATGGGCTGCACCCCGCTGCCGTGCGGCGGCCTGGACCGCGCGGCGTTGCTGGAGGGGACCGCGGTGTTCGCGGTCGGCGTGTGGTGGTCCGGAGGCGAGGCCCGGCATGCCTTCCCCGCCCCCGCTCTGGCCCCCGGAGCCGTCGACGACGAACCCTAGCCTCAAGCAGCGTTTCGCTTGGGTGCGGACCGTGGTCGTGGGGCGCGGGACGGTCCGCGTCCGACCCGCACGGGCGCTTGATCGCGAGGCGGTACGTCGTCCAACTCCGATTGGCCGACGGGACGTTCACCGGCACGGTGCGGGGACGGGCGGCGCCGTGTCGGTGGGATGTCGGCCGTCCGGCGGGAGTGTCGGTGATCGATCGGCGATGTGTCGGTGGCCGCTGGAACGGTGGGTGTCGAGTTGCCCGCATGCAGCGGCAGCCGTGTTCCAGCAAGGGAGTTCCCGTCGCCGTGTCGTCCGCATCCTCCACCCCGCCCTGGAATGTCCAACGGCTGCCGCGTGCCGATGGCAGCGTCTTCCTGGTCACCGGCGGCAACGCCGGCATCGGGTACTTCGTCGCGGAGCAGTTGTCGGCAACCGGAGCGACCGTCGTGCTCGGCAGCCGGAGCCCTGCGAAGGCCGAGGTCGCCATGGCTTCGATACGTGCGCGTGTTGCCGGTGCGCGGGTGCGGGCCGTTCGGCTGGACCTCGCCGACCTCTCGTCGCTGCCGTCAGTGGTGGAGTCACTGGGGGTGGAATGCCTTGATGCGGTGGTCCACAACGCCGGCGTTGCGCTTGACGATCCGCCGCGCAGGGAGACGGGGGACGGTCACGAGCTCATGTTCGGCACGAACCACCTCGGGCACTTCGCGTTGACCCGGTGGCTGATGCCGCTGCTGTCGGCCGCGCCGGCCGCCCGCGTCGTGACCGTGGGCAGCTTCGCGGCGAAGTCGGAGCGGCTCGACCTGGACGACCTGCAGTCCCGGAAGGACTACCGGCCCAAGCGCTCCTACGGACGTTCCAAGTTGGCGCAGATGTACTTCGGTGTCGAACTCGACCGTCGTCTGCGCGCTGTCGGCGGCACGGTGGCGAGTGTGGTGGTCCATCCCGGCGGCGCGCTGGACTCCCTCACCCCGTCACGGCCGCCGATCCATGTGCGGACTGCCGGGGCGCGGCTGAGCGCGGCACCTGCGGCCCTCCTCGTCCAGGGCAAGCATGCCGGGGCGTGGCCCGTGGTCCGAGCGGTGCTCGACCCGGCGGTGCGTGGCGGCCAGTTGTGGGGACCGCGCGTCTTCGGCCTGCGGGGCGAGCCCCGACGTGAACGGGTGTGGAACCACCTTGCCGACGCCTCCGTCGCGGCGCGGTTGTGGGACACGAGCTGTGACCTGACCGGCGTCGACCCCGGTGCTGTCCCCGGTAGGTGACTTGGCGTGCCGGGGCCGGCAACGAGCCTGACGGGTACGGCACAACGCTTCCGGTGAAGCAGGAAGCCCCCGGAAGGGTCGGACAGCCCAGGCCGGAATCCCTGGACTTCAGGCCAGGGAGCACGTCAACTGTTCGAGGTAGGTGAGCACGGTGTCGATGCGTTGGCTCATCACGCCGATATACCCGTCTGGCCGGACCAGGATCAGGGTGCCGTCCTCCACGTCGTAGGCGTCCGAGGGGGTGCCCTGCCTTACCCGCACGCCGTCGCCGCATCGCCGATTCGGCAGGTCGCCGAACGCCAGCAGGGTGAAGTGCGGACCACGGAAGACATCGAACAGGCGGGTGCCATCGTCGAGGGTGCCGTCGGGTGCGCGGTCTCCGGCGCGGAGCTGTCCCAGTGCCGGGCGGTCGTCCACTGCCAGCGGCCCGTGGCGGTAGCTGACGTCGAGCTGGTGGATCGCCGGTGTCCATCCCTCCTGCGGCCGGAAGTCCAGCCGGTGCAGTGTGCTGCTCATGCCCAGGACATGGGCTGCCACCGGCATCCGCTCGGTCTCGTAGCTGTCCAGCAGTGCCTTCGGCGCGCCGCCGAGCACGGCGGCCAGCTTCCAGCCGAGGTTGTAGCTGTCCTGGATGCTGGTGTTCAGGCCCTGGCCGCCCGCCGAGGAGTGCACGTGTGCGGCGTCTCCTGCCAGCAGGACGCGTCCGGCTCGGTAGCGGTCCGCCATGCGCGCGTTGACCCGGTACAGCGATATCCATTTCAGGTCGTGCAGCCGGATATCGGTGCGGCCGGAACGCTCGTGCAGTAGGTGGCGCACCGAGTCCAGCGTCAACTCCGGCACGTTCTCCGCCGCAACGCCGGCAACGAATTGGTAGTACTGCCCGCCGGGCATGTTCCACAGCGAGAACCGGCCGGTCCCGGTGCTGAACATGTGGCAGAACACGCCGTCAAGGCCCTCGGCTTGAACGTCGCCGATCAAAGTCCGTTCGGATTCGAAGGTCTCGCCGACGAAACCGACACCTAGCGCCTTGCGCACGGTGCTGCGTCCGCCGTCGCAGCCGACCAGGTAGGTGGCGCGGACCTGGCCGGCGGTGGTCTGCACGGTGACCCCGTCGGCGTCCTGGTCGAATCCGAGTACCTCGGTGCCGAACTCGACCCGGCCGCCGAGCTGGACGAACCGCTCGTACAGGATCTCGTCGGTACGCCACTGCGGGAGCAGCCACAGGTCCGGATAGGGAACACCGGCGCCGCGGCGCAGCGGTTCGGCTCCCAGTAACTCGTTCACGTGACGTTCGAACACCACCTCGTGGCCCGAGTAGCGGCGGAACTTTGGGAAGGGCATGCCATCGGTGAGCACCGCGTTGATCACGCCGAGGTCGTCGAAGACCTCCTGGGTGCGTTGGGACAGTCCCTTGCCCCGGGACCCGGGGAACAGGCCAGGCGCCTTGTCGACGACCCGACAAGGCACGCCCCGCCGGGCCAGGTCGATGGCCAGCGTCAGCCCGGTCGGCCCTGCGCCGGCGATGAGCACGGTCATGATGGGCTTTCCCCCTGGGTGAGCAGCGCCAGCAGCACGTCATCCACGACGCGAGTGATGAAGGCGTCGTCGAATGGGGCGTCGACATGGAGCTGGCGCAGGATCATCGCCTCGGCGATGTCGTGCACGAGTTCGGTGTCGACGTCGGCGTGTACGTCACCGCGCCCTGCGGCACGGTGCAGCGGTTCGGTGAACGGTGACAGTTCGTCGTCATCGAGATGAGCCTGTAGCGCTGCGGCCAATTCTTCGTCGTCGCGCATGGCCGTGATCAGCCCGTGGATCATCGCCAGCGGAAACGCCTCGGCCTTGCGCCGCAGCATCTCCATCACCGCGAACAGGTCGCCGCGCAACGACCCGGTGTCCGGGACGCTGTCGTTGAAGTTGCTGTCGTAGGCGTCCAATGCCGCTTTGACCAGCGCGGCCTTACTCCGCCAACGTCGATAGATAGTGGTCTTGCTGGCGTGCGCCCGTGCCGCCACCGCGTCCATCGTCAGCGCCTGGTAACCGACGTCAGTGAGCACCGCCATGGCGGCGGCCAAGATCGCGTCCTCTCGCGGCTTGCCCCGAACCATGCGACCTCCCCATGTGTACGATACGCGTATCGTACACATGAAGGAGGTCAATCCGATCCAGGGGGGAGCTGATGTCCCAGGTCAGGGCCGATTTTTGCCAGTGGGCGACCTCGCCGAGACCTGTCCCGCGCCGAGCATGCCGACCGGGCGAGGATGTGCGGACGGGGCTTGCCAGGCACCGCGCGACCACCCGCAGACGCCGCCGCCGTAGGCGCTGTTCCGGGTGAAGTCGCCCGTGAACAGCGCCAGTTGGCGGCGTCGCCGGACTACCCGTAGGGGTAGAAGCCCGAGCCGGACTTCCGGCCCAGCCGGCCCGCGTCCACCATCCGCTGGAGCAGCGGGGGAGCGGCGTACAGGTGCTCCTTGTACTCCTCTCAGGGACATTCGGCTGCTTCCAAGCGGTCACTGCCCGGGAACTGAAAGGCGACCATGTCGAATCAGCACCGAGCAGAGAGTCCCGAGGCTGATGACGCACAGCACGGTCCGGGCGACGTTCACCGGGCCCCAGACGGTCCTGAACCGCTCCACTACCGACAGGTCGGAGGCTGCGGCAGGGTCGCCGAGCGCGGCCAGTTCGTCGTTGAGGGGGAGGTTGACGGTGACGGTGAGCACCACCATCGCCAGGTAGCACAGCCCGGCCAGCACCAGCGGCAGCACCAGGGGGCGGCACCCTCCTCGGTGCGCGCGTACGGCCGCCGCGAGCGTGCAGGCCGGCGCCGCGAGAAACGCCGACCTGAACAGCGGGCTGCCGTCGATCACGGCGTTGAAGTGCTGCATGGCCTCGGCATAGGCAACGTCGTCCAGCCGGGCGAGCCCGGGCATGACCGAGATGTCGAAGGCGAAGAAGAGGCCGGCCATCAGGCCGGTGAACAGGGCTGAGGCACGCAGCAACAGCCCGGAGGGGCGGTTGCTCAGCCGTGCGGGCCGACCGGCCGGGCCGGCGTGCAGGGAGTATCCGGTGGAGGGGAGAGAACCCACGATGCCGTCCTCGGTAGAAAGGTGCCTCCCGCTGCGAGTGAGGGGCCGGGCCGCTCGGGGAGCCGTGGAGCCCATCGCAGCAGGTGGCGCTTCCTGGTGTCCATGTCACGCACGCTCAGGGGGATACGCGAGCGTCGCGCTGCCGAGTGGCCCGCCGGAGCCGGCAGACACTCCTCCAGGAAGTCCGGGGCGAGCCGGTGGCAGAGCGTAGGCGGGATCCGGCAGCCGGTCGGGGGACGTGTCCGGCGGGTTCAGAGCACGGAGGCCGCCATGAGGAGAAAGGCGGCGACGGCGCATGCGGTCCGCCATGTATGGAAGGTATTCCACCGCGACTCGAAGGCTTCCCGGGCGGCATGTTGGTCGCCTCGACCGAGAGACGCCTCCAACGCGTTGTTCAGCGGGACGTTGCCGACGGCGGTGGTCAGGTGCCCGACCAGCGCGCAGCCTGTGGCAGCCAGACGGAGCAACTGCCCCTGACCGCCCTGGCTGTCCGGTGCGGTCAACCATGAGGCCGCGGGAAGGGCAACCGACCCGAGGAAGAGCAGCAGGAACAGCGGTCCCGGCACCTTGCGGTTGATCACGGACATGGCCTCGGTGAAACGATCGTCCGGCAGCTCACGAAAGGCCGGCATGACACCTGAGCGAAAAGCGAGCATGTAGCCGGCGTAGAGCCCGGTACAGGCGAGAGCGCACACGACGAGAACATCGGACATGGCGATCATCATGTCGGGGCATCCGCTCCTGCGGAGGCCGCTTTCCGGGCTTTCCGGCCTCGGCCCGCTGGAAACCACGAATCATCTCGTTCGAGGGTGTGGGCCAGGACGTGGTCGACGTCCTCGACCGGTGTCCCGCAACATGACGCCCCGTAAGTTCTCTACACTCAGCAACAGGCTCCTGAACAGCAGAAATGCAGAAACAACGAACTGCATGGGGAGTACCAGGACCGGCCGAAGCGGTCCTGGGCCGAGAGGACGTCGTCCAGTTCTCCCATGCGGACATCCTGCCTCGGCCGATGCCTACGATCGTCGGGCCTGCCCGCCGCCCTGAGCCGCAGGCAAGAGGGACCTCCCGGACGAAGATCCCTCTTGCCTGGCATCGGGATGGTCAGAAGTGCACGGTGTGGTCCCGGGTGACCGTGGGGACGGAGAGCACGGCATCGAACGCCTCGGGGACGAGGGTGTTCAGCACGGAGCTCTGGGACCGGATGGTGTTGAGCAGCGGTGCTCCCTGGGCATCGCGTGGTGCGTGACGCAGGTCGGTCAGGGTGATCCGGTCGGCGAGGCCGGCGTCGGTGAGGGCGGCTTCGACGCTGCCGGGCTCGGCGGGTTGAAGGCGGGCTTCGGCGAGGGTGAAACCGACGGCAGCGCTCTGGTCCGGGTACATCTCCGGGACATGATCAGATGTGTGGAGGAAGGCCACCGCGCGGTAGTCCTGGCCGAGCATCCGCTGCAGGTGCTGGCCCATGGGCAGCGCGGTGAGGCCGCCTCCGAGCTCCAGCTCCGTCTTGTGGATATGGCTGTTGTGGGCGGCGAGGACGATCCGGGTTCCTGGTGCGGCCCGTTCCAGGTGCCAGCGCACCGATTCGGCCATGTAGATCTCACGCACCGCCAGGTCCGCGGCCAAGCCCCGACCGGACATCAGGGCATTCATCGCCTGGAACATGTAGTCGGTGTGGCAGGCCGCTTCCACCCGGCGCCGGGCGATGTCGAAACGGCTCTGGCTGCTGCGGGAGACGTAGAGCGGCTCGACGGCGCGCAGCCGTAGCAGCAGCCGTGCCAGTGTCGCGGTCAGTTCGTTCTGCTCGGCGGGCTGAAGGCCGGACCAAGCGGGCCCGGCCGCGGCGCCGGATCCGCAGTCCTTGAGGAACCGATCGCTGATCTCCAGGACCGTATCGACGAGGCGGAGTGCGTCGGGGTCGACTTCACGCAGGTATTCGGCCACCGGCTCAAGCGCGGGCCGTAGCGCCCCGCCGGCTTCGGGGACATCGATGCCGGCGAAGCGCAAGGGATGGGCGCCGGTGCGGTTGTGGTGGCGCAGCCAGCGCATGAGGTCTGCGGCACCCCACTCGGTGGCGGCCCGGCTCACCTTCGCCAGATCGCCGTCGGCCCCCTCGCCCTGCAGCCACCGGTCGAGCGGGAAGGCTTCGCTGAAGTCGAACTCCATTGCGAAGACGGTGAATCCGCAGCGCTCGGCGAGGAAGCGCAGCACCCGCCGGCGTGCAAGTGAGAACTCTTCGACGAAGTGGGCGCCCTCACCGATCGCGACAACCCGGGCATCGCCGACGACCTCCCGCAACACTTCGAGGTCGTCGAGGGGCTGGTGCGGATCCAGGGTGGTCAGGGTGGTGGAGTGCTCGCGGAACCAATCGGCAAGCACGGTACGGGAAGCAGGCTGGACAGGCACAGCTGGAGCTCAATTCTCGGCTGGAGGTTCAGCTCGTCCGCAAGAGACGGGCGAGCGGCATGACGGGGGATTCGGTATCTGCGCACCCACCCGATCGTGGGCTGGCTGCTCAGCGTGTACGCGATCACCTTCCTGCTCGGCGTCGCGCCCTCGTACATCACTCCCCTGATGGTGACGCGCGAGTTCGGCACCGAGAAGTGGCTGCTGACGATGCTGGAGTTGGCCTTCAGCGGCGGCTTGCTGCTCGGCGGCGGTCTCATGTCCACCGTACTGGTCAGGTACGGCCGGATGTGGCTGATCATGGTCGCTGCCAACGGCTTCGGGGTCGTCACCGTGGCGATGGGTCTGAGCACGAATCTGTGGGTGCTCTACGGCTTCATGTTCGCCTTCGGCTTGCTGGCACCGTTGTTGTCCACCCCGTTCACGACACTGATCCAAGAGCGTGTCGAACCCGGCGTGCACGGCCGCGTGTTCAGTTACGTCAGCATCGTCTCGGCGCTGGCCACACCGGTCAGCATCGTCGTGTTCGGCCCGCTGGCCGATCTGGTCGGCGTACAGGTTCTGCTGATCATCGCCGGTCTGACGACCATCGCCGTGATGGCGGTCGCGATCCGCCTGCCGGCCGGCCGCGCCACCGTCGCTGCCGCCCGGGTCCCGGAACCCCCGCGCGTCCTCGGATCCGAGCCCATGTCGCAGAACGCCATGCCCCGGAGCGCCATGCCCCGCAAATCCGCACCCAAGGCGAATTCCGATCCCGGAATGCCGTATCCCGGAAAGGGAGAATGAAGTGATCTTGATGAAAGCCGCAGCCCTGTCATCGTTCGGGGGGCCGGAAGTGCTGACCTTCATGGATCTACCGGTCCCTCAAGCCAGCCCCGGACAGGTACGGATACGGGTGCGGTCGGCCGGGGTCAACCACTTCGACACGGCGATCAGGCAGGGCTGGGCGCCGCCTTCGGTCGACAATTCCTTCCCTGTGATCCCGGGCAACGAGTTCGCGGGAGTCGTCGACCAGGTAGGCGAAGGGGTCACCGGCAACGTCATGGGTGACGAGGTCCTCGGATTCTGCACCTTGGGCGGCTACGCGGAATTCGTGCTGGCCTCACCGGAGCAGTTGGTGCGCAAGCCGGAGAACCTCCCCCTGGGACATCGCCGGCGGATTCGCCGCCAACGGCATCGGCGCACACCTGTGTCTGAGCGAGGTCGGAGTGGCCCGCGGGGACACTGTGCTGATCCATGCGGCCGCCGGAGCCCTGGGTACCTTCGCGGTTCAACTGGCCCTGGCGTGGGGAGCCGCCACTGTCATCGGCACAGCCAGTGAGGCCAATCACGCCTACCTGCGCTCCATGGGCGCGATCCCGGTCACCTACGGCCCAGGTCTGCGGGACCGGGTCCGTGCCGTCGCGCCCGGCGGGGTGGACGCCGTCATGGACAACGCCGGCGGTGACGCCCTGCGCGCCTCAGCTGAACTGGCCAAGGACAGGAACCGCATCCGGACCATGGTCGACGATGAGACCGCGGCCGAGCTCGGTATCCCGACTCTGGCCCCCAAGCGGACGTCCGAGCAGCTGGAAGAGACCGTGGCACTCGCCGCACAAGGCAGGATCAAGCTGCACATCCGGCGGGCTTTTCCCCTGGCAGAGGCCGCCGCGGCACACCGCAGCATCGAAACCGGGCACGGGCGCGGGAAGATCGTCCTCCTCACCGCCTCCGCACCCGCCACCCCACGAGCGCAACGTCCGGCTGGCTGGTCGCGCTGAGCAGGACCGGGCGAGCGCGGTCTCGTCGACGGCCGATGGGGGCAGCTCTCACCCGGGCGGAGCCTGGACCGCGCGGGTGCGACTCCGCGCCGCGTCGGCACCGCCCGCCTCGCCGCCGAGTGGGTTCGTCAGCGGGCGCATGGCGCCGCCGTAGGCGCTGTTCCGGGTGAAGTCGCCCGTGAACAGCGCCAGTTGGCGGCGTCGCCGGACTACCCGTAGGGGTAGAAGCCCGAGCCGGACTTCCGGCCCAGCCGGCCCGCGTCCACCATCCGCTGGAGCAGCGGGGGAGCGGCGTACAGGTGCTCCTTGTACTCCTCGTACATGGAGTCCGCGACGGAGGCCACGGTGTCCAGGCCGATCAGGTCGGAGAGCTTCAGTGGGCCCATCGGGTGGGCGCAGCCCATCTCCATGCCGTTGTCGATGTCCTCGCGGCTGGCGATGCCCGACTCGAACATCCGGATCGCGGAGAGCAGGTACGGGATGAGCAGGGCGTTGACCACGAAGCCCGACCGGTCCTGGGCGCGGATCGCGTGCTTGCCCAGCCCGCCCGTGACGAGCTCCTCGGCCCGCTTGATGGTCTCGTCGCTGGTGGTCAGCGCCGGGATCAGCTCGACGAGCTTCTGCACCGGCGCCGGGTTGAAGAAGTGAATCCCGATCACATGGTCCGGCCGCGAGGTGGCGACGGCCAGTTTCACCAGCGGGATCGAGGAGGTGTTGGAGGCGAGGATCGCGTCCGGGCGGGTCACCACCTGGTCGAGAACCTGGAAGATCTCGGTCTTGACCTGCTCGTTCTCGACGACGGCCTCGATGACCAGGTCCCGGTCGGCGAACTCCCCCAGGTCGGTGGTGAAGCTCAGCCGGTCCAGCGCCGCGTCGCGCTCCTCCTCGGTCATCTTGCCGCGCTCGGCGGCCTTGCCCAAGGAGTTGGTCAAGCGGGTGCGGCCTATCTCCAGGGCCTCGCCCGTGGTCTCGGCGACCACGACCTCCAGCCCCGAGCGGGCGCACACCTCCGCGATGCCTGCGCCCATCTGGCCGCAGCCCACCACTCCGACGCGTTCGATGTCGGTCACATCGTGCCTTTCGCTGTTCTTCTTCGGCCGGCCGGCGTCCCCTGCTCCCGGCCCTCGTCACAGGTCCGGGCGCCCGCCTCGGCCTCAGACGTTACTCCGCGCCCTCCTGTGCCGAGAGGGCCGGGGCGGGCATGCTGAGCTCGTACGACGGGACGTACCCATCCAACAGGGGGCGACAAATGCCGCGTATCACCCGAAGAGGGTTCACCGCAGTCTCCGCCGGATCGTTGTCCGCGCTGCTCACCGCGGGCACCTCCACCGCGTACGCCATCGGCCCCGGTCACCGTCCGCAGCGCCGCACCGGGGCGGCGGGCCGCCCGGGCCGCCAGTTCCGCGGCATGTGGCTGGCAACCGTCGCCAACCGGGACTGGCCCTCCCGGCCGGGCCTGACCGCCGCCCAGCAGCAGGCCGAACTGACCGGCTACCTGGACGTCGCCGTCCAGCGGCGGCTGAACGCCGTGGTCCTCCAGGTCCGGCCCACCGCGGACGCCCTCTGGCCGTCCCCCTACGAGCCCTGGTCCCAGTACCTCACCGGACAGCAGGGCCGGGACCCCGGCTGGGACCCGCTCCGTTTCGCGGTGTACGAGGCCCACCGGCGCGGCCTGGAGCTGCACGCCTGGTTCAACCCCTACCGGATCGCCAACCACACCGACCCGACACGGCTCGTCCCCACCCACCCCGCGCGGGTCCACCCGGAGTGGGTCGTGCCCTACGGCGGCAAGCTGTACTACAACCCGGGGCTGCCCCCGGTCCGGCGCTTCGTGCAGGACGCGATGCTGCACGCGGTACGGCACTGCGCCGTCGACGCCGTGCACTGGGACGACTACTTCTACCCGTACCCCGTCGCGGGCCAGGTCTTCGACGACGACGCGGCCTGGGAACGGTACGGCGCCGGCTTCCCCGACCGGGCCGCCTGGCGCCGCCACAACATCGACCGCCTGGTCCTGGAGACCGCCTTACGGATCAAACGGATCAGGCCCCGCACCCGGTTCGGCATCAGCCCGTTCGCCGTCTGGCGCAACCGCGCCACCGATCCGGCCGGGTCCGACACCCGGGCCGGGGTGCAGACCTACGACGATCTGTACGCCGACACCCGCCGGTGGGTCCGCGCGGGCTGGATCGACTACGTGGTGCCGCAGGTCTACTGGAACATCGGCTTCGCCGCGGCCGACTACGCGAAGCTCGTGCCCTGGTGGTCGGCGACCGTCGACGGCACCGGAGTGGACCTCTACATCGGCGAGGCCCTCTACAAGGCGGGCGACCCGGCGCAGCCCGCCCCCTGGCAGGACCCGGCCGAACTGTCCCGGCACCTCACCTTCGACCGGGACTGGCCGCAGGTGCGCGGCCATGTGTTCTTCTCCGGCAAGGAAGTGGCCGTCGACCGGATCGGGGCGATGGCCCGGGTGGTCGCCGACCACTATCCCGCACCGGTGCGCCCGCCGGGCTGAGCCGGCGGGCGCGCGGGCGGCTCAGCGGCCCGGGTGGGCCGCGCCCTTGTGCCGTACGACCGAGTCGGGGCCGGGGGAGACCAGGCACTCCTTGCCGTCGTCCTCGAAGCGCACGCGGTACGGCGGCTCGCCGTGGTCGCCCAGGACTTCGACGATCTTCGCTTCCCGGTCGTGATGCCCGACGGTCCGGCCGTGCACGACCAGCATGTCGCCTTTCTTGGCTTCCATCTGCGGGACCTCCAGTGCGGGGAGGGGCGCGCCTGCGGGGCGGAATGCTCGGAATGCGGCGCTTCGTGCCGTCAAGTCTACGGGCGGGAGCGCGCCCTGCATCCCTGTGCGGGGCGCGTCCCCATGCATCCCCGTGCGGGCGGAGCGTCCCCGCGCATCCCTGTGCGGGCCGGGGCTCAGCTCCTCGCGCGCTGGGTGACCGCGATGCACACCAGCACGGCGAGTGCGGTGAGCAGGGCGGCGGAGGTGAGGTGTTCGCCCAGCAGCAGCACGGCCCAGACCAGGGTGAGCAGGGGCTGGGCCAGCTGCAGCTGACTGGCCCGGGCCACCCCGATCTCGGCCATGCCGCGGTACCAGACCACCAGACCGAGGAACTGGGAGCCCACGGCGAGCCAGAGCACCCCGGTGACGGCGTGCGCGGTGAGCCGGACCGGCTCCACGGAGACGGCCACCGCCGCGACCGGCGCGGCGAGCGGCAGGCACAGGACGAGGGCCCAGCCGATGACCTGCCACCCGGGGAGGTGCCGGGCCAGCCGGCCGCCCTCGGCGTAGCCCGCCGCGCACACCAGGAGCGCCGCGAAGAGGTAGAGGTCGCCGCTGGTCGGGGTGCCGCCGCTCTGCAGCAGCGCGTACCCGATCACGGCGGCCGCTCCGGCGAGGGCGGCCACCCAGAAGGTGCGGGAGGGCCGCGCGCCGGTGCGCACGGCCGAGCAGGCGGCCGTGGTGAGCGGGAGCAGCCCCACGACGACGGCGGAGTGCGAGGTCGACGAGGTCTGCAGGGCGAGCGTGGTCAGCAGCGGAAAGCCGATGACGACGCCCGCCGCCACGACGAGCAGCCCGGCCAGGTGGCGGCGCTCGGGGAACGGTACGCGCAGCGCGAGGAGGCTGCCGCCCGCGATGAGGGCGGCGAGCGTGATGCGGAGCGTCGTCACGGTCCACGGGCCGAGGCCCTCCAGGGCCCAGGCGGTCGCCGGGAAGGTGAGGGAGAAGGCGCCCACGCCGAGGGCCGCGAGGGCGGTTCCGCTCCCGGCCGCTATCGTCAATGGGGCAGTAGCGCTATCCTGTGCTGTCATGCAAGAGCGTAGCAGTGTGGCCGATCTGGCCAAAAACTTGCGGGAAGAGGTCAACCGCTACTCGCCGGGTGAGAAGCTGCCGTCCAGTCGTGCCCTGGTGGACCGGTTCCGGGTGAGCCCGGTGACGGTGGCCCGGGCCCTGGCGGTCCTGGCCTCCGAGGGGCTCGTCGTCACCCGTCCGGGTGCCGGGGCCTTCCGCGCCCGGACGCCCGGCCGGCCCCCGCAGCCGGGGGACACCTCCTGGCAGGAGCTCTCGCTGAGCGCCGAATCCGCGGCGGCCTCCGGCGAACCCGTGCCCCGTGCCGTGGACGCCTCGGGCGTGCTCGCCACCCTCGCGACGCCCCCGGCCGGCGCCATCGAGTTCAACAGCGGCTATCTGCACCCCGCCCTGCAGCCGGAGCGCGCGCTGGCCGCCGCCCTGGCCCGCGCCGGCCGCCGCCCCGGGGCGTGGGGCCGCCCGCCGGTGGAGGGGCTGGCCGACCTGCGGGAGTGGTTCGCCCGCGAGATCGGCGGCCCCGGCGGTCCCCTCGGTGCCTCGGACGTCCTGGTCACGGCCGGCGGCCAGAGCGCCCTCACCACGGCGCTGCGCGCGCTGGCCCCGCCCGGTGCCCCCGTGCTCGTCGAGTCGCCCACCTACCCCGGGATGCTCGCCGTGGCGCTGGCCTCGGGGCTGCGCCCGGTGCCGGTGCCGGTGGACACCGAGGGGGTGCGGACCGACCTGCTCGCGGAGGCCTTCCGGGCCACCGGCGCCCGGGCGTTCGTCTGCCAGCCGCTCTTCCAGAACCCCACCGGCGCCGTGCTGTCCCCGCCGCGCCGGGCCGAGGTGCTGCGGGTGGCGCGCGAAGCGGGCGCCTTCGTGGTGGAGGACGACTTCGCGCGCCGGCTGGGCCATGAGGACGCCGGACCGCTGCCGCCCCCACTCGCCGCGGAGGACCCGGACGGCGTCGTGGTCCACCTCCGGTCGCTGACCAAGGTGGCCTCGCCCAGCCTGCGCGTCGGTGCGCTCGCCGCGCGGGGGCCCGTGCAGTCCCGGTTGCGGGCGATCCAGGTCGTCGACAGCTTCTTCGTCCCCCGGCCGCTCCAGGAGGCGGCCCTGGAGCTCGTCGGAGCCCCGTCCTGGAGCCGTCATCTGCGGACCGTCGCCGCCGAGCTCCGCTCCCGGCGGGACGTGATGGCCGCCGAACTCCGCCGCGAACTGCCGGGCCTCACCGTGGACCACATCCCCTCCGGCGGCTACCACTTCTGGCTGCGGCTGCCCGACGGCACGGAGGAGGCCGCGGTCACCACCGCCGCGCTGCGCGCCGGGGTCGCGGTGGCGCCGGGCAGGCCGTACTACGCCGCGGAGCCGCCGGCACCCCGGCTGCGGCTGAGCTTCGCCGGGGTGGCCGGCCCGGCGGAGATCGCCGAGGGGGTGACCCGGCTCCGTACGGCGTGTGCGGAGGCGGCGGTCTGACACCGGGCGCCCGGCGAACCGGCGGTACGGAGCCGGCGGGAGGGAACCGGCGGTACGGATCCGGTGGCGGCGCGTGCCGTGGGTCCGGCGCCGGGGGCGGACGCCGGCGCCGTGCACGGCGCGCCCCCGCCGGTGCGGCCGGCCGCACCCGGGGGCCCCGGCCCGGCGGTCGACCGCGCGACGCCGGTCCGGTCGGCCCGGTCGGCCCGGTCGGTCCGGTCGGTCCGGTCGGTCCGGTCGGTCCGGTCGGTCCGGTCGGCCCGGTCGGGTCCCGGTCGGTTCCGTCGGGGGCGAGTCCGTCGTGGTCAGGGCAGTTCGCGCAACTGCGCCGCCAGTTCGGCGATGCGGCGGCGCCAGGCCGCCAGGGCGGTACCGCGCTCGGTGTCCGCCTCCGCCGGCCCGGTCTGGGTCAGCACCAGCCGGGCACCGTGACCGGTGCCGGGCGAGAGGTCCCAGCGGACCCGCCCGGCCGTGCGGCCCGCCGACTGCCAGGTGTACACGAGGACGGCCTGCCGCTCGGCCGCGGTGACCTCGCCCGGCGGGATGCCCTCGGCGGTGAACCCCCGCGGCACCGGGCCGCCGACGGCCGGCTCCGGGGCGTCCGTTCCGGTCCCGCCGGTCAGCAGCGCCCACACCGTCTCCGCGGGCCTGGTCAGCTGGCGTTCGAAACGGACCTGCCAGCCGTCGGCGGTCTCCTCGGCGGAGCCCGCGTCCAGGCCGAAGCGCTCGATGTACGCGTCGTGCGACTCGGCGCTGGGGCGGCGCGGTTCCGGAAGGACGCCGTCCAGCTCCGCGCTCAGGGCGTCGAGACAGACCTGCCAGCCGCTGGCGTAGCTCGCCGCCGCGAAGCGGTCGTCGAAGACATGGGTGAAGACCAGGACACAGCCCGCTCCGTCCGGGCTCAGCTCGAAGCGCACCAGGTCGTCGCTCTCCCGGGTCATCCCCTCGGGCGCGTGCTGGCTGAAGGCGAAGCGCCGCGGCGGGTCCAGTTCGGTGATCACCGCGTCCATGACGGTGCCCCGGCCGTCGTCGAATCTGATCAGGCCTCCGAGACGCAGATCGAGTTCGGTGGCGGTGAACGGGTACCACCGGCTGAGGTGTTCCGGTTCGGTGAGGGCGCGCCACACCTTCCCGGGCGGGTGGGCGAGCCGCCGCTCGATACGCAGCGCCGGACGGCCGTCCGCCGTGCTGAGGGTCTCGTTCATGACTGCTCCTTCCGGTCGTGGCCCGGCCGGTGACCGCCGGGCGGGCCGGCGCCGGGCGGGGCGTCCCCCGGCTCGTCCGGCATGGTGTCGAGATGCCGCTCCAGGGCGTCGAGCCGCTCCGCCCACAGGCGCCGGTACGGAGCGAGCCAGGCGTCCAGCTCCGCCAGCGGCTCCGGGCACAGCTCGTACCAGCGGCGCTGCGCCTCGGCACGGACCCGTACCAGCCCGGCCTCGCGCAGCACCCGCAGATGCTTCGAGGTGCCGGGCTGACTCAGCCCCAGGTGTTCGGTCAGTTCCCCGACGAGGCGGGGACGGTCCAGGAGCAGATCGAGGATCCGCCGGCGGGCCGGTTCGGCGAGGACATCGAAGGGCGGGGACACCTCTCGAACATACTTCCCTGGTTATATAGCCGCAAGGGAATGCATGGTCGAGGCGCCGCGCCGCCTCCAGGAAGGCCGGTCGTCCGGTCGGCCGTGCGCGGCGGGGCGGAGACAGCGGCCGGTGCCGTTCCGCGCCCCCGCTGCGTCCGCGTTGCGCTGCTCCGCGCGGGCGGAGGCCGGAGGATGGAGGTATGCGCAGGACCACCGTCGTCAATCTCAAGGGCCACCGGGACGACCCCGACTACGCGGACGTGGTGTACGTCGGCCGCGCGATGCACCGCGGCGGCTGGGATCTGAAGGGGTCGCCGCTGGCGAGCCCCTTCCGTCCGGGGCGGGACGGCACCCGGGAGGAGGTCCTCGAGCAGTACCGGGCCTACCTCCTGGAACGCCCCGACCTCCTCGCTCTGCTCCCGGAACTCCGGGGTCGCAGGCTGGGGTGCTGGTGCGTCCCGCTGCCCTGCCACGCCCAGGTCATCGCGGAACTCGCCGACGCGGAGTGACGCGAATGACAGACGGGCGCGGGGCGGCTGTCGCCTGGGGCGGCGGCGGTGCGGCACGCAGGCAGGGGGCGGAGTGACGGCCGGCCGGAATGACGGTCGTTCGGGGCGGCGGCCGGTGATCGTCGCCCGGGCGCTCCGGCCGGGTCCGCTCCGGGCTCCACGGGGCGCCCGGAGTGGCTCTCGCTGCCGTGCGGACCGTGGTCAGCTGTGCTCCATCGCGAGCAGCAGGGAGGTGCCGGGTTCGAGGGCCCGGCAGAGGTGCGGCACATCGCCGGGGTAGGCCATGTAGTCGCCCGGCCCCAGCTCGACGGGATCGTCGTCGGGGCCGATGAGCGCCCGCCCGGAGCAGACGACCGCGTGCTCCATCGTGCCCGGCATGTGCGGGTCCGAGCTGCGCGGAACGCCCGGCTCCACGTGCACCAGGTACAGATCGCGGCGCGCGTTCGGCGGGCAGGACGACAGCAGCGTGGCCACGTAGTCGGACTGCTCGGACGGTACGGCGACGCCCTCGCCGCGGCGCAGCACCGTCACCCGCGGGCGCGGCGGATCGACGAGCCGGCTGAACGGCACGTCCAGGGTGACGCTCAGCGCCCACAGCGTCTCCACGCTGGGATTGCCCGTGCCGGACTCCAGGTGGGAGAGCGTGGACTTGGCGATGCCGGCCCGTTTGGCCAGCTCGGACAGGGACAGTCCGGTGCGCCCGCGCTCCCGGCGGATCGCCGCCGCGATCCTGTCCAGCGGGGGGCGGGGGGCCTGCTCCACCATCTGTTCGCTCCATCGGTCGTTGTGTTCGGCTTGACGAACGGTCTGCCGGGTGTTCATCATATCGGCCATGCGTTCGTTCTGGCGAATACTCGACCCCCCGCTCCTCCGTGACATCGGGCTGGTGTGCCTGGCCGACGGGGTGGTCGGGGTGTCCTTCGGTGCGCTGGCCGTCTCCGGCGGCGAGCCGCCCTGGGTCCCGGTGGTCATGTCCCTGGCGGTGTTCGCCGGTGGTGCCCAGTTCGCGGCGCTCGGTGTGGTGCTGGGCGGCGGGGGAGCGGTGGCCGCCGTGGCCATGGGGCTGGTGCTCAACGCCCGGCTCCTGCCGTACGGATTTGCGGTCGCCGATGTGCTGGACATGCGCCGGCTCGGGCGGTGGTCCGCCTCCCACCTGCTGATCGACGAGTCCGTGGCCTTCGTCATGGCGGAGCGCGATCCGGCACGCCGCAGGGCCGTGTATCTCACCTGCGGAATCCTGATGTTCCTGGTCTGGAACCTCGGCACGGTGCTGGGTGTGCTGGCCGGCGGGGTGGTCGGCGACCCGGCCGCCCTCGGTCTGGACGCCGCCTCCCCCGTGGTCCTGCTGGCGCTGGTGCTCCCGGCGCTGCGCGATCCGGTGGCCCGTGGCGCGGCGCTGTTCGGTGCGGTGGTGGCCCTGGCCGGTACACCCTTTCTGCCACCGGGGGTGCCGGTGCTGCTGGCCCTCACGGGCCTGGTGGTGCTCGTCCGTTCCGGTACGGGGAACGAGTCCGGTGCGGGGGACGAGTCCGGTACGGGGGACGAGTCCGGCACCGGAGACGGGTCCGGCACCGGAGACGGGCCGAAGGAGGTGAGCCGGGCATGACGCCATGGGCCGTCCTGGTGCTGGCCGTCGGAACGTACGCGCTCCGCATGGCCGGACCGCTGTCGCACGGACGGTTCGAACCGTCCGAACGGGCCCGGCGGATGCTGACGGTGTCCGCCACCGTACTGCTCTTCGCCCTCGTCGTGACCTCGGCCGTCGCCGACGGACAGAGCCTCGCCGGGTGGGCCAGGCCGGCCGGAGTCCTGGTGGGCGGGGCGCTCGCGCTGCGACGGGCACCCTTCCTGGTCGCCGTGGTCGCGGCGGCGGCGACCACCGCGGTGCTCCGCTGGTTCGGCGTGTCCTGAGAGGGGGCTCGCGGCGCGGCCGGCCGGTGTGCACCGGTCGTACCGCGGGGGAGTCGGGCCCCGCGGCCCGATACCGGTAGGCCCGCCCTTCCCCGTGGACACCGCCGTGCCCCGGGGTCAACTCCCGGCGAGCCGTTGCCGCCACCACGCCTTCGCGTGCCAGGCACTGCGCGCCGCGGCCCTCGGATCGGGCAGGGTCCGGCGGAGGAACTCCTCGTCCAGCCGGGCGACGACCCGGCGGAGCTCCCTCCGGGCCGACGGAGGCAGCCGGTTGAGGGCATCTGCGAGGACGTCCCGAGCGCCGACCGGGTCGCAGCACGGGCAATCCCCCAGGCCCACGTACAGGTACCGGCCGGGCCGGCGGAGGAACTGCCCGTAGAACTCCAAGGCCTCGGCCACACTGCCGGGCCCGTAGTGCCGGGCTTCGCATCTGCGGATGGCGGCCAGGGCGCCCCCGGATACACCGGGAACGCGCCGGGCGGCACGGGTGGAAGAAAAGGCGCGAGCGTAACGGCACGTCGGCCGCTGCTGGGCGCGCACGGCGCCGGGTGGCTTACGCGGCATGGGCCTTTCGGGTCTGCTGCATCGGCCCATCATGGCAGGACGGTGGCGGAACGTCAGGGGGATTCCGGGGCGTCCCGGCTCACTCCGGGAACCCGCCCGACGGGACGCCGCGCCGACGGACCACCGCGCCGGACGGGACGCCACAGTGGGCCGCGACGGGCTGCCGGGTCACGGGCCGCGCCAGATGTTGTCGAACGCCGCGTCCTCGATGGCCCGCCGCTGCCTTACCGCCTCCAGCTCCCGCAGCGCGTCGTGGACGGAGGCCAGTACCGTCACCACCGCCTCGTCGGCCGCGCTCAGGGAGTCCTCGGCCGGCTCGTCGCGGATCCCGACCGCTGCCCCGAGGGCGGCGAGGACGGGTTCGTCGGAGGCCCAGCGCTCTGTCGCCTGCCGGTGCTCGGGGGTGTCGGCGGGCAGCGTCCGGCCGGTCCGGAACGACAGCCCGCGGCGGGGCTCCCGGGTGAGCTGCCCGTCCGCCTCCAGGGCGGCCACATAGGCGGCGTGCAGACCGCGCCCCCGGCGCCACAGCCAGTCGTCGACCGACTCGTACGGCGCCTCCCGGACGAGCGACTCCGCCGCCTCGTCCAGCAGACGGTCGGCCAGGGCCGGCCGGTGGCCGCCCGGCACGATGCGGTCGTCGTCCAGGGTGACGGCCCCCGCTCCGAGCAGGTCGATCACCTCGGCTCCCGCGAGCGCCAGCGACAGGTCGCCCTGTTCCACGGGGCGGCGGGGCGCCTCGTCCATGGCGGCGATCGAGAGGTCGCGCGGTGTGGTCATCGAAGACTCCCCGTCGGAGGCGGCGGTGGCGGCGCGTCGCCGCCCACGGTCCGGCACCCGGGGCGCCCGACACCGAGCCCCCCATGCTGCTTCTACGAGCTTACCGGGGCTCTTGCAGAAAGCCCCGGCGTTCACGCCGGGGATGAATGCATCTCAAGGCTGCTCTGACCCGTGCGGATGGCCCATCCATTGCGGTCGGCCGGGGGAGCGGTCGGGCAGCCGTCGGCACCCGTGGAACGGCCGGGGCCGCAGCCGGAACATCCCGGCTGCGGCCCTGGCAGGTACAGCAGTTGGCTGCTCGTCCGCCGCTTCGTCCGCGGCGGTGGCGAGCGGGTGCCGGATCAGACCTCCGGGACGGGGAAGGTCGGGTACTCCACACCGGACACGTGCTGCACCACGCGGATGACCTGGCAGGAGTAGCCGAACTCGTTGTCGTACCAGAGGTAGAGGATCGCGTTGTCGCCGTCGACCTTGGTGGCGCCGGCGTCGACGATCGAGGCGTGGCGCGAGCCGATGAAGTCGCTGGAGACCGCGTCGGGGGCCGTGGTGAAGTCGATCTGGCGCTTCAGCGGCGAGGTCAGCGAGACGTCGCGCAGGTGGTCGAGGACCTCCTGGCGGGTGGTCTCGCGCCCGAGCCGCAGGCTGAGGATCGCGATCGAGACGTCCGGCACCGGGACGCGGATCGAGCTGCCGGTGATCGGCGCGTCGAGGTCGGGCAGCGCCTTGGCGACGGCGGAGGCGGCGCCGGTCTCGGTGATGACCATGTTGAGCGGCGCGGAGCGGCCGCGGCGGTCGGCCTTGTGGTAATTGTCCAGCAGGTTCTGGTCGTTGGTGAACGAGTGGACGGTCTCCACGTGGCCGCGCAGCACGCCGTACTCGTCTGCCATCGCCTTCAGCGGCGGGACGATCGCGTTGGTGGTGCAGGAGGCGCAGGACAGGATCTGCTCGTCCGGCTTGATCGTGTCGTGGTTGACGCCGTGCACGATGTTCGGGACGTCGCCCTTGCCCGGGGCGGTCAGGACGACCTTGTCGATGCCGGGGCGCAGGTGCGTCGACAGGCCGGCGCGGTCGCGCCACTTGCCCGTGTTGTCGATGAGGATGGCGTTGTTGATGCCGTACGCCGTGTAGTCGACCTCGGAGGGGTCGTTGGCGTAGATCACCTTGATCTCGTTGCCGTTGGCGACGATCGTGCTGTTCGCCTCGTCAACGGTGATCGTGCCCTGGAACTGGCCGTGGATGGAGTCGCGGCGCAGCAGCGAGGCGCGCTTGACGATGTCCTGCTCGCCGCCCCCGCGGACGACGATGGCGCGCAGCCGCAGGCCGTTGCCGGAGCCGGCCTTCTCGATGAGGAGGCGGGCGACGAGGCGGCCGATGCGGCCGAAGCCGTAGAGGACGACATCGCGCGGCTCGCGGCGCTCGATCTTGTTGGCGCCCGTGGCGCCGGCGACGGCCTCGGCGGTGAACTCCTCCACCGACAGACCGCGGTCGTCGGCCCGGTAGGTCTCGGCGAGCAGGCCGAGGTCGATCTGGGACGGGCCGAGATCGAGCGTGGTCAGGGCCTGGAGGAACGGCAGGGTGTCGGTGACCGAGAGTTCCACGCCGGCTATCTGACGGGCGAAACGGTGGGTCTTGAGGATGCTGACCACCGACTTGTTCACCAAGGAGCGGCTGTGGAGCAGGACCGTGATGTCCCGTTCCCGGTGCAGCTTCCCGATGATCGGGATCATCGACTCCGCGATCTCCTCGCGGTTTTTCCAGTTGGTGAACGAGTCCTCGTTGACAGTCACAGGCGTATCTTTCGAGCTAGGCGGTGCTCATATGCTAGCGCCCCGCCATCCGGGGCCTTCACGCGGTGCCGCGGGGCGGGTGCCGTGGGGACGGGGTGCAGGTGGGGGCGGGTCGGATGCCGTGATCGGCCCGGGTGCGGCGCGGTCGGGCGTCGTGGTGGGCCCGCGGGGCCTGATGGCACAGGTGAGCGCCGGTTTCACACGGGGGTGGCGGCCGGCGGCGAGACCCCGCCCCGGCGGCTTCCGCGACGATCACTCGCCGTCGCGCTCGTCGGCGACGGGCCGTGGCTCCGGGTGGCCGGCGCCGGATGGCTTCTCGGCATGACCACGACGGGCATCACCCATCTCCTCGGCGTCACGTTGCGTCACCGCATGACCGCGGGTCCGCTGCTCGCGTCACGGCGACACGCCTCCGGTGCCGGGCGTATTCATCCGCCGAGCGCGATCGGGCCGAGACCGGTCGGCAACCGGCGCACGGCCAGGGCCACGGCCTCCTGCGCTGTGGCGAACCGGCCGAGGTCCGGAGCGATGAAGCCCTTGCCCACCCCGTACGTGCCGTCGCCCCCCGCGGTCAGGCACGGTCCGACGTCGGTGAGGCCGGGGCGGGTAGTGGTCGAGAAGCGCAGCGCCCAGTGGCTGGTGAACGGGTAGAGGGCGCGCAGCGCCGGCTCGGCGTGTGCCGCCTCGATCAGGGCTCGGTACGCCTGCCGCCAGTGCCCCGGCTGCTCCATTTCGCCCGCCGCCCGGCGCAAGCTCTGCCACTCGGATTCCGCCATGCGCGCGGGATCGTGGTCGGAGACCTCGAACCGGCCGGTCAGATGCACGAAGGGTGCCGTCCGGCGCATGTCGTCCAGGGCCGCTCCGTCGTGCCACGCCCGGGCAGCCCTGGCGACCTCCGCCAGGTCATCCGTCTCGCCGTCGATGAGGGACACGCTCTGGAACGGTTCCGTGCCGCGGATCGACCACCGCCGTTCGTGCGGCCATGCGCTGATCCGCAGCGGTGCGCGATGCGGCAGGGTGCTGACGACGGTCGCGTGGAGCAGTGGAGCGGAGTCCGAGGATGTGACGGATGCGGCGCCGAGGCGGCCTCGGACCTCGGCCCGGAGTGCTGTGGCGAGGGTGTCGTGAGCCGCGACGTCGGGGTACAGGGCTGCGGGATCAGGGAGGGTGGACACGGTTGGTGATTGTGCCCGAACCGCTCATTCCTGGCCCGAGCAACCCCTCGACCTGCCACCTGACTGACACTGCATCCGCTGAGCCACACGAACGGTGACTCGGCGCTTCGGTCGGCGAGTTGAGCGCCGCGGCCGGCGAGCGGGCTCATCCTGCCCCCGGCACGCACGCTCTCGCCTCGCCCCCGACACGCAAGCTCCCGTCGCCCGCATCGACCGAGACGCCGCAACTCCACCCACTCGGGGACATGGCACATGAGCACACAAGGCCCACGTGCCGGGGTGTCGTCAAGGCCCCGCGTCAGGACCTGCCGAGCACGCAGAACTCGTGGCCCTCCGGGTCGGCCAGACACCTCCACGAGACGTCGCCCTGGCCGAGGTCGAGGTCGGTGGCGCCGAGGGCCCGCAGCCGGGTCACCTCCGCCTCCTGGTCGTCACCGGCGTACGGCAGCAGGTCGAGGTGGGTACGGTCCGGCACGGTCTTCACGCCGGGCACACGGAGGAACTCGAGATACGGGCCGACCCCCTTGGCGGAGCGCAGCACCGCATGGTCGTCGGTCACCTCGTGCAGGCTCCAGTCCGTCGCCTCGCCCCAGAACCGGGCCATGGCCCGCGGATCCACGCAGTCGACCATGACCCGGGCGATCGGCCCGGTGTCCCGGTAGATCTCCCGAGGCTCAAGGACGCAGAACTCGTTGCCCTCCGGGTCGGCGAGGACCGTCCACGGCACGTCGCCCTGGCCCACGTCGGCGGGCGTCGCACCGAGAGCCTTCAGGCGCGCGACCCACTCCGCCTGATGGGCCGCGGAGGTGGTGGCGAGATCGAGGTGCACACGGTTCTTCGTCGGCGTCTTGGGCTCCGGGACGGTGACGACGTCGATGCAGACGGCGGCCGGGTCCGGCCAGACGAAGCCGCCGCCGGGTTCCACATTGGTCACGCCGGGTGCTTCGCTGGAAACACCCCAGCCGAGCGCCTCCGCCCAGAACCGGCCGACCGCCGAGTCGTCAAGAGCCTTTATGTTCACCTGAACAGGTCGCAGAGCCATGCCGGTGATCTTATGCAGCCGCTCTGCGGCGGCGCGGGCACGATCGCCGAACTGAGATCGACTCGCTCGCCGGCCGCAGGGTCCGGCTCGCCGACCGGAGCGCTCGGCCCTGTCGGGTCACCTGTTCGCTCGCCCGGTGAAGCGCTGGGTCACAACGGTCCGGTGTGACTGAGCGCTCCGGTCGGCCAGTTGATAACCAGTTGAGAAAGGGAGGCGTGGCCACACCGTCCGGCCGGCCTCGCTGTCAGCGCCCTGTGTCATTATGCGGACGCGTCCCAGGGGGAGGGGCCGCGGTCTACTGGCTGCCAGGGGGTTTCGGGGATGGGTGCGGGTACCGAGCCGGACGGTTCGTCCAGGTCCGACGAGGAGTGGGAGCGGTTTCTGCGCGAGTCGGTGGCGGGCGCCGCCGACGCGCCCAAGGAGCCGTCGGCGCGGGCCCGCGAGGTGGCGAAGCGGCTGCGCGCGGAGCCCGGCCGCGGCGCGGAGGGCTGGCGCAGCTACCCGCCCGCGCGGCCCGAGCGGCGCGCGGGCTGGTACGTGGTCGGACTGCTGGCCTCGCTGGTGCTGCTGGTGGTGGCGCTCGCGCCGGGATGGATCGTGGACCTGTTCGCCGGTGACGCCCCTGACTCCCCACCGCTGGCGGCGGAGACCGCCCGCCCGACCCAGGCACCCCCGCCGGAGGCGGCCCAACGCCCCACCATGGACGAGCCGTTCCGCGGTTCGCCGGCGGCGGGCTGGGCGAGCGGAGCGGCGGGGATCACCGTGCCGAAGGCCGGGGCGGTCGGCTGGATGAGCGCAGCCGAGGTCGAGCGGGCCCTCGCCCGCAGCCGGGACTTCCTCGTCGCGTCCGGCCTGGACCGCGGAGTGCTGCGGGGTGAGCGCCCCGAGAAGGCGATTGCACTGATCAACCCGCACCAGAAGGACGTCCAAGACCTTCTGAAAACCGCTTTCCGAACCCCGAGCGAGAAGAACGACCCCCTGCTCCTCTTCAGCCGCTTCCAGCCCTCCCGCACCCACCTGGTCGGCGACGTCGTGAAGACCCGGGGCCTGCTCACCTACCGGGAGGGCGAGCGCGGCGCGCTCCAGGTGACCGCCGACATCACTTTCGTCTACCCGGTCACCCGCGCGGACGCCGGCGGCGACGACGAGATCGTGCGCACGATCGTCCGGCGCGAGCTGGTCCTGAGCTGGGACGACCCTGACGAGGTGATCACCGAGCCGGGCACGTTCTCGATCGTCTCGTACACATACGACATGACCAACGGCGGCTGCGGCGCCCCCACGGGCTACTTCACCCCGCCCTTCGGCGCGGACCGCCGGGCGGACGGAGCCGGCGCGGAGGTCGACCCGTACGACCGCAGCGCGCCGGTCGGGCGGGGCGAGCCCTCGGGGGAGGAGTGCGGGAGGGCGACGCGGTCCTAGGGCGCTGTGTCATGAAGTCGGTGCCAGGCCCGCGGGTGTCCTGGTGGCCGGGCGAGTGTAGGCGTGGAGCAGGTCGATCTCAGCGAACCCTGCCCGGTCGTAGAGTGCGCCGGCGGCGGTACGGTCCTGCACCTCCTGGGCGGTGGCCTCGTCGGCGTCGTCGAGAAGCAGGATCACTTGCGTCGCGCCCAGATCCCCGAGCGTTTCCAGGGCGCTGCCCAGGAGCCGGCGGCCGAGCCCGCGAGCGCGCGCATACTCCTCCACACCGATCCACCACAGGGCACCGCAACCGTCCCAGGTGCCGATCAGCGCCTCCGCCGTGACCGCCCCCGCCTCCCGCGCGATCAGATAGCGGGAGAACGGGTCATCGTCCGTTCCCGGCCCGACGGTCACGCCGTCGGCGCGCGGCAGCTCCGGGGCCGGTAGTCCCCGGCGCAGGTAGCGCCATCGCCGCTCGCCCACGAACCCGGACCGCTCCAGCGCCGTGCGGGTGGCCGGACGGTGCCCCACCGGTAGTGCCTCGAGGCCGAGCGTCAGTGCCGAGGTGAGGTGGAAGGCGTCCACGGCGCGGGGGGTGAAGGCGCTCGTGGCATGGTCGATCAACGCGCGGGCGACCAGCGGGTTCTCGTGGCAGTGTGCCCACAGGATCAGCCCGGTATCGTCCTGGCGCCGCAAGGCGTAGGAGACGATGCCGAGCACCTCTCCCCCGGGGCCCGTGGCCACGTCCGTCCTCGGTGCGTCGAGCTCGGCCCACCAGTCGATGTCGGCCCGGGAGCGGCCGACGAGAGCCTCGGCCAGCATGGCGGCCGTCGCCCGTGGCTGCCCCGGCAGCCGGTCAGCGTTGATCAAATCCAGAGCCGCGGACTCATCCGCGGGACCGTAGGGCCGTAGGGCAACCTCCGTGAGTAACGGCATGGCTCGGAGACTCCTGGTGAAGGGCGATGGCCGATCTGTGCTGCCGCCCATCCTCACTCACGGGTCACCGGGATTGAGTAACGGGGTCTCGCTCAGGTGCAGTTGTGGCCGCGTGGCCCCATTCCCTCCCGGAGCGGTCCGCCTCCCCGAACGGGCCGACCGGCGGTCACCCTCGCATCGCTCCTGATGTGGGCCCTGACACTTTGACGAAAACTCCTGGCGGGCGTTGCTCGGTGGCGGCCCCACCCCCGAGGGGCCACCGCATATTCATTGCATAAAGCTGCTGCATTCCGTATAGTCATGCCATCGATGAGGAGGTTTCGATGGCAGTGCGGGCAGCGGTGGCCGGAGCGAGCGGATACGCGGGAGGGGAACTCCTGCGGCTTCTTCTCGGGCATCCGCAGATCGAGATCGGCGCCCTGACGGCGAACTCCAACGCAGGTCAGCGGCTCGGCGCCGTCCAGCCGCACCTGCTGCCGCTCGCCGACCGGGTGCTGGAGCCGACCACCGGGGACACCCTCGCCGGCCATGACGTGGTCTTCCTGGCGCTGCCGCACGGGCAGTCCGCCGCCGTCGCCGAGCAGCTCGGCGACGCGGTGCTGATCATCGACGTGGGCGCGGACTTCCGGCTTGCGGACGCGGAGGACTGGGAGAAGTTCTACGGCTCCCCGCACGCGGGCACCTGGCCCTACGGCCTTCCCGAGCTCCCCGGCGCCCGCGCGGCGCTGCGCGGCACCCGCCGCATCGCCGTCCCCGGCTGCTACCCGACCGCCGTCTCCCTCGCGCTCTTCCCGGCGTACGCGGCCGGGCTCGTCGAGCCGGAGGCCGTGATCGTCGCCGCGTCCGGCACCTCCGGCGCGGGCAAGGCGCCCAAGCCGCATCTGCTGGGCAGCGAGGTCATGGGCTCCATGAGCCCGTACGGGGTCGGTGGCGTCCACCGGCACACCCCCGAGATGATCCAGAACCTCTCCGCGGCGGCCGGTGAGCCGGTCTCGGTGTCCTTCACCCCGACCCTCGCGCCGATGCCCCGCGGCATCCTCGCCACCTGCACGGCGAAGGCGAAGCCCGGCACGACCGAGGAGCGGCTGCGCGAGGCGTATGCGAAGGCGCTCGCCGACGAACCGTTTGTGCACCTGCTGCCGGAGGGCCAGTGGCCGTCGACCGCCGCCGTGTACGGCTCCAACGCCGCGCAGCTCCAGGTCGCCCTGGACGCCGCGGCGGGCCGCGTGGTCGTCATCGGGGCCATCGACAACCTGACGAAGGGCACCGCGGGCGGCGCGGTGCAGAGCATGAACATCGCCCTCGGACTCCCCGAGGACCTGGGACTTTCCATGATCGGAGTCGCACCGTGAGCGTCACGGCAGCACAGGGGTTCACGGCGGCGGGCATCGCTGCCGGAATCAAGGAGAACGGTGGTGCGGACCTGGCGCTCGTCGTCAACACCGGGCCGCGACGGGCCGCCGCGGGCGTCTTCACCTCCAACCGCGTCAAGGCCGCCCCGGTCCTCTGGTCCGAGCAGGTCCTCAAGGGGGGCCGGGTCTCGGCGGTGGTCCTCAACTCCGGTGGTGCCAACGCCTGCACCGGCCCGGTCGGCTTCCAGGACACCCACGCCACCGCCGAGAAGGTGGCCGACGTCCTGAGCGGGAGCGATCCGGACGGGCACAGCGCGGGCGAGATCGCCGTCGCCTCCACCGGCCTGATCGGTATCCGGCTCCCGATGGACAAGCTGCTGCCGGGCGTCGAGAAGGCCGCGGCGGAGCTCTCCGCACACGGCGGCGAGAAGGCCGCCATCGCCATCAAGACCACCGACTCCGTGCACAAGACGGCCGTCGTCGAGTCCGCGGACGGCTGGACCGTCGGCGGCATGGCCAAGGGCGCCGGCATGCTCGCGCCCGGCCTGGCCACCATGCTCGTCGTGCTCACCACGGACGCCGACGTCGACACCCCCGGCCTCGACGGGGCGCTGCGCGACGCGACCCGGACGACCTTCGACCGGATCGACTCCGACGGCTGCATGTCCACCAACGACACCGTGCTGCTGCTCGCCTCCGGAGCCTCCGGGGTCGCCCCGGGGCAGGACGCGTTCGCCGAAGCGGTGCGCGCGGTCTGCGACGATCTCGCCCGCCAGCTCATCGGCGACGCCGAGGGCGCCTCCAAGGACATCCGCATCGAGGTGGTGGGCGCCGCCACCGAGGACGACGCCGTCGAGGTCGGGCGGTCCATCGCCCGCAACAACCTCCTCAAGTGCGCCATCCACGGCGAGGACCCCAACTGGGGCCGGGTGCTGTCCGCGATCGGCACCACCTCCGCGGCCTTCGACCCGGACCGGCTCAACGTCGCCATCAACGACGTCTGGGTCTGCCGCAACGGCTCGGTCGGCGAGGACCGCGACCTGGTCGACATGCGCTACCGCGAGGTGCGCATCACCGCCGACCTGGCCGAGGGCACCGCGTCCGCGGTCATCTGGGCCAACGACCTGACCGCCGACTACGTCCACGAGAACAGCGCGTACTCCTCATGACCGCACGCAAGCACACCGCACTGCCCAAGGCACAGATCCTCATCGAGGCGCTGCCCTGGCTCACCCGGCACCACGGCAAGACCGTCGTCATCAAGTTCGGCGGCAATGCCATGGTCAACGAGGAGCTGAAGGCCGCCTTCGCGCAGGACGTCGTCTTCCTGCGGCACGCCGGGCTCAAGCCGGTCGTCGTCCACGGCGGCGGACCGCAGATCAGCGCCCACCTCGACCGGCTGGGCCTGGTCTCCGAGTTCAAGGCCGGGCTGCGGGTCACCACGCCCGAGGCGATGGACGTCGTCCGGATGGTCCTCGCCGGCCAGGTGCAGCGGGAGCTGGTGGGCCTGCTCAACCAGCACGGCCCGCTCGCCGTCGGCATCACCGGCGAGGACGCCCACACCATGACCGCCACCAAGCGGTACGCCGACATCGACGGCGAGCAGGTGGACATCGGCCGCGTCGGAGAGATCGCCGAGACCGACACCGGAGCCATCCGGGCGCTCCTGGAGGACGGCCGCATCCCCGTCATCTCGTCCGTCGCCCGCAGCGCCGACGACGGGCACGTCTACAACGTCAACGCCGACACCGCCGCCGCGGCGCTGGCCGCCGCGCTGAACGCCGAGACCCTGATGGTCCTCACCGATGTCGAGGGCCTGTACGAGGACTGGCCGAACAGCGACGACGTCATCAGCCGGATCAGCGCCGCCGAGCTGGAGAAGCTGCTGCCCGAGCTGGCGAGCGGCATGGTCCCGAAGATGGAGGGCTGCCTGCACGCCGTGCGCAACGGCGTCAACACCGCCCGGGTGATCGACGGCCGGGTGCCGCACTCGATCCTGCTGGAGATCTTCACCGACGAGGGCATCGGCACCATGGTCGTGCCGGACGGCACCACCGACGACACCGAGGCCGAGGGGGAGTCATGACCAACCAGGAGCTCACACAGCGCTGGCAGGGCGCCCTGATGGACAACTACGGCACCCCGCGCGTGCCGCTGGTCCGCGGCGAGGGGGCCACCGTCTGGGACGCCGACGGCACGGCCTACACCGACTTCGTCGGCGGCATCGCCGTCAACGCCCTCGGACACGCCCACCCCGCGGTCGTCCGGGCCGTCTCCGACCAGATCGCCACCCTGGGCCATGTCTCCAACCTCTTCGTCGCCGAACCGGTGGTCGACCTGGCGGAGCGGCTGATCCAGCTCTTCGGCCGCCCCGGACGGGTCTACTTCTCCAACTCCGGTGCCGAGGCGGTCGAGGCCGCGATCAAGATCGGCCGCCGGACCGGCCGGACCGGAATGGTCGCCACCACCGGAGGCTTCCACGGCCGCACCATGGGCGCCCTCGCCCTCACCGGCCAGCCCGCCAAGCAGGACCCCTTCCGGCCGCTGCCGGGCGACGTCACCCATGTGCCGTACGGGGACGCCGACGCGCTGCGGGACGCCGTCACCACCGACACCGCGCTGCTGATCATCGAGCCCGTCCAGGGCGAGAACGGCGTGATCGTGCCGCCGCGCGGCTATCTGGCCGCGGCACGGGAGATCACCCGGGCCACCGGCACGCTCCTGGTGATCGACGAGATCCAGACCGGCATCGGCCGCACCGGCCACTGGTTCGAGCACCAGGCCCAGGGCGTCGAGCCCGACATCGTGACCCTCGCCAAGGGCCTCGGCGGCGGCCTGCCGATCGGCGCGACCGTCGCGTTCGGGCCGGCCGCGGAGCTGCTGACACCAGGTCAGCACGGCTCCACCTTCGGCGGGAACCCGGTCGCCTGCGCCGCCGCGCTCGCCGTCCTCGACACCATCCGGGACGAGGGCATCCTCGACCGGGTGAAGCGGACGGGCGAGCGGCTGCGCTCCGGCATCGAGGCGCTCGGCCACCCGCTCGTCGGTCATGTCCGCGGTGCGGGCCTGTTGCTGGGTATCGTGCTCACCGAGTCCGCTGCACCGCAGGTGCAGCGGGCGGCACAGGACGCCGGCCTCCTGGTGAACGCGATCGCACCCGACGTGGTGCGGCTGGCACCGCCGCTCATCCTCGGCGACGACGAGGCGGACGCGTTCCTCCGGGCCCTCCCGGCCGTCCTCGACGCCGCACACGGGGACCGACGATCCGGAGAATGACGACGATGACCGAGGCGCAGGACACCGAGAACTGGGCGTCCCCCCAGACGGAGCCCGGGGGAGGACCGGCCGTTCCCCAGACCCGCACCGCCCGCCACCGGCGGATTGTCGACATCCTCAACCGGCAGCCGGTGCGCTCGCAGAGCCAGCTCGCGAAGCTCCTCTCCGACGACGGTCTCTCCGTCACGCAGGCGACGCTCTCCCGCGACCTGGACGAGCTCGGCGCCGTGAAGATCCGCAACACCGGCGGCGAGCTGATCTACGCCGTGCCGAGCGAGGGCGGCTTCCGCACCCCGCAGGCGCCGCTCGGCGAGTCGGCCAAGGAGGAGCGGATGCGCCGGCTCGCCGGTGAACTCCTGATCTCCGCCGAGGCGTCCGCCAACCTCGTCGTGCTGCGCACCCCGCCCGGGGCCGCCCAGTTCCTCGCCTCGGCGATCGACCAGGCGGAGCTGCACGTCATCCTCGGCACCATCGCCGGGGACGACACGCTGCTCCTCATCAGCCGGGACCCGGACGGCGGGCAGGCGCTCGCCGACCACCTGCTGAGCCTGGCCCAGAAGGCCCGCTGAGCGCCGGCCGCCGACGGGCTCCGGGTACGGGACCCGGGGCCCGGCCCGCCCGCACCGTGGGACCGGCGGCCCCGTGCCCCGCGCCGCCCCGCCGGACCAGGGCCCTCAGGCGACGGGCGCGAACTGCCCGAACCCCGCGGTGCACCAGGTGCTGCCGTCCGCGGTGACGGCGAAGGCCTCCACGTCCGGCAGTTCCTCCAGCCACTCGCGGGACCCCGGTCCCCAGGCGAACGCCGCCGTCGCCCAGGCGTCCGCTGCGGTCAGTCCGCGGGCGAGCACCGTGACCGAGACGAGCCCGTGCCGGGGCGGGGAGCCGGTGTACGGGTCCAGGATGTGACAGCCGCGCTCCGCCGTGCCGGACGTGGCCACCGCGAGCTCGCCCTCGCCCTCCACCACGGTCACGAACCGGCCCGGATGGAGCGGATCGCTGATCCCCACCCGCCAGGGGCCGCCCGGTTCGCGCCGGCCGCTCAACTGGATGTCCCCGCCGCCGTTGATGCAGGTGTCGGTGACCCCGGCCGCGGTCAGCAGCAGCGAGGCGCGCTCCACCGCCCACCCCTTGACCAGGCCCGTCGGATCCAGGCGGCCCCCGTAGCGGGCGTTGAACCAGCCGTGGCTGCGCGCCTCCGCGGACTCGCAGAGCGACAGCACCTCCGCGATCAGCGGATCGCACTCGGCCTGGGTCAGCTCGCCCCGGGACAGCCGGCTCAGCTCGCTCTCCGGCCGGTAGGTGGAGAAGAGCTCGTCCACCCGGTGCAGCCAGCGAGCCGCCGCCTCCACCGCCGCCTCGGCCTGGGCCGCGCCCTCCCCGCGGATGTCGAAGGAGAAGACCGTCCCCATGGCGTGTTCGACCCGGCGCACGCGCCGGAGGTCGGTCATCGGGCCTCGTCCAGGGCACTCTGCAGGGATTCCCGGTAGCCCTGGCTGGTGTACGTGGCGCCGGAGACGGCGTCGATCTCCGCGCTCTGCGCCGCCACGGCCTCCTCACCGAGCCGGGGCACCGCCTTGGCGGTGATCTGTTTCGACTTCGGGCTGGACGACGGGGCCTGCGCGGCGGTCGCCGCGGTGATCCGGCCGCCCGAGAGGGAGATCCGGACCTGGACCGGCCCGTAGTCGGTGCGCACGGCCTTCCCGGTGACCGTCCGGGCGCCGCTCTCCCCTCCGGACGACGGCGGGGCCTGCCCGGCTTCCTGGCCCCCGGCGTTCCCGGGCTGCGCCGGGGCGCTCGCCTGCGCGGCGGGAGCTCCCGCCTCCGCGGAGGCCCCCGGCAGGCCGGGGGCCTTGAGGGCCAGCAGCAGGACGACGCCGGACACGGTGGCCGCACTGGTCAGCAGAATGCGGCGGATCGGGTGCGTTCTCATGGGCTCACAATTCGAAGGACTCGTGGTGGATTCGCCGGGCCGGGACTCCGGCCTCGCGCAGTGCCGCATAGGACTCCTCGGCCAGGCCGGGAGGTCCGCACAGGTAGACGTCGTGCCGTTCGATGTCGGGCAGCACGCGGCTCAGGGACTCGGCGCTGATCTCCGGCCGTTCGCCGTCCGGGCCGTTGACGGCGTACAGCAGCCGCGCCTTGCGCGTCCGGGCGATGGCCTGGAGCTCGCCCCACAGCGCCAGGTCCTCCTGGCTGCGCGCCCGGTAGAGCAGGGTCAGGTCGCCGGGGCCCGCGGGGATCGTCTCGAAGAGCGCCCGCAGCGGGGTGATCCCGGCGCCGCCGGCGATCAGCAGGACCTTGGTGCCCCGGCCGCGCTGCCGGCGGGCCGCCGTGAGCGCTCCGTACGGGCCCTCCGCCCACACCCGGGTGCCCGGGCTCAGGCCGGCCAGGGCCGCGCTGTGGTCCCCGGCCTCCTTGACGGTGATCCGCAGCAGGCCGGAGGCGGGCGGTGCGGACAGCGAGTACGGGTTGGAGGTCCAGCGCAGCTCGCGGGCGAGGAAGCGCCAGCGGAAGAACTGCCCGGCCTGCGCGTCGAGTCTGTCCAGCCGTTCGCCGCGGATGATGACCGAGGTGACCCCCGGCGCCTCCTGGACGGTGGACTCCACCCGCAGCCGGTGCCGGAGGTTGAGCCGGACGGGGGCGAGGACCCGATACCACAGCACCAGCGCGGTGACCGTGCCGTACAGCGCGTACCAGGCGGTCTGCGCGGCGGGGACGGCGGCGAACTCGGAGCCGGTGGACAGCTGGTGCCAGAAGGCCAGGTAGACCGCGGCGTAGGTCAGCAGGTGCAGGTAGTACCAGGTCTCGTAGCGCAGCCGCCGGCGGACGGCGGCGGCCGAGACACCGCCGATGACCAGCAGCAGGACCGTCCCGATCGTGGCCTCGATCATGTCGGGGTACTCCAGGACCACGGTGACGGTCTGTTCCACCAGGCCGGTGCCCGCCTCGACGGCGTAGCCGCCCAGGATCAGCAGGAAGTGGGCGAGGACCAGGAACACCGTGTAGCGGCCCGCCATCGCGTGCCAGCGGGCCACCCGGTCGGAGCCGACACGTCGCTCCAGCGCCGGCACCCGGGCCATCAGGGCGATCACCACGGCGGTGGAGTAGCCCGCCAGCAGCCCGGTGATCCGCCCCGCCCCGGTGAGCCAGTCGGCGGTGGCCGTCACGGCGGTGGTGCCCTGCCACCAGAGCGCCACCACGCCCGCCACCCCGGCCCACAGCACGACCAATAGGGGTGTGGCGGGGGAGCGGCGTGGCCGCATCCGCGCTTCCGCCCGTCGTCTGGCGGCCCTGCCGCCCTCCTGAATCATCTGCATCGTTGCCACGGTGCCGCCCTCCCGGATCGCCCCGGGACGGTTACGAGGCGCCGGGGCTCGCCCACTGGTACGCAACTCCGGGCCGGGTTGCTCATTCGGTTCCGGTTACGGGTGGCCGGCGGGCCCGACGGCGGGCCGGGAACGGGTCCGGCGGGGCGTCCGCGGGGCGGGCCGACCGGACGGTACGACTCCGCGCGGGCCGACATTGACGAATCATGCAGAGGGCTGCATACTTATACCCATCAGCGTTTGCACCGTAAGGAGAAACCCGTGACCGAGCGCGTCGTACTCGCCTACTCGGGCGGCCTGGACACCTCCGTCGCCATCGGCTGGATCGCCGAGGAGACGGGCGCCGAGGTCATCGCCGTTGCCGTGGACGTCGGCCAGGGCGGCGAGGACCTGGACGTCATCCGCAAGCGCGCGCTCGCCTGCGGTGCCGTGGAGGCCGAGGTCGCCGACGCCAAGGACGAGTTCGCCGACGAGTACTGCCTCCCGGCGATCAAGGCCAACGCCCTGTACATGGACCGCTACCCGCTGGTCTCGGCCCTCTCCCGGCCGACCATCGTCAAGCACCTCGTCGCCGCCGCGCACAAGCACAACGCCTCGATCGTGGCGCACGGCTGCACCGGCAAGGGCAACGACCAGGTGCGGTTCGAGGCCGGCATCTCCTCCCTCGCGCCCGACCTGAAGTGCATCGCCCCGGTCCGGGACTACGCGATGACCCGGGACAAGGCCATCGCCTTCTGCGAGCAGAAGAACCTTCCGATCGCCACCACCAAGAAGTCCCCGTACTCCATCGACCAGAACGTCTTCGGGCGCGCCGTCGAGACGGGCTTCCTGGAGGACATCTGGAACGCGCCGATCGAGGACGTCTACGAGTACACCCAGAACCCGGCCACGCCCCGCGAGGCCGACGAGGTGATCATCACCTTCCAGGCGGGTGTCCCGGTCGCCATCGACGGCAAGCCGGTCACCGTCCTCCAGGCGATCCAGCAGCTCAACGAGCGGGCGGGCGCCCAGGGCATCGGCCGGATCGACATGGTCGAGGACCGGCTCGTGGGCATCAAGTCCCGGGAGATCTACGAGGCCCCGGGCGCGATCGCGCTGATCACCGCCCACCAGGAGCTGGAGAACGTCACCGTCGAGCGCGAGCTGGCCCGTTACAAGCGGCAGGTCGAGCAGCGGTGGAGCGAGCTCGTCTACGACGGCCTGTGGTTCTCGCCGCTGAAGCGCGCGCTGGACGGGTTCATCGCCGAGGCCAACGCCCATGTGTCGGGCGAGATCCGGATGACCCTGCACGGCGGCCGGGCCGTCGTCACCGGCCGGCGCTCCGAGGAGTCGCTGTACGACTTCAACCTGGCCACCTACGACTCGGGCGACACCTTCGACCAGTCCAAGGCGCAGGGCTTCATCGACATCTTCGGCCTCTCCTCGAAGATCGCCGCCAAGCGCGACCTGGCCTGACGGGGATCCACGCCGCCCCGCGGTAACGTCCGTACCACCGCCCGCCTCCCCGCCCCCGGTGGGGAGGCGGGCGTCTATCCCAGCCACGAGGAGCAGAGAGTTGAGCAACGGCGCGCAGTCGCAGGAGTCGCAGGAGAAGGCGTCCGGTGACGTCCGGCTCTGGGGCGGCCGGTTCGCCGACGGACCCGCCGAGGCCCTGGCCAAGCTGTCGGCGTCCGTCCACTTCGACTGGCGGCTCGCCCCGTACGACATCGCCGGGTCGCGGGCGCACGCCCGGGTGCTGCACCAGGCCGGGCTGCTGACCGCCGACGAGCTGGAGCGCATGCTCGCCGGTCTCGACCGGCTCGAAGCCGATGTCGCCGACGGCTCGTTCACCGGCACCATCGCCGACGAGGACGTGCACACCGCCCTGGAGCGCGGCCTGCTGGAGCGGCTCGGCCCCGACCTCGGCGGCAAGCTCCGCGCCGGCCGCTCCCGCAACGACCAGGTCGCGACCCTCTTCCGGATGTACCTCCGCGACCACGCCCGGATCATCGGCGGCCTGATCGCCGATCTCCAGGGGGCGCTGATCGGCCTGGCCGAGGCCCACCCGGACGTCGCCATGCCCGGCCGCACGCACCTCCAGCACGCCCAGCCGGTGCTCTTCGCCCACCACGTCCTCGCGCACGTCCAGGCGCTGGGCCGGGACGCCGAACGGCTGCGGCAGTGGGACGAGCGCACGGCCGTGTCGCCCTACGGTTCGGGTGCGCTCGCGGGGTCCTCGCTCGGTCTCGACCCGGAGGCCGTCGCCGCCGACCTGGGCTTCGAGCGCGGCTCCGCCGGCAACTCCATCGACGGCACCGCGTCCCGGGACTTCGTCGCCGAGTTCGCCTTCATCACCGCCATGATCGGCATCGATCTCTCGAAGATCGCCGAGGAGATCATCATCTGGAACACGAAGGAGTTCTCCTTCGTCACCCTCCACGACGCCTTCTCCACCGGGTCGTCGATCATGCCGCAGAAGAAGAACCCGGACATCGCGGAGCTGGCGCGCGGCAAGTCCGGCCGCCTGATCGGCAACCTCACCGGTCTGCTGGCCACCCTCAAGGCGCTGCCGCTCGCGTACAACCGCGACCTCCAGGAGGACAAGGAGCCGGTCTTCGACTCCTGCGACACCCTCGAGGTGCTGCTCCCCGCGTTCACCGGCATGATGGCGACGCTCACCGTCAACCGCGAGCGCATGGAGGAGCTGGCGCCCGCGGGCTTCTCCCTCGCCACGGACATCGCCGAGTGGCTGGTCCGGCAGGGCGTTCCGTTCCGGGTGGCGCACGAGGTCGCGGGGGAGTGCGTCAAGGAGTGCGAGGCGCACGGCATCGAGCTCGACCAGCTGACGGACGAGCAGTTCGCCGGGATCTCCCCGCACCTGACGCCCGAGGTCCGCACGGTGCTCAATGTGCCGGGCGCGCTCGCCGCGCGCAGCGGCCGCGGCGGCACGGCGCCGTCGGCGGTGGCCGCACAACTCGCCGAGGTCAAGGCCGATCTGACCCGGCAGCAGGAGTGGGCCGCGGCCAAGGGCTGACCGGCCGCGCCACGCGGCCGGCGACGGCCGCAGGGCCCCGTTCCGAGCGATACGACCGCCCGGAACGGGGCCCGTTCCGTCCACCGGCCGGGACCGCACACCGCTGCGCGGCACCCTCCCGTACGTCTCCCGCCGGGCCGGCTCCTCGTGTTCCCGCCTGTCCGTTCTCTTCTGTTCCTGTTCTGTTACGCGCGTCCGTACGGCACTTCCGGGCCCTGCCCCGGAGGGCTTCGCTCCGAGGCGGGGGGCCGGGGGCCGCCGTACCCCCATGGACCGTTGCTCCGCGCGGAATTGCCTGGTCAGAGGCCTGCTCGGCGTGGGCGGCCCGCCTCCGTCCGGGCCGCCGAATGCTCCGGGCGGACCGCAGCGGCGCTGCTCGCGCCCCCTTCCCATTCCGGGCATGTCCCCGCCCGGCCGCCCGCATGTACAGCCCTCCGAGCCCGCTCCGCGCGGAATTGGGGGGCTCATTGTCAGTGCCTCCCCTTAGAGTGAATACCAGTTGAGCACGGCAGCGCCACGGGCGGAATATCAAGGCCCGTGCCCGGTGCGGACGAGGGAGAAGTGCGTCCGTCGCCGGAGCCGTCATGTATGGGGGGGAGACAGCAATGAGGACGGGATACACGGCCACTGTTCAGGGAATTGTCGAAGGGGGAGTCATGGAAAGGCTTTTCGGTCGTACGGCCGTTGCGCGGCTGCTGGGCGGCGGACTGACCGGGGGTGCGGCGGCACGTGCGCTGTTGCCGGCGGCCGCGGCGGCGGGCGATGACCACCACGCGTCGTTCGCCGCGCTCGCCGGGGCATCGGTGCAGGCCATGGCTCTGCAGGGCGGTCGGCTGCTCGCCGGGCCGGTACTGACGACGTGAGGCGCCGCAGGGCTGCCGGCTCACCGACGGGGCGGGCGGCTTTTCGCGACAAGCCACTTGGCGAGGGGGAAAGGAAGCCTCCTGGACGGCCCGGGACCGAGGGCCTCCGGGAGGCTTCTCCATTTCTCACCCGAGGGTCCCGGACATGTCGCGTGACGGCCCTGCGCACGGCGTGAATCGAAATGACCGAGAGCCTTTCCGGCGGTGGTGCGCAGTACTTCGGGAAATCGGTGTGTCGCGCGATCGAATTCGGTCCGGCAATGGCGCGTGCATCGGAATGGCAACGGAAAGCCCTTTCTCCTGCCGGACGTCGCCCTCGTCGACACGGGGGTTCATCGACGTCGAGCTCCGAACTCCCGAGCCACGGGAGCCGAGTGGCCGTCGGCACCGTGCCACCGGCTCCGGTGGACGCTCCACGCCGTTCCGCGGTGAACCGGCCGCCAGCGTCTCATGGGGCGAACGCTTACCACACATGATTAATGGGAGCGCTCCGGGGTGCAGTGTGACCTTCCGGGACATCACGCACCCGGGGAAGTCCGGCGCCGCTCGGGCCCGCACGACTCGGTTGCCCGTTTCTGCCGCAGCCCGCGGAACCGCCCGCCACCTGCGGGGCAGGGCGCCGTCATCGGCTACGGTGACGGGCGAACCCACCGTCGGACAGCACGTCAGGGAGCCGGAATGGCATTCGCCCGCCGTGCCGGAGGTGCGGACGAGACCGCGCCGACGGCCCGTATCGGACTCGGCCTCGCCGCCGTGGGCCGGCCCGGGTACATCAACCTCGGGCGCCACCGCGACCTTCCGGCGGAACGCACGGTCGACGCGCTGCGCGAGCACACCCACGCCCTGCTGGACGCCGCATACGCCCGCGGCGTGCGCTATCTCGACGCGGCGCGCTCCTACGGCCGGTCCGAGGAGTTCCTAGCCGACTGGCTGCGCCGCCGCCCCGACGTCCGGGACGTGGTGGTCGGCAGCAAGTGGGGCTACACCTACACCGCCGACTGGCGCACCGACGCCGAGGTGCACGAGGTCAAGGACCACAGTGCGGCGGCGTTCGACCGCCAGTACGCCGAGACCCGGGCGGTCCTGGGCGACCGGCTCGACGTGTACCAGATCCACTCCGTCACCCCGGAGAGCCCGGCCCTGACCGACCGCGGACTCCACGAGCGCCTCGCCGGCCTGGCGGCGGAGGGTGTCACGGTCGGCCTCTCCACCAGCGGGCCCGCCCAGGCCGACGCGATCCGTGCGGCCCTGGAGGTGATGGTGGACGGCGAACGGCTCTTCCGCAGCGTGCAGTCCACCTACAACGTGCTGGAGAGCTCGGCCGGTGCGGCGCTCGCCGAGGCGCGGGACGCGGGCCTCCACGTCATCGTCAAGGAGTCCATGGCCAACGGCCGGCTGGCCGCACCCGAGGTGGCGCCGCCCGAGGTGGCCCGCATCGCCGAGCGGCAGGGCGTCGGGTGCGACACGGTGGCGCTGGCGGCAGTGCTGCACGAGCCGTGGGCCGGAACCGTCCTGTCCGGCGCGGCCGCCCCCGGCCAGCTCGCGTCCAACCTCGCCGCCGCCGAACTCCGGCTGGAGGACGGCGACATCGCCTCGCTCGCCGGGATCGCCGAGGAGCCCGCCGCGTACTGGCGGCACCGGTCCCGGCTGCCGTGGACCTGACCCCCGGCGCCGGCCGCCTCGTCCGCGAGGGCGCACCGGCCGGACGCACTGCTGCTGCGCTCGACGTCCTCGGCTGAGGGCGGAAGCCCGCGGTCCGGCGCTCGGAGGGGTTCCGCGGTTCGTGCCCGATCGCCGAGCGGGCTGAGGGTCTGCGGGCGCCTCCGCTCGCCATCCAGGAGGCTGCCTGCAGCCCGGCATCGAGGGCTGCGGCCTCAGTGTGTCCCGCCGGTAGCTCTCCGCCTGTTGGTCATTACACGCTGCCGCCTCATGGGAGTCGTCTGCGTATCGCGTGAGACAATGATGTCTCATACGGGTTAGAGTTGTCTCATGTCAGTCGATCGTGAACGGGTGCTGCGGGACGCTGCCGCCCTCCTCAGCCGCAAGGCGACCGCCTCCATGGACGAGATCGCCAAGGCCGCCGGCATCAGCCGGGCGACCCTCCACCGGCACTTCGCCGGGCGGGACGCCCTGGTGAAGGCGCTCGGCGGGCTCGGCGTGCGGCAGGTGGAGGCCTGTGTGACGGCGGCCCGGATCGACGAGGGGGACCCGGTCGAGGCGGTGCGCCGGCTCGTCGCGGAGGCCGTTCCGGTCTCCGGATTCCTGGCCTTCCTCTACAGCGAGAACCAGCTGTTCGAGCCCGAACTCATGGACGAGGGCTGGAACCGGATCGACGAGCGGGTCGGCGCCCTCTTCCGGCGCGGGCAGGAGCAGGGCCTGTTCCGTATCGACCTGACCCCCGCCTGGCTGACCGAGGCGCTCTACGCCCTGATCGCCGCCTCGGCCTGGACCGTCCAGGAGGGCAGAGTGGCGTCCAAGGACGCCGGTTACCTGGTCGCCGAGCTGCTGCTCGGCGGAATGATTCGGAGAGTGGAGCAGTGAGCAGCGAGACCGCCGAGCGTCTGTCGGCCTCGGGTACGACCGGCCGGAAGCGAGGGGGAGGTGCGATATCCGGCGGAGCGCCCGGACGCTGGATCGCGCTCGCCGTCCTGGTGCTTGCCGTGCTGCTGGTGGCGGTCGACGCGACCGTCCTGGGTCTGGCCACGCCGTTCCTCAGCGAGGATCTTCGCCCGTCCGGCACCCAGTTGCTGTGGATCGGGGACGTCTACTCCTTCGTCATCGCCGGACTCCTGGTCTCCATGGGCAGCCTCGGCGACCGGGTCGGGCGCAAGAAGCTGCTGCTGAGCGGTGCGGTGGCGTTCGGCGGGCTCTCGGCGCTGGCCGCGTACGCCACCTCGCCCGAGATGATGATCGTGGCCCGGGGGCTCATGGGCGTCGCCGGCGCGACGCTGATGCCGGCGACCCTGGCGCTGATCCGCAACCTCTTCCCGGACCCCCGGGAGCGCAGCCTCGCCGTCGGCATCTGGGGCGCCATGGCGTCCGCGGGCGCGGCCGTCGGGCCGGTGGTCGGCGGATTCCTGCTGGAGCACTTCTGGTGGGGGTCGGTCTTCCTGATCAACCTTCCGGTGATGGCCGTCCTGGTGCTCGTCGGCGCCAAGCTGCTGCCCGAGTCGCGGAACCCCGCCCCCGGCCCCTGGGACCTGCTCAGTGTCGCGCTGTCCCTCGTCGGCATGGTCGGCGTCGTGTACTGCGTCAAGGAGCTGGCGGCCCACGGGCTCCGCTGGGACGGTGTGGCCGCGGGGCTCGTCGGAGTCCTGGCCCTGGTGGTGTTCGCCCGGCGCCAGCTCACCCTCCGGGCGCCGCTGCTGGACATGCGGCTCTTCCGGAACCGGGGCTTCTCCGGCGCGGTGCTGGCGGATCTGCTCACCGTCCTGGGTCTCTCCGGACTGGTCTTCTTCCTCTCGCAGTTCTTCCAGCTCGTGCAGATGCGGGGGCCGTTGGAGGCCGGGCTCGCCGAACTGCCCGCCGCGGTGGGTGCGGTGTCCGCGGGGCTCGTCGCCGGAACCTTCGCCCGGCGCTTCTCGGTGCGGATGGTCGTCGCGGGCGGGCTCGCCGCGGTGGGCATCGCGCTCGCCGTGCTGACCCTGCTGGACGTGCGGGCGGGCTACCCGATGCTCGGCGCGGCGCTGCTGGTGGTGGGCATCGGTGCGGGCTTCTCCTTCACCGTCACCGCGGACGTGATTCTCTCCAGCGTCCCCAAGGAGCAGGCGGGCGCGGCATCGGCCGTCTCCGAGACGGCGTACGAACTCGGCGCGGCGCTGGGGATCGCGCTCCTCGGCTCGGTGGTCACCGGTGTCTACCGCGGTTTCACCACCCCGGCGGGCGTGCCGGACACCGTGTCGGCCACGGCCCACGAGTCGCTGGGCGGTGCCGTGGAGGTGGCCGCGGGGCTGCCGGGCGGGGTGCGGAGTGCGCTGCTGTCGTCGGCGCAGGAGGCCTTCGTCGACGGGCTGCGGATCGCCGCCGGCCTCGGCGCCCTCGTGCTCCTGGCGACTGCCGCGGCGGCCTGGTTCCTGCTGCGGGGCCAGAAGCTGGAGGACGGCGAGCGGGACGAGCCCGAGGGCGACGGCCGTGAGCCGGAAGCGGCCCCGGCCGCCGGAGCCGAGGGCTGACGGCCCGGTCCGCCGCCACCGGACCAGCGCCTGCCCGACGGCCGCCGGCTCGCGGCACTCCGGCGGTCCCCTCCGGCGGTCCGCGCCGGAGCGCGGGCCCCGCACGACGGGAGTGCGGCCCCGGCCGCCCCTCGATGCGTCGAGGGGCGGCCGGGGCCGTTTGCCTCCCGCCCAGGGTGCCCGATGACCCTCCAGGCGTCGCCCCTGCCTGCGCATGTGTGGTGGCCCGCCGTGCCGCCCGCCCTGGTACAGCACCCGTAACGCCCCAGGTCGGAGGCCCTGCCGGCCGTGGCCGGCGTCGCGTCGGCCCAGGGGTGGGTGGTCCCCGCTCCGGGCCGCCGCGGCGGTCGTGACACAACCGATGCTGAGGAAATCTCTCCCGAACTCTTGAGGGATCGTTCAACGATACCTACGTTGTCTCTCATGCCAGGATGCATGTCGACGGCCCGCCGTCGGTGCCTCGCGTCGCCGGGGCCACGGCGTCCGCTCCGTCCGTTCGCCGGCGCGGCGCGGCATCCGTCCTGGACTGCCGTCCTTCCCCTGTGAGGTGCCCTGTGACAGCCACACCCACCAGCTCCCCGCCCGTCGCCGACGAGGTGACCGGCCGCCTCGGGTGGTACCGGTCCTTCACGCCCCAGGGCCGACGCGCCTTCAAGGGGGCCTTCGGCGGATTCGCCCTGGACTCCTACGACTTCCAGGTGCTGCCGCTGAGCATGGTCGCCATCGCGGCCTACTTCGGCCTCACCCAGGCGCAGACGGGCCTGCTGACCACGGTCACCCTGCTGGTGTCCGCGTTCGGCGGCATCCTCGCCGGGGTCCTGATCGACCGGGTCGGCCGGGTCCGGACGCTGATGATCACGGTGGGCACCTACGCGGTCTTCACCGTGCTGTGCGGCTTCGCGGTCAACTACCCGATGCTGCTGGCCTGCCGGGCCTTCCAGGGCCTCGGCTTCGGCGGTGAGTGGGCGGCCGGCGCGGTCCTGGTGGCCGAGTACGCCCGAGCGCGCTACCGGGGCAGGGTACTGGCCTTCATCCAGAGCTCCTGGGCGGTCGGCTGGGGTCTCGCCGTCGTCGTGTCGACGGTGGTGATGGACACCGTCGCGCCCGATCTCGCCTGGCGGGTCATGTTCTTCACCGGTGCGCTGCCGGCCCTGCTGCTGCTCTACCTGCGCCGCAACGTCAAGGACGCCCCCGCGGTGGCCGAGCGCCTGGCCAAGGAGGAGACCCGGCTCCCGCTGTCGGCGATCTTCCAGGGCGACCTGGCCCGCAAGACGTTCTTCGCGTCGCTCCTCGCCACCGGCGTCCAGGGCGGGTACTACACCATCGCCACCTGGCTGCCGACCTACCTCAAGGCCGAGCGGGGCCTCACCGTCGTCGGCACCGGCGGCTATCTCTTCCTGCTCATCACCGGCGCGTTCTGCGGCTATCTGACCGGCGGGTACGTCACCGACTTCCTGGGGCGCAAGAAGTCCTTCGCGCTCTTCGCGGTCCTCAGCGCGGGTCTGCTGATGGCCTACATCAACATCCCCGCGGGCTCCAACACCCTGCTGCTGTTCCTCGGGTTCCCGCTCGGCTTCTGCTCGTCGGCCATCTTCTCCGGTTTCGGCTCCTTCCTCGCCGAGCTGTACCCCGGCACGGTCCGCGGCACCGGGCAGAGCTTCACCTACAACGTGGGCCGCGCGGTCGGCGCGTTCTTCCCCACGGCCGTCGGATTCTCCGCGGGCAGCGCGGGGGTGGGCAGTGCCCTGGTCTACGGAGCGATCGGCTATGTGATCGCGCTGGTGGCCCTGTTGGGCCTCCCCGAGACCCGGGGCCAGGAACTCGAGGCATAGGAGCCGGAGCGGCCGCTCGGACTCCTCACCAAGGCCGGCGCCTCCCCCGCCGGCACGTCGCGGGCCTTCCGTCACGGAAGGCCCGCGACGCGTGTGCCACGGCCCGTGACGGCGTGAGCCGAAATCCCGTGCCGAGCCGGGGAGCCGGTGCGGCACCGGAGAAGGCCGACGGCCCGGTGGGCCGCGGTCCCCGCCGCGGCCCACCGGGCCTCATGATGTCTGTTCGCCTCGTTTCGGTCCCGTCGGCCCAGACCCTCAGCCCCGCCCCGCTGCCGCGGGCGCCGGACGGGCCGCGGCCGACAGCGGGCGCCGTGCCGCCGTCACGAAGCGCACCGGCAGCCCCGGTACGGCCTGGGCTGCCGCGGCGAGATGCGCCTCGGGAACCACCCCGATGACCGGATAGCCGCCGGTCGTCGGGCAATCGGCCAGAAAGACCACGGGCTTGCCGTCGGGCGGCACCTGTACGGCCCCCAGCACCATGCCCTCGCTGGGGAGTTCGCCGGGCCGCGCCCTTTCCAGCGCGGGCCCCTCGGTGCGCAGCCCGATCCGGTTGCTGCGCGAGGAGACGGCGAAGCGCGCCGAGGTGAAGGTGCGCCACGCGGCCGGGGTGAACCAGTCGTCGCGCGGCCCCGGCAGGACCGGCAGCACCAGTTCCCGCGGCGGCGCCTGCCACAGGGCGATGTCGGCGGGGGCGGGATGCCCGAACGGCCCGCCCAGGGGCAGGGTGTCCCCGTCCGCGAGCGGCTGCGGACCGACACCGGAGAGCAGATCGGTGGACCTGCTGCCCAGCACCGGTTCCACCGCGATGCCGCCGCTGACCGCCACATAGCTGCGCAGTCCCGCCGACGCGGCGCCGACCTCCAGCACCGCTCCGGCGGGCAGCCGCACCGGAGCCGCCCAGGGCACCGGCCGGCCGTCGACCCGTACCGGGGCCGGAGCCCCGGTCACGGCGGCCATGACGGGACGGCTGGTGCGCAGGGCGACCCCGGTCATGGTCGTCTCCAGGGTCGCCGCCCCGGCGGCGTTGCCGACCAGCCGGTTGGCGAGCCGGTGCGCGGGCTGGTCCAGGGCGCCGGACCGCGGGACCCCGAGGGCCGCGTGGCCGAAGCGCCCCAGGTCCTGGACGGTGGTGAGGGCACCCGCCCGGAGGACTTCGAGTCCGGCCCCCGTCATGACGGCCCCGCATTCCGCGCGGGCTGCCGCGCAGCCGCCGACCCCGCACCCGGCCGGGCCGGGTCCTCCGGGACGAACCGTACCCGGGTACCGGGTGTCAGCAGCGCCGCCGGATCACGGTTCACGTCCCACAGCCGGAGCCGGGTGGTGCCGATCAACTGCCAGCCGCCGGGGGAGGAGCTGGGATAGACGCTGGTGTACGGCCCGGCGAGGGCGACGGACCCGGCGGGGACGGAGGTGCGCGGGGTGTCCCGCCGGGGTACGTGGTACTCCTCGGGCAGCCCGGTCATGTAGCCGAAGCCCGGCGCGAACCCGCAGAAGGCGACCCGGTGTTCATGGCGCGCGTGCACCTCCGGCACCTCCTCCGGCGCCACCCCCCACAGCGCGGCGACGATGGCGAGGTCCGCGCCGTCGTAGCGCACGGGGATCTCCACCAGCGGGCCGTCGTCCAGGGTCAGCGGCGGTACGTGCCACCTCGGGAGCTCGGCCGCGAGCCCGTCCGGGGCGTCGACGCCGCGGAGCAGCACCGTCTGCGCGGCGGGCACGATCTCCCGGACGCCGGTCAGCTCTCCCTCCGCGCCGCGCCGCCGGAGCTCCGCGTACAGCGCCTGCGCCTGTTCCGCGCCGTCGAGGTCGACCAGCAGCGAGTCCTCCCCGATCGGGATCACCCTCATACGAAGGCCTCCACCCTGACCTGGGCCTCCTCCAGCGCCTGCCGCACCCGGCGGGCGAGGGCGACGGCTCCGGGCGTGTCCCCGTGCAGGCACAGGGACCGGGCCCGGACCGCGACATGGGCCCCGTCGAGGGTGCTCGTCCTCCCGTCGAGGGCCAGGGAGAGAGCCGTCGCGGTGATCCGGTCCGGATCGGTGACGACGGCCCCCGGCTGCCGCCGGTGCACCAGGGTGCCCTCGGCGGTGTAGGCCCGGTCGACGAACGCCTCGGCGAAGGTCCGCAGGCCCGCCTCCTCCGCGGCGGCGTGCAGGGCGGAGCCGGGAAGGCCCAGCACCGGCAGCGTCGGATCGGCGTGCCGCATCCCCGCGACGACCGCGGCTGCCTGCTCCCGGTCGGTGACGACCCGGTTGTACAGCGCGCCGTGCGGCTTGACGTAGGCGACGTCCGCACCGGCGGCCCGGGCGAACACCTGGAGGGCGCCGATCTGGTAGGTGATCTCGTCGGCGAGTTCGTCCGGCGGCACGTCCATCGCCCGCCGTCCGAACCCGGCCAGGTCCCGGTAGGAGACCTGGGCCCCGATGCGTACGCCGCGCTCCGCGGCGAGATCGCAGACCCGTCGGATGGTGCTGGGGTCGCCCGCGTGGAATCCGGTGGCGACATTGGCGCTGCTGACGATCGACAACAGGGCCGCGTCGTCGGTGAGGGTCCACCGTCCGAAGTTCTCACCCAGGTCGGCATTGAGGTCGACGACTGTGCCTGGCATCGCTTTTCGTTCTCCCGATGGTCTCGGACCGGTCCTCACGACCGGTCACGCTATGCGGTAGTCCGTGTCCCGTGCGTCGGTGATGAACATGTACCCGGGTGCGTGGGTGATGGCGAACGGCGGGCGGGAGGCCATCAGTACGGCCTGCGGAGTGACCCCGCAGCCCCAGAAGACCGGGACGTCGCCCGGCGCGGGGGCGACCGGGTCGCCGAAGTGCGGCCGGTCCAGGGCGTCGATGCCCAGGGCCGCCGGGTCGCCGGTGTGCACCGGGGCGCCGTGCACCCCCGGCATCAGCGCGGTCGCGCGGACCGCGGTGTCCACCAGGTCCGCGGGCACCGGCCGCATGCTGACCACCATCGGCCCGCGCAGCCGCCCCGCCGGACGGCACTCCACCGTGGTCCGGAACATCGGGACGTTCCGCCCCTGCTCCACATGGCGTAGCGGCACCCCTGCCTCGGCCAGCGCCGACTCGAAGGTGAAGCTGCACCCGATGAGGAAGGTGACCAGGTCCGGCCGCCACCGGCCCACGACCCGGTCCGGCTCGTCGACGAGTTCGCCGTGCTCCCAGACGCGGTAGCGCGGCAGATCGGTGCGGAGGTCGGCCCCGGGCGCGAGCGGCGTGGAGTGGCCTCCCGGGTCCGTGACGTCGAGGACCGGGCAGGCGGTGGGGTTGCGCTGGCAGAACAGCAGGAACTCGTACGCCCAGTCCTGGGGGAGGGAGACCAGGTTGACCTGCGTGTACCCGGCCGACCAGCCCGTGGTGGGCGCGGCCGTGCCGTCCCGGAAGAGGGCGCGGGCCCGTTCCGGCGTGAGTGCTCCGGGGGCGGCGGTGGCGGTCATCGCGTTCCTCTCCTCTCGGAAGGGCACGTCCTCTCGGAAGGACACGGCTGCTGCCCGGGGTACCGCCGCCGGCCAGCGGTGCGGTCCGAGGTGGGCCCGGTCCGGCCCGTCCGCCGGGCCGCACCGGCTCGCGGGGCACCGGCCCGGGCCGGGCGCGACGTGGGGATGCCGCCGGGGCCGGCAGCCGCTTCTCATGCTAGTTATCGTTGAACGATCCGACAAGAAGTCTGTTGCCTTGTTCTCACTCGGGCCACCTAGAATGCGCAGCGGAGCGGTATGGACCGCACCGGTGACGAATGGGCCCTCTCCGAGAGGAACAGACCGTGGGAACCGAGGTCGATCCGGCGGCGCTCGCCGGTGACCGTGCCCTGCTGGGCCGCACCAGCACCGCCGAACGCGTGGCGGACATCCTGCGGACGCGGATCGCCGAAGGTTTTCTGCCACCGGGCAGCAAGCTCTCCGAGGAGGCCATCGGCGGAGCCCTCGGCATCTCCCGCAACACCCTCCGCGAGGCGTTCCGGCTGCTCACCCACGAGCGGCTGCTCACCCATGAACTCAACCGGGGTGTCTTCGTCCGGATCCCGGCGGTCAAGGAAGTCGTCGACATCTTCCGGGTGCGCACGCTCGTGGAGTGCGCGGTGATCCGGAACCTGGGCGCCCCGCCGTACCAGCTCAAGCCGGCCGAGGCCGCCGTCCACGAGGGGGAGCGCGCCGCCGAGGCGGGTTCCTGGCTCGACCTGGGCACCGCCAACATCCACTTCCACCGCGACCTGGTGGCCCTCGCCAACAGCCCGCGCACCGACGAGCTGATGCAGGGCATCCTGGCCGAACTGCGCCTGGTCTTCCACATGATGGACAACCAGCGCAGCTTCCACGAGCCGTACCTGGCACGCAACCGGCAGATCCTCGGTGCCCTCCGCACCGGCAACCCGGTCAAGGCGGAGCAGCTGCTGGCCGCGTATCTGCAGGACGCGGAGACCCAGATCGTGCAGCACTACGCGCAGCGCATCGCCGGCACCCGCAAGGGCGCCGAGGAGTAGCGACCGGCCAGGGGCCCGGCCGTCTGCGGGACACCGCGTTCCCCCGGTGCGCCGGGCGGCGAGGTGCGGGCCCGGTCCGGTGTGCGACGAGGGCCGGTACACGAGCGGGCCGGTACACGAGCGGGCGGGTACACGAGCGGGCCGGTATACGACGAGGCCCCCGCCTCGGGCGGGGGCCTCGTGAGGTATCAGCAGGACCGTGGCGGGGAGCACGGGGCGGGCCCTGACGGGCCGTCGGCGCTCCGGCCGCCGCGCGGAAGCTACGCCGCCTTCGCCTTGGTGGCGTAGATGTCCACGTACTCCTGGCCCGACAGCCGCATGACCTCGCTCATCACCTCGTCGGTCACCGCCCGCAGCACATAGCGGTCGCGGTCCATGCCGTCGTAGCGGGAGAAGTCCAGCGGCTCGCCGAAGCGGACGGTCACCGGGCTGATCCGGGGCAGGCCCTTGCCGCCGGGCTGCACCTTGTCCATGCCGATCATCGCGAACGGGACCACCGGGGCACCGGTCATCAGCGCCAGCCGGGAGACGCCCGTCCGGCCGCGGTACAGGCGGCCGTCGGGGGAGCGGGTGCCCTCCGGGTAGATGCCGAAGACCTTGCCCTCCTCCAGCACCCGGCGGCCGGTCATCAGTGCCGCGACACCGCCGTGCCCGCCGTCCCGGTCGACCGGGATCATGCCGGAGGTGGTGAAGAACCACGCCATCAGCCGGCCCTTGATGCCCTTGCCCGTGACGTACTCGTCCTTGCCGATGAAGAAGACCTGCCGCTTCACGGTGAGGGCCAGGAACATGGAGTCGATGAAGGTGACGTGGTTGCCGGCGAGGATCACCGGACCCGACTCCGGGATGTGCTCCATGCCCTCGACCTTCGGGCGGAACAGGACGCGCATGAGCAATCCGAGAAACGCCTTGAGCATGATGCGGGACAACGGGCCCTCCGGTCGTGGTGGTCGGCTGGTGCACCCACGGGGAACCAGTCCACCGTACGAGTGCGCAGGTGAGGACGATACTCGCGGGTCAACCACGATCGCACGTCGGGTTCACCCGACTGATACGTGTTGTTGACGTCTGTTACTCCTGCGTTCTGCGGGGTGACTCCCCTGCGAAGTGCGGTGCCGCATACGATCATCCGAAGTTTTTTCGTAAGGACTTGATCGCAGCCGATCACATCGAGGAGTGCTCATGCAGCAGGAGATGCAGCCGGGGCGCCGCGCCCTCCTGGGGGTCGCGGCCCTCGGCGCGGGAGCGGCCGTTCTCGGCGGAGCCGGGACCGCCGCGGCCGACGGACGGACGTCGGACCGCGGCGTCCGCGGTCTCCCGGTGCCCACGGTCATCGGCCACCGGGGCGCCAGCGGCTACCGTCCGGAGCACACCCTCGGCTCGTACCAGCTCGCGCTGGACCTGGGGGCGGACATCATCGAGCAGGACCTGGTGCCCACCAAGGACGGGCACCTCGTCTGCCGGCACGAGAACGACATCACCGCCACCACGGATGTCGCCGACCACCCCGAGTTCGCCTCGCGCAAGACGACCAAGAAGGTCGACGGCAAGAGCCTCACCGGGTGGTTCACCGAGGACTTCACCCTCGCCGAGCTGAAGACCCTGCGCGCCAAGGAGCGCATCCCCAAGACGCGCCAGCACAACACCCTCTACGACGGGCGCTGGGCCGTGCCGACCTTCCAGGAGGTCCTCCGCTGGGCCGACGAGCAGGGGCGGCGCCGCGGCCGGCCGGTGTGGCTCTACGTCGAGACCAAGCACCCCACCTACTTCCGGAAGCTGGGCCTCGGCCTGGAGGAGCGGCTCGCCAAGCTGCTCCGGGCGCACGGGCGGCACCGCAAGGACTCGCCGACCTTCCTGCAGTCCTTCGAGCCGAGCAGCATCCAGCGGCTGCGCAAGCTGGTGTCCACCCCGAGCATCGTGCTGCTGGACGCCGCGGACACCCGGCCGTACGACTTCGTCGAGGCGGGCGACCCCCGCACCGTCGCCGACCTGGTCAAGCCCGAGGGCCTGAAGTGGATGGCCGGCTTCACCGACGGCATCGGCCCCTGGCTGAACCTGATCATTCCTCAGGACGCCAAGGGCAACCTCGGCACGGAGACGACGCTGGTCAAGGACGCGCACGCGGCCGGGCTGCTGCTGCACCCGTACACCATGCGCAACGAGAACAGCTTCCTGCCCGCCGACTTCCGGCGCGGCACGGACCCGAACGCCTACGGTGACGCGTTCGGGGCGTTCAAGCGGTACTTCGAGACCGGTATCGACGGCATCTTCTCCGACAACTGCGACACGGCGCTGCTCGCCCGGGAGGCCTTCCTCGGCAAGAACTGACCCGAGGGCGGTACCGGCGGAGGGGCACGCCTAAGGGCAGGGCAGGGCACCGCGGGGCGCTGTCGGACACCGGGCCGGCGGCGCCCCCGGCTCCCGGCTCCCGGCACGCTGCCGGGTGTCACCCGCCCGCGCCGGACGTCACCGGCCGACGCCGGACACCCATCGCTCGACGCCGGACACCACCGCCACCGGGCGCCCGCGGACCGCACGGTCCCGGGTGCCCGGTGGCGGTGTGCCTCCTCCGGCTTCTCCCGGAACGGCCCGCCCCCGCCGGAACGCGACCGTGCCCGGAAGCCCCCGCGTACGACGCCGGCCCTGACACGGACGGGTGAGCCGGGCCGCGCGGTGAAACCGGCGCGCACGCCCCGGATGTCCCGCCCGGTATGACATCCAGCGATCTGCTCACCGCCCTGCGCCCGCTGCTCGCCGCCGAGGCCGCGGCCGAGGCGTACGGCACCGGAGTCGAGCCGGCGGATCTCGAACAGAGCGTCTGGCTGCGGCTGCTGGAGCGCAGCCGCGAGGCCGGTCCGCCCGCCGCTCCGGCGGCCTGGCTGCGGGCCGCCGTGCGCACCGAGGTGCGGCGCGCCCGGCGAGGGGCGCTGTACGAGGTGCCGTACGGGCCGGCCGCCCCCGCCGGACACCGGCCCGCCGGCACCGGCGGGCCCGCCGTGGACCGGGCGGCGGACCCGTCCCCCGGGGTCGAGGACCGGGTGCTGGTGGCCGAGACATGCCGGGCGGTGCGGACGGCCGTGGCCCGGCTGCCCGGGCGCTGCCCAGGGTTGCTGACTGCGATGTTGTCGCCGAAAGACCCCACGTACCGCGAAGTCGCAGGTGAGTTGGGTATCTCACAAGGGAGTTTGGGGCCGGCGCGTTCCCGTTGCCTTGGATGTTTGCGCAGAATGCTCCTGGCGGAGGTTGCGGCTCCCGAACTTCGGGGAAAGGAGCGTTAGCCGACCGGCGCCACGGAGGCGGCGTGCACCCCACGGCGGCTCCACGGAAGGGCCCACGGCCCGGGCGCGGCCAACCACCCTCATCGCGCCCGGACGGACCGACTAGGGGAGGCATGCGCACATGGGCATGAGCGTGACCATCTCTGCGGCGACCGAGCACGACGCCGAGCAGATTCTCAAGCTCCAGTACCTCTGCTACCAGAGCGAGGCGGCACTCTACGGCGATTACACCCTCGAACCCCTGACCCAGTCCCTGGACGCCCTGCGCGCCGAACTGGGCCGGGGCTGCGTGCTCGTGGCCCGGCTCGGCGAGGAGGTCGTCGGCTCGGTGCGCGGCACCGTCGACGGGGACGGCACGGCGGGCATCGCCCATCTGATCGTGCATCCGCGGATGCAGCGCCACGGTCTGGGCGGGCGGCTGCTCCGGGCGATCGAGCAGCGGCTGTCCGGGGAGCTGGAGGCCAAGCGGTACCGGCTCCTCACCGGCCACCGCAGCGAGGGGAATCTGCGGCTCTACCGCCGCTGCGGCTACGCGCCCGTCTCCACCGAGCAGATCTCCCGGAAGCTGAGCATGGTCACCCTGGAGAAGACGGTCACCCCGGAGAAGGACGTGGTGCCGGACTTCGTCGCCAGCGCCTGAGCGTTCCTGCGGCCCGGGCCCGTCGGGCGGTCACGCCCGGCGGGCCCGGCGCAGCCAGAGCAGTCCGGTCACCGGCAGCACGAGCGGCAGGAAGAGATAGCCCATGCCGTAGTCGGACCAGACGGTGGCGTCCGGGAAGGCGGACGGCTCGGCCAGGGTCCAGGTGCCCACGGTGAGGACGCCGATCAGCTCGGCGGCACAGCACACCATCGCCAGCCGGCGGGCCCGCTCACCGCCCCGGACCAGTGAGATCAGGATGAACGCGTAGACGAGCGCGGCGACGGCCGAGAGCACGTACGCCAGCGGCGCCTCGTCGAACTTCATGAGCATCTGGACCACGGAACGGGACGTGGCTCCCACCGTGAAGACGCCGTAGAGCAGCACCAGCAGCCGGCCGGGTCCCTCACCGAGGCGCCCGGCGCGGGCACCGGAGGCCGGCTCCGGCGTGCTGTCCGCCGGGCCGCGGGGGCCGGCGACGGACTCCGGCGCGGTCGCGGACTCCGGCGCCGCAGTGGGCTCCCGGGAAGCGGCGGGTTCCCGGGAAGCGGCGGACTCGCGTGCGGTGGTGGACTCCGGTGCGGCGGTGGACTCGTGTGATGCGGCGGACTCAGGCACCGGAGCCTCCCCAGATGTCGAACAGCCGCACCTCGAGCACGGCCAGGACCACGGCACCGGCCGACACGGTCGCCGACCCCCACCGGGTCCGTTCGGACAGCGAGAGGAATCCGGCCGCGGGCACGGCGGCGGCCGCGCCCAGCAGATACGCGACGAAGATGGCCGTGCCCTCGTGCGGCTTCTCCCCGCCGGCCAACCGCACGAGACCGACGGCGAGCTGGACGACGACGAGCAGGGTCACCACGGCCATGCCGATGAAGTGCCAGTCCTTGGTCGGCTGGTCACGGTGGAAGGCGAATCCGCACCACGCGGCGAGGGCGAGCGCGGTCGCACCGACCACGATCGTCAGCGCGTCGATCACCGGGACCTCACCGTGGAGGGGCGCGGCCCCCGGGCGCGCGCGGTCAAGCGGTTGACAAGCATGGGACGACTCTAATGCGCCCGAAACGCCCGGCTGCGCGCGCCCCCGGGACCGGAACGTAGGCTCCCGCCCCATGAAGATCTCCGCTGACGCGCTGCTGTTCGACATGGACGGAACCCTGATCTCCTCGATGGAGTCGGTGCTGCGGTGCTGGACCCGCTGGGCGGGGGAGCACGGCATATCCGCCGAGGAGTTCGCCCGGATTCCGCTGCACGGCCGCCCCGCGGCCGAGATCATCGCCGATCTGCTGCCCGCGGAGCGGATCCCCGGGGCCCTGGCCCGGATCGAGCAGCTGGAGGTCGAGGACGCGCGCGGCGGCGTCGTGATCCTCCCCGGCACCCGGGACCTGCTCTCCTCGCTGCCCGACGGCGGCTGGGCCGTCGTGACCTCCGCCACCCGTCGGCTCGCCGAGGCGCGGCTGTCCGAGGCCGGGATCCGTCCGCCGCTGCTCGTCGCCGCCGACGACATCACCCGCGGGAAGCCGGACCCGGAGCCGTTCCTGCTCGCCGCGGGGAAGCTGGGTGCCGCGCCGGAGCGCTGCGTCGTCTTCGAGGACGCTCCGGCCGGGCTGGCCGCGGGCCGCGCCGCCGGGATGCACACCGTGGCGCTGGCCACCACCCACGAGCCCGCGGAACTGCGCGCGGACACGCTCGTCACCGACCTCTCCGCGGTGACCGCACGTCCCGCGGACTCCGGAATCGAGCTCTCCGTACGCCTCTGAGCTGCGGCTTTTCAAATGGTGATCAAATACGTCCGCCATGTGGACGCATTTGATCGGCCCGCACACGTGTCTGCTTTACTGGCCCGCATGACCACGACGAGCTGCCGCACCCCTGCGACCGAGGCGATGACGACGCCCGGTGCTCGTTGCCTGTGTCGAATGTGTGACCGCTGAGGGCCCCCGCCTGAGCCTCGCGCCCCGAAGCGAGACCGCTTCCCCCTGCCCGATCCGGCAGGAGAAAGCCCCGCTGCTCCGCACGCACTGACGCTGCGGACCGGGTCCTCCCGCGTCACGTTCCGTCCGGCCCGTCCGGACCACCCCCCGCACCGTGGCGCGCCCCGAGACGAATGCCCCCGTGCCCGGCGGCGATCCCGCCGTGCACTCGAAGCAATGGAAATCCCCTGTGATCACCACAACGGGCCTGACCAAGGTCTACCGCTCACGAGGCCGTGAGGTCACCGCCCTGGACGGCGTCGACCTGCACGTCCGCGAGGGCGAGGTGTACGGCGTCGTGGGCCGGAGCGGCGCCGGCAAGTCGACCCTCATCCGCTGCGTGAACCTGCTGGAGCGCCCCAGCTCCGGCACGGTCACCGTGGACGGCCAGGACCTCACCGCACTCACCGGCCGCGGCCCCGGGATCCTCCCCGGCGGCCGCCGCGCGGGCGCCGCACTGCGCCAGGCGCGCAGCCACATCGGCATGGTCTTCCAGCACTTCAACCTGCTGTCCTCGCGCACCGTGCAGGACAACGTGGAACTGCCGCTGGAGATCCTCGGCGTCTCCGGGCGGGAGCGTGTCCGCAAGGCCCTGGAACTGCTCGACCTGGTCGGCCTCGCCGAGAAGGCCAAGGCCTACCCGGCGCAGCTCTCCGGCGGCCAGAAGCAGCGCGTCGGCATCGCCCGCGCCCTGGCCGGCGACCCGAAGGTGCTGCTCTCCGACGAGGCCACCTCGGCGCTCGACCCCGAGACCACCCGCTCCATCCTCCAGCTGCTGCGCGACCTCAACCGGCAGCTCGGCCTCACCGTGCTGCTCATCACGCACGAGATGGACGTCATCAAGTCGGTCTGCGACTCCGCCGCGCTGATGAAGGGCGGCCGGATCGTGGAGTCCGGCACCGTTTCCGACATCCTCGCCACCCCCGGCTCCGAGCTGGCGGACGAGCTGTTCCCCGTCGGCGGTGAGGCCTCCGGCCCGGACCGCACGGTCGTCGACCTCACCTTCCACGGCGAGGCCGCCACCCAGCCGGTGATCTCCCAGCTCTCGCGCACCTACAACGTCGACATCTCCATCCTCGGTGCCGCCATGGACACCGTCGGCGGCCGGCAGATCGGCCGGATGCGCATCGAACTGCCCGGGCGCTTCGAGGAGAACGTCGTCCCGATCGGCTTCCTGCGCGAACACGGACTGCAAGTGGACGTCGCGGGCCCCGAGGCCGCCGTCGAGCTCGCCAAGGAGGGCGCCAAGTGACCTGGTCGGAGATGCAGCCCCTGCTGTCGCAGGCCTGTTGGGACACCCTCTACATGGTCGGCTGGTCCACCCTGCTCGCGGTCGTCGGCGGGCTGCCGCTCGGCGTGCTGCTGGTCCTGACCGACCGCGGCGGACTGCTGCAGAACATCGTGGTGAACAAGGTCGTCGGCGTGGTCGTGAACATCGGCCGCTCGCTGCCGTTCATCATCCTCATGGTCGCGCTGATCCCCTTCACCCGCTCGATCGTCGGCACCACCATCGGCCCGGAGGCGGCGATCGTCTCCCTCGCCGTGGGGGCGATCCCGTTCTTCGCGCGGCTCGTCGAGACCTCCGTGCGCGAGGTCGACCACGGGCTGGTCGAGGCCGTCCAGGCGATGGGCGGCAGCACCTGGACCGTCGTCCGCAAGGTCCTGCTGCCGGAGTCGCTGCCCTCCGTCGTCGCCGGGCTCACCACCACCGTCATCGCCCTCATCGGTTACTCGGCGATGGCCGGGGCCGTCGGCGCCGGCGGCCTGGGCGACGTGGCCATCCGCTACGGCTACCAGCGGTTCGAGACGGACCTGATGCTCATCACCGTCGGCGTGCTGGTCGTGATCGTGACCGCGGTCCAGCTGACCGGTGACCTGGCCGCCCGCCGCCTGTCCAAGCGCGGCCGTTCCGTGTCGGCTGCCGCCCGGTGGCGGATCCTCAGCCGCCCCGCGCCGGGCGCGACGACCATCAACCCCTGATCTCCCTGCACCACCCCCAGCAGGGCGTACCACCCATGGAGAAAGGCACTTTTCGTGCGTAACACTGCCAAGATCGCAACGTCCGTCCTCGCCGCGGGAGCCCTCACCCTGGGGCTCTCCGCCTGCGGAACCGGATCCGGCTCCGCCAAGGCCGACGCGAACGCCCCGCTCAAGGTCGCCGCGAGCCAGGTCCCGCACGCGGAGATCCTGGACTACGTGAAGACCCACCTGGCGAAGAAGGCGAACCTCGAACTCGAGGTGCAGCCCTTCACCGACTACGTGACGCCGAACACCGCCACCCAGGACGGCTCGGTCGACGCCAACTACTTCCAGAACCAGCCCTACCTCGACGACTTCAACAAGAAGAAGGGCACCACCATCGTGCCCGTCGTCACCGTGCACCTGGAGCCCCTGGGCCTCTACTCGCACAAGGTGAAGAAGGCCGACGGCCTGCGGAGCGGCGCCACCGTCGCGATACCCAACGACACCGTCAACGAGGCCCGCGCGCTGAAGCTGCTGGACGCCAACGGCATCATCCAGCTCAAGAAGGGCGCCGGCAACGAGGCCACCCCGCAGGACATCGCGAAGAACCCCAAGAAGCTGAAGTTCAAGGAGCTGGAGGCCGCCCAGCTGCCCCGTTCCCTCGACGATGTCGACGCCTCGGTGATCAACGGCAACTACGCCATCGACGCGAAGCTCAAGCCGGCGAAGGACGCGTTGGTCCTGGAGTCGCCCAAGAACAACCCCTACGGCAACTTCCTGGCCGTGAAGAAGGGCAACGAGAAGGACCCGCGGGTGAAGAAGCTCGCCAAGCTCCTCACCAGCCCCGAGGTCAAGAAGTTCATCGAGGACAAGTACGACGGCTCCGTCACCGCGTCGTTCTGATTCCCCGTCCGACCGGACCCCGCCGGGGCCGGGTGCCGGCGTCCCCGAGGGATTCCGCACCCGGCCCCGCCGGTTCTCCGTACGGGCCCCGGGGGACCGCCGGTACCGGAAGCCGCAGGCCCGGCCCGGCGCCCCGGGCTGGTCGGCGCCGGCCGGCACCCGGCCGAACCGGAACGTCCGGTCGTTGCCGAACACCGAGGTGACGCCAGGGCATCGGACCGGATACGGACACCGCGCCCCGGTCCCCGGACACGGCGGGCGTTCGAACGGTGAGGCGATGGTTCCGCACCCCCGGGCGGGGTGCGGAACCATCGCTTTCGGTCACTCCCGGCGCTCCGTCATCTCCCGTTCCCACCCTGCGAGATGACCCCCCAGGCTGCGTTTTCGCAGGCCGATGCTGCATGCTGGGCTTTCTGGCAGGTCCCTGGCTACGGAGCGGCGCATGACATCCACCTTCCCGGACATCACCATCAGCACCGAACGGCTGGTGCTGCGCCCGTTCGAGGAAGCGGACGTGCCCGCGCTCACGGACATGATGAACGACGAACTGGTGACCGCCTGGACGCCCGTTCCCCAGCCGTACACCGCCGCCGACGCCCGCGACTGGGCCACCCGCCTCGCCCCCGCCCAGCGCACCGAGGGCCGCGGTGTCGTCTTCGCCGTCACCGAGTTCCTCACCCAGCGGCTCGTCGGCACCGTGAACCTGCGGAACACCGACTGGCACTGCCTGTCCACCGAGGCCGGCTACATCACCGCCCCCTGGGCGCGCGGCGAGGGCTACGCCTGCGAGTCGATGCAGGCCGTCGCGCTCTGGCTGTTCCGGGACCAGAAGTTCGAGCGGATGGAACTGCGCACCGCCGCCGACAACACCGCCTCCCAGCAGGTCGCCCAGAAGATCGGCTGCATCAGCGAGGGCGTGCTGCGCAATGCGGGTATATGCCGCAGCAAGGTGGAGAACGGCACGGACGGCAGCTGGACGGACATGCGCACCGACCTGATCGTGTGGAGCCTCCTGCCGGAGGACCTGGAAGACCTCTCGGGCACCCTGGCGGACACCGGCGGCTACCCCGCGTACCCCGACTGGAACTGAGCGCCCGGACCCGCACGGCGGCTCCGCCGGCGGGCCCGCCCCGTGCGCCGGGCCGCAGACCCGCAGCGCACAGGCCCGGACCTGCCCGGTACTGTGCAGCCCCGGGGCGAACCCCCACACCCCGGGCGCCCCGCTCGCACCCCCGCGGGCACCGCCCCGAGACCTCCCAGGAGACTGACGACGATGTCCGACCGGGTCACGGTGATCGGATGGGACGGCTCGCCGCTGACCACCGCTGCCCGCTCCGCGCTCGGCGCGGCCACGCTGGTGGCCGGCGCCGCCCACCACTTGGCGCTGCCGGAAGTCCCGCCCACGGCCGAACGCATCCGGCTGGGCAGTGTCGGCCTCGCGGCCCGCCGGATCGCCGCCCACCGGGGCAGCGCGGTCGTCCTCGCCGACGGGGACCCCGGCTTCTTCGGCGTCGTCCGCACCCTGCGCGCCCCCGAGTACGGGCTCGAGGTCGAGGTCGTCCCCGCCGTCTCCTCCGTGGCCGCCGCCTTCGCGCGGGCCGGCATGCCCTGGGACGACGCCCAGGTGGTCGTCGCCCACGGCCGGGACCTGCGCCGCGCGGTCAACGTCTGCCGGGCCCACACCAAGGTCGCCGTCCTCACCTCACCCGGTGCCGGCCCCGCCGAACTCGCCCTGCTGCTCGGCCGGGTGCACCGCACCTTCGTCATCTGCGAGGAACTCGGCACCGACCGGGAACAGGTCACCGTCCTCACCTCCGACAAGGTCCCCGACCACACCTGGCGCGACCCCAACGTCGTCATCTCCATCGGCGGCTCCCGGCTCGTGCCCGGCGCGGCCACCCAGGGCGGCGGCTGGATAGCCGGGCGGGACCCGGTGCCCCCGCCCGCGGTGCGCGGCTGGGCCCTGCCCTCCTACGACTACGGCTCCGTCGAGCTGGGCGAAGGGGAGTCCCCGCAGCTCAGAGCCGCTCAACTGGCGCGGCTCGGGCCCCGCGTCGGCGATCTGGTCTGGGACATCGGGTCGGGCAGCGGCGCGGCCGCCGTCGAGGCCGCCCGCCTCGGCGCCGCCGTCATCGCCGTCGACCGGGACCCGGACGCCTGCGGCCGCACCGCCGCCGTGGCCCGCCGCTTCGGCGTCCAACTCGAGCTCGTGCACGGCGTGGCACCGCAGATCCTGGAGGACCTCCCCGAGCCGGACGTCGTCCGGGTCGGCGGCGGGGGAGCGCCCGTCGTCGCGGCCTGCGCCGCGCGGCGGCCGGAACGGATCGTCGCCCACGCCCCGACCCGGGACGCCGCGGAGGCCATCGGCCGCGCGCTCTCCGATGCGGGATACGCGGTGGAATGCGCCCTGATCCAGTCTGTGGAGTTGGACACGTCGGGCCCCTCGGGGTGGTCCGAACGGGAGCGCGCGGTCGCCTTCCTGCTGTGCGGCCACCGCATTCCCCGGCTCTGAGCCGGTCGTCCGGCATCCGCCCCCTGACCTGTGGACCTGCCCGCGCGAGGTAGGCTGGCGGACCGTTGTACTGCCGCACGGCGTTCGGTGCTTCGTTCGCCAATGTCCCGAAAACACCCCCGGTTTGAGGTGAGCGGGTACGACGATCGGGGGACGCGCGACGTGCCGCGCTGCGCATACGCTCGTTGTCCCTACGGGCGGTCGCCGCGCCGTGGTCGGGCGCGCCGGACGAGCGGTGGGAAGGATCACTACCAATGGGCGAGGGGTACGCATGACTGACACCGGCCAGGTCCCGGGCGAGGGACTGCCGGAGAACGCAGGCGGACAGCAGGAGATGCCGCAGTACGCGACTCCCTCAGCCCCCGCGGGCGCCGGCCCGTCGGAACAGCCGGGCCCCATGCCGGGCTCCGGCGCGTACGCCTACCCCGGCCGCACCGGCGCGGACGACGAACTGCTGATGCCCGGGGCGCAGGGCGCCTGGAGCGACCAGCCGCCGCAGGTCCCGTACCCGGGCGCGCCGGACTACAGCGCGCACACCCCTCATCCCGGGCAGACCGGGCATTCCATGCAGGCCGAACACTCCGTGCAGACCGAGCACTCGGTCTACGCGGACCCGGCGCAGCACGGCGACCCGTCCTTCGGCGGACCGGTGCCGCCGCAGGTCCACCTGCCGCACCAGGCACAGCCGCAGCAGCCCCACCACGGCGCCGGGATGCCGGACCAGGGCGGGTACGACCCCGCGATACATGCGTCCGGAATCCCCCCGCAGCCCGGGGCGCACGGCCTGCCGGGGCAGCCCTCGGAGGCCGCTCCCGACCGGTCCGGCACGCACGAGACCGGCGGCCGCGACACCGGCTCGGTCGACTACGGCTCGGTGCGGATCCCGCACCCCACCACCCCGCAGTCCGCCCCTTCCGCCGCCTCCTCCGCCGCCCCGACGGCGCCGGCCACGCCCTCCCGGCGGCCGCTCCACATGGGGCCTCCGGTCTCCGAGACCTCCGGCGGGGTCGTCCGCTCCCTCGCCGACCGCGGACCGGCCGGTGCGCCGGCGCCGCGTACGGCCGGGCCCGCCACGGTCGGGCCGGAGTACCTGGACGTCCCGCGCGAGGACGCTCCCTCCGTACCGCTCTACGCGGAGCAGCCCGCGGCATCACTGCCCGGCCCGCAGCTGGGCGAGATCCCCTCGCAGCACACGCCGTGGGAGGGCCCCGCAGCGGACTCCCCGCAGGCCGGTGCGGCACAGGCCGCCGTGACGGCGGAGGCGCAGCCGGGCACGGCCACCCCGCCCGCCGGGACCCCGGTGGACGCGGCCGGTCCGGCCCCCGCGGCCGGGGAGCCCGGCACCGGGGCGCAGCTCCCGACAGCGGCCGAGGCCCTTGCGGCGCCCGGTATCGTCCCGGCGCCCGACGCGTCGGCGGCTCCCGCCGCCGAGCCCGCCGCGGGCCCCGCGCCGTCCGGTGAGCAGCCCGCTCCGGGCGCGGCCGAGCCCTCCGCGGAGAGCCCGGCGGCCGAGGCCCCGGAGGTGGGGCTGCCCGGCGCGGAGTCCGCGGACCCGGCAGGCCCGGAGGTCTCCGACGACCCGCAGTCCGCGGCGGCCGGTGCCGGAGCAGCCGTGTCCTCCGACGGCGCGGAGGAGACCGTTCCGGAGGGTGAGACCTCCGGCGGTGACACCGGGGCGACGGCCCCGGACGCCGAAGCGACCCCGGAGGCACCGGTGGGCGAGGGCGACGCCGAGGCGCAGCCCGACGGCGCTCCGGCTCCGGTGGACGCGACGCCCGAGGCCGCCGCCGACGCCCTGGCCACGGCCGGACAGGGAACGGCCGGACAAGGAACGGTCGGACAGGGATTCGTGCTGGCCGACGCGCTCGTCCGGCCGCAGTCCGGCCCCGGGACGGACCCCGCACCCACGGCGGACCCCGCACCCGAGGCGGATGCCGGGGCCGAGGCGGACGCCGCCACGGGCGCCGACGCCGCAGCCGCGGTGGAGCCGGAGACGGCCGAGGCCGGTGCGGACGCCACGGCGGGCACCTCGCCGGAGGCCGCGGAGGGCGCTGGCGGGACCGAAGCGCCGGGCGCCGAGGCCGGCCCGGAGGGTGTCGGCGGGACCGAAGCGGGCGCCGAGACTGAGCAGCCTCCTGCCCCCGAGGCCGAGACCGAGCAGGCCCCTGCCTCCGAGGCCGAGACCGAGCAGGCCCCCGCCCCCGAGGCCGAGACCGAGCAGGCCGCCGCCGAGGCGGTGCCGGACGCCGCCGCGGAGCAGGATCCCGACGAGGCACCGGACGCTGCCGCGGCCCAGGAGGAGCAGCCCACGGAGCAGATCCCGGCGGACCCGGCCCAGGCAGCCGAACCGGCCGCCGACCAGCCCGCCGGCGCCCCGGCCACGACCGACGCCGCAGCGGCCGACGACGCCGGAACACCTGCCGACGACGCCGGAACACCCGTGAACGGCGCGGCCCCGGCGGCGGATTCCGGCGCAGCGGATGCGAACTCCGCGGAACCGGCGCCGGATGCCGCGGAACCGGAGGCGGAGAGCGCGACCGAAGGCCCCGGCGACGACCCGGAGGCCGCCGACGACCTCCCCGTCATGCCCGGAACCGCCGCGGCCGGATACGACGAGGCCGAGCGCGAGGCCGTGCTCCGGGTCATGCGCGAGCGCCGCGACATCCGCAACGGATTCCGCACCGACCCGGTCCCGCACGACGTCCTGCTGCGCGTCCTCGAAGCCGCGCACACCGCGCCCAGCGTCGGACACTCCCAGCCCTGGGACTTCGTGGTCATCCGGTCCGCCGAGACCCGCCAGGCGATGCACGAACTGGCCGTCCGCCAGCGGGAGGCCTATGCGAAGTCCCTTCCCAAGGGGCGGGCGAAGCAGTTCAAGGAACTGAAGATCGAGGCGATCCTCGAGACCCCGGTCAACATCGTCGTCACCGCGGACCCGACCCGCGGCGGCCGCCACACCCTGGGCCGCCACACGCAGCCCCAGATGGCCCCGTACTCCTCCGCGCTGGCCGTGGAGAACCTCTGGCTCGCGGCACGCGCCGAGGGCCTGGGCGTGGGCTGGGTGAGCTTCTTCGACGAGCGGGAGATGGTCCGGACGCTCGGCCTCCCGGAGCACCTGGAGGTCGTCGCCTACCTGTGCGTCGGCTACGTCGACGAGTTCCCGGACGAGCCCGAACTGCTCCAGGCGGGCTGGTCCAAGCGCCGCCCGCTGTCCTGGGTCGTCCACGAGGAGACGTACGGCCGCCGTGCCCTCCCCGGCGAGGACCCGCACGACCTGCTTGCCGAGACACTGCAGGGCATCCGCCCGCTGGACGCCAAGGCCCTGGGCGAGGCGTGGGAGCGGCAGAAGCGGATGACCAAGCCCGCGGGCGCCCTCGGCATGCTGGAGATCATCTCCGCGCAGCTCAGCGGCCTGTCCCGGCAGTGCCCGCCGCCGATCCCGGAGCCCGCGGCCGTGGCGATCTTCGCGGGCGACCACGGCGTGCACGCCCAGGGCGTCACCCCGTGGCCGCAGGAGGTCACCGCGCAGATGGTCGCCAACTTCCTGGGCGGAGGCGCCGTCTGCAACGCCTTCGCGAACCAGGTGGGGGCCGAGGTGTGCGTGGTGGACGTCGGCGTCGCCGGCGAGCTGCCGAAGACCCCGGGGCTGCTGCCGCGCAAGGTGCGGGCCGGTACGGACGACTTCACCGCCGGGCCGGCGCTGTCCCGCGAGGACGTGCTGCGCGCCATGGAGGTCGGCATCGAGACCGCCCGTGACCTGGTCGCGGCCGGCAACAAGGCTCTGCTGACCGGCGAGATGGGCATCGCGAACACCACCGTCTCCGCCGCGCTCATCTCCGTCTACACCGGTGTGGATGCCGGTGAGGTCACCGGCCGGGGCACCGGCATCAACGACGAGACGCACGCCCGGAAGGTCGAGGTCGTCCGGCGGGCCCTGGAACTGCACCAGCCGGACCCGTCCGACCCGGTCGGGGTGCTGGCCGCGGTCGGTGGCCTGGAGCACGCGGCGCTCGTCGGCCTGCTGCTGGGCGCCGCCTCCCTGCGTACGCCCGTCATCCTGGACGGCGTCAGCGCCGGGGCCGCGGCCCTGCTGGCCCGGGCGATCGCGCCGGAGGTGCTGGCTGCCTGCATCGCCGGCCACCGGAGCGCCGAGCCGGGCCATGTCGCGGCGCTGAACAAGCTCGGGCTGCGGCCGCTGGTCGATCTCGACCTGCGGCTGGGCGAGGGCACGGGCGCGCTGCTGGCGCTGCCCCTGGTGCAGAGCGCCGCACGGGCGATGCACGAGGTGGCGACCTTCGACGCGGCCGGCGTCACGGAGAAGGCGTAGCCGCACCGGCGGCGGGGGAGCGGCCACCGGGCCGCCCCCGCCGCCGTCGCGGGCCCCGGGCCTGCGATGATCTCCTGTGCCGCGGGCGGAGTCGCCCCGTAGGGTGTCCGCAGCAGGGCACCCCTTTCCGCCGCTCCAGGGTCGCAGCGGCACCACTCCCTTCTCCCCGCATGAGGAGCCCCACCGCCATGACCGAGAACGCCGCCACCGCCTACCCAGTCGGACTGCGTCTCGCCGGACGCCGCGTCGTCGTGCTCGGCGCCGGCGAGGTGGCCCAGCGGCGGCTGCCGGGACTGCTCGCCGCGGGAGCGGACGTGCTGCTGGTCTCGCCGTCCGCCACCCCGTCGGTGGAGGCGATGGCCGAGGCCGGTGAGCTGCGCTGGGAGCGGCGGCGCTACCAGGAGGGCGACCTCGCGGAGGCCTGGTACGTGGTGATCACCACCGACGACCCCGAGGCCAACGCGACGGCGTCCGCCGAGGCGGAGGCCCGCCGCATCTGGTGCGTCCGCAGCGACGACGCCGAGGCCGCCACGGCGTGGACCCCGGCCACCGGCCGCAGCGAGGGCGTGACCGTCGCGGTGCTCACCGGCCGCGACCCGCGCCGGTCGGCCGCGGTGCGCGACGCCGTGGTCGAGGGCCTGCGCGACGGCACGCTCGCCGCCCCGCACCACCGGGCGCACAGCTCCGGCGTCGCCCTCGTCGGCGGCGGCCCCGGCGACCCGGACCTGATCACCGTGCGCGGACGGCGGCTGCTCGCCGAGGCGGACGTGGTGATCGCCGACCGGCTGGGCCCGCGGGACCTGCTCGACGAACTCCCGCCGCACGTCGAGGTGATCGACGCGGCGAAGATCCCGTACGGCCGGTTCATGGCCCAGGAGGCCATCAACAACGCGCTCATCGAGCACGCCAAGGCCGGGAAGGCCGTCGTCCGGCTGAAGGGCGGGGACCCGTTCGTCTTCGGCCGTGGCATGGAGGAGGCCGAGGCGTTGGCGGAAGCCGGGATTCCGTGCACCGTCGTGCCGGGCATCTCCAGCTCCATCAGCGTGCCCGCCGCCGCCGGGATCCCGGTCACGCACCGGGGTGTGGCCCACGAGTTCACCGTGGCCAGCGGACACGTCGCCCCGGACGACCCGCGCTCGCTCGTCGACTGGCAGGCCCTCGCCCGGCTGCGGGGCACCCTGGTGCTGCTGATGGCCGTCGAACGCATCGAGTCCATCGCCGCCGCGCTCGTCGAGCACGGCCGGCCGGCGGACACCCCGGTCGCCGTCATCCAGGAGGGCACCACGGCCGCCCAGCGGCGGGTGGACGGCACCCTGGCCGACGTCGCCGCGAAGGTGCGGGCCGAGGGCATCCGGCCGCCGGCCGTCGTGGTCGTGGGCGATGTCGTCGGCGTCGGCCCGGCCGGGCGCGGGTGACCCCCCACCGTTGGCACCGCGGTCGGGACAAGGCAGGATCACCCTGTGGCTGATCTCATCACGGTCGACGACCCGGGCGATCCCCGGCTGCGCGACTACACGGGCCTGACGGACGTCGAACTCCGGCGGAAGCGGGAGCCCGCGGAAGGCCTGTTCATCGCGGAGGGCGAGAAGGTGATCCGGCGCGCACGCCACGCCGGGTACGAGATGCGCTCCATGCTGCTGTCGGCCAAGTGGGTCGACGTGATGCGGGATGTGATCGACGAGGTCCCGGCGCCCGTCTACGCGGTCAGCCCCGAACTCGCCGAACAGGTCACGGGCTACCACGTGCACCGCGGCGCGCTGGCCTCCATGCAGCGCAAGCCGCTGCCCACCGCCGACGAACTGCTGGCCGGGGCCCGCCGGGTCGTCGTGCTGGAATCCGTCAACGACCACACCAACATCGGGGCCATATTCCGCAGCGCCGCCGCACTGGGGATGGACGCGGTGCTCCTCTCCCCGGACTGCGCCGATCCGCTCTACCGGCGGTCGGTCAAGGTCTCGATGGGCGCCGTCTTCTCCGTCCCCTACGCCCGGCTGGAGAACTGGCCGCGCGGCCTGGAGTCGGTGCGCGAAGCCGGGTACTCCCTGCTCGCCCTGACCCCGGACCCGAAGGCCTCCGCCATCGACGAGACCGCTCCGCACCGGCTGGACCGGGTGGCCCTGATGCTGGGCGCGGAGGGCGACGGGCTGTCCACCCAGGCGCTGGTCGCCGCGGACGAATGGGTCCGGATCCCGATGGCCCACGGCGTCGACTCGCTCAATGTGGGCGCCGCGGCGGCCGTCGCGTTCTACGCCGTCGCCACCGGCCGGCCGCGGGACTGAGACGGCTCAGGGACACCCCCGGTGTCCCCTGTCGGCCGGACGCCGTGGTCACCTCGGTGGCGGCGCCCTCCCGGAGGGGACCGCCGAGCCGGGCCGACGGCACGCGTCGGCAGCATCGGCGCCCGTGGCGGCAGGCGCCGCGCAACCGCACCCGGATCAGCGCAGGGTGCTCTGCCCCGGCCGGTCGATCAGCCCCAGGCTCCGCGCCGGACCCTGGCACCCCTGCGCCGCCGCGATGCCCAGCGCCACCAGCAGGGTCACCGTGACGAACACGATGAGCCGCTGCCGCAGCAGCCGCCGGTCCGGGCCGGGACGGCGGCCCGGACCGGTGGGGCGCGCAGGCCTCCGGCCGTTGGGGCGCCTCCCGTTGCGCGGCGGCGGCGTACGCCGCCCGGAGTGCGGTCCCGAGTGCGGCCCGGAGCTCGGCCCGGTCCGTGGCGGCAGGGGGCGCGTGGAGCGGTCACGGGAGGCCTGCCCGACCGCCGGGCGCCGCTCCGCGCGCTGCCGCGGGTAGTCGTCGGCGAGGGCCACCGGCGACCGGTCCGGATCCCGGCCGTGGGCCTCGCGCGTCGCGATCTCCTTGAGCCGCATCGACAGCTGCAGCGTGGTCGGCCGCTCCTCCGGGTTCTTCGCCAGGCACGCCTGGATCAGCGGCGCGAGCGCGTCCGGCACACCGTGCAGCTGCGGCTCCTCGTGCACCACCCGGTAGAGCATCACTTCCGAACTGCCCTGTCCGAACGGCGAATCCGCGGTCGCGCAGTACGCGAGCGTCGCGCCCAGCGCGAAGACATCGGTGGCCGGGGTGACGGCCGCGCCCCGCACCTGCTCCGGGGCGAGGAAGCCGGGGGAGCCGACGGCGGTGCCCACATGGGTGAGCGTGCTGGCTCCGGTCGCCCAGGCGATCCCGAAGTCGATGATGCGGGGGCCCTTGGGGGAGAGCAGGATGTTCGACGGCTTGAGGTCGCGGTGGACAACTCCCGCCTCGTGCACCGCCACCAGCCCCTCGGACAGCGCGGCGCCGATGGACGCGGTCCGGGCGGCGGAGAGCGGACCGTCCTCGCCGACCTTGTCGTGCAGCGACGGGCCCGGTACGTACTGGGTCGCGAACCAGGGCCGGTCGGCGTCCAGGTCGGCCGCCACGAGCCGGGCGGTGCAGCCGCCCCGGATGCGCCGGGCCGCCGACACCTCACGGGCGAACCGCGACCGGAACTCCTGATCCTCCGCCAGGTCCGGCCGGATCACCTTCAGCGCCACCCGCTGACCGCGCCGGTCGGAGCCGAGGTACACCACGCCCATCCCGCCGGCACCCAGCCGCCGGTGCAGCCTGAACGAGCCGACGACACGCGGGTCCTCGCGCCGGAGCCGCATCATCGCCATGTCCGTCCCCTACCTCCGGTGGGGAGGCCCCACCCCTACCTCCGGTGGGGAGGCCCCACCTCTACCTCCGGTGGGGAGGCCCCACTCCGCTGCCCATCCGTCTGACGTGGCACAGCTTACGGATTGACGGCCCGGTGTGCTCATAGGCCGCGCAGGCGTCGTCAGACGGAGTGTCAGTACCGGACGGGAACCCGGAACGACCGGTCGGGACACGGCCCGGCGCGGCCCCGCCAGGAACGCATGGAAGATCAACTTCCTTTTGTGGCACGCCAGTTGAGACGGTGAAGATCCCATGCCGGGCGGCGTCCCGGGGCCCGAGTCCGCCGCCGGAGGGGTGGCGGACGGCTCCACCGACGCGCCTGCGGCAGCCGGGGCGCGCCGCAGCCGGGGGAGGAGGCGCGTGAGCGATGTCACCTCCCGTCCACCCGTCCGGGAGACACCGGGCCCGGCCCTCTACCCGAACGGCCGCCTGATCCCGACAGAGGCGGACGGCTGCCCGCCATCGGGCCCGCATCGCCTCTCGCCCGCCCGGGCGGCCGTCCCGGTACGGTCGGGAGAGGGGCCGGTGCCCGGCCGGGGAGCGCCCGGCGGATAGCACGCCGAACGCCCGGTGCGGTACCCGCACGCACGCCGGATCCGGCCGGGACAACCCCTGCATGCGAGGGCGGATCTCCACCCTGCGGAGTATCCCGGCGGGTTGACTGTCATACTCCGGGATGTCCGGCAATCAGTACGAGGGCATGACGACCTCGAGCCGATGCGGCCCTAACGTTGATCACAAGCGGCGGACGAAGCACTCGTCCCCCGAGGTCAGACGTCCGCCGCCCTACAGACCACAGGAGGCGGGGGCAATGGCGGACATGGCAGGACGGACCATCGGCCGGTCGCGGGGGCTCAAGGCAGTCGCCACCATCGGCGTCCGCAGGTCCGGCACGCGACACCCCCTGGTCGCCGCGGCCATGGTGCTGCCCCTCGCGATGCTCCTGGCAGTGACCTTCGGCGGCTGGGAGGCCGTCGTCACTCAGGCGTCGTCCGTGGCCGGAGCCCTGGGGCGCTGAACGGCGCTCCGTCTTCCCGGGAGAGCGGCCCGGTAAGGCATCCGGTCCACAACCCCGTGGGGACGGGGGTGCGACGGACGGCACGAATGCCCGGACGGCTGGGGAGCCGTCCGGGCATCGCGCTGTCCGGCCTGTGACCAGCGCAAACGGGTCACAGGTGCGGGGCGGGGCAAGACGCCGGAGTCCGGCCTGCCGCCGCGGGACGAGAACGTGGGGGCCCCGGGTTCATCGGCCGTCCGCGCGATCGGCTCGGCGTGGGCTGAGCCGGGGTGGGCCGGCGTTGACGCGATCTACGCACCAAGATCCGTCTCACGGTGCGGGCCGCTGCCCGTCAACTCGAGTGGTCCGAGGCGAAGATGTGGCGCATCGAGACCGGCCAAACGTCCTTGCGAAGTCTGGACGTGAAGGCCATGTGCGCGGCGTACGGGGCATCGACGGACCTCACCGAGGCGCTGATGGGGCTCGCCAAGGAGACGAAATCGAAGGGCTGGTGGCACGCCTGTGGTGATGTGATCCCGGAGCGATTCGACCTGTACATCGGCTTGGAAGAAGCGGCGGCGAGCCTCGCCTCATATGAGAGTGAACTTGTGCCTGGCCTGCTCCAAACCGACGGGTACGCCCGGGATCATCCGCGCTCATGCGGACGAGCAGGACACTGACGAAGAGATCGAGCGAATGGTCCGCCTGCGGATCGAGCGGCAGACGCTGCTCACTCGCCGAACATCGCCACCGTTGTTGCGCTTGGTGCTCAATGAGGCAGTGCTTCTGCGATCGGTGGGAGGGCGGTCGGCCATGGCGGAGCAGTGGGCCCGCGCTGACGTTTTCCACGAGCGGCAGGCGATCGTCTCGGGGGTTGCCGACGGCGAATTCGACGCCTGATGAAGGCGGAATGACGAGGCGTCCCACTGTCGGCAGGGATTCGGTGGCAGGGCGCTTTGCGTCCCCTGCGTGTGGCGAACGCCCACCGGCAGCTGAGACCGACCAGGACCGCCGGTAGCCCGTCCAGCGCGCGCGTCCGGCCCGTACGATGCGCCCCGGGACCACTGGGGGATCTGCACCGTGCATACGGGTCCGCCGGCCACAAGGAGTGGGGACACCATGGGCACGCTGCTGACCGACCGCCTGGCCGCGCTCGGGCGGAGGGTCTCGCCCGACGGGCGGGCGGTCGTGCTCGCGGACCGGCCCGACGGCACCGTCGTCCGTGTCGGACCCGTGGTGTCCAAGGCCCACGCTCCCGACAGCGACCGGGATGACCTCGCCGCCAGGATCGCTGTCGCCCGCCACCCGCTGCTCGCCGGGATCCTCCTGGCGCCCCTCGGCGACGGCCGGCTGCTGGACGCGGACGGCCGCCCGGCCAGCCTGTGGCCGCTCGGTGCGCCCGTGGCGCCGGACGACCCGGACGCAGCGCCCTGGGAGGACGCCGCGGCCCTCCTCGCGCGGCTGCACTCCGTACCGGTGGCCGAACTGCCCGGCCCGGTACCGCCGATGCGCGGCCCGGCGAAGGTGGCCAGGGCCCTGCGCAGGCTGCGCGCGGCCGACGCCCCCGGAACGGCCGCCGCCACCGTGCTGCGGGCCTGGTCCGGACTGCCCCCGTGGGCCCGCGGCGAGGCCGAACCGCCCCGGCCCCGGACAGCCCCGCTTCGGGCCGAGGCCCCACAGCCCCGGCCCGAGGACGCCCGGATCCCAGCCGGTGCCCCACAGCCCCGCCCTCAGGAAGCCCCGCTCCGAGCCGAAGCCGCCCCACCCCGGGCTGCCCCACACCGGACCGGGCTCCTCTGCCACGGTGATCTGCACCTCGGGCAGCTCGTCAGGCACCCCGCGCCGGACGGCCCGTGGCTGCTGATCGACGTCGACGACCTCGGGTTCGGCGACCCCGCCTGGGACCTCGCCCGCCCCGCGGCCTGGTACGCCACCGGACTGCTCGCCCCCGACGTCTGGCAGCGGTTCCTCACCGCCTACCGCGCCGGTGGTGGGCCCGCGGTGCGCCCCGAGGGCGATCCCTGGCCGGAACTCGACCTGCCCGCCCGCGCGCTGACCGTCCAGTCCGCCGCGCTGGCGCTGGTCAGGGCAGCCGCGGAGCACCGTGCCCCGGACGAGGTGGAGCAGGCCCTGGTCGACGCCTGCGCCCGGATCCTCGCACTCCCCGGTGGAGAGTGCGACCGTGCGCCGTAGGGTGAAGTCGCCGTCGCCGGGCAGACGTCCGGCGACGTCCGATGGAGTGGCGAGGAGCTGATCGACGATGCAGTGTCCCAAGTGCCGTGCGCCGATGCACACGTACAACCGCAACGGTGTCCAGATCGAGCAGTGCAGCGGCTGCCGGGGGATATTCCTCGACTACGGCGAGCTGGAGTCGCTGACCCGGCTGGAGTCGCAGTGGGCGCAGCAGGCCCCGCCCCCGCCGGCGCCGCCGCAGGCGTACCCGGCCCCGGCCGCTCCGGCATGGGGCGCTCCGCACCACGGGCATCACGGCCACCACGGGCACCATGGTCATCACGGCCACAAGAGCTTCGGCCGGATGCTTTTCTCCTCCTGAGCACTGCGTCCCGGCGGGCCCGATGCATCCGGGATGCGCCCGGGACAGCCCGATGCATCCCGGATGCAGCGCGGCGGGGATGACAAAACAGCCGAGGGCCGGAGCTCGAAGCTCCGGCCCTCGGCCTCTGTGCGTGATGCGTGGACGATACTGGGATTGAACCAGTGACCTCTTCCGTGTCAGGGAAGCGCTCTCCCGCTGAGCTAATCGTCCTCGGTACTGCAGGTACTGCGTGCGCGATACTGGGATTGAACCAGTGACCTCTTCCGTGTCAGGGAAGCGCTCTCCCGCTGAGCTAATCGCGCGGGTGGGTGCGGCATCGAACGATACCGCGGGTGGTGCAGGCGGCCCTTACGGGCCCAGTGGACGATACTGGGATTGAACCAGTGACCTCTTCCGTGTCAGGGAAGCGCTCTCCCGCTGAGCTAATCGTCCGAGGTGGAGACGGGATTTGAACCCGTGTAGACGGCTTTGCAGGCCGTTGCCTCGCCTCTCGGCCACTCCACCAGCGTGGGGGTCCAAGAACCCCCATCGAGCGGACGACGAGATTCGAACTCGCGACCCTCACCTTGGCAAGGTGATGCTCTACCAACTGAGCCACGTCCGCAGATGCCTCCCCCGGAACGAGTCCGGGAGGTGCTGTCCCCGGTGCGCTTCCGCGTCCCGGCGACGTGTTGAACTCTAGCGGATTCCTGGGCCAGCTCAAATTCCGTTTCCCCAGCGTGCTGCGCTGCTCTCCACCCGGACCGCGCAACGGACCGCGCCCGGGGCACGCCGGGGGCGCCCGCCATAGACTCGCAGCCGTGTACGACCTCGCACCTCTGGCTCGCTTCGGCCCTCTCGTCGCCACTGATCTGCGCGACGTCACCAGCGACCCCGCAGCCCTGGACTCGGCCGGTTTCTGGGCGGTGACCGCGGACTTCGAGGGCCGGCTGGTCTGCGCCCGGTTCGCGGACGTACGCCGTGAACCGGTACCCGACGCGGTGCCCGGGGCCTGGCGCGGTCCGGCGCCCGGCGACTGGACGTCCTCCCTGGACCGCGCCGCGTACCGGGCCGGGGTCCACCGGATACGGGAGTGCATAGCGGCCGGCGAGGTCTACCAGGCGAACCTCTGCCGGGTGCTGTCCGCGCCGCTGCCCGATCCGGCGGGGGCCGATGTCGACGCGCTGACCGCGCTGCTGGCCCGGGGCAACCCGGCGCCCTACGCGGGCACGGTCCGGCTGCCCGCGCACGGCGTGGAGGTCGCCACCGCCTCGCCCGAGCTGTTCCTGCGCCGCTCCGGCCGGACCGTGGAGTCCGGGCCCATCAAGGGCACCGCGCGGAGCGCCGAGGAACTGCTGGAGAAGGACCGCGCCGAGAACGTGATGATCGTGGACCTGGTCCGCAACGACCTCGGCCGCGTCTGCGCCACCGGCACGGTGACCGTCCCGGCACTCTGCGCCGTCGAGGAACACCCCGGCCTGGTGCACCTGGTCTCCACCGTCCGGGGCGAGCTGGCCGAGGGCGCGGGCTGGCCGGAGCTGCTGGCGGCCGCCTTTCCGCCCGGCTCGGTCACCGGAGCCCCCAAGAGCAGCGCGCTGCGGATCATCGACGCGCTGGAGAACGTGCCGCGCGGCCCGTACTGCGGCGGCATCGGCTGGGTGGACGCCGACCGCGGCACCGCCGAGCTGGCCGTGGGCATCCGGACGTTCTGGGTGGACCGCGAGGCCCCCGGCGGCCCACTGCTGCGGTTCGGTGCCGGAGCCGGGATCACCTGGGGCTCCGACCCGGAGAGAGAGTGGGAGGAGACCGAACTGAAGGCCGCCCGGCTGCTCGCGGTAGCGTCGGGGGCTTACCGTGAAACGGGAGGAATCGTACGGTGAAGATCTGGCTCGACGGAATGCTGCAGGACGCCGGTTCGGCGCGGGTCTCCGTTTTCGACCACGGCCTGACCGTCGGGGACGGCGTCTTCGAGACGATCAAGGCGGTCGAGGGCCGCCCCTTCGCGCTCACCCGCCACCTCGACCGGCTGGCCCGCTCCGCGCACGGCCTCGGGCTCCCCGAGCCCGACCGGGACGAGGTGCGCCGGGGCTGCGAGGCGGTGCTGGCGGCCAACCCGATGGCGCTCGGCCGGCTGCGGATCACCTACACCGGCGGGCTGTCGCCGCTCGGCTCGGACCGGGGAACCGGCGGACCGACGCTGGTCGTCGCGCTGGGGGAGACGACCCGCCGGCCCGACACCACCGCGGTCGTGACGGTGCCCTGGACCCGCAACGAGCGCGGCGCGCTGACCGGCCTGAAGACCACCTCGTACGGAGAGAACGTGGTGGCCCTGGCCCGCGCCCGGGAGCACGGCGCCTCCGAGGCGCTGCTGCCCAACACGGCGGGCCGGCTCTGCGAGGGCACCGGCGCCAATGTCTTCGTCGTGCTCGACGGCGAGCTGTACACCCCGCCGCTGTCCGCCGGCCCGCTCGCGGGCATCACCCGGGCACTCGTCGTGGACTGGGCGGGCGCCACCGAGAAGGACCTGCCGCAGGACGTGCTGGAACGGGCCGACGAGGTCTTCCTGACGTCCTCGCTCCGCGATGTCCAGGCCGTGCACCGGGTGGACGACCGCGAACTGCCCGGCGCGCCGGGGCCGGTGACGGCCAAGGCCATGCGGATCTTCGACGAGCGGTCGGCCGCGGACTTCGACCCGCGCTGACGCGCCGCCCGCGCCGGTCCCGGTCCGCGCCCGCCTGCCGCTTCGGGGAAATCGGATGACGGCGCGGCGCCGAGCCGGTACAACCCACGCATGACCACCACTCTGCGGCCCACGGGGCCGGAACAGCACGGTCCGGACGGCCTGCGGGCCCGCGGCTACGAGGTGTGCGTCAACGGGCGTCCCGTCGGCACGGTCCGCCTCTCCACCGACGAGCGCTTCGGTCCGTCCGTCGGACGGATCCGGGAGCTGCGGGTCGACGAGCCGGACTGGCGGCGCGGCCGGGCCACCGTCGCCGCGCTCGCCGCCGAGGAGGTGCTGCGCGGCTGGGGCTGCCGCCGGGCCGAGGTGAGCGTTCCCGCCGACGCCGGAGCCGCCGTCGCGCTGGCCGCCGCCCTGGGCTACACCGAGCGCAACCGCGGCATGGTGAAGCAGCTGCCCGAGCAGCCGCCGTCGCTCCCCGACGGGAGCGCGGCCCGGCCGATGTCCGCCGCGGAGTACCCGGCCTGGCGGGAGGCCGGGAAGCGCGGCTACGCGGAGGAGTGGATCGCGCGGGGCGTTCCCGCGGAGCAGGCGTGGGCCAAGTCCGAGGCGGACGAGACCGCCCTGCTCCCGGACGGCCTGGACACCGCCGGCGCGGTCGTCCGCGTCCTGTCCCACCGCGGCACCGATGTGGGCACCCTCTGGATCTCGCTCGGCGAGCGCCTGCCCGACGGCACGGATGCCTTCGTCTTCGACGTCGAGGTCGCCGCCGAGCACCGCGGGCAGGGGCACGGGCGTTCCCTGATGCTGCTGGCCGAGCGGGAGTGCCGGGCCGCGGGGGCCGCCCGGCTGGGGCTCAACGTCTTCGTGGACAACACCCCCGCGCTCCGGCTCTACGAGTCCCTCGGCTACGCGCCGACCGGCCATCACCTGACCAAGACGCTGCTCTGAACCCGGCCGTCGGCGCAGCGCGGCGGCCCGGTGGCCCGGCCTGCCCGGTCAGTCCTGCCGGCCCGGTCAGCCCTGCCGGGCCAGCAGCCGGTCGGCGATCTCCGCGATCCGCTCCCGCAGGCCGTCCTGGCTCTTCCCGCCGTCCAGCCGCTCACCGTCGATCACATATGTCGGAGTGCCGGTGACGCCGATCGCCTTGCCCTCCGCCTGGTCGGCGTCCACGATCAGCATGTGGCGGCCGTCGATCAGGGCGGTGTCCATCTCCTCGGCGTCCAGGCCGAGTTCGCCGGCGATCTCGACGAGCAGCGGCTCGCCCCGCCGCGCCAGCTCCTCCGTGCGCTCCAGCACGGCCTCGATGTACGCCCAGCCGCTGCCCTGGTCGGCGGCCTCCTCGGCCGCCTGCGCGGCGGCGTAGGCGTGCTTGTGCCGCTCCAGCGGGAAGTGCCGCAGCCGCACCTCCAGGGCGTCGCCGTAGCGGGCGCGGAGGGCCCTCAGGTCCTCCAGGGCGGTGCGGCAGTCGGGGCACTGCAGCTCGCACCAGATGTCGAGGGTCGCGCGGGCGGGGGTGGTGAGGCTCATGACGCCAGTCTCCCAGCCGCGACGGACCCCCCGGACCCGGGTCACCGGGCCCTGCCCGCCGCCGCGCCCTCGGGGCGCCGCGGGTCGGGCGAGGGCGGGGACGGGCCCGGAACCGGCGCGGCACCCGCACCAGGACCGGGAACCGGGCGCCCCCGGCCCGCGGCCTGAGGGGCAGGCGTCCCCCGGAAGCCGGACGGCACCCCTGAGATCTCCCGGAGACCGGCCCCGGGGCATGGCACGGGCCTCGGCAGGCGGTGCACGATGGAGGGAGGCGGGGTGCCGTGCCACGGGGAGGAGTGGACATGATCGTCACGTCCGGCGGGAGCGCGCGATGCTGACCACGACCGTGTGTGTGGCGCTGTCCGCGGCGGGTCTCGCCGTCGCGATCCTCACCGCGTACCGCCGCCGGTTCCTCCGCGCGACGCGGATCGCCGCCTTCGCGCTGATCCCGGTGGGCCTGGCCATGGCCGGGCTGGCGGATCTGCTGGCCGACATCGGCACCGCCATCGGCGACTGGGCCGCGGGCCTGGTCTTCAAGCCCCAGGTGTGGGCGGGCTTCGCGGTCCTGGCCCTGTCGGCCGTGCTCTTCGTGACCGTCCGCGTCGTCGGCCGGCGCCGCAAGGGTTCCGCGGAGCCCGACGCCGTCGCGCGCCCCCGGTCCGCCGGAGCGGTCGAACCCGCCCCGTCACCGGGCTCCGGGCGCCCCGCGGCACGCTCCGGCGGCAAGGCCGCGCCGAAGAAGGGCGAGGACGACTTCGCCGATATCGAAGCCATCCTCAAAAAGCACGGCATTTGACGAACTCCCCACCCGTACGAGCGTGTTGGCGCTCACGGGGTCGGGCGGCTGCGCCATCATCTGCGCGAGATGAACGACGACCTCGCCTCCGCGGGCACCGACCCGCTGGCCCCGCCCGCCGGGAGCCCCGCCGCCGAGACACGCGGCTGCCTCTTCGCCCTCTCCCAGCCGCCCCTGATGCTGTTCCTGGCAGTGATCGGCACGCTGCTGCTGTTCGGGGCGCTCTACGACCTCAACTGACCCGGGTCATTCCCCGGCCTCCCGGCGCCGCGCCCGGTAGGCGGCGACATGCAGCCGGTTGCCGCAGGTGCGGCTGTCGCAGTAGCGGCGGGACCGGTTCCGCGACAGGTCCACGAACGCGCGCCGGCAGTCCGGCGCCTCGCAGCGCCGCAGCCGTTCCCGCTCGCCGTCGACCACCAGGAAGGCCAGCGCCATGCCGCCGTCCGCCGCGAGGTGCTCGGCCAGGGAGGCCCCGGGAGCGAAGTAGTGCACATGCCAGTCGTAGCCGTCGTGGTCGGTGAGCCGGGGCGTGGTGCCCGCAGCGGCGACCATCGCGTTCAGCAGCTTCACCGTGCCGTGGGTGTCGGTGGCCGCGAAGACCTCGGCGAGGCGCGCGCGGACCTCGCGCACGGCCGCCAGATCCTCTTCCCCGAGGGCGCCCGCGTCGCTGATGTCGTGCTCGTCGACGAACCGGCGCAGCGCGGCGGTGTCGGCGAGGGTGTCGGGCCCGCCGTCCTCCGGCGCGGTGTTCACCAGGTCGACGACGGCGTCCAGGGCGCACCGGGTGTCGTGGTTGATCAGCACGGTTCGCTCCCTGGCCGGTGGTCGGGCGGCTGGGTCGGCGGCCCCGGACATCGGCCGACCCTATCGCCCGCAGCGCACCGGCGCCTTCGCCGCGGTGTGCCGCGCGGCGAAGGCGCCGGTGTCTGCGCCCTGCGGTGTTCCGGGCCCGTGCCGTCGCCCCGAGTCGGACGGCTACGAGCGGTGAGCGTGTCGGGTGGTGGTTCCCTGCGTCACCTTTCGGACGGAGGCCGGCTCAGCTTTCGGCCAGGATGTGGGAGAGCTCGGTGTCGAGATCGAAGTGACGGTGTTCGGTGCCCGGTGGCACCGCTGCGTCCGTCCGCTTGAGGAACGATTCCAGGGCCCGCGCCGGGGCCTCGAGCAAGGCTTCGCCCTCCGGGGAGCTCAGGGCGATGCACACCACGCCCTGGCCGTGACTGCGGGACGGCCACACCCGGACGTCGCCGGTACCGGTGGGCCGGTGCAGGCCCTCGGCAAGGAGGTCGCGGGCGAACACCCACTCGACGGTCTCCTCGGCTCCGGTGTGGAAGGTGGCGTGCACGGCGTAGGGATCGGCCGTGTCATACCGCAGGCCCGCCGGAACGGGCAGGGAGGATTCGCTCGACACAACGAGGCGCAGGTGCAGCTCGCAGCTGACCGTGGTGTTCATAAGCGCCAAGGCCTTTCGCTCAGTGTGCGCTCGGGGATTCGCACGTCGGCGAAATCGACATGCCACCTACGGTGTCGTTGTAAACCCCTCTGACCGTTTTGAGACCGTTCAGGTACCCCGTACGGCGGAGTCGCGTGTCATCCTCAGCGCCCATTCCGGTGACGCTTTCCGGTCGGGTAAGTTGGGCCGCATGAATGCGGAGAGTGACGAGCGACGGAAGGTCGCCGGCCCGGCGGACGCCGGCGCTGCGGGGGACGGTACGCAGGGGGACGTCGAGAAGGTGGACGGCGCGCACGAGGAGCCGGCGCTCGGCTCGCGGGCGCCGCAGTTCATCAAGGCCTCCAAGCCGCTGCATCTGAGCTGGCAGGTGGGTGTTTTCCTGGTCGGCCTCGCGGTGGTCGCGGGCGGCGTGATCATGCTGCCGCTGCCCGGCCCGGGCTGGCTGGTGATCTTCGGCGGCATGGCGATCTGGGCGACGGAGTTCGTCTGGGCCCAGCTCGTGCTGCGCTGGACGAAACGGAAAGTGACCGAGGCGGCGCACAAGGCGCTCGATCCGCGGGTGCGGCGGCGCAATATGGCACTCACTGCCATCGGTCTGGCGATCATTGCGGCCGGCGTGGCGATCTACGTCTCGAAATTCGGTTTCGAGATGCCGTGGAAGGTCGGCCAGTGAGTGCCGGCTGACCTCGGGGTGGTCAGGAGCATCCGTTGACATGCGGTAATGTTTCCTCTGCGCCCGGGCGATTAGCTCAGCGGGAGAGCGCTTCGTTCACACCGAAGAGGTCACTGGTTCGAACCCAGTATCGCCCACCACCGGCCGAGGGTCCGGAGGCTTCAAGCCTCCGGACCCTCGGTCTTTTCGCTGCCGGGGCGCCCCCGGGCGGGCCGTCGGCTCCACCCGGACGGCGCAGCCCGGCCGGCCCGGTCAGCGCATCCGCCCCAGGGTGTCCCGCACCCGCCGGGCGTCCCGCAGCCGCTGCTCGTACGTCGCGCCGACGGCGAGCAGCAGCAGGCCCGCGACCGCGGGCGGCAGCCAGCGGGGGAGCGCGTCGACCACCTGGACGATGTACGGGGCGAGCTCGTGCAGCGCGACCAGGCCCAGCACCGTCCCGCCGAGCAGCAGCGGAGCCCGGAGCCGCCACCGTGCGCCGGCGAGGGTGACGCCCAGCGCGGCCGGCCCCAGCAGCAGCGGACGCAGCCAGTGCGGGTCGCTCCAGGCGGCGGCGAGGCTCGGCAGCAGCGTCGCCGCCAGCCCGGGGCCGTACGCCGCCCAGGAGGGCACCGACGGGTCCCGGCGGCGCCGCAGGAGCCCCAGGGCGAGCGCGGGGACGGTGACCGGGAGCGTGTACGCCTCCGGGGTCGCGACGCCGTACGCCGCCAGCCGCACCCACGTCGCGCACACCAGCAGCGCGGCGGCCGCGTGGGCGGCGGCGCGGCGGTCCGGCCGCAGCGCGGTCCCGGCGGCCAGCAGGCCGGCCAGCGCGAGGACCGAGGCGAGGGCCGGCGCGTCACCCACCGCGAGACCGACGGCCAGGAGCGCGGTGCCGTAGGCCGCGCACTCCACGGGCAGCCCCGCCGGGAGGGCGCGCAGCCGCGCCGCGACGGACGCGGCCACGCCCGCCACCCCCAGCACGGCGAACGCCGTCCGAGGGGCCGGCAGCCCCGTCGCGGCGCCCAGGGCGACGGCGAGCCCCGCCGCGCACACCACCGCGGCGGTCGCCGTCACCGGCTGCCGCGGCCGCCCCGGCGGTGCCGCGGCGGCCGTGAGGGCCACCAGCAGCGCGCCGAGCAGGCCGAGCGTCACCGACTCGTCAGCCAGGCCCCAGCCCACGGCGATCAGGGCGGTGACGACCGCGCAGACCAGTGCGGCCGGCGCGGAGGTGGCGCAGCCGAGCGTCGCCGAGGCGATCAGCAGCACCGCGGCCTGGGCCACGAGCAGCGCCACCGCGACCGGATAGGGCAGGTCGAGGGCGACCGGCAGGACCGTCCCCGCCGCACCGAGCAGCGCCACCGCCGCGCCGGACAACGCCGCCCGCCGGGGCTCCGCCGGCACCGCGCGGCGCACTCCGAGGGCCACGGCCGCGACCGCCGCGAGCACGGCCGGGACGGCGAGCGTGGCCGCCCACGGGGATCCGCTGCCGAGCGCCGCCCGGGCCCCCTCCGGCGCGCCCGCCCACACCCGGTCGAGCCCGCCCAGCGGCCCGAGGGCGACAGCGGCCACCACGGGCAGCGTCCAGAGCACCGCCGCCGCGTGCACCGCGGCGGCGGTACCGGCGAGCCCCACCGCCACCGCTCGCTGCCGCAGCAGTGCGCGGGCCGCCGGCAGCAGCAGGGCCGCGGTGAGCACAGGGCCCAGGACCGCCCACTGCCCCGGCAGCACGAACCGCAGCACCCCGCCGGTGGCCACCACCGTGCACAGGCCGCCCGCCGCCGCCGGGCACACCGCTGCACGGGACCCGGCACCGGAGGACGGGCGCCGCCAGGCCGCGCCCAGGCCCAGGGCCGCACCCACCAGCAGCAGCCCGGCGGCCCGCACCGCCGTACCGGCCGTGGGGGCGGTGACCGACAGGGCGCCGGCCAGGAGCGCGCCCACGCCGCCCGTCACCGCGCCGGACACGGCCGCCACCGGCCGCACCCCGGGGGCGTGGAAGCGCCGCGCGAGCACCAGGTCGAGGGCCGCCGTGCCCAGCAGGGCGGCACCGAGGCCGAACGGACCGGCCTCCGCCACCGCCCACAGCGGCAGCGGCAGCTGGGCCAGCGCGACCGCGACCGGTGACGGCAGCCGGAGCCCGGTGGCGGGGCCGGGCGCGGGATTGCCGAGCCACCGGCCGTAGGCCGCCCAGCCCGCCGCCAGCACCCCGCTCACCACGGCCGTGTAGCCGGTCCCGTCGGTTCCCGGCAGCGCCACCCGGTGGAGCGCGTACGCGTCCAGGGCCAGCAGTACCAGTGCCAGGCAGGCGACCGACTCCGCGGTCGAGGTGAGGGACCGGCGCAGCAGCAGCGCCGGTGCGGCCAGCGCCGCCAGTGTCAGGGCGGCCAGGACCGCCGACCGGCCGCCGATGCCCAAGTGTCCCCAGCTGACGACCGTGAAGGCGGTCACCGCGATGGCGAGCAGCACACCTCCCAGCCCCAGCAGCAGGTTCTGCACCGTGGGCGGCTGCGTCTCGCCGCGCGTACGGGCCGGGGCGGCGGCCGGAACGCCCCAGGCCGGAACCGGGCCCATCCGGTGCAGCCGCTCCAGCAGTTGGCCGCGGAGCGCGAGCAGCCGGGAGCGTTCCCCCTCCACCCGGGCCAGGGCGAGGTCGAGTTGGCGCAGTTCGTTCTCCAGGCCCGCTCGCTCGGACTCCGCCGGGCCGACGGGCGCGGGCGGGCTCCCCTGCGGGTCCGGGGCGGCAGCGGGTGACGGGTTGTCCATGACAGGCGAGTGTGGTGCCGCGGCCGCGGCCGGGACATGGGTATCCGTACTCACCCCGGCTGAGTACCGCGCCGCACCGGCGGCCGATTCAGTGGAGGAGGGGCGTCCGATTCGTACTCCCGCGCGTGCCGGAGCGCCGGGAGGCAGAGGACCGCCCCGGCCTGCACCGCTGCCCGCGGATGCCGTTTGAACGAACTCTCCCGAGCACTGTATTGTTCAGGCCGTGCCGGAGCGCAGCTCACGGCACGAGGGGCGATTAGCTCAGTGGGAGAGCGCTTCGTTCACACCGAAGAGGTCACTGGTTCGAACCCAGTATCGCCCACCCTCAGCAGGCCGGGACGCCAACAGGCGGCCCGGCCTTCGCCGTTGACGCGCTCGTGCGTCTGCCGTGGTTCCCGGGCCGGGGCCCCGGGGCCCGGAAATGTCTGGTTGATTCGGTTCGACGGGAGATGTGCCGAAGGCCCGTCGAACCATGGGCTGCTCATGCTCCGCACGCCGGACGGGTGGCCGAACGGTCGAGTGCGGGCCCCCGGCGGGCGCGGCGGCTCAGGCGGCGGCGGGCATCGCGGGGCGCAGCGGCCACGCCGGGTCCACCGCCTCGGGTGTGCCGTTGTGCGCGAACCACTCCTGCAGACCCCGTGCCTGCGCCGCGTGCCACACGGCCTGCCGGGCGTGCATCTCGGCCGCGCTCAGCCGTTCCAGCCGTGCGGCGAAGCGGCGCCCCACCGTCCGTACGACCTCCAGCGCAGCCACGGCGTCGGCCGCCGCGTCATGGGCACCGGTCAGGGTCACGCCGTACTGCTCGCACAGGTCGGTGAGCGTCCGGCGGCCCTTGCGGTAGCGGTCCAGGTGCTTGTCGAGCACCCGCGGGTCCAGGACGCACAGCGAGGCACCCCCCAGGTAGCCGGCCAGCGACGAGGCGCGGTGCCGCTTCAACTCCCGGTCCAGCAGGGTCAGATCGAAGGGGGCGTTCATCACCACCAGCGGTGTCCCGGCCGCGCACTGGGTCGCCAGGGCGCGCGCCACCTCCTCCATCACCGGCGCCGGCCACCGGCCGTGCCGCTGGAGATGGTCGTCGGTCAGCCCGTGCACCGCGGTGGCCCCCTCGGGCACCGGCACGCCCGGATTGACGAGCCAACGGGTCACCAGCGGCATGGAGCCGGGCGCGCTCTGCAGCACCAGCGCCGCGGAGACGATCCGGTCCTGCTCGACGTCGACCCCGGTGGTCTCGGTGTCGAACGCGGCGAGTGGTCCGTCGAACCAGCACGGCATGTCACAACTCCTCTCGCGAACCCGGCCGATGAGCACCGGCAGATGAGCAATGGTCCCCGCCCGACCGGGTGATACCCGGGCCGTTTGTTCCGTACGCCGGGCGGAGACAACACATATGACGGATCGTTCGGAAATATCGGTCCACTGCTCGGTCCACTGCTCAAGGGACCGGCAAGGCCCGGAAGGCTCTTCGGACATGGCGCTCGCCCAGCCCGAACCTGGGGGCATATCCCGTGCCGGTCACGGGACGGGGCCGCTGCCGGAGCGGATCGCACCGCTGCGCGGCTCACTCGCCACGACCGCCTGCATGGAGACCCTGCAGGTGGGATACCTCCACGCGGTCGCGGCGGCGGCCGGGTGCTCGCTCGCCCAGCCGTTCCCGGACAACGGGATCGACTGGCACGTCAGCCACGGCGCCCCCGGCCACGCCGTCGACGACGAAGTGACGATCAAGGTGCAGCTCAAGTGCACCTACCAGACGGCCCCGCGCCCGGCCGGGCCCGCCTTCTCCTTCACCCTGGACAACGACCACCTGGTGAAGCTGGCCCGCACCCCGGTGGCGGTGCACAAGATCCTCGTCGTGATGCTGGCGCCACGACGGCCCGAGGAGTGGCTGCGCGCCTCCCACGACTGCCTCGAACTGCGGCACTGCTGCTACTGGATCAACCTCGCCGGCCACCCCGTGACGGGCCGGCGCAGGACCACTGTCCGGATCCCGACCGCACGGATCTTCGACGACCGCGCGCTCTGCGAGATCATGACCCGCGTCGGGGTGGGAGGGAGACCTTGATGCACCGGCCGTCCGACGAGCCCGTACGACCGCAGCCGCGGGACGCCGGGGGACCGCCGCCCCGCGGCGCCTCACCCGACCCCGAACAGCTGGACCCCGCCGTCCTCTCCGCACTGCTGGCCCGGCACGGCTGGCGGCGGCGGGGCGGCGCGGCCGGCCGCTACAGCCGCTGGACGCCGCCCGGGCCCGGTGCCGGCACCAGCCTGCTGGTACCGGAGCACCGTGCCTTCCCCGACAGCGCCGACCTGCTGGCCGAAGCCCTCACCGCGCTGTCCCGCAGCCCCGCCCCCTCCGCCCGTGACGTTCTCGTCGGCCTCTCCGTGCCCAGCGACGAGATCCGCTGGTGGCGCCAGGTGCCGGAGGACGGGGGCGGCGCCGCGCCGTGGCCCGCTCACGAGCGGCTGCGGGCCGGGGCCCGGGCGATGCTCCTCGCCGGTGCGCTCGCCGCCCGCGGCCGGGCCGGCTACCACGGGGCGCGCCACCGGGTGCAGGCCGAAGCGGCCCTGGAGCCGGTGCTGGTCGGGGCCGGGCCGGGTGACGGGCGCCGGCTGACGGTGTTCGTACCGGTGAGCAGCGGGCGGGCCACCGTCACCACCCTGCTGCGCGCCCTGCAGGCCGCCCGCGACGCAACCGACTACCAGCGCGCCACGGGCGGAATGGAGGCCTTCGACGCGGCCGTCGGGATGGGCATGTGCCACGAGCTGGCCGAGTCGGTCGTGGCTCTCGTCCGGGGCTCCGAGGGGCTGCGGGTGACGCTGGACTGGTCACCCGCGGCCGGTGTGCCGGAGGGCTTCGCCCGCCGGCCCGAGCCGGTGGAGTTCTCCCCCGGGGACCTGCCGGCGCTCCGCGAGGCCGGAGCGCGGTACGCCCGCGACGAACCCTCCGTCCCGGTGCGGGTCACCGGCGCGGTGGTGCGGATGCGCCGCTCGGCGCCCTCGGGGCCGGGCACGGTACGGCTGCGGGTGCTCGCCGGGGCCGATGTGGCCCAGGTCCGGGTGGCGCTCGACGAGGACGCGTACCGGATCGCCGGGCAGGCCCACCTGATCGGCCTGCCCATCCGGGTGAGCGGCCGGCTGGAGAGCCGCGGCGGCTTCCGCCGGCTCACCGGGGCCTCCGGGGTGGTGCCGGTCCCGGTGGACGAGGCCGAGCGGGACCGGCTGATGAAGTCCCTGCAGGAGAACCTCGGCTTCTTCGAGGAGGCCTGCGGGGGCGACGACTGACGACTGCGACGACTGACGAATCGGGCCCGGGCGGGGAGCCGCCCGACAGGTCCGCCCCGGGACCGCCGCCGTGCGGCTGAGGCCCGGCCGGGGAGTCAACCCCGCTCCCCGGCCGTGCCCCGGCGGCCGTCGGTACGCGGGATCCGGAGCCCGGAAGCCCGGGGCCTCCGCCGCAGCCGAGGCGCCGAGCCGCGCCCGCCGGGGAGGCGGACGTTGCGGGCCCGGCCGTGGCGGGAGCCGCCGCGGCAGCTCCGCCCCCGGCGAGGCCGTGCCGCTCAGAAGATCTGCGACTTCCGGTGCCGGTAGAGGTCCCGGAGCAGCGCGATCTCCGCGCCGTGATGGATGGCCTCGCGGTTGATGTGCAGCACCAGCGTGGCCATCGGCACCTCGGCGTACGGCCCCTCCGCCGGGCCGCAGGGCCGGGCCAGCTCCTCCTCGCCGAGGCCGCGCGCCCCCGCCGTCCACGCCGCGTACGCCGTGTCGAGCTGCGCCAGGGCCTCCTCGGCCGTGCCCGCGTAGGTGAAGCTCCGGTAGTCGACGGGCGGACCGCCGAAGTGCGAGCCGACCCGCGCCCCGAACACCCCGACGATCAGATGGGCCAGCCGCCAGGCGACCGTCGTCACCCGTGGCGGATCGGGCTCGGGGACGGCGTAGTCGATCGTGAGGTCGCCCGCGCCGGCGGTGATCGGAGCCGTGCTCTCGCCCCGGGGCCGCAGGCTCCAGCAGCCGGGGACCGGCTCCCAGAAGTACTCGTCGTCGGAAAGCCCGTCCAGGCGCGGGCGCAGCTGGTTCCGCCAGTGCAGGTCGAGCTGCTCGACCAGTTGCTCGTTCCAGTCGATTGCCATGCCCGCCACGCTACGGCCTGCGACGGCGCGTCCCCGGCGCACCGGGCCGGGGCCCGGCCCGGTGGTGCGCCACCCTTTAGCGGTCGGCCGGTCCGGCTCGGTACGATTCAGGGCGCGCAGCGTCCGCTGTCGCCCCCCATGAGTCAGGAGAGACCGGTGTCAGACGTCCGTGTGATCATCCAACGCGATTCCGAGCGGGAAGAGCGCGTGGTGACCACGGGCACCACGGCGGCGGAACTCCTGGGCGGCGACCGCAGCATCGTCGCCGCGCGCGTGGGCGGCCGGCTCATGGACCTCGCGTACGAGGTCGCCGAGGGCGACGAGGTCGAGCCGGTGCTGATCGGCTCCCCGGACGGCCTGAACATCCTGCGGCACTCCACCGCCCACGTCATGGCGCAGGCCGTGCAGGAGCTCTTCCCCGAGGCCAAGCTGGGCATCGGCCCGCCCATCAAGGACGGCTTCTACTACGACTTCGACGTCGAGCAGCCGTTCCAGCCGGACGACCTCAAGCGCATCGAGAAGAAGATGCAGGAGATCGTCAAGCGCGGGCAGCGCTTCGCGCGGCGTGCCGTCTCCGACGACGCCGCCCGCGAGGAGCTGGCCGAGGAGCCGTACAAGCTGGAGCTGATCGGCCTCAAGGGCTCCGCCGCCGAGGCCGCCGAGGGCGCGTCCGCCGAGGTCGGCGCCGGTGAGCTCACCATGTACGACAACCTCGACCCGAAGACCGGCGACCTGTGCTGGAAGGACCTCTGCCGCGGTCCGCACCTGCCGACCACCCGCGTCGTCCCGGCGTTCAAGCTGATGCGCTCCGCCGCCGCCTACTGGCGCGGCAGCGAGAAGAACAAGCAGCTCCAGCGGATCTACGGCACCGCCTGGCCGTCCAAGGACGAGCTGAAGGCGCACCTGGAGTTCCTCGCCGAAGCCGAGAAGCGCGACCACCGCAAGCTCGGCTCCGAGCTGGACCTCTTCTCCATCCCCGAGGACATCGGCTCCGGCCTCGCGGTCTTCCACCCCAAGGGCGGCATCATCCGCCGGGTCATGGAGGACTACTCCCGCAAGCGGCACGAGGAGGCGGACTACGAGTTCGTCTACACCCCGCACGCCACCAAGGGGAAGCTGTTCGAGAAGTCGGGCCACCTGGACTGGTACGCCGACGGCATGTACCCGCCCATGCAGCTCGACGAGGGCGTGGACTACTACCTCAAGCCCATGAACTGCCCCATGCACAACCTGATCTTCGACGCGCGGGGCCGCTCGTACCGTGAACTTCCGCTGCGGCTCTTCGAGTTCGGCACGGTCTACCGCTACGAGAAGTCGGGCGTCGTGCACGGCCTGACCCGGGCCCGCGGCTTCACCCAGGACGACGCGCACATCTACTGCACCCGTGAGCAGATGGCGGACGAGCTGGACTCGCTGCTCACCTTCGTGCTGAACCTGCTGCGCGACTACGGCCTGGAGGACTTCTACCTGGAGCTGTCCACCAAGGACCCGGAGAAGTTCATCGGCTCGGACGAGAACTGGGAGCAGGCCACCCAGGCGCTCCGCGAGGCCGCCGAGAAGCAGGGCCTGGACCTGGTCATGGACCCGGGCGGCGCCGCGTTCTACGGCCCGAAGATCTCCGTTCAGGCGAAGGACGCCATCGGGCGCACCTGGCAGATGTCCACCATCCAGGTCGACTTCAACCTGCCCGACCGGTTCGACCTCGAGTACACCGCCGCCGACGGCTCCCGGCAGCGTCCGGTGATGATCCACCGCGCGCTGTTCGGCTCCATCGAGCGGTTCTTCGCCGTGCTGCTGGAGCACTACGCGGGCGCCTTCCCGGCCTGGCTCGCCCCGGTCCAGGCCGTCGGCATCCCGATCGGCGACGACCACGTCCCGTACCTGAAGGAGGTCGCCGCCAAGCTCCGGGCCAAGGGCATCCGCATCGAGGTGGACGGCTCCTCCGACCGGATGCAGAAGAAGATCCGCAACGCCCAGAAGTCGAAGGTCCCGTTCATGCTGATCGCGGGCGACGACGACGTCTCCAAGGGCGCGGTCTCCTTCCGTTACCGCAACGGCGAGCAGAAGAACGGCGTGCCGGTCGACGAGGCCGTCGCCGAGATCCTGCAGGCCGTCGAGGACCGCGTCCAGGTCTGATCAGCCGCGCCCGCCCCCGGAGTCCGGACCCGTTCCGCCGCTCTCCGGGGGCGTACGGCTCTCCGGGGGCCGGTGTGTCTCCTCCACCTGCTGCCGGTAGCTCTGCACCAGCCAGGAGGAGAACACCCCGACCACCGCGCCGATCAGCCCGACGCCGACGGCCATCAGGACGGTTGCCACGACCCTGCCGAGCGGCGTCACGGGCACCACGTCCCCGTAACCGGTGGTGGAGAGCGTCACGCACGCCCACCACGCCGCGTCACCGAACGTGGTGATCGTGGCCCCGGGGGCGTGGCGCTCCGCCTGATAGACGGCCAGGGCGGCGGAGTAGCCCAGCAGCAGGGCGGTCAGCAGCGTCAGCGACATGACCTGGCCCTCCAGGCTCATGCGCGGTTCCCGGCGGCGTGACTGCGCCGCCGCGTAGGCGTGCACCATCCGCAGCGGGCGCAGCAGTGGCAGCAGCAGCACCAGCAGATCCAGCCAGTGGCGCCGGACGAACTCGCCCCGGGGCCGGCTGAGCGCCAGCCGGCCGAAGTAGTCGATGCCGAAGACCGTCCACGTCCCGACGGTCACCGAGAGCCAGAAGTCGTGCCAGCCCGGTGACAGGCCGGGGACCAGCACACGCACCGAGTACGCCGTGAGGTACAGCAGGGATGCCAGGAGCAGCGGGAGCTGCACGCGCCGCTCCCACTGCTGCACCCGGCTGTTGTCGTCCATCGGTTCAGCATCCCGGCCCGGGCCGCGGCATCCGCCCCGGCGACACGCCGCGAACGGGCGAAGTCATATGCTGCACACCATGACGAGTGAGCCGGAACAGCAGATCGGAGTGGGGACGCAGGACGCGTTCCAGCGCCTCTGGACGCCCCACCGGATGGCTTACATCCAGGGGGAGAACAAGCCGACGGGGCCGGGCGCCGGGGACGGCTGCCCGTTCTGCACCATCCCGGAGAAGTCCGACGAGGACGGCCTCGTCCTCGCCCGGGGCGAGCACGTCTACGCGGTGCTGAACCTGTACCCGTACAACGGCGGGCACCTCATGGTCGTCCCGTTCCGGCACGTCGCCGACTACACCGACCTCGACGCCGCGGAGACCGCCGAGCTGGGCGAGTTCACCAAGGCGGCCATGCGGGCGCTGCGCACCGCGTCCGGGGCCCACGGCTTCAACATCGGGATGAACCAGGGCACCGTCGCCGGCGCCGGGATCGCCGCGCATCTGCACCAGCACGTGGTGCCGCGCTGGGGCGGGGACACCAACTTCATGCCGGTCGTCGGCCACACCAAGGTGCTGCCGCAGCTCCTCGCCGACACCCGCCGGATGCTGGCGGAGGTCTGGCCGGCCTCCTGAAACGCGCGACGGGCCCGACCGCGCGGCGGACGGGCCCGCAACCGTGCCGAAGGGCCCGCGGGAGCGCTCCCCACGGGCCCTCGTGCGTCTCGTGCCGCTGCCGGGCGGCTACGCGTTGTAGACGTCGGCCTGCCGCGGCTCCGCGCCCTGCACCGCGCCGCTGAGGAAGGTCGAGCGGGTGCCGAAGTTCTCGGTGTCCACGCCGTTCTCCGCCAGCACCTTGATCGCCGCCGAGTGCACCACCCGCAGCACCGGGGTGGCCGCCCGCAGCGCGTCGTCGGCCATGAAGCGGTGCCGCCACGGCTGGTCCGCCCAGGCGTGCCGCAGGCCGAACGGCTCCGGCAGCGACAGCTTCCCGCCGAGGTAGTCGAGGACCGACGGGAACCAGGTGAGCGGGGCGCGCGCGGACAGCCGCACCACCTCCCGGGGATCCACCAGCGGCAGGTTCACCGTCCGGGTCTCCCAGAACTTGACGCTCTTGGAGACCTCCTTGGTCTTCGCCGCGGGCTTGGTGGTGAACAGCGGGTGCACCGGCCCCAGCGCGTGGCCCGTCACCTCGATCCGCAGCGTGTGGTGCAGCACGGTGACGGTGACCAGCAGGGTGATCACCAGCTGGCCGTCCCACAGCACGAACTGGACGCCCAGGTAGTGCCGGTTGCCGCTGCCGAACTGCTGCTCGTTGCAGATGCGCTGCATCTCGGCGCTCTTGATCTGGAAGTGGTCGGTCTCCGTGCCGTTCGGCCGGGACACCTCGCCGGCGTTCTCCCCGATCGGCGACACCACCCAGTGCGTCACCGAGGGGGGCGGGAAGCCGCCGGTGTGCAGCGGCCCGCGCTCCAGCAGCCGCAGCTGGTCGTGGACCGCGCGGATCACGTCCCAGCTGCGGAACGGATTGATCTCCTTGTCGGGGTCGCTGGAGACCAGCTCCTCCGCCAGGTGCCAGCTGCCCCAGCGGGTGCCCATGCCGAGTATCCCCTTGGGGCCGGCGTAGAAGACCAGATTGCTGCGCTGCTCGGCGCTGAGCATGGCCAGGCCCTGCCGGAGCCGTTCGGCGCTGGTCTCGTTCGGGTTGCCCGGCACCGCCTCGGGGATCTTCGCTCCGATGCCGCCGCCCGACAGCAGCCCCTCCCAGCGCTCCCGGAGGTCCTTCGCGGTGCTCTCGCAGATCCGCTTGGCCACCAGCCAGCCGACCACCGGGACGAGCATGACGAACCGCAGGTAGAGCGAGAGCGCGCCGGTCATCGGCGGCTTCAGCAGCAGCATCACCGCCAGGCCGCCCACCGCCACCAGCACGACGCTCCCCAGCGCCCCCGCACCCGACTTCTGCCCCCCGGCCAGCGTCCGGCGCAGCTGGAACGCGGCGAGCCACACCAGCATGCCCGGCAGGAACAGCAGCCCGAAGACCGCCATCACCACGGTCAGCCGGGCGTCGCGCTCCTTGCGGATCCGGTTGGCGGCCAGGCAGTGCTCGACGACGGCCTGTGGTTCGGTGCCGAAGGACTGGATCAGCGCGGGCCGGGCGCCGCCCAGCATCCGCACCTGGACGGCACGGGAGAAGGCCTCACCGAGGTTCGGCTCGAACAGGGACAGTTTCGGCGCCGTGATCTTGGACTTGTGCCACTCGTTGTTCGCCTTCAGCACGTCCGCGACCGGGCTGTCCCGGTACGCGGCGGAGGCCAGGGCACTGGTCGCCGCCGTCTGCCCGTCGGAGCCGGACAGCGGGACCTGTGCCCCGGGACTGAAGTCGAAACTGCCCTCTGTCACTACCGCCCCCAACACCGCTCGGTATCCGCTGCTGCGGCTCTTCCCGGCAGCAACGCCCCGCACACCTTCTGAACTGCATCTCAGCGTATCCGCGGTGAGCCGCCCGCCGCACGGCAGTTGAGGCGGGCGGCAGGTCAACTATGCGCCGGATCCCGCCTGTTCGCGGATCTTGGCGGCGAGCTGCGGCGGCATCGGCTCGTGCCGCGAGTACGCACGGCTGAACCGTCCGGTGCCGTGCGACAGGGACCGCAGGTCCACCGCGTACCGGCCGATCTCGATCTCGGGGATCTCCGCCCGGACGAGGGTGCGCCCCGCCCCGGCCTGATCGGTGCCGACCACCCGGCCCCGGCGGCCCGAGAGGTCGCTCATGACCGGGCCGACGTAGTCGTCCGCGACCAGCACCTTGACCTCGGCGTACGGCTCCAGCAGATGGATGTGGGCCTCGGCCGCCGCCTCGCGCAGCGCGAGTGCGCCCGCCGTCTGAAAAGCGGCGTCGGAGGAGTCGACCGAGTGCGCCTTGCCATCCAGCAGGGTGACCCGGACGTCCACCAGTTCGTACCCGGCGGCGACCCCGCGGAGGGCCTGGGCCCGGATGCCCTTCTCCACCGAAGGGATGAATTGCCGCGGCACGGCACCGCCGACGACCTTGTCCACGAACTCGATGCCGGAGCCCGCCGGCAGCGGCTCCACCTCGATCTCGCAGATCGCGTACTGCCCGTGCCCGCCGGACTGTTTGACGTGCCGGCCGCGCCCCGCGGACCGTTCGCCGAACGTCTCGCGCAGCGACACCCGGTGCGGTACGGCGTCGACCCGGACGCCGTACCGGCTGCGCAGCCGTTCCAGCGCCACGTCCACGTGGGCCTCGCCCAGACACCACAGCACCACCTGGTGGGTGTCGGGATTCTGCTCCAGCCGCATCGTCGGGTCCTCGGCGACCAGCCGGGACAGCCCCTGGGAGAGCTTGTCCTCGTCCGGCTTGCTGTGTGCCTCGATCGCCACCGGCAGCAGCGGGTCGGGCATCACCCACGGCTCCATCAGCAGCGGATCGTCCTTGGCCGACAGGGTGTCGCCGGTCTCGGCGCGGCTCAGTTTCGCCACACAGGCCAGGTCGCCCGCGATCGCCTGGGGCAGCACCCGCTGCTGCTTGCCGAACGGGGCGGAGAGGGCGCCGATGCGCTCGTCCACGTCGTGGTCCTCGTGGCCGCGGTCCTCCAGGCCGTGGCCGGACACATGCACCGTCTCGTCGGGGCGCAGCGTCCCGGAGAACACCCGGACCAGACTGATCCGGCCCACGTACGGGTCGGAGGTGGTCCGGACCACCTCCGCGGCCAGCGGCCCGTCCGGATCGCAGGCCAGGGCGGGCCGGGGCGCGCCGTCCGGGGTGGTGACCGCGGGAGCCTCGCGCTCCGGCGGCGTCGGGAACCCGCCGGTGATCAGCTCCAGGAGCTCCACCGTCCCGATGCCCTGCCGGCTGCCCTCGGCCGCGGGGGCGGCGGCCAGCACCGGGTGGAACGTCCCGCGGGCGACGGCCCGTTCCAGGTCCTGGATCAGCGTCTTGACGTCGATCTCCTCGCCGCCGAGGTAGCGGTCCATCAGGGTCTCGTCCTCGCTCTCGGCGATGATCCCCTCGATGAGCCGGTTGCGGGCCTCCTCGATCAGCGGCAGGTGCTCGGGGGCCGGTGCCTGTTCGGTCCGTTCCCCCGAGGAGTAGTCGAAGACACGCTGCGAGAGCAGGCCGATCAGCCCGGCCACCGGCGCGTGCCCGTCCGGGCCCTCCTCGCCGTGCAGCGGGAGGTAGAGCGGCAGCACCGCGTCCGGGTCGTCGCCCCCGAAGGCCTCGCCGCACACCGCCGTCATCCCCTCGAAGTCGGCGCGCGCCGATTCCAGGTGGGTCACCACGATCGCCCGCGGCATGCCCACCGCGGCGCACTCCTCCCACACCATGCGGGTCGAGCCGTCCACGCCGTCCGCCGCCGAGACGACGAAGAGGGCCGCGTCCGCTGCCCGCAGACCGGCCCTCAACTCCCCGACGAAATCGGCGTATCCGGGGGTGTCCAGAATATTGATCTTGACTCCGCCCCACTCCACCGGAACGAGGGAGAGCTGTACCGAACGCTGCTGGCGGTGTTCGATCTCGTCGTAGTCGGAGAGCGTGCTGCCGTCCTCGACCCGGCCCGCCCGGTTCACCGCGCCCGCCGCGAGGGCGAGGGCTTCCACCAGCGTCGTCTTTCCGGAGCCGCTGTGGCCGACCAGCACCACATTCCGAATGGCGGAGGGCCGGTCGGCCGTCGCCGCCCTGCCGGCGGCCCCGGGGTGGGTGTTCGTCTTGTCGCCCATGTGCGTCGCCTCCCGGTCTGCACCTGTTGCGTTCTTCGAGCTTTCCACCCCCGTCACGATGCGTCCATACGTCGTACCCGCGGCAGCGGGCGCGGGTGCCCCGCAGTGCGCCGGTGCGGGCCTGGCTACGATGGGGCCACCGGTGGCCACTGGGGCCGCGCGGCGCCCCCTACCCTCCGGGAAGGCCATGCTGAACAAGTACGCGCGTGCGTTTTTCACGCGTGTTCTCACACCGTTCGCCGCGCTGCTGTTGCGCCTGGGGGTCAGCCCGGACGCTGTGACCCTCGCCGGGACCACCGGTGTGGTGGTGGGTGCCCTGGCCTTCTTCCCCCGCGGGGAGCTCTTCTGGGGCACCATTGTGATCACCCTGTTCGTCTTCTCGGACCTGGTGGACGGCAACATGGCCCGGCAGTTGGGCAGGTCGAGCCGGTGGGGTGCCTTCCTGGACTCCACGCTCGACCGGGTCGCGGACGCCGCGATCTTCGGTGGGCTCGCGCTCTGGTACGCGGGCCGCGGGGACGACCTGCTGCTCTGCGCCGTCACGATCTTCTGCCTGGCCAGCGGGCAGGTCGTCTCGTACACCAAGGCGCGGGGCGAGAGTATCGGCCTGCCGGTGAAGGTGAACGGCCTGGTGGAGCGGGCCGAACGGCTCGTGATCACGCTGGTCGCGGCCGGACTCGCCGGGCTGCACACGTTCGGTGTGCCGCACATCGGCATCCTGCTGCCGATCGCGTTGTGGATCGTCGCCGTGGGCAGTCTGGTCACGCTCGGGCAACGGATGGTCACCGTACGCCGGGAGGCCGCGGAGGCCGACGGCGCGGCCGCCGCACAGGGGAGTGAGGCGACATGAAGCACCGGATCACCGACGCGCTGTACGGGCTCGGCTGGGGCACGGTCAAGCACCTGCCGGAGCCGGTGGCCACGGCGCTCGGCCGGCAGATCGCCGACACCGTCTGGAAGCGCCGCGGCAAGGGCGTGCTGCGGCTGGAGTCCAACCTCGCCCGGGTCGTCCCGGACGCGGGCCCGCAGCGCCTCGCGGAGCTGTCCCGGGCCGGTATGCGCTCGTACCTGCGCTACTGGATGGAGTCCTTCCGGCTGCCGGCCTGGAGCAAGGAGCGGGTGGCGGGCGGCTTCGAGGTCAAGGACGTGCACCTGCTGGAGGAGGGGCTGGCGAGCGGCCGCGGGGTGATACTCGCGCTGCCCCACCTGGCCAACTGGGACCTCGCCGGCGCCTGGGTCACCACCGCGCTCGGGGTGCCCTTCACCACGGTCGCCGAGCGGCTGGAGCCCGCGACGCTCTACGACCGGTTCGTCGCCTACCGCGAGGGACTGGGCATGGAGGTGCTGCCGCACAGCGGCGGCAGCGCGTTCGGCACCCTCGCCCGGCGGCTGCGCGCCGGCGGTCTGGTCTGCCTGGTCGCCGACCGGGACCTGTCCGCCTCCGGCGTCGAGGTCTCGTTCTTCGGCGACGAGGCCCGGATGCCCGCCGGCCCCGCGATCCTCGCCCAGCAGACCGGCGCGCTGCTGCTGCCCGTCACCCTCTGGTACGACGGGACGCCGGTCATGCGCGGCCGGATCCACCCGGCCATCGAGGTGCCGGAGGGCGGCGACCGCACCTCGCGCACCGCCACGATGACCCAGGCCCTGGCCGATGTGTTCGCCACGGGCATCGCCGAGCACCCCGAGGACTGGCACATGCTCCAGCGGCTGTGGATCAAGGACCTCGAGCCCCGCCCCGACCGCCCGGCCGCCCCCGGAACGGAGACCGAGACCGGAACGGAGACAGCGTGAGGATCGGCATCGTCTGCCCGTACTCGTGGGACGTGCCGGGCGGCGTCCAGTTCCACATCCGCGACCTGGCCGAGCACTTGATCCGGCTGGGCCACGAGGTGTCCGTCCTGGCCCCGGCGGACGACGAGACCCCGCTGCCGCCGTACGTGGTCTCCGCCGGGCGGGCCGTCCCGGTGCCGTACAACGGCTCCGTGGCCCGGCTGAACTTCGGCTTCCTCTCCGCCGCGCGGGTGCGCCGCTGGCTGCACGACGGCGACTTCGAGGTGCTGCACATCCACGAGCCCACCTCGCCGTCCCTGGGGCTGCTCTCCTGCTGGGCGGCGCAGGGGCCGATCGTGGCGACCTTCCACACCTCGAACCCGCGCTCCCGCGCCATGATCGCCGCGTATCCGATCCTGCAGCCCGCGCTGGAGAAGATCAGCGCGCGCATCGCGGTGAGCGAGTACGCCCGGCGGACCCTCGTCGAGCACCTGGGCGGGGACGCGGTCGTGATCCCCAACGGCGTCGAGGTGGACTTCTTCGCCGGCGCCGAGCCCAAGCCCGAGTGGCAGGGCGACACCGCCCGCGCCGCCGCGCAGCAGGCCGACGGTGACACCGACGGGCCCGCCCCGGCCGCGGGCGAGGGGCGGACGATCGGCTTCATCGGCCGGATCGACGAACCCCGCAAGGGCCTGCCGGTACTGATGAAGGCGCTGCCCGGGATCCTCGCCCAACGGCCGGAGACCCGGCTGCTGGTCGCCGGGCGCGGCGACGAGGAGGAGGCCGTCGCGGGGCTCCCCGCGGAGTTCCGGGACCGGGTCGAGTTCCTCGGCATGGTCAGCGACGAGGACAAGGCGCGGCTGCTCCGCAGCGTCGACCTCTACGTGGCGCCGAACACCGGCGGCGAGAGCTTCGGGATCATCCTCGTCGAGGCCATGAGCGCGGGCGCCCCGGTGCTCGCCAGCGACCTGGACGCGTTCGCCCAGGTGCTCGACGGGGGACAGGCCGGGGAACTGTTCACCAACGAGGACGCGGACGCGCTGGCCCGCAGCGCGGTGCGGCTGCTGGGCGACCCGGCACGCCTGGCCGAACTGCGCGAGTCGGGCAGCCGGCACGTCCGGCGGTTCGACTGGGGGACGGTCGGCGCGGACATCCTCGCGGTCTACGAGACGGTGACCGACGGCGCGGCCTCGGTGGCGGCCGACGACCGCACCACGGGGCTGCGCGCCCGGCTGGGGCTGGCCCGCGGCTGACGCCGCTCCCGCGGCCCGCCGCCGGCGCGGACACGGAGGCGGTGCCCGGGGGTCCGCACCTCACGATCCGCCGCGGCTCGGCCCGCCCCGGGCGTTCGGGCCGGCTGCCGTGTGCGGGTGCGTGCCGCGGCGGCCGGTACTGTGACCCGGCGTGAGCACCTTGATCTGGATCGCCGTCGCCCTGCTCCTCGTCGGCGTCTACCTCAGCTGGACGGCCGGCCGCCTCGACCGGCTGCACGCCCGGATCGACGCCGCCCGGGCCGCGCTCGACGCCCAACTGCTGCGCCGCGCCTCGGTGGCCCAGGAACTGGCCACGGCCGGGGTGCTCGACCCGGCCGCGTCGATCGTGCTCTACGAGGCCGCGCACTCCGCCCGCCAGGCCGAGGAGGAGCACCGTGAGGTCGCCGAGAGCGAGCTCAGCCAGGCGCTGCGGGCGGTGTTCGCGGAGACCCAGCAGGTCGAGGCGGTGCGCGAGGCTCCGGGCGGCGAGGAGGCGGCCGGGGAGCTGGCCGCGGCCGTCCGCCGCGTCCCGATGGCCCGGCGCTTCCACAACGACGCCGTACGGGCCGCGCGGGCGCTGCGGCGGCACCGCACCGTGCGCTGGTTCCGGCTCGCCGGACACGCGCCGTTCCCGCTGGCCTTCGAGATGGACGACGAGCCCCCGGCGGCGCTCGCGGACCGACCGACCTGAGCGGTGCGGGGCCCGCCCGCGAAGGACGCCCGCCCCGGCCGGTCCGCCGGTGACCGTCCCGGCGGCGACTCGCCGGAACCCGCCGCGTACCGCTGACCGCGGTCCACGCCGCCCCGGCCCCTGCGGGCCACCGGCGGACGATTGGCCCTTGTCGCCGACCCGCTCGGCAGGGTTGTCTCGTCCGTGCAGCAGTGCGGCGGCCCGCCCGGAACCGGATGGCCGGTCCGGGGCGGGTTCGAACGGGCCTACGATGGGCCCATCGCACATTCGTCATCGAGTGAGGTCAAACCGTGTCCACCACGCCCCCCAGCACGTCCGCCAACGCCTCCAGCGGGACTCCCGAGACCGGCACCGCGCGCGTCAAGCGCGGCATGGCCGAGCAGCTCAAGGGCGGCGTGATCATGGACGTCGTCACGCCGGAGCAGGCGAAGATCGCCGAGGACGCCGGTGCCGTGGCGGTCATGGCCCTGGAGCGGGTGCCCGCCGACATCCGCAAGGACGGCGGCGTGGCCCGGATGTCCGACCCGGACATGATCGACGGCATCATCAACGCCGTCTCCATCCCGGTGATGGCCAAGTCCCGGATCGGCCACTTCGTCGAGGCCCAGATCCTCCAGGCGCTCGGTGTGGACTACATCGACGAGTCCGAGGTCCTCACCCCGGCCGACGAGGTCAACCACAGCGACAAGTTCGCCTTCACCACCCCGTTCGTCTGCGGTGCCACCAACCTGGGCGAGGCCCTGCGCCGCATCGCCGAGGGCGCGGCCATGATCCGCTCCAAGGGCGAGGCCGGCACGGGCAACGTCGTCGAGGCGGTCCGCCACCTCCGCCAGATCAAGAACGAGATCGGCAAGCTGCGCGCCTACGACAACAACGAGCTGTACGCCGCCGCCAAGGAGCTGCGCGCCCCGTACGAGCTGGTCAAGGAGGTCGCGGAGCTCGGCAAGCTGCCGGTCGTGCTGTTCTCCGCCGGTGGCGTCGCCACCCCGGCCGACGCCGCGCTGATGCGCCAGCTCGGCGCCGAGGGCGTCTTCGTCGGCTCCGGCATCTTCAAGTCGGGCGACCCGGCGAAGCGCGCCGCCGCGATCGTGAAGGCCACCACCTTCTACGACGACCCGAAGATCGTCGCCGATGCCTCCCGCGGCCTGGGCGAGGCCATGGTCGGCATCAACTGCGACACCCTCCCCGAGACGGAGCGCTACGCCAACCGCGGTTGGTGACAGCCGGTTCGCGGCCGCGCCGCGGTTCCACCGACTCCCCGATGGACGGCCCGCGGCGCCCGCGGGCCGTCCATCGGCCGTCCACCCCACGCATCGCTTGAGAGGCCCACCGTGTCCACCCCAGTCATCGGCGTCCTCGCCCTCCAGGGCGACGTCCGGGAGCACCTCGTGGCGCTCGCCGAGGCCGACGCCCAGGCCCGCCCCGTCCGCCGCGCCGAGGAACTCGCCGAGGTCGACGGCCTGGTGATCCCCGGTGGCGAGTCGACCACCATGTCCAAGCTGGCGATCGCCTTCGGCCTGCTGGAGCCGCTGCGCGAGCGGGTGCGCGCGGGTATGCCGACGTACGGCACCTGCGCCGGCATGATCATGCTGGCGAACAAGATCCTGGACGGCCGGGAGGACCAGGAGACCGTCGGCGGCATCGACATGATCGTGCGCCGTAACGCCTTCGGGCGGCAGAACGAGTCGTTCGAGGCCGCGGTGGACTTCACCGGCGTCGACGGAGGCCCGGTCGAGGGCGTCTTCATCCGGGCGCCCTGGGTGGAGTCGGTCGGCGGCGCGGTCGAGGTCCTCGCCACGCACGAGGAGCACATCGTCGCGGTGCGTCAGGGGCAGGTGCTGGCCACGTCGTTCCACCCGGAGCTGACCGGCGACCACCGGGTGCACCGGCTGTTCGTGGACATGGTCCGCGGCGCCTAGGCTGTCCTGCGCGCACGAGGAGACGAGCGGATCCCGGTAGGATCACAGGGGTTCGTTCAACATTGGTTACGTGAAGGAGACAGGCGGATGTCCGGCCACTCTAAATGGGCTACGACGAAGCACAAGAAGGCCGTGATCGATGCCAAGCGCGGCAAGCTCTTCGCGAAGCTGATCAAGAACATCGAGGTCGCGGCCCGCACCGGCGGCGGTGACCCGGACGGCAACCCCACGCTCTACGACGCCATTCAGAAGGCGAAGAAGAGCTCGGTCCCGAACAAGAACATCGACAGCGCGGTCAAGCGCGGAGCGGGCCTCGAGGCCGGCGGCGCCGACTACGAGACGATCATGTACGAGGGCTACGGGCCGAACGGTGTCGCGGTGCTCATCGAGTGCCTCACCGACAACCGCAACCGGGCCGCCTCGGACGTCCGCGTCGCCATGACCCGCAACGGCGGTTCGATGGCCGACCCGGGCTCCGTCTCCTACCTCTTCAACCGCAAGGGCGTAGTGATCGTCCCCAAGGGCGAGCTGACCGAGGACGACGTGCTCGGCGCGGTCCTCGACGCCGGCGCGGAGGAGGTCAACGACCTCGGTGAGAGCTTCGAGGTGATCAGCGAGGCCACCGACCTCGTCGCGGTCCGCACCGCCCTCCAGGGCGCCGAGATCGACTACGACTCGGCCGACGCCAACTTCGTCCCGACCATGCAGGTCGAGCTCGACGAGGACGGCGCGCGCAAGATCTTCAAGCTGATCGACGCGCTGGAGGACAGCGACGACGTGCAGAACGTCTTCGCCAACTTCGATGTGTCCGATGACGTCATGGCCAAGGTCGACGCCTGACGGCCGGTCACTTCCGCATCCGGCGACGGGCCGACGGGGACACCCCGTCGGCCCGTCGGCGTTGTGCGCGGCCGTTGTCCGAGCCGACCGATAACCTGCGGGAACACATGAACGAGGCCGGGAGCGACGGCCGGAGGGGAGGGGCCGCGATGCGGGTGCTGGGCGTGGACCCGGGGCTGACCAGGTGCGGAATCGGCGTCGTCGACGGCGTCGCGGGCCGCCCGCTGCGCATGCTCGGCGTCGGTGTCGTCCGCACCCCGGCCGACGCCGAGATCGGGCAGCGCCTGGTCCTCATCGAGCAGGGCATCGAGCAGTGGCTGGACGAGCACCGCCCCGAATACGTCGCCGTGGAGCGGGTGTTCAGCCAGCACAACGTGCGGACGGTGATGGGCACCGCCCAGGCCAGCGCGGTCGCCATGCTCTGCGCGTCCCGGCGCGGGCTGCCCGTCGCCCTGCACACGCCGAGCGAGGTCAAGGCCGCCGTCACCGGCAGCGGCCGGGCCGACAAGGCGCAGGTCGGGGCGATGGTCACCCGCCTGCTGCGGCTCGACGCGCCGCCCAGACCGGCCGACGCCGCCGACGCCCTGGCGCTCGCCATCTGCCACATCTGGCGCGCCCCCGCCGTCAACCGTCTCCAGCAGGCGCACGCGGCCGCCCGCCGCGGCTCCGTCCAGCACCCCGGCCTCCGGTCCCGGGCACCCCAGAAGGGCACCACCCGATGATCGCCTTCGTCAGCGGCCCGGTCGCCGCGCTCGCCCCGGACTCCGCCGTCGTCGAGGTCGGCGGCGTCGGCATGGTGGTCCAGTGCACCCCGGACACCCTGTCCGGACTGCGCGTCGGCCAGGAGGCCCGGATCGCCACCTCGCTGGTGGTCCGCGAGGACTCCCTCACGCTGTACGGCTTCCCGGACGACGACGCCCGGCAGGTCTTCGAACTGCTGCAGACCGCCAGCGGCGTGGGCCCCCGGCTCGCCCAGGCGATGCTCGCCGTGCACGCCCCGGACGCGCTGCGCCGGGCCGTCTCCACCGGCGACGAGAAGGCGCTCACCGCCGTGCCCGGCATCGGCAAGAAGGGTGCCCAGCGACTGCTGCTGGAGCTCAAGGACCGGCTCGGCGAGCCGCTCGGAGCCCCCGCCGGGGCCCGCGGCGTGGGCAGCGCCGTCACCTCCTCCTGGCGCGACCAGCTGCACGCCGCGCTGATCGGCCTGGGCTACGCCACCCGCGAGGCGGACGAAGCGGTGGACGCCGTCGCCCCGCAGGCCGAGGCGGCCACGGCCGAGGGCACCGCCCCGCCGGTGCCGCAGCTGCTGCGCGCGGCCCTGCAGACCCTCAACCGCAGCCGTTAGGGGCGCGGCGTGGGGATCAGGCCGGATCGGCGTGGGGCCTCCGGTGCCAGGGAGACCTCCCACGGGCACCGGGCGCGCCACGAGCCCGGCAGGATGCACCGCGCCGGCCCCTGGCAACCGTGCGCCGACCACCGTCGACAGATCCGAACCACATCGCGAGGCGAACCGCAGTGAACTGGGACGACACCACCCCCGAGGCACCGGAGCGACTGGTCGAGGCCGTCGCCGATGGCGAGGACCAGGCCATCGAGGCCGCGCTGCGGCCCAAGGACCTGACGGAGTTCGTCGGCCAGGAACGGGTCCGCGAACAGCTCGACCTGGTGCTGCGGGCGGCCCGGCAGCGCGGCGCCACGGCCGACCACGTCCTGCTCTCCGGCGCGCCCGGCCTCGGCAAGACGACGCTTTCCATGATCATCGCCGCGGAGATGGGCGCCCCGATCCGCATCACCTCCGGCCCCGCCATCCAGCACGCGGGGGACCTCGCCGCGATCCTCTCCTCACTCACCGAGGGGGAGGTGCTGTTCCTCGACGAGATCCACCGGATGTCCCGCCCCGCCGAGGAGATGCTCTACATGGCGATGGAGGACTTCCGGGTCGACGTGATCGTCGGCAAGGGCCCGGGCGCCACCGCCATCCCCCTGGAGCTGCCGCACTTCACCCTGGTCGGCGCCACCACCCGGGCCGGGCTGCTGCCGCCGCCGCTGCGGGACCGCTTCGGCTTCACCGGCCACATGGAGTTCTACGAGCCGGCCGAACTGGAACGCGTCATCCACCGCTCCGCCCGGCTGCTGGACGTCGGCATAGAGCCCGAGGGAGCCGCGGAGATCGCCGGCCGGTCCCGCGGCACCCCCCGGATCGCCAACCGTCTGCTCCGCCGCGTCCGGGACTACGCACAGGTCAAGGCGGACGGCATGGTGACCCGGGAGGTGGCCGTCGCGGCCCTCGGGGTGTACGAGGTCGACGCCCGCGGCCTGGACCGCCTCGACCGCGCGGTGCTCTCCGCCCTGCTCAAGCTGTTCGGCGGCGGCCCCGTCGGCCTGTCCACGCTCGCCGTCGCGGTGGGGGAGGAGCGTGAGACGGTGGAGGAGGTCGCCGAGCCGTTCCTCGTCCGCGAGGGGCTGCTCGCCCGGACGCCCCGCGGCAGGGTCGCGACCCCCGCGGCCTGGGCGCACCTCGGGCTGACACCGCCCCAGCAGGGCGGCGCCGGCGCGGGACAGCAGGGGTTGTTCGGAGCGTGACCACGCCGTGACGGCGCGGAGACTCGCCGCGGGGGGAACCCCGGTGACATGCTGTGCGTTGTTCCACCGGTGCGGACTCGCCTAGACTCCGCCGATGCCGTCCGGAGCGGACGGCCGAAACCATCCCCGAAGACCAGGCCGCCGTAGGCGCGCGGTCGTGCGAAGGATTTCCGGCCCGTGAATATCGTGACTCTCCTCCCGTTCATCGTGCTCATCGGGGCCATGTTCCTGATGACCCGGTCGGCGAAGAACAAGCAGCGCCAGGCCGCGCAGATGCGCGACCAGATGCAGCCGGGTACCGGCGTCCGCACGATCGGCGGCATGTACGCCACCGTCAAGGAGGTCGGTGACGACACCGTCCTCCTCGAGGTCGCTCCCGGCGTCCACGCCGTCTACGCCAAGAACTCCGTCGGCGCGGTCCTCGAGGACGCCGAGTACAACCGGATCGTCCACGGCATCGAGCCCGAGGGCGACCTCAAGGCCGACGGCCCGTTCGTTCCGGACGACGCCTCCACGCTGACCGACGGTGATGCGCCCGCCACGACCGGCTCCGACTCGGCCAAGATCGACCTCGGCAAGTCCGACGCCGCCGACGCGAAGGCGCAGGACGCCGAGCAGGGCGAGCCGAAGGACGCCAAGGCGGACGGCGACGCCGACGCGAAGTAAGCCCTCCGGCGGGCCGCGCCGCGCCCCGCGGGGGAACCGCTCCACCGAGGGCGGCATCCTCCTGTGCGCGCAACGCGGCCCCCGGACGGTTTAGGCTCCGGCGGGGGGTACGTCCCCACACACACTTCGTGGCCGCCCGCGAATGACCTGCGGGGCGGTTGGACAGGGAGAATCGAGAAGGTGGCAGCACCGAAGAAGGGCCGGAAGCCCTCCGGGGGCCAGGGCAGGCCGGGGCGTGCCCTGGCCTTCATCCTGATCGCCATGGTGGCGTTGACCGGAGGCATCTTCATCTCCGGGCACACCACACCGCGCCTGGGGATCGACCTCGCGGGTGGCACGAGCATCACGCTCACGGCGAAGAACCAGCCGGGCCAGAAGAACGCGATCAACCAGACCAACATGAACACCGCGGTCAACGTCATCGACCGCCGTGTCAACGGCCTGGGCGTCACCGAGTCCGAGGTTCAGACCCAGGGCAAAGAGAACATCATCGTCAACATCCCCCGGGGAACGAACGAGAAGCAGGCCCGGAAGCAGGTGGGCACCACCGCCCAGCTGTTCTTCCGCCCCGTGCTGACGATCGCCCCCGGCGGGAAGACCCCGGCCCCCACCCCGAGCCCCTCCGCGAAGGACAAGGCGTCCGGCCGGGACAAGCCCGCCACCGGTGACGGGGCCGAGAAGTCCGCGTCCCCGTCGGCGAGCCCGACCACCCAGGGCCGCGCCGTCACCGACGCGCTGAAGGCCGACGCCACGCCGAAGGCCGCTCCTTCCGGCAAGCCGTCCGCCAAGCCCCAGCCCTCCACGCCCCCGGTGCCGCAGCCGCAGCCCGGTGCGAACGTGCCGCCCGCGCTGCAGAAGAAGCTCGCCGCGGTCGACTGCACCAAGCCGACGGAGCGCGCCCAGGCCGGACAGGGCGTCCAGTCCTCCGAGCCCACCATCGCGTGCAGCGACGACGGCAAGCAGAAGTACGTGCTCGGCCCGTCCGACGTCGCGGGCACCGAAGTCACCGACGCCAAGGCCGGCTTCGACAACCAGCAGGGCAACGGCTGGCTGGTCCAGCTCGACTTCAACGACAAGGGCTCGAAGCAGTTCGCCGCCTCCACCGGCAAGCTCGCCGCCCAGCAGGCGCCGCAGAACCAGTTCGCCATCGTGTTGGACGGCCAGGTCGTCTCCGCGCCGAGCGTCCAGTCCTCCATCACCGGCGGCAACGCCGAGATCTCCGGCAACTTCACCCAGCAGACCGCCGAGGACCTGGCCAACGTCCTCTCCTACGGTGCGCTGCCGCTGACCTTCGAGGAGTCCAGCGTCACGACCGTCTCCGCGGCGCTCGGTGGCGAGCAGCTCCAGGCGGGTCTGATCGCCGGCGCCATCGGTCTGGCCCTGGTCGTCCTCTACCTGGTGGTCTACTACCGCGGTCTGTCGCTGATCGCGATCCTCAGCCTCCTGGTCTCCGCGGCCCTCACCTACACGATCATGACGCTGCTCGGCCCGGCCATCGGCTTCGCGCTGAACCTCCCGGCCGTCTGCGGCGCCATCGTGGCGATCGGTATCACCGCCGACTCGTTCATCGTGTACTTCGAACGGATCCGGGACGAGATCCGCGAGGGCCGGACGCTCCGCCCCGCGGTCGAGCGCGGCTGGCCCCGGGCCCGCCGCACCATCCTGGTCTCCGACTTCGTGTCCTTCCTCGCCGCCGCGGTGCTGTTCGCCGTCACGGTCGGCAAGGTGCAGGGCTTCGCGTTCACGCTGGGTCTCACCACCCTGCTCGACGTCGTCGTGGTCTTCCTCTTCACCAAGCCGCTGATGACGATCCTCGCCAAGCGCAAGTTCTTCGCCAGCGGCCACCCCTGGTCCGGTCTGGACCCGAAACGCCTCGGCGCCAAGCCGCCGCTGCGCCGCAACCGCCGCACCGCCGCCCGTACCGACCACCCGAAGGAGGCGTGAGATGTCGCGACTCGGCAACATCGGCGCCAGGCTGTACCGCGGTGAGGTCGGCTACGACTTCGTCGCCAAGCGCAAGATCTGGTACGGCGTCTCGATCCTGATCACCGTGGTGGCCATCGTGGGCCTGGCGGTGCGCGGTCTGAACATGGGCATCGAGTTCTCCGGCGGCGCGGTCTTCACCACCCCCAAGACCGCGGTCTCCGCCACCCACGCCCGGGAGGAGGCGGAGAAGGCGTCCGGCCACGACGCCATCGTCCAGGAGCTGGGCAGCGGCGGTCTGCGGATCCAGATCACCGACGTCGGCACCGAGAAGTCGGACCAGATCCGCGAGGAGCTGGCCAAGGACTTCAAGATCTCCTCGCAGTCCATCAACGCCGAGCTGGTCGGGCCCAGCTGGGGCGAGCAGATCGCCAACAAGGCATGGCTGGGCCTGGGCATCTTCATGGCCCTGGTGGTGGTCTACCTCGCCATCGCCTTCGAGTGGCGCATGGCCGTGGCGGCGCTCATCGCCCTGGTCCACGACCTCACGATCACCGTGGGCGTCTACGCCCTCGTCGGCTTCGAGGTCACCCCGGGCACGGTCATCGGTCTGCTCACCATCCTCGGCTACTCCCTCTACGACACCGTCGTCGTCTTCGACGGTCTGAAGGAAGCCAGCAGGGGCATCACCAAGCAGACCCGCTGGACGTACAGCGAGATCGCCAACCGCAGCCTCAACGCCACCCTGGTGCGCTCCATCAACACCACGGTCGTGGCCCTGCTCCCGGTGGCCGGTCTGCTCTTCATCGGCGGCGGCGTCCTCGGCGCCGGCATGCTGAACGACATCTCGCTGTCGCTCTTCGTCGGTCTGGCGGCCGGTGCGTACTCCTCGATCTTCATCGCGACCCCGCTGGTCGCCGATCTCAAGGAGCGCGACCCGAAGATGAAGGCCCTGGCCAAGCGCGTGCGGGCCAAGCGTGAGGCGGCGGCCGCCAAGGGCGGGGACGCACTGGCGGAGGACGAGGCGCACGGGGCCGGCGAGACCGCCGGTGCGGCCGGTGTCGTCGGCCAGCGCACCCAGCCGGCGTCCGGCGACCGCGGTGGCCGGAACCGTCCCTCGGGCGGGCGCCGATGAGCGCCACGCCGGAGCTGCGGGAGCTGCTGCTCTCCCGGATCAGGGACGTGCCGGACTATCCGAAGCCGGGCGTGATGTTCAAGGACATCACCCCGCTCCTCGCCGATCCGGCGGCGTTCTCCGCCCTGACCGAGGCCCTCGCGGAGCTCTGCGTCCGCAACGGCGCCACCAAGGTCATGGGCCTGGAGGCGCGGGGCTTCATCCTCGCCGCCCCCGCGGCCATACGGGCCGGCCTCGGCTTCGTCCCCGTCCGCAAGGCGGGCAAGCTGCCCGGGGCGACCCTGTCGCAGGCGTACGAGCTGGAGTACGGCAGCGCCGAGATCGAGGTGCACGCCGAGGACCTGACGCCCGGGGACCGGGTCATGGTCATCGACGACGTCCTCGCCACCGGTGGCACCGGCCATGCCTCGCTGGAGCTCGTCCGGCGGGCGAAGGCGCAGGTCGCCGGGGTGGCCGTGCTCATGGAGCTGGGCTTCCTGGCCGGCCGCCGGCGCATCGAGTCCGCCCTCCAGGGCGCCCCGCTGGACGCCCTGATCACCATCTGAGGCACCGCGTACACGAGGGGCGGGCACCGGAGACGAACCGGTGCCCGCCCCTCCGTCGTGCCCCGGCCCCGCGGTTCCCGGCGGGTCCTCGATACCATGGGCAGTCCGGACCTGATCGGGGGGCCGGACCTCCCTCCCTGTCCGCCTGCGGCACGGAGGGCCATCACGAGGAGTGCTCTTGCCAGACGAGGCCCAGCCGCTCTCCCCCGGACGGAGTCCGGAGGGAACCCCAGCCGCGCGACAGCAGAAGGCCTCGGCCGAGGCCGCGGCCGGAGACACGCCTGCCAAGAAGGCGTCCGACGCGGTGAAGGCCACCCCTGAGTCCCGGCCGAAGGCCCCCGCCGACCGTCCGGCCGGCAGCCCGGGCACCACGGGTGCCTCCGTGGCCCGGCCCCCGCAGAACGGCCCGGCACCGCGCTCCGCCTCCTCCAACCGGGTCCGCGCCCGGCTCGCCCGCCTCGGCGTGCAGCGCTCCAGCCCGTACAACCCGGTCCTGGAACCGCTGCTGCGGATCGTCCGGAGCAACGACCCCAAGATCGAATCCACCACGCTGCGCCAGATCGAGAAGGCGTACCAGGTGGCCGAGCGCTGGCACCGCGGCCAGAAGCGCAAGAGCGGCGACCCGTACATCACCCACCCGCTCGCCGTCACCACCATCCTCGCCGAGCTCGGCATGGACCCGGCGACCCTGATGGCCGGGCTGCTGCACGACACCGTCGAGGACACCGAGTACGGGCTCGACACCCTGCGCCGCGACTTCGGTGACCAGGTCGCCCTGCTCGTCGACGGCGTCACCAAGCTCGACAAGGTCAAGTTCGGCGAGGCCGCCCAGGCCGAGACCGTGCGCAAGATGGTCGTCGCCATGGCCAAGGACCCGCGCGTCCTTGTCATCAAGCTCGCCGACCGCCTGCACAACATGCGCACCATGCGCTACCTCAAGCGGGAGAAGCAGGAGAAGAAGGCCCGCGAGACCCTGGAGATCTACGCCCCGCTGGCCCACCGGCTGGGCATGAACACCATCAAGTGGGAGCTGGAGGACCTCGCCTTCGCGATCCTCTACCCCAAGATGTACGACGAGATCGTGCGGCTGGTCGCCGAGCGGGCGCCCAAGCGCGACGAGTATCTGGCGGTCGTCACCGACCAGGTGCAGGGCGACCTGCGCGCCGCCCGGATCAAGGCCACCGTCACCGGACGGCCGAAGCACTACTACTCCGTCTACCAGAAGATGATCGTCCGCGGCCGGGACTTCGCGGAGATCTACGACCTGGTGGGCATCCGCGTCCTCGTCGACACCGTCCGCGACTGCTACGCGGCACTCGGCACCATCCACGCACGGTGGAATCCGGTGCCCGGGCGGTTCAAGGACTACATCGCGATGCCCAAGTTCAACATGTACCAGTCGCTGCACACGACGGTCATCGGGCCCAGCGGCAAGCCCGTGGAACTCCAGATCCGCACCTTCGACATGCACCGCCGCGCCGAGTACGGCATCGCCGCGCACTGGAAGTACAAGCAGGAAGCCGTCGCGGGCGCCTCCAAGGTCCGCACCGACGTGCCGCGCAACGCCGGCAAGGGCGGCGGCCAGGACACCGTCAACGACATGGCGTGGCTGCGCCAGTTGCTGGACTGGCAGAAGGAGACGGAGGACCCGGGCGAGTTCCTGGAGTCGCTGCGCTTCGACCTCTCCCGCAACGAGGTCTTCGTCTTCACGCCCAAGGGCGACGTCATAGCGCTGCCGGCCGGAGCCACCCCCGTCGACTTCGCGTACGCCGTGCACACCGAGGTCGGCCACCGCACCATCGGCGCCCGGGTCAACGGGCGGCTGGTGCCGCTCGAATCCACCCTGGACAACGGCGACTTGGTGGAGGTCTTCACCTCCAAAGCCGCCGGGGCGGGCCCGTCCCGCGACTGGCTCGGCTTCGTCAAGTCCCCCCGCGCCCGCAACAAGATCCGCGCGCACTTCTCCAAGGAGCGCCGCGACGAGGCCATAGAGCAGGGCAAGGACGCCATCGTCCGCGCCATGCGCAAGCAGAACCTGCCCATCCAGCGCATCCTCACCGGCGACTCGCTGGTGACCCTGGCGCACGAGATGCGCTACCCGGACATCTCCTCGCTCTACGCGGCCATCGGGGAGAACCACGTCTCCGCGCAGAACGTCGTGCAGAAGCTGGTCCAGGCGCTCGGTGGCGAGGACGCGGCCAACGAGGACATCGCGGAGACCACTCCGCCGATCCAGCGCCGCACCAAGCGGCGTTCCAGCGCCGACCCGGGTGTCGTCGTCAAGGGCGTCGACGACGTCTGGGTGAAGCTGGCCCGCTGCTGCACCCCCGTGCCCGGCGACCCGATCATGGGTTTCGTCACCCGTGGCAACGGCGTCTCGGTGCACCGCCAGGACTGCGTCAACGTCGACTCGCTCTCCAAGCAGCCCGAGCGGATCCTCGAGGTCGAGTGGGCTCCCACCCAGTCCTCGGTCTTCCTCGTCGCCATCCAGGTCGAGGCGCTGGACCGCTCCCGGCTGCTCTCGGACGTCACCCGCGTGCTGTCCGACCAGCACGTCAACATCCTGTCCGCGGCCGTCCAGACGTCCCGCGACCGGGTGGCGACCTCCCGCTTCACCTTCGAGATGGGCGACCCCAAGCATCTGGGCCATGTGCTGAAGGCGGTGCGCGGCGTGGAGGGCGTCTACGACGTCTACCGAGTGACGTCGGCCCGCCGGCCCTCGTAGGGCGTGTTGCGGAAGTCCCGCCCGGCCGGAGGTGTCCGGCACACGAAGCGGCCCCGGTGCGTGAGCACCGGGGCCGCTTCGCGCAGCGGACCGGGAAGGTCAGCCGCCGAACTCCTCAAGACCCTTGAGAGCCTGGTCCAGCAGCGCCTGACGGCCCTCGAGCTCCCTCGCCAGCTTGTCGGCCTTGGCGTTGTTGCCCGCCGCACGGGCCGCGTCGATCTGCGAGCGCAGTTTCTCGACCGCCGCTTCGAGCTGCCCGGTCAGACCCGCCGCACGGGCCCGCGCCTCCGGGTTCGTCCGCCGCCACTCGGCCTCCTCGGCCTCCTGGATCGCACGCTCGACCGCGTGCATCCGCCCCTCGATCTTCGGACGGGCGTCCCGCGGCACATGACCGACGGCCTCCCACCGCTCGTTGATCGAACGGAAGGCCGCACGGGCCGCCTTCAGGTCCGAGACCGGGAGGAGCTTCTCGGCCTCGACCGCCAGCTCCTCCTTACGGGTGAGGTTCTCCCGCTGCTCGGCGTCCCGCTCGGCGAACACCTCGCCGCGCGCCTGGAAGAACACGTCCTGGGCCCCGCGGAAGCGGTTCCACAGGTCCTCCTCGGCCTCGCGCTGCGCGCGGCCCGCGGCCTTCCACTCCGACATCAGCTCGCGGTACCGGGCGGCCGTCGGACCCCAGTCGGTGGAGCCGGACAGCGCCTCGGCCTCCGTGACCAGCTTCTCCTTGGTCTTCCGGGCCTCCTCGCGCTGCGCGTCCAGCGACGCGAAGTGCGCCTTCCGCCGCTTGGAGAACGCCGAACGGGCGTGCGAGAAGCGGTGCCACAGCTCGTCGTCCGTCTTCCGGTCCAGCCGGGGCAGGCCCTTCCAGGTGTCGACCAGGGCCCGCAGCCGCTCGCCCGCGACCCTCCAGTGGTCGCTCGCGGCCAGCTCCTCGGCCTCGGTGACCAGCGCCTCCTTGGCGTGCCGGGCCTCGTCGGACTGCTTCGCCTTGGCCGCCTTGCGCTCCTCGCGGCGCTTCTCGACCTCGCCGACCAGTGCGTCGAGCCGCTTGCGCAGCGCGTCCAGGTCACCGACGACATGGTGCTCGTCGAGCTGCTGCCGCAGATGGTCGATCGCCGTCGTCGCGTCCTTGGCCGACAGGTCGGTCGTCCGCACCCGGCGTTCGAGGAGGCCGATCTCGACGACCAGGCCGTCGTACTTGCGCTCGAAGTAGGCCAGGGCCTCCTCGGGGGTGCCCGCCTGCCACGATCCGACGACCTGTTCGCCCTCGGCGGTACGCACGTACACGGTCCCCGTCTCATCGACGCGGCCCCACGGGTCGCTGCTCACAGCGCCTCCTCCACATGATGCCGACACGGGCGCGCAGCCCGTGGGCATCGTCCACAGTTCTCCCTCCTCGCCCCCTTCGGGGAGGAGGGGCCCGGACCGGGCCGCGCCCGAGCCGGTCCGACACGCTGCTCATTTCCCGCCCTCGCGGGGCAGGGCGGCAGCCGTCGGAGCAGGCACCCTGCCATACGCAAACATAGGCGACCCGCAGGCCGGCTGTCCGCCCAGCGCGACCGAAATTTCACCGTCGCCCGGGTCAGGACCTGCGTACGACCGCCTTGTCGATCACGACGGTGGCGTTGGGCGCGGTGTTGTCGTTGCCGTCCGGCGGGGCCGCGCCGGCGTCGGCGATCTTCTTCAGCACGTCCGTGCCGCCGGTGATCCTGCCGAACGGCGTGTAGTCCGGCGGCAACTGGCTGTCCCGGTACACCAGGAAGAACTGGCTGCCCCCGGTGTCCCGGCCCTTCCCGGTCCCCGCCTGGTACCGGTTCGCCATGGCGACCGTCCCGGCCGGATAGACGCCGCCCTTGAGCCGGGAGTCCTTCAGGTTCTCGTCCGGGACGGTGTACCCCGGACCGCCCTCGCCGGTGCCCTTCGGATCGCCGCACTGCAGCACGAAGATGCTGCCCTCGGTCAGCCGGTGGCACCGGGTGTGGTCGAAGTAGCCCCGGCCCGCCAGGAAGTTGAACGAGTTGACGGTGTGCGGCGCCTTCGCCGCGTCCAGCGCGACCTCGATCTCCCCGCAGGTCGTCCGCAGCTCCATCGTGTAGCCGGCGGAACGGTCGACGGAGAGCGCCGGCTCCTTCTTCCACTGGCGGGTACCCGGCTCGCCCGGCGCGGGCTTGCGGCACGGATCCGGCGCCTTGCTCGTGGCGGAGGGGTCCGGGGCGGCCGCGTCCTCCCGCCCGTCGCCGCTGAGCCCCACGCTCGCGTACACCGCCGCACCCGCCGCGAGGACGACGGCGAGGCCCGCCGCCAGCACCACGGTCCGGCGCCGTGTCCTGCCGTGCTGCTCGGCACGCCGCTGCTGCTGCCGTGCGAACTTCTCCCGGGCGAGTTGCCGTCGCCGCTGGTCCTTCGTGGCCACCGGTGGTCTCCCTTGAGCCGTCTCGTCTGCTGTCCCCCGGACACTCGAGCCGTACCGTATACGGGTTCGCTGTGGCGGGACCGTCGCCGGTAGGCTCTGAACTGCTCAGATTCTTGTGCCGGACGACTTTTAAGGACGATCGTGCTCATTGCCGGGTTCCCCGCCGGGGCCTGGGGGACCAACTGCTACCTGGTCGCCCCCGCCGCCGGCGAGGAGTGCGTGATCATCGACCCGGGCCACGAAGCGGCCCCCGGCGTCGAAGAGGCACTGAAGAAGCACCGTCTCAAGCCGGTCGCCGTGGTGCTCACCCATGGGCACATCGACCACGTCGCGTCGGTCGTGCCGGTCTGTGGCGCGCACGACGTACCCGCCTGGATCCACCCCGAGGACCGCTACATGCTGAGCGACCCGGAGAAGGCTCTGGGGCGCTCCATCGGCATGCAGCTGATGGGTGACCTGACCGTGGGCGAACCGGACGACCTCCACGAGCTCGCCGACGGTGCGCAGCTCGAACTCGCGGGGCTGGAGTTCGGCGTCGCGCATGCGCCCGGCCATACCAAGGGGTCGGTGACCTTCCGGATGCCCGAGAGCGACGACATCCCGTCGGTGTTCTTCTCGGGCGATCTGCTCTTCGCCGGCTCCATCGGACGCACCGACCTGCCCGGCGGCGACCACGCCGAGATCCTCGATTCGCTGGCCCGTGTGTGCCTGCCGCTCGACGACTCGACCGTGGTGCTGTCCGGCCACGGCCCCCAGACGACCATCGGCCGCGAGCGCGCCACCAACCCGTACCTCCGGGATGTGGCCGCCGGCCTCGGAGCCGCCGACCGCGCCGCTCCGCGACGAGGAATGTGACGAGACTTCTCCCGTGACCACCTTCCAGGCCCCCAAGGGCACGTACGACCTGATCCCGCCGGACTCCGCGACCTATCTCGCGGTGCGCGAGGCGATCTCCGGCCCGCTGCGGCGTGCCGGGTACGGCTACATCGAGACCCCCGGTTTCGAGAGCGTGGAGCTCTTCTCCCGCGGTGTCGGCGAGTCCACCGACATCGTCACCAAGGAGATGTACACGCTCACCACCAAGGGCGGTGACCAGCTGGCGCTGCGCCCCGAGGGAACCGCCTCCGTGCTGCGCGCGGCGCTGGAGAGCAACCTCCACCGGCTGGGCAACCTGCCGGTCAAGCTCTGGTACTCCGGCTCCTACTACCGCTACGAGCGGCCGCAGGCCGGGCGCTACCGGCACTTCTCCCAGGTCGGCGCCGAGGCGATCGGCTCCGAGGACCCCGCGCTCGACGCCGAGCTGATCATCCTCGCGGTCGACGCCTACCGGTCCCTGGGCCTGAAGAACTTCCGTCTGCTGCTCAACTCGCTGGGCGACAAGGAGTGCCGTCCGGTCTACCGGGCCGCGCTCCAGGACTTCCTGCGCGGCCTCGACCTCGACGAGGACACCCGCAAGCGGATCGACATCAACCCGCTGCGGGTGCTCGACGACAAGCGGGACGCGGTGCAGAAGCAGCTGGTGGGCGCGCCGATGATGCGCGACCACCTGTGCGAGGCCTGCAAGGCCTACCACGAGCAGGTGCGCGAGCTGCTGACCGCGGCCGGCGTGACCTTCGAGGACGACCCCAAGCTGGTGCGCGGCCTGGACTACTACACCCGCACCACCTTCGAGTTCGTCCACGACGGTCTCGGGTCGCAGTCCGCGGTCGGCGGCGGCGGCCGCTACGACGGCCTCTCCGAGATGATCGGAGGCCCGGCGCTCCCGTCGGTCGGCTGGGCGCTCGGGGTCGACCGCACGGTTCTGGCCCTGAAGGCCGAGGGTGTGGAGCTGGAACTGCCGTCCGCCACCGAGGTGTTCGCGGTGCCGCTCGGCGAGGAGGCGCGGCGCGCGCTGTTCGGCGTGGTCACCGAGCTGCGCCGGGCCGGGATCGCCACGGACTTCGCCTTCGGCGGCAAGGGCCTGAAGAACGCGATGAAGTCCGCGAACCGGTCGGGCGCGCGCTACGCCCTGGTCGCGGGCGAGCGGGACCTCGCCGAGGGCGTCGTCCAGCTGAAGGACCTGGAGACCGGCGAGCAGTCGCCGGTCGCGCCCGACCGGATCGTCGACGAACTGCGCGGCAGGCGGGCCTGACACGGGCCTTCTTACGCCGGTCGAACGCCCACCGGACGAGGATGGCCGATCAGGGTCCCTCGTCCGGTGGAGACGGTCCGCCGACGGCCCTTATTGGGGCACAATGTGCCGTGTCCGGCAGGGCGCAATTCTTCGGGAGCGATGAACGGCGATATGGCGACGACAGTGGTTGACGACGTGTCCACCGACGAGCACGACCGGGAGCACCCCAGCGGGGGAGCGGTCGGCAGCAGCCGTGCCCTCGCCTGGCTGCTGGTGATCACCGGCGCCGCCGGACTGCTCGCGGCGTGGGTGATCACGATCGACAAGATCAAGATTCTCGAGGCGAAGGCCGAGGGCAAGACCTTCACCCCGGGATGCAGCCTCAACCCGATCGTCTCCTGCGGCAGCATCATGGAGAGCGAGCAGGCGTCGGTCTTCGGATTCCCGAACCCCATGCTCGGCCTGGTGACCTACGGCATGGTGATCGCGATCGGTGTGGCACTGATCGCCCGGGTGCGCTACCCCCGCTGGTTCTGGCTGGGGTTGAACGCCGGCACGCTCTTCGGCGTCGGATTCTGCACCTGGCTGCAGTACCAGTCGCTCTACGTCATCAACGCACTCTGCCTCTGGTGCTGCCTCGCCTGGGTCGCCACCATCGTGATGTTCTGCTACGTCACGCTGCACAACATCCGGAACCGGTTCCTGCGGGTGCCGGAAGGCCTGCGCAAGGGGCTGCTGGAGTTCCACTGGGTCCCGTCGGTGCTCTGGGTCGGCGTCATCGCCATGCTGGTGCTGACGCGCTGGGGCTCCCGCCTCTGGGCCATGTGACCCACCGGCTCGGCCGGGACCGGCGCGGTGCCCCGCCGCCCCGCCGAGCCGACCGACGCCGTCGCGTCACCGCCGCCCCCGGACCGTCCCTGAGACCGGTGCCCGGGGGCGCTGTCAGTGGGGTGTCATAGGCTTCCCGGCGTGGAGCCCGACCTGTTCACAGCCGCCGAAGAGGACCGCCGAGAGAAGGATCCGGCCAGCAGCCCGCTGGCCGTGCGGATGCGTCCCCGCACCCTCGACGAAGTCGTCGGGCAGCAGCACCTGCTGCGGCCCGGATCACCGCTGCGCAGACTCGTCGGAGAGGGCAGCGGCGGGCCCGCCGGGCCGTCGTCGGTGATCCTCTGGGGGCCGCCCGGCACCGGCAAGACGACCCTCGCCTATGTCGTCAGCCAGGCCACCAACAAGCGCTTCGTGGAGCTCTCCGCGATCACCGCCGGGGTCAAGGAGGTGCGGGCGGTCATCGACGGCGCGCGCCGCGCCTCGGGCGGATACGGCAAGGAGACCGTCCTCTTCCTCGACGAGATCCACCGCTTCAGCAAGGCCCAGCAGGACTCCCTGCTGCCCGCGGTGGAGAACCGCTGGGTCACCCTGATCGCCGCCACCACCGAGAACCCGTACTTCTCGGTCATCTCCCCGCTGCTGTCCCGCTCGCTGCTGCTCACCCTGGAGCCGCTCACCGACGACGACCTGCGCGGGCTCGCCCACCGGGCGCTCACCGACGAGCGCGGCCTGGGCGGTGCGGTGCGGCTCCCGGAGGACGCCGAGGGGCATCTGCTGCGGATCGCGGGCGGTGACGCCCGGCGGGCGCTCACCGCGCTGGAGGCCGGGGCCGGCTCCGCCCTCGCGAAGGGCGAGGACGAGGTCACCCTGCAGTCCCTGGAGGAGGCGGTCGACCGGGCGGCGGTGAAGTACGACCGCAGCGGCGACCAGCACTACGACGTCGCGAGCGCGCTGATCAAGTCCATCCGCGGCTCGGACGTGGACGCCGCGCTGCACTACCTGGCGCGGATGATCGAGGCGGGGGAGGACCCGCGGTTCATCGCCCGACGGCTGATGATCTCGGCCAGCGAGGACATCGGGATGGCCGACCCGACGGCGCTGCAGACCGCGGTGGCCGCGGCGCAGGCGGTGGCCATGATCGGCTTCCCGGAGGCCGCGCTCACGCTCAGCCACGCCACCATCGCCCTCGCGCTGGCCCCCAAGTCCAACGCCGCCACCACGGCGATCGGCGCCGCTCTGGCGGACGTCCGGGCGGGACTGGCGGGCCCGGTGCCCACGCACCTGCGGGACGGCCACTACCAGGGCGCCAAGAAGCTGGGCCACGCCCAGGGCTACGTGTACCCGCACGACGTACCGGGCGGTATCGCGGCCCAGCAGTACGCGCCCGACGCGGTGCACGGCAAGCGCTACTACGAGCCGACGCGCTACGGCGCCGAGGCGCGGTACGCGGACGTCGCGGAGCGGGTGCGCAGCCGACTGCGGGGCGAGCAGCCGCGCCCGGCGGACCCGCCGCACCGGCCCGCGAAGCCGGCCCAGCAGGCCGGCACGAAGTCGCCGCAGCAGGCGGAGCAGGGCGCGAAGGCCGCGAAGACGCAGCGGCAGGAGCCGGCGGCCGCGGAGCCGGGCCGGGCGGAGCCGGGTCCGGTGGAGGCCGGTTCCCGGCAGGAGGACCCCCCGGAGCCGGCCGCGCCGTCGCTCCCCGATGTCCCCGACGCGCCGTCGTCCTCCGCGACCGCGGAGGAACCGGGTCCGGAGGCCACTCAGAAGCCTGTCTCCCCGAGCCGGGAGGCCGCACAGGAGCTCGCCTCGGAGCCCGGTGGCGACGCTCCCGACGGGGACGGCCGGGCGACCGCGCGGGGCGGCCAGGGCGGTGACTGAGGCGTCCACGGGCCCCGGCGCCCGTGAGGGGCACCGCTCACCCGCCGCCGGGCAGCCACCCCGGACCGCCGCAGTGCGCCCGCTGACCGGCTCCGGGCAGGTGCCGCGGATCTCCGCCGGGCGGTCACTCGCTCTCGAGCGCCGCCTCGAAGAGCGTGTGCATCGCGCGGCGCAGCCCCACGACGTCGCTCACGGGCTCCGGGAAGTCGAAGCGCGCGTCGAACGAGTGGTTGTCCTCGTCCGTGAAGCGGACCCGCAGCCCGAAGCGGTCCAGGGAGACCGGCACGGCCCGGTCGCCGACCCCGCACATCCGGTCCCCGAGCAGCGTGCACAGACCGCGGACCTGGTCCGAGTGGGCCGAGGCGAGGTGCTGGAGCAGTTCGGTCTCGTGTCCGACCAGCGGATCCGCGTGCGCCGAGGCAAGATCGTCCGGCTCGGCGGACTCGGATCCCCAGAGGTCTTCGACACATGCCTCACCGACCTCCAGCCGCAGCAGCAGCCAGTCGGGCCGGACTGCATCATCGCTGGTCAGAGCGTTTTTCCGGGCCTCGTCGAGGCCCAGGATCTCGCCCACCGGGTGCCGTTCGGCCAGCAGCATCGCGCACGCGGGGCGCTCTTCGTCGGGTACAGGAGCCAGCCACCCGGCAATCCACCCTCGGCCCCGGATACGATGGGGTACGGCGACCGGCGCGACATCAGTAATTTCGATCACTGCTGTCAGCTCGTCGTCCTGTGCGTGGGCCGCGGCGCGAGCCGTGGGGGAGTCCCCGCGCACCAGCAGCAGCACGTCTCCGTCCGGTGTGACGGTACGGGCTGCGGGCGCTGCGGCGCCCAGGTCGTCCAGGTCCGCACCCGGAATACACAATGCGGCCGAGGCGTCCGACTCCACGAGGGTTCGTACACGCTCGGCAGCCGTCGGCTGCCGGGTGTCGTCCATGGGGCGCGGCTGACCCACCCGAGCGCTGTCCGCTGCTGATTCCGCAGCGCGGGCGGTTCCGGGCAGGGGGCTCCCAGGTCGAAACATGCGTTCTCCTCCGCTAAGGTAAGCCTCACCTAACTTACACGGAGGTTCGGTTCACGTGAACCAGTCGCGTCCCAAGGTCAAGAAGTCGCGTGCACTCGGCATCGCCCTGACGCCGAAGGCAGTCAAGTACTTCGAGGCCCGTCCCTACCCGCCCGGCGAGCACGGTCGTGGGCGGAAGCAGAACAGTGACTACAAGGTCCGTCTGCTGGAGAAGCAGCGTCTGCGCGCTCAGTACGACATCAGTGAGCGTCAGATGGCCCGTGCCTACGACCGCGCTCGGAAGGTCGAAGGCAAGACGGGCGAAGCCCTGATCATCGAGCTTGAGCGCCGTCTGGACGCGCTCGTCCTGCGGTCGGGAATCGCCCGCACGATCTACCAGGCCCGCCAGATGGTCGTTCACGGCCACATCGAGGTCAACGGCCGCAAGGTCGACAAGCCGTCCTTCCGGGTGAGCCCGGACGACGTCGTCATGGTCCGCGAGCGCAGCCGTGAGAAGCACCCGTTCCAGGTTGCGCGCGAGGGCGGCTACGACACGGAGGGTGAGACCCCCCGTTACCTGCAGGTCAACCTGAAGGCGCTCGCCTTCCGGCTCGACCGGGACCCGAACCGCAAGGAGATCCCGGTGATCTGCGACGAGCAGCTGGTCGTCGAGTACTACGCCCGCTGACGCGGACGCAGGCGCATACCACTCAGCCCGCCGTCTCCCCGCCGCTCGCGGTGGGGGAGGCGGCGGGTTCGTGCGTGGCGGCCGGTTCCACCGTCGGCAGTTCGCCGCGCGGTCCGGGCAGCGGCGCGGCGCGCCCCGCGCCCCGCAGCGCCCGCAGCGCGGCCCCGTCCAGATCGAGCCGGGCCCCCTCGCGCAGGCACTCCTCGTACCGCTCCGCGCCCAGCTCCTCGCGCGTCCGCTGCTCGCACAGCCGGTGCGGGCTGTCGAAGCTCTGCGAGCCGAACTGCGGCAGCCCCACCGACCGCCAGAGGTGCCCGGCGGCACCCTGGAGCACGGCCGCCTCCTCCGGGGCGCCCTCGCACGCGGTGAGCAGCGCGAGCAGCTCCAGGGTGAGCACCGTGCCGACCAGGTCGTGGAAGGCGTGGTGGATGGCGAGGGACTCCTCCAGCAGCCGGCGCGCCTCCCGGGCGTCGCCCCGGGTCCAGGCCGCGAAGCCCAGGACGTACAGCGCGTAGGAGAGCGTCCAGCGCTCCCCGTGCTCCTCGCAGATCTCCCGCACGCTCTCGCACAGCGCTACCGCGCCCGACAGATCGCCCTGGAAAGCCATCGCCATGGCCAGCTCGACCTGCCCGGTCAGGACGTTGCTGTTCAGCTCGCCGATCTCCCGGTACCGCTCCAGCGCCGAGCGGATCAGCCGCTCCGCGCGCGGCATGTCGTCGGAGACCAGTGCGAGGCAGCCGGTGCGGTGCAGCGCGCAGGCCGCGGCCAGGGCGCTGCCGGTGCGCTCCGCCTCCTCGCTGCACTCCCGGAGCGCCGCGATCGCCCCGACCGTGTCGCCCTGCAGCACCGCCACATAGCCCGCGACCCACAGGGCCTTCAGCCGTGCCTCGTCGTTGTCGCCGTCCAGCTCCAGCGCCCGGTCCAGCCAGTGCCTGCCCTCCGCGAGCCGGCCGCAGCCGATCCAGAAGAACCACAGGGTGCCCGCGAGGTACTGCCCGATGTGCGCGTCCTCGCCGCCCTCCAGGCTGGACTCCAGGGCCACCCGCAGATTGGGCAGCTCGGTGTCGATCCGGGCGGCCACCTCGGCCTGGCGCGGACTGAACCAGTCCAGTTCGCACCAGGTGGCCAGGCCCATGTACCAGTCGCGGTGCCGGCGCCGCATCCGGGCGGTGTCGTCCAGCGCGTCGAGCCAGCACGCGCCGTAGGCCCGTACGGTGTCCAGCATCCGGTAGCGGACATGTGCCCCCGCGGAACCTCCGGCGGGCGGGGCGCCGCCCGGGGCGTCCTCGCACACCACCACCGACTGCGCCACCAACTCGGTCACCACGTCGAGCACATCGTCCGCGGGCAGGTCCGGTCCGGAGCAGACGTACTCCACGGCCTCCAGGTCGAAGTGGCCCGCGAAGACCGACAGCCGCGCCCACAGCAGCCGCTCCCGGGGGGTGCACAGTTCGTGACTCCAGCCGATGGCCGTCCGCAGCGTCTGGTGGCGGGGCACTGCGCCGTGGCTGCCGCCGGTGAGCAGCCGGAAGCGGTCGTCGAGCCGGTGCAGCAGCTGATCGACGGAGAGGGCGCGCAGCCGTCCGGCGGCCAGCTCCAGCGCGAGCGGAATCCCGTCGAGCCGGTGGCAGAGTTCGGCCACGGCCCAGCGGTTGTCGTCGGTGATCGTGAATCCCGGCAGCACCGCGGAGGCGCGGTCGGCGAGCAGCACCGCGGCGTCCCCGACGAGCGCCCGCGGCCCCCGCGGGGAGCGGGCCGGCGCCGGCGCCGGCATCGGGGCGAGCGGGAACGCCTGCTCGCCCGGCAGGCCGAGCAGCCGCCGGCCCGCCGCCAGCACCCGCAGACCGGGCACCCGGCACAGCAGCTCGCGGACGAGCGAGGCGCACTCCTCCACGATGTGCTCGAAGCCGTCCAGGACGATCAGCAGCCGCCGTTCCGCCAGTTGCTCGGCGAGCGCCCTGCGCGGCCGGCGCCCCAGGTGGTCGGCGAGGCCCAGCGCCTCGGTGAACGCGTGCTCCAGCAGATCCGGTTCGTGCAGGGTGGACAGGTCCACCAGCCAGGCTCCGTCGAGGAAGCGTTCCTGCATCAGGTGCGCGGCGCGCAGGGTGATGCGGGTCTTCCCGACCCCGCCCACGCCCGTGACGGTGACCAGCCGGGAGCGGTCCAGCCGGCGGCCGAGTTCGGCCAGTTCCGCCTTCCGGCCGACGAAGCGGTTCAGCTCGACGGGGAGATTGCCGGGGGAGGGAGGGAGTTCGAGGGCGGTGCCGGGGCGCAAGGGGCGTCGCATGGAACACGGAGCGTACTCGGAGCGGTGCGGACCGTACAATCGGCCGGGCCGTCCGGCCTCCGACCGGCGGGTAAACCCGGTACGGGCCCGGGGGCTCGGCGCGATAAGGTCGACACCTGCCGCCCCATGTCCCCGCAGGCCGGGGGCGACCGGGACGGGCGGCGACCGAATCGTTCACAGGGTTCGTCCAACAGGGAAGCGGTGCATTGTGTCCGGTGGAGAGGTGGCCGGGATCCTCGTGGCCGTCTTCTGGGCCATCCTGGTGTCCTTCCTCGCCGTCGTGCTGGTGAGGCTCGCCCAGGTGCTCAGAGCGACCACCAAGCTGGTGGCGGACGTCTCCGAACAGGCCGTCCCGCTGCTCGGCGAGGCATCGGCGACCGTGCGCTCCGCGCAGACCCAGCTCAACCGGGTCGACGCCATCGCGAGCGACGTCCAGGAGGTCACCTCCAACGCCTCGGCGCTCTCCTCGACCGTCGCGTCCACCTTCGGCGGTCCGCTGGTCAAGGTCGCGTCCTTCGGCTACGCGGTGCGCCGGGCGATGGGCCGGAAGGATCCGCAGGCGCCGGAGAGCCGCCGTACCGTGATCGTAGGACGTACCGTGCCGTCGGCCCGGCGAGCGGGCCGGCGCAACCGCGGCGGAAAGGCCTGACGCATATGTTCCGCCGTACCTTCTGGTTCACCGCGGGCGCAGCCGCCGGCGTGTGGGCCACCACCAAGGTCAACCGCAAGCTCCGCAGCCTGACTCCGGAGAGTCTCGCCGCCCAGGCGGCCGACAAGGCCGTCGAGGCGGGGCACCGGCTCAAGGAGTTCGCCCTCGACGTCCGCGACGGCATGGCGCAGCGCGAGACCGAACTGAACGACGCCCTGGGCATCGAGTCCCGGGACGACCACCGAGAACTGCCCGCGCCCCGCCGGCCGGCGGCGCTGGGACGGAAGAACCCGTACAACCGGAATGAGGACCACTGATGGAGTCGGCTGAAATCCGTCGCCGCTGGCTGCGCTTCTTCGAGCAGCGAGGGCACACCGTCGTGCCGTCGGCGTCGCTGATCGCGGACGACCCGACGCTGCTGCTGGTCCCGGCGGGCATGGTGCCCTTCAAGCCCTACTTCCTGGGCGAGGTGAAGCCCCCCTTCGACCGCGCCACGAGCGTGCAGAAGTGTGTCCGCACGCCCGACATCGAAGAGGTCGGCAAGACCACCCGGCACGGCACGTTCTTCCAGATGTGCGGCAACTTCTCCTTCGGCGACTACTTCAAGGAAGGCGCCATCACGTTCGCCTGGGAGCTGCTGACCTCGTCGGTGGCCGACGGCGGCTACGGCCTGGACCCCGAGCGCCTCTGGATCACCGTCTACCAGGACGACGACGAGGCCGAGCAGATCTGGCGCGACGTGGTCGGCGTGCCGGCCGAGCGCATCCAGCGGCTCGGGATGAAGGAGAACTACTGGTCCATGGGCGTGCCCGGCCCGTGCGGACCGTGCTCCGAGATCAACTACGACCGCGGCCCGGAGTTCGGCGTCGAGGGCGGCCCGGCCGTCAACGACGAGCGCTACGTGGAGATCTGGAACCTGGTCTTCATGCAGTACGAGCGCGGCGAGGGCTCGGGCAAGGAGAGCTTCCCGATCCTCGGCGAGCTGCCCAGCAAGAACATCGACACCGGCCTCGGCCTCGAGCGCCTGGCGATGATCCTGCAGGGCGTGCGGAACATGTACGAGACCGACACCCTGCGCGTGGTCATGGACAAGGCCACCGAACTCACCGGTGTCCGCTACGGCGACGACCACGGCTCGGACGTGTCGCTGCGCGTCGTCGCCGACCACATCCGCACCTCCGTGATGCTGATCGGCGACGGCGTCACCCCCGGCAACGAGGGCCGCGGCTACGTCCTGCGCCGCATCATGCGCCGCGCCATCCGGAACATGCGCCTGCTGGGCGCCACCGAGCCGGTCGTCGGCGAGCTGGTCGACGTGGTCGTCAAGACCATGGGCGAGCAGTACCCGGAGCTCCTCGAGGACCGCAAGCGCGTCGAGACGGTCGCGCTGGGCGAGGAGGCCGCCTTCCTCAAGACCCTGAAGACCGGCACCAACATCCTGGACACCGCCGTCTCCGACACCAAGTCCGCCGGCGGCACGGTGCTCCCCGGCGACAAGGCGTTCCTGCTCCACGACACCTGGGGCTTCCCGATCGACCTCACCCTGGAGATGGCCGCCGAGCAGGGCCTGACCGTGGACGAGGACGGCTTCCGGCGCCTGATGAAGGAGCAGCGGGAGCGGGCCAAGGCCGACGCCAAGGCCAAGAAGCAGGGCCACGCCGACCTGTCCGCCTACCGCGAGGTGGCCGACAGCTCCGGTGCCACCGTCTTCACCGGCTACACCGACACCGAGGGCGAGTCCACCGTGGTGGGCCTGCTGGTGGACGGCGTCGCCTCGCCGGCGGCCCACGAGGGCGACGAGGTCGAGGTCGTGCTCGACCGCACGCCGTTCTACGCCGAGGGCGGCGGTCAGCAGGCCGACACCGGGCGGCTCAAGCTGGACACGGGCGCCGTGGTGGAGATCCGCGACGTCCAGCAGCCGGTGCCGGGCGTCAGCGTGCACAAGGGCGTCGTCCAGGTCGGCGAGGTCACGGTCGGTTCCGCGGCCTACGCCCACATCGACGTCACCCGCCGCCGGGCCATCGCCCGCGCCCACAGCGCCACCCACCTCACCCACCAGGCGCTGCGGGACGCCCTCGGGCCCACCGCCGCCCAGGCCGGTTCGGAGAACGCCCCGGGCCGCTTCCGCTTCGACTTCGGCTCGCCGGCCGCCGTGCCCGGCACGGTCCTGACCGATGTCGAGCAGCGGATCAACGAGGTGCTCTCGCGCGAACTCGACGTCACCGCCGAGGTGATGAGCATGTCCGACGCCAAGAAGCAGGGCGCCATCGCCGAGTTCGGCGAGAAGTACGGCGAGCGCGTCCGCGTGGTCACCATCGGCGACTTCTCCAAGGAGCTGTGCGGCGGCACCCACGTCCACAACACCGCCCAGCTGGGGCTGGTGAAGCTGCTCGGCGAGTCGTCGATCGGTTCCGGTGTGCGCCGGGTCGAGGCGCTCGTCGGCGTCGACGCCTACAACTTCCTCGCCCGCGAGCACACGGTCGTCTCCCAGCTCACCGACCTGGTGAAGGGCCGTCCGGAGGAGCTGCCGGAGAAGATCTCCGGGATGCTCGCCAAGCTCAAGGACGCCGAGAAGGAGATCGAGCGGTTCCGCGCGGAGAAGGTCCTCCAGGCCGCCGCCGGGCTCGCCGAGGGCGCCAAGGACGTCCGGGGCGTGGCCCTGGCCGCCGGGCGGGTGCCGGACGGCACCGGCGCGGACGACCTGCGCAAGCTCGTCCTCGACGTGCGGCAGCGGATCGGCGGCGGCCGCCCGGGCGTGGTCGCCCTGTTCACCGTGGCGAACGGCCGCCCGCTGACCGTGATCGCCACCAACGAGGCCGCCCGCGAGCGCGGCATCAAGGCCGGTGAGCTGGTCCGTACCGCTGCCAAGACCCTCGGTGGCGGTGGCGGCGGCAAGGACGACGTGGCCCAGGGCGGCGGACAGAACCCGGCCGCCGTCGACGACGCCGTGGCCGCCGTCGAGCGCCTCGTCGCCGAGAAGGCCTGACGGGACGGGTGGCGGAAGCGGCATGACGGAGACTCGGGCCATGCGCCGCGGCAGGCGGATCGCCGTCGATGTCGGGGACGCCCGGATCGGGGTCGCCTCGTGCGACCCCGACGGGGTCCTCGCCACCCCGGTGGAGACCGTTCCGGGGCGCGACATCCCGGCGGCGCAGCGGCGGCTCGCGGCGATCGTCGAGGAGTACGAGCCGATCGAGGTCGTGGTGGGCCTTCCCCGTTCGCTCAGCGGCGGGGAGGGCCCGGCCGCCGCCAAGGTCAGGGCCTTCGCCCAGGACCTGGCACGGCGGATCGCCCCGGTGGCGGTCCGCCTGGTGGACGAGCGGATGACCACGGTGACGGCCGCCCAGGGGCTCCGGGCCTCGGGCGTCAGCTCCAAGAAGGGCCGCAAGGTGGTCGACCAGGCCGCCGCTGTGATCATCCTGCAGAACGCGCTGGAGACCGAACGGACCTCGGGTGAAGCCCCGGGGGAGGGCGTCGAAGTGGTCATCTGATCGCGATACGGTAACGTTCCGCGCGACGCGGCGGCGCTCCATGGCCGCCACGGATAAGAGGCGGACCGGACGCCCGCGCAGAAGGCGCACCGGGAGCCGTCTCGCGGCGCAAGGGGATCGATGACTGAGTACGGCCGGGGCCCAGGCTCCGAACCCTGGCACCCCGACGACCCGCTGTACGGGGACGGGTGGAACGGGCAGCAGCCCCAGGGCGGTGCCCCGGGGCCGTACGACGGCGGGCAGCACTACCAGCAGCAGCCGCAGTGGGACGACGGCGCGCAGCAGTACGGTCAGGGCGCGGGGCAGCAGCAGTACGGCCAGCAGCAGTACGGCTGGGACCCGTCGCGGACGACGGGCATGGCCTACGGCGGCGACCAGGGCGACCCGTACGGCCCCGCGCCGTCCGGCCCGTACCCGGGCGAGCGCCCCGACCTCTACGGCACCCCCGGCGGCTACCCGCCGCCGCAGCAGCCCGGCCACCCGGGGCAGCCGCCGTACGCGGAGCCGGGGCACCCCGGCGGGCCGTACCCGGAGGAGCCGTACGGCGGGCCTCAGCAGTACCCGGGACAGCCGCACGAGACCCAGCCCTTCGAGACCCAGTCGCTCGAGCCGCAGCACGCCGACGGCCCGGGGCCGGACACCGGGGCGGAGCCCGGCTCGGACGCCGAGCCGGCGCCCGAGCCGCGGGAGGAGCACCCGTTCTTCGCCGGGCAGGAGGGCCGGGAGCGCGGCCGGGGCCGGTACGTCGAGGGCGACGACGAGCCCGCTGAGGCGGACTCCGACGACGCCGACCGCCGTGACCGTCCCAAACGCCGCAGCGGGACGGCCTGCCTGCTCACCGGGGTGATCCTGGTGGGCGTCCTCGGCGGCGTCGGCTATCTGGGCTACGACTTCTGGCAGGAGCACTTCGGCCCGGCACCGGACTACTCGGGCCAGGGCACCGGCACGGTGCAGGTCGAGATCCCGGAGGGCGCGCTCGGCCAGGAGATGGGCAGTATCCTGCAGAAGGCGGGTGTCGTGAAGAGCGCCGGCGCCTTCGTCGAGGCGCAGGGGGAGAACCCCAAGGGCAATCACATCCAGCCGGGCGTCTACGTGCTGCACAAGAAGATGTCCGGCGCGGAAGCCGTGAAGATGATGACGGACCCGGCGAGCTTCAACGCGCTCATCGTCCCCGAGGGCAGCCGGGCCCCCGCGATCTACGCGGCCATCGACAAGAAGCTCGACGTGCCGGCCGGAACCACCAAGAAGGTCGCCGCGAAGCAGGCCGACCAGCTCGGGCTCCCCGAGTGGGCCGACGACGACCCGGACATCAAGGACCCCCTCGAGGGCTTCCTCTACCCCTCCCGGTACAGCGCGGCCGAGGGCACCAAGCCGGTGGACGTGCTGCGGCAGATGGTGGGCCGCGCCAAGAAGGAGTACGCCAAGCACGACCTGGCGGGCGACGCCCGGAAGCTGGGGCTCAAGTCGCCGCTGGACGTCGTCACCGTGGCCAGCCTGGTCCAGGCCGAGGGCAAGACCGACGCCGACTTCCGCAAGATGTCGCGCGTGGTCTACAACCGGCTGAAGCCGGGCAACACCGAGACCAACGGGCGTCTGGAGTTCGACTCCACCTACAACTACCTGAAGGGCCAGAGCAAGCTCGACCTGGACCCCGCGGAGCTCCGCAGGTACGACGACCCGTACAACACCTACTTCTACAAGGGCCTGACGCCCGGTCCGATCGGGAACCCCGGGATCGAGGCCCTGAACGCGGCGCTCAACCCCGAGTCCGGCGACTGGTACTACTTCGTCGCCATCAAGGGGAAGACGAAGTTCGCCAGCACGCTGGAGGAACACAACCGGCTGGTCGAGGAGTTCAACCAGAGCCGGCGCGAGGACAAGGCGGCCGGCCGTGGCTGACCGTCCGGCGGGCCGGCGCGCCGCGGTCCTCGGCTCGCCGGTCGCGCACTCGCTCTCCCCGGTCCTGCACCGCGCCGCCTACGAGGCCCTGGGCCTCGACGGCTGGACGTACGACCGCTTCGAGGTGGCCGAGCTCGGGCTGGCCGCCTTCCTGGACGAGCTCCCGGAGGGCGACTGGGCCGGGCTGTCCCTGACCATGCCGCTCAAGCGGGTGGTCATCCCGCTGCTGGACGACATCAGTGAGACGGCCGCCTCCGTCGAGGCCGTCAACACCGTGGTCTTCGGCGCGGACGGCCGACGGCACGGCGACAACACCGACATCCCCGGGATGCTGGCGGCGCTGCGCGAACACGGGGTGGAGAAGGTGGAGCGGGCGTCGGTGCTCGGCGCCGGGGCCACCGCCTCCTCCGCGCTCGCGGCGCTCTCCCGGATCTGCCTCGGCGAGGTCACCGCGTATGTGCGCAGCGAGGCCCGGGCGGCCGAGATGCGGCGCTGGGGCGAGCGGCTCGGCGTGGACCTGCGGACGGCGGACTGGTCCCGGGCGGCCGAGGGCCTCGGCGCGCCGCTGGTCGTGGCCACCACCCCGGCCGGTACCACCGACGCGCTGGCCGCGGCCGTCCCCGACCGTCCCGGCACCCTGTTCGACGTGCTCTACGAGCCGTGGCCGACCGCGCTCGCCGCTGCCTGGTCGGCCCGCGGCGGCGAGGTCGTCGGCGGCCTGGACCTCCTCGTCCACCAGGCCGTTCTCCAGGTCCAGCGGATGACCGGCCACGTGCCGGCGCCGCTGGCCGCGATGCGCGCCGCCGGGGAGCGGGCCCTCGCCGCCCGGCCGGAGAGCCCGGCGGACTGAACCGCTCCGCCTCCGCCGTGCCGGGTGCGGGCCGCCGTCGGTGGTCACCCGCGGTCCGCCTGGTGGACCGGCGTCCGGCCCCTGGCCGCCGACGTGGGAGGATCGGAGGTGGCGTACCGGGGACCGGTTACCACCAGCCACGCTGAGTGAGCCGCCCCGGGCCGCGCCGCACACCGAGGCACGGGCATGAGGAGCATCGTTGAGCAGGTTGCGCTGGCTGACCGCGGGGGAGTCGCACGGCCCCGCACTCGTCGCGACGCTGGAGGGTCTCCCCGCCGGCGTACCGATCACCACGGAGATGGTGGCGGACGCGCTGGCCCGGCGGCGGCTCGGCTATGGGCGCGGCGCGCGGATGAAGTTCGAGCGCGACGAGGTCACCTTCATCGGCGGTGTCCGGCACGGCCTCACCCTCGGTTCCCCGGTCGCGGTCATGGTGGGCAACACCGAGTGGCCCAAGTGGGAGAAGGTGATGGCGGCCGACCCGGTCGACCCCGCCGAGCTCGCGGAGCTGGCCCGCAACGCCCCGCTCACCCGGCCCCGTCCCGGCCACGCCGACCTGGCGGGCATGCAGAAGTACGGCTTCGACGAGGCGCGGCCCATCCTGGAGCGGGCCTCCGCCCGGGAGACCGCCGCCCGCGTCGCCCTCGGCACGGTCGCCCGGTCCTACCTCAAGGAGACCGCGGGCATCGAGATCGTCAGCCACGTGGTGGAGCTGGCCGCGGCCAAGGCCCCGTACGGCGTGCTGCCGGTCCCCGCCGACGTGGAGAAGCTGGACGCCGACCCGGTGCGCTGCCTCGACGCGGCCGCCAGCGAGGCGATGGTCGCCGAGATCGACCAGGCCCACAAGGACGGTGACACCCTCGGCGGCGTCGTCGAGGTGCTGGCCTACGGCGTTCCCGTCGGCCTGGGCTCGCACGTGCACTGGGACCGCCGGCTCGACGCCCGGCTGGCCGGCGCGCTGATGGGCATCCAGGCCATCAAGGGCGTCGAGGTCGGCGACGGCTTCGACCTGGCGCGCGTCCCCGGCTCCCAGGCCCACGACGAGATCGTCGGCACCGAGGACGGCATCCGGCGCACCACCGGCCGCTCCGGCGGCACCGAGGGCGGTCTGACCACCGGCGAACTGCTGCGGGTCCGGGCGGCGATGAAGCCGATCGCCACCGTGCCGCGGGCGCTGGCCACCGTCGACGTCGCCACCGGTGAGGCCACCCAGGCCCACCACCAACGCTCGGACGTCTGCGCCGTCCCGGCGGCGGGCATCGTCGCCGAGGCGATGGTGGCCCTGGTCCTGGCCGACGCGGTGGCGGAGAAGTTCGGCGGCGACTCGGTGACCGAGACCCGCCGCAACGTGCAGAACTTCCTCGACCACCTGGCGATCCGGTGAGCGGGACCGCGGCGCCGGGCCCGGCCGTCGTCCTGGTCGGCCCCATGGGCGTCGGGAAGTCCACCGTCGGCCGGCTCCTCGCGGACCGGCTCGGGCTCGGCTACCGCGACACCGACGACGACATCGAACGGACCGCCGGCCGCGCCATCCCGGAGATCTTCATCGACAACGGAGAGCCGCACTTCCGCGCCCTGGAGCGGACGGCCGTGAGCACGGCCGTGGCCGAACACCGCGGCGTCCTCGCACTGGGCGGCGGCGCCGTCCTGGACGAGGGCACCCGCGCCCTGCTCACCGGGCTGCCCGTCGTCTTCCTCGACGTGGGGGTGAGCGAGGCCGTCAAGCGCGTCGGCCTCAACGCCCCCCGTCCGCTGCTCGCCGTCAATCCGCGGCAGACCTGGCGCGAGCTGATGGAGCGGCGCCGGCCGCTCTACACCGAAGTCGCCCGCGTGGTCGTGGGCACGGACGACCGCACCCCCGAGGAGGTCGCCGAAGCGGTGCTCGACGCACTGGAGTTGCGGCACCCCGCGGAGGGCACTCCCCGGACCCCCAGCCAGGAGAAGAAGGCATGAGCGAGACCCCCACGCGTATCCAGGTCGGCGGCACCGCGGGGACGGACCCCTACGAGGTGCTGGTCGGCCGTCAGCTGCTCGGCGAGCTCCCCGGGCTCATCGGACGCGGCGCCAAGCGGGTCGCGGTGCTGCACCCCGAGGCGCTGGCGGCCACCGGCGAGGCGCTGCGCGAGGACCTGGCGAACCAGGGCTACGAGGCCATCGCCATCCAGCTGCCCAACGCCGAGGAGTCCAAGACCGTCGAGGTCGCAGCGTACTGCTGGAAGGCGCTCGGCCAGACCGGCTTCACCCGCACCGATGTGATCGTCGGCGTCGGCGGCGGGGCCACCACCGACCTCGCGGGCTTCGTCGCGGCCACCTGGCTGCGCGGGGTGCGCTGGGTCGCCGTGCCGACCACGGTGCTGGGCATGGTCGACGCCGCCGTCGGCGGCAAGACCGGCATCAACACCGCCGAGGGCAAGAACCTCGTCGGCGCCTTCCACCCGCCGTCCGGCGTGCTGTGCGACCTCGCCAGCCTCGACTCGCTGCCCGTCAACGACTACATCAGCGGGCTCGCCGAGATCATCAAGGCCGGGTTCATCGCGGATCCGGTGATCCTGGACCTGATCGAGGAGGACCCGGCCGCGGCCCGTACGCCCGAGGGCCGGCACGCCGCCGAACTCATCGAGCGGTCCATCCGGGTCAAGGCCGACGTGGTCTCCTCCGACCTCAAGGAGTCCGGCCTCCGGGAGATCCTCAACTACGGCCACACCCTGGCGCACGCGATCGAGAAGAACGAGCGCTACAACTGGCGGCACGGGGCGGCGGTCTCCATCGGCATGGTGTTCGCGGCCGAGCTGGGCCGTCTCGCCGGACGCCTGGACGACGCCACGGCCGACCGGCACCGCACCGTCCTGGAGTCCGTCGGGCTGCCGCTGGCCTACCGCGGCGACCAGTGGCCCAAGCTGCTGGAGACCATGAAGGTCGACAAGAAGTCCCGCGGGGACCTGCTGCGCTTCATCGTCCTCGACGGCCTCGGCAAGCCGACCGTCCTGGAGGGCCCGGACCCGGCCGTCCTGGCCGCCGCCTACGCGGAGGTCTCCAAGTGACCCGGCGGGTACTGGTGCTCAACGGCCCGAACCTGGGCCGGCTGGGCTCCCGCGAGCCCGACGTCTACGGCGCCACCTCCTACGCCGGGCTGGTCGAGGAGTGCTCGCGGCTCGGCAAGGAACTGGGCTTCGCGGTCGAGGTGCGGGAGACCAACGACGAGGGCGAGATGGTCCGGTGGCTGCACGAGGCCGCGGACGGCTCGGTCCCCGTGGTGCTCAACCCCGGCGCCTTCACGCACTATTCGTACGCGATGCGGGACGCGGCGGCGCAGCGCACCGCCCCGCTCATCGAGGTGCACATCTCGAACCCGTACGCGCGCGAGGAGTTCCGGCACACCTCCGTCGTCGCGGCCGTCGCCTCGGGAACCGTCGCGGGTTTCGGGATCGGCTCGTACCGGCTGGCGCTGCGCGCGCTGGCGGAGGAAGTGTCCGGCTGACGGCACGTCCGTCCGGCGGCAGGAAGCTCTCTTCTGCGGACCGACCGCAGGTCCGGGCACTCCCGTGGCTCCTCGGCCGTTCACCCGGCGAGCGGCCGGGGAGGGTACGGTTCTGATGCTTCCGGTCGAAACCGGGGGCATCGGCGACCAGTTCACGGTCCGTCCGGCCGGATCCACCGGGTGCCGCGCGCCCGGCGTTCCGGCCGGGCGGTCCGCAAGGCCGCTCGACCACGCGCCAGTTGCCTGCACGAGACGGAGAGTCAGCGGATGCAGCACACGATGGGGGCTCCGCTGCCGCCGCCCCACGGATCCCACCCGCCGGCCGGCTGGGGGCCGGTTCCTCCGGGTCAGGGCCACGAGCGCGCCGCGCCCGCGCACCCGGGTGCGCACCACCCCGGCGTCCCGCACCCGGGTCAGCCCCACCCCGAGCAGGGGCCGCCCGTTCCGCCGCAACCGGTGCCGCCCCATCCGGCGCCCGGTCCGCAGCCGGGCTGGCCGGGCGGCGGGCCCGTCCCGCAGCCGCCCGCGGCCCCCGCTCCGGTACCCGGGGCGCCGGCCCGGCACGCCTCCGTGCCGCCGCCCGAGAGCACCGGGCACATCCAGCTCCCCGCCGGTGCCCCGGTGCCGATACCCGGCCCGGCGGCCGGCAGCGCCGTCGCCGATGTGACCCATGCGCCCGTCGCGGTCCTCCTCATAGGTCCGGCCGGCGCCGGGAAGACGACGGTGGCCCGCCACTGGGCGGACACCCGCCGGGTGCCGACCGCGCACATCAGCCTCGACGACGTCCGGGAATGGGTCCGCTCCGGCTTCGCCGACCCGCAGTCCGGATGGAACGACAACTCCGAGGCGCAGTACCGTCTCGCCCGCCGCACCTGCGGCTTCGCGGCCCGGAACTTCCTCGCCAACGGCATCTCCTGCATCCTCGACGACGCGGTCTTCCCGGACCGCCCCACGGTGGGCCTCGGGGGCTGGAAGCGGCATGTGGGGCCCGGGCTCCTGCCGGTCGTCCTGCTGCCGGGCCTGGAGATCGTCCTGGAGCGGAACGCCGAGCGCACCGGCAACCGCCGGCTCTCCGACGAGGAGGTGGCCATGATCCACGGCAAGATGGCCGGCTGGTACGGCTCGGGGCTGCCCATCATCGACAACTCCCAGCTCGACGTCCCCACGACGGCCCGCCTGCTCGACGACGTCCTGTCCCGGAGCCTCGCCAGCCCGCCGACCTGGTAGCCCGCGGCGAGGGGGACGGGGCCGGTCCGTCCTCCCCGGGCTCGGTGCGGCCCGGACACCGCCGGCACGCGACGGGAGCCCGGCCGGGCCGGCACCGTCCGTACGGCCCCGCCCGCACGGTCCCGTACCTGACGGCCCATGCCGCCTGCTGCGCTCCGCGGGGCCGGCCCCGCCCCGCTCCGCCTCCTCCGGCCGGGCGGCCTCCGTGCCGCCGTGCCGCCCGTCCGGACGCACCGGAGCGGCCGGGACCACCGTCTCCTCGTACGCTCGAACCATGTCGGATGTGCACGCGGCCAGGCGTTCGAAGCTGCGCGACCGGTGCGCTGTCGGCCGGGCCGCCGTGCTCGTCTCCCGTCCCCCCAACGTGCGGTATCTCGCCGGTGGGGCACCGCACGCCGCGGCTCTGCTGCTGGGCCCCGACGAAGACGTGCTGCTCTGCCCGGACACGCCCTCCGGCGACCCCGCCGAGGGCCGCGTCACCGAGGACCTGCGTCTGCTCGTGCTCCCCGCTCCCGGCGAGGACGCCGCCGTCGCCGCCGCACGGCTCGCCGCCGCGGCGGGTGCCGAGACCCTCGCACTGGAGGAGCACCACCTCACCGTGGCGCGGCACCGTGCCCTGGCGGCGGTGGCACCCCGGCTCCGGCTGACCGATCTGGGCACCGCCGTGGAGCAGCAGCGACTGATCAAGGACGACGAGGAGATCGCCTGTCTGCGGATCGGCGCGGAGATCGCCGACCAGGCGCTGGGGGAGCTGCTGGAGTCGATCCTGGTGGGACGCACCGAGCGGCACCTCGCCCTGGAGCTGGAGCGCCGGCTGGTCGACCACGGTGCCGACGGCCCGGCCTTTCCCACGTCCGTCGCCACCGGGCCGCATGCCGGCGCGGCCGGGCACCTGCCCACCGACCGGCGCGTCGAGGAGGGCGACTTCCTCTGTGTCTGCCTCGGTGCGAACTACCGCGGCTACCGCAGTGAGCTGGGCCGGACGTTCGTCATCGGCAGCACCCCCGCGACCTGGCAGATCGAGCTGTACGACCTCGTCTTCGCCGCTCAGCGGGCCGGACGGGAGGCGCTCGCGCCCGGTGCCGCGTACTGCGAGGTCGACCACGCGGCCCGGCAGATGCTGCTCGCGGCCGGTTACGGTGAGCACCTCGCCCCGTCGACCGGACACGGCGTGGGACTGGAAAACCATGAGGACCCTGAGCTGTCGCCCGCGGCCATGGGTAAACTGGACGCTTGTGTGCCGGTCACCGTCGAACCGGGGGTCCACCTCCCGGGCCGGGGCGGTGTCCGGATCGACGACACGCTCGTCGTCCGCCCCGAGGCGGACGGCGGACCCGAGCTACTCACCATCACGACCAAAGAGCTGCTCGCGCTCTGAGCCCCGGGGTTCTGGCGCGCACCTTTGGTTCCACCAGCTTCAGTCCAGGAGATTCCGCAACCGTGGCATCCACGAACGACCTCAAGAACGGCATGGTGCTCAAGCTCGACGGGGGCCAGCTCTGGTCCGTTGTCGAGTTCCAGCACGTCAAGCCCGGCAAGGGCCCTGCCTTCGTCCGCACCAAGCTGAAGCACGTGCTCTCCGGCAAGGTGGTCGACAAGACCTTCAACGCCGGCGTGAAGGTCGAAACGGCCAACGTCGACAAGCGCGGCATGCAGTTCTCGTACAAGGACGGCAGCGACTTCGTGTTCATGGACACGGAGACCTACGACCAGATCCAGATCACGCCGGAGGTCGTGGGCGACGCCGCCCGCTTCCTGCTCGAGGGCTTCGAGGCCGTCGTCGCCATGTACGAGGGCTCCCCGCTCTACATCGAGCTCCCGGCCTCGGTCGAGCTCGTGATCGAGTACACCGAGCCCGGTGTGCAGGGTGACCGCTCCACCGGCGGCAGCAAGCCGGCCCGCCTGGAGACCGGCTACGAGATCGCCGTCCCGCTCTTCATCACCTCCGGTGAGAAGATCAAGGTCGACACCCGTTCCGGCGATTACCTCGGCCGGGTGAACAAGTAACCGTGGCGGCCCGGAACAAGGCCCGCAAGCGGGCCTTCCAGATTCTGTTCGAGTCCGACCAGCGCGGTACGTCCGTGCAGACCGTGCTCGCGGACTGGATGCGGCTGGCCCGGACCGACGACCGGCAGCCGCCGGTCAACGAGTACACGATGCAGCTGGTCGAGGGGTACGCGGAGCACGCGGACCGGATCGACGAACTGATCGCCACCTATGCGGTCGGCTGGACGCTCGACCGGATGCCCGTGGTGGACCGCAACATTCTGCGGCTCGGCGCCCACGAGCTCATCTGGGAGGACGAGGTCCCGGACGCGGTGGTGATCGACGAGGCGGTGCAGCTCGCCAAGGAGTTCTCCACCGATGACTCCCCGGCCTTCGTGAACGGCCTGCTGGGCCGTCTCAAGGAGCTCAAGCCGTCGCTGCGCAGGGCGTAGCCCCGCCGCCGTACGGCCGTCACCGGGCCCGGAGCGCACTGCGCTCCGGGCCCGGACGCATGTCGGCGGCGGGCGGTGCAGCCAGGTGAACCGCCGGCAGGCGCACCAGCAGCGAGAGCCGTCACCGCCCCGGAACAGCGAGAGCCGTCACCGCCCCGGAAAAACGAAACCGCCGCCGGAGCGGGACCCGGAAGGTTTCCGCCCGCGGCGGCGGCACGTTTCTGCTGAGGTGCTGGGCGGGCCCGTGCGGGCCCGGTCGGTGATCGACGAGGGTCAGGCGTCCTCGTGCTGCACCGCACGCCGTGCGTCGGCGTCGAGCACACCCCAGCTGATGAGCTGCTCGGTCAGCACCGAGGGGGACTGGTCGTAGATGACGGCAAGCGTGCGCAGGTCGTCCTGACGGATCGAGAGGACCTTGCCGTTGTAGTCGCCTCGCTGGCTCTGGATCGTGGCGGCGTAGCGCTGCAGCGGGCCCGCCTTCTCGGCCGGCACGTGGGCCAGGCGCTCCAGGTCCAGTACCAGCTTCGGCGGCGGCTCGGCGGCACCACCCGGCGTGGTTCCCGGCAGCAGCTCCTGCACCGGCACCCCGTAGAAGTCCGCCAGCTCGGCGAGGCGCTGCACGGTCACCGCGCGGTCGCCGCGCTCGTAGGAACCGACGACGACGGCCTTCCAGCGGCCCTGAGACTTCTCCTCGACACCGTGCAGGGAGAGCCCCTGCTGGGTGCGGATGGCGCGAAGCTTGGCCCCGAGCTGTTTGGCGTATTCGCTGGACATATAGCTCCCCGGACGAAGGCTGGTAACTCACTGTGAGGTTACGCAGCGTAATCTCACTCGTCAAGCCGAATGGTCCGGGCCGCAGCTCGGGCGGGGTCCGGGCACGATCCGGGCCGGCTCCGGGAGGCCGCCTCCCAGCCTGTTCCTCGGCCCTGGTACCGTGGGCGGCGTAATTTCGACGTCCTTTAAAGTCCGTCCCGTGAGGCGGAGAAGGAGGTCCGTTTCGTATGGACGCACTCGGCCCCAAGACCGTGGAACCGGCACGCCCCGTGCTGGAGGCCCCGGACATCGCGCGGGTTCTCACCCGCATCGCCCACGAGATCGTCGAACGCGCCAAGGGCGCCGACGACGTGGTGCTGCTCGGCATCCCGACCCGCGGCGTCTTCCTCGCCCGCCGGCTCGCGGCCAAGCTCGAATCGATCACCGGCCGCGCCGTTCCCGTCGGCTCCCTGGACATCACCATGTACCGGGACGACCTGCGGCTGCGCCCGGCCCGTGCTCTCGCCCGCACCGAGATCCCCGGTGACGACATCGACGGCCGGCTGGTCGTCCTCGTCGACGACGTGCTGTTCTCCGGCCGGACGATCCGCGCCGCGCTCGACGCGCTCGGCGACATCGGCCGCCCCCGCGGCGTGCAGCTCGCCGTCCTGGTCGACCGCGGCCACCGTGAACTCCCCATCCGTGCCGACTACGTCGGCAAGAACCTCCCGACATCGCTGCGCGAGACGGTCAAGGTCCAGCTCACCGAGGAGGACGGCCGCGACAGCGTGCTCCTCGGCGTCCGGCCCGCCGCGCCCGCGGACGCCGAGGCCACCGCTCCGGCCGCCGACGGGCAGTAGCGCCCGCCGTCCCTCCCGTACGTCCTCCTGCCCCCCCCGGCACGGCGGATTCCGGGCGGGACTCCGGACCGCTGCCCGTGCGCACCCCCGTTCACCTCCCTCACCCACGGAGACTCCGGATGCTGCACCTTCCCGGGGAGAGCCCCCGGAACCCCGGTCACCTCGTCTCGGCCGCCGACCTCTCGCGCGACGACGCCGTGCTGATCCTCGACACGGCCGAGGAGATGGCCCGGGTCGCCGACCGGCCGATCAAGAAGCTGCCGACGCTGCGCGGCCGTACCGTCGTGAACCTCTTCTTCGAGGACTCGACCCGCACCCGCATCTCGTTCGAGGCCGCCGCCAAGCGCCTCTCCGCCGATGTCATCAACTTCTCCGCCAAGGGGTCCTCGGTCTCCAAGGGCGAGTCGCTGAAGGACACCGCGCTCACCCTGGAGGCGATGGGCGCGGACGCCGTGGTCATCCGCCACCACGCCTCCGGCGCCCCGCACCGGCTGGCCACCTCCGGCTGGATCAACGGCTCCGTGGTCAACGCCGGCGACGGCACCCACGAACACCCCACCCAGGCCCTGCTGGACGCCTTCACCATGCGCCGCCACCTGGCCGGCGCCCCGGACGGCGGCCCGACCCACCACCGCGGCCCCGGGGACGGCACCGGCCGCGACCTGGCCGGCCGCCGCATCACGATCGTCGGCGACGTCCTGCACAGCCGGGTCGCCCGCTCCAACGTCCATCTGCTGCACACCCTGGGCGCCGAGGTGACCCTGGTCGCGCCGCCCACCCTGGTGCCGATCGGCGTCGGCAGCTGGCCCTGCGAGATCAGCTACGACCTGGACGCGGTGCTCCCGAAGTCCGACGCGGTGATGATGCTGCGCGTCCAGCGCGAGCGGATGAACGCCGCGTTCTTCCCCACCGAGCGCGAGTACTCCCGCCGCTACGGCCTCGACGCCGACCGGATGGCGCGGATGCCCGACCACGCCATCGTGATGCACCCCGGCCCGATGAACCGTGGCATGGAGATCACCGCCGAGGTCGCGGACTCCGTGCGCTGCACCGCCGTCGAGCAGGTCGCCAACGGCGTCAGCATCCGGATGGCCGTCCTCTACCTGCTGCTGGGCGGCTCCGAGCCGGCCGTCAGCACCCCGCAGTCCCGCCCCGAGGAGAGCAAGTAACCATGAGCAAGACCCTGATTCGCGGCGCGAAGATCCTCGGAGGCGAGCCGCAGGACGTGATCATCGCCGACGGCGTCATCGCGGCCGTCGGCACCGGCCTGACCGCCGACGGCGAGGACGTCACCGTGATCGACGCCGCCGGGAAGGTGCTGCTGCCCGGCCTCGTCGACCTGCACACCCACCTCCGCGAGCCCGGCCGTGAGGACTCCGAGACCGTCGCCACCGGCACCCGCGCCGCGGCCGTCGGCGGCTTCACCGCCGTCCACGCCATGGCCAACACCTTCCCGGTCGCCGACACCGCCGGCGTCGTCGAGCAGGTCTGGCGGCTCGGCCGGGAGTCCGGCTACTGCGACGTCCAGCCCGTCGGCGCCGTCACCGTGGGCCTGGAGGGCAAGCAGCTCGCCGAGCTCGGCGCCATGCACGAGTCCGCGGCCGGCGTCCGGGTCTTCTCCGACGACGGCAAGTGCGTGGACGACGCGGTGATCATGCGCCGGGCGCTGGAGTACGTGAAGGCCTTCGACGGCGTCGTCGCCCAGCACGCCCAGGAGCCCCGGCTGACCGAGGGCGCCCAGATGAACGAGGGCGTGGTCTCCGCGGAGCTGGGGCTCGGCGGCTGGCCGGCCGTCGCCGAGGAGTCGATCATCGCCCGCGACGTGCTGCTCGCCGCGCACGTCGGCTCCCGGGTGCACATCTGCCACCTCTCCACGGCGGGCTCGGTGGAGATCGTCCGCTGGGCCAAGTCCAAGGGCTGGAACGTGACCGCCGAGGTCACCCCGCACCACCTGCTCCTCACCGACGAGCTGGTCCGGTCCTACAACCCCGTCTACAAGGTGAACCCGCCGCTGCGCACCGAGGCCGACGTCCACGCCCTGCGCGAGGCCCTCGCCGACGGCACGATCGACTGCGTCGCCACCGACCACGCCCCGCACCCGCACGAGGACAAGGACTGCGAGTGGGGTGCCGCCGCCATGGGCATGGTCGGCCTGGAGACCGCGCTCTCCGTCGTGCAGCACACCATGGTCGAGACCGGACTGCTCGACTGGGCCCAGGTCGCCGACCGGATGTCGTTCCGCCCGGCGGAGATCGGCCGCCTCCAGGGGCACGGCCGTCCGGTCGCCGAGGGGGAGCCCGCCAACCTGACGCTGGTCGATCCGGCTTACCGTGGTGAGGTGGACCCCGCGGGCTTCGCCTCCCGCAGCCGCAACACCCCGTACGAGGGCCGTGAGCTGCCGGGGCGCGTCACCCACACCTTCCTGCGGGGCCGGGCGACGGTCGTGGACGGGAAGCTGGCGTGACACCTCTGACCCTTCTGGCCGCGGATCTCGCGGCCGAACGGAAGTCCCAGGAAGTGACCGACTGGGCGGCGCGCATCGGCTGGGTCGTCGGCCTGCTGATCTTCATCGCCTTCGTCTACTGGCTGATGCGCGAGGGCTGGAAGTGGCGCCGGCTGCTCCAGTCCGGCCTCCCCGCGCTCCCGGCCGCACCCGACGCCGCCGGGGAGCCGCTGCGCACCCTCAGCGGGCGCTACCACGGCAGCACCACCGCCGGGCAGTGGCTCGACCGGATCGTCGCCCACGGCCTGGGCGTCCGCAGCCGGGCCGAGCTGGCCCTGCACCCCGAGGGCCTGTCCGTGGTCCGCCCCGGCGCCCAGGACTTCTTCGTCCCGGTGGCCGCGCTGCGCGGCGCCCGGCTCGACAAGGGCATCGCGGGCAAGGTCCTCACCGAGGGCGGGCTGCTGGTGATCACCTGGCAGCACGCGGACACCCTGATCGACTCCGGCTTCCGCTCCGACCACGCCGCCGAGCACCCGGCCTGGGTCGAAGCCCTGAACGAACTCTCCGGCGACACCGGCGTCGCCGAACCGCACCACCAGGAAGGCGCACGATGACCACCTCCACCCGGGGGGACAGGACCCCCGCCGTACTCGTCCTGGAGGACGGCCGTACCTTCCGCGGCAGTGCCTACGGCGCCGTGGGGGAGACCTTCGGCGAGGCCGTCTTCTCCACCGGCATGACCGGCTACCAGGAGACCCTGACCGACCCGTCGTACCACCGCCAGGTCGTCGTCATGACCGCCCCGCACGTCGGCAACACCGGCGTCAACGACGAGGACGCCGAGTCCGCGCGGATCTGGGTCTCCGGCTACGTCGTGCGCGACCCCGCCCGGATCCCCTCCAACTGGCGCTCCGTCCGCACCCTGGACGAGGAGCTCACCGCCCAGGGCGTCGTCGGCATCAGCGGCATCGACACCCGCGCCCTCACCCGGCACCTGCGGGAGCGCGGCGCGATGCGGGTCGGCATCTTCTCCGGCCCGGCGCTGGAGTCCGCCGACGACGCGGCGCTGCTCGCCCGGGTGCAGGCCGCGCCGCAGATGAAGGGCGCGGACCTCAGCGCCGAGGTCGCCACCACCGAGACGTACGTCGTCCCGGCGGTCGGCACCAAGCGCTTCACCGTCGCCGCGGTCGACCTCGGCATCAAGGGCATGACCCCGCAGCGGATGGCCGAGCGCGGCATCGAGGTGCACGTCCTGCCGGCCACCGCCACGGTCGAGGACATCTACGCGGTCCAGCCGGACGGCGTGTTCTTCTCCAACGGCCCCGGTGACCCGGCCACCGCCGACCACCCGGTCTCCGTGATGCGGGGCGTGCTGGAGCGGAAGACCCCGCTCTTCGGCATCTGCTTCGGCAACCAGATCCTCGGCCGCGCGCTCGGCTTCGGCACCTTCAAGCTGAAGTACGGCCACCGGGGCATCAACCAGCCCGTGCAGGACCGCACGACCGGCAAGGTCGAGGTCACCGCGCACAACCACGGTTTCGCCGTCGACGCCCCGCTGGACCGCGACTCCGACACCCCCTACGGCCGGGCCCAGGTCAGCCACGTCTGCCTCAACGACCAGGTCGTCGAGGGGCTCCAGCTCCTCGACCAGCCCGCGTTCAGCGTCCAGTACCACCCCGAAGCAGCCGCAGGTCCGCACGACGCCGCCTACCTGTTCGACCGCTTCGTCAGCCTGATGGAGGGCCAGCGTGCCTAAGCGCACCGACATCCAGTCCGTCCTGGTCATCGGCTCCGGCCCGATCGTCATCGGCCAGGCCGCCGAGTTCGACTACTCCGGCACCCAGGCCTGCCGCGTCCTCAAGTCCGAGGGCCTGCGCGTCATCCTGGTCAACTCCAACCCCGCGACGATCATGACCGACCCGGAGATCGCCGACGCCACGTACGTCGAGCCGATCACCCCGGACTACGTCGAGAAGATCATCGCCAAGGAGCGCCCCGACGCGCTCCTGCCCACCCTCGGCGGCCAGACCGCGCTCAACACCGCCATCTCCCTGCACGAGGCGGGCACCCTCGAGAAGTACGGCGTCGAGCTGATCGGCGCCAACGTCGAGGCGATCAACAAGGGCGAGGACCGCGACCTGTTCAAGGAGGTCGTCGAGGCCGTCAACGCCAAGATCGGCCACGGCGAGTCCGCCCGCTCGGTCATCTGCCACAGCATGGACGACGTCCTCGCGGGCGTCGACACGCTCGGCGGCTACCCGGTCGTGGTCCGCCCCTCCTTCACCATGGGCGGTGCCGGCTCCGGCTTCGCCCACGACGAGGAGGAGCTGCGCCGGATCGCCGGCCAGGGCCTGACGCTCTCGCCCACCACCGAGGTGCTCCTGGAGGAGTCCATCCTCGGCTGGAAGGAGTACGAGCTGGAGCTGATGCGCGACAAGCACGACAACGTCGTGGTCGTCTGCTCCATCGAGAACTTCGACCCGATGGGCGTGCACACCGGTGACTCGATCACCGTCGCCCCGGCGATGACGCTGACCGACCGCGAGTACCAGATCCTGCGGGACATCGGCATCGCCGTCATCCGCGAGGTCGGCGTCGACACCGGCGGCTGCAACATCCAGTTCGCGGTCAACCCCGAGGACGGCCGGGTCATCGTCATCGAGATGAACCCGCGCGTCTCCCGGTCCTCCGCGCTGGCCTCCAAGGCCACCGGCTTCCCGATCGCGAAGATCGCAGCCCGGCTCGCTGTCGGCTACACCCTCGACGAGATCCCCAACGACATCACCGAGAAGACCCCGGCGTCCTTCGAGCCCACGCTCGACTACGTCGTCGTCAAGGTGCCGCGGTTCGCGTTCGAGAAGTTCCCCGCCGCCGACGCCACCCTCACCACCACCATGAAGTCGGTGGGCGAGGCCATGGCCATCGGCCGGAACTTCCCCGAGGCGCTGCAGAAGGCGCTGCGCTCGCTGGAGAAGAAGGGCAGCCAGTTCGCGTTCACCGGTGACCCGGGGGACAAGGGCGCGCTGCTGCTCGCCTCCGAGGTGCCGACCGACGGCCGGATCAACACCGTCATGCAGGCCATCCGGGCCGGTGCCACCCCGCAGGAGGTCTTCGACGCCACGAAGATCGACCCGTGGTTCGTCGACCAGCTCTTCCTGATCAAGGAGATCGCGGACGACATCGCGGCGGCCGACAAGCTCGGTCCCGAGCTGCTCGCCGACGCCAAGCGGCACGGCTTCTCCGACGCGCAGATCGCCGGCCTCCGCTCGCTGCGCGAGGACGTCGTCCGCGAGGTCCGGCACGCCCTCGGCGTCCGTCCCGTCTACAAGACGGTCGACACCTGCGCCGCCGAATTCGCCGCGAAGACTCCGTACTTCTACTCGTCCTACGACGAGGAGTCCGAGGTCGCGCCGCGCGGGAAGCCCGCCGTGATCATCCTCGGCTCGGGCCCCAACCGCATCGGCCAGGGCATCGAGTTCGACTACTCCTGCGTCCACGCCTCCTTCGCGCTGAGCGACGCCGGCTACGAGACCGTGATGGTCAACTGCAACCCGGAGACCGTCTCCACCGACTACGACACCTCCGACCGGCTGTACTTCGAGCCGCTCACCCTGGAGGACGTCCTGGAGATCGTCCACGCCGAGCAGCAGGCCGGTCCGGTCGCGGGCGTCGTCGTCCAGCTCGGCGGCCAGACCCCGCTGGGTCTCGCCCAGGCGCTCAAGGACAACGGCGTACCGATCGTCGGCACCTCGCCCGAGGCCATCCACGCCGCCGAGGACCGAGGCGCCTTCGGCCGGGTGCTCACCGAGGCCGGGCTGCCCGCGCCGAAGTACGGCACGGCGTTCTCCTTCGACGAGGCCGAGAAGATCGCCGCCGAGATCGGCTACCCGGTCATGGTCCGCCCGTCCTACGTGCTCGGCGGCCGCGGCATGGAGATCGTCTACGACGAGCCCTCGCTGGCCGAGTACCTGGAGCGGCACGCCGGACTGATCTCCGAGCACCCGGTCCTCATCGACCGGTTCCTCGACGACGCCATCGAGATCGACGTGGACGCCCTCTACGACGGCCACGAGCTCTACCTCGGCGGCGTCATGGAGCACATCGAGGAGGCCGGTATCCACTCCGGCGACTCGGCCTGCGCGCTGCCCCCGATCACCCTCGGCGGCTTCGACATCAAGCGGCTCCGCGCCTCCACCGAGGCCATCGCCAAGGGCGTCGGCGTCCGCGGACTGATCAACATCCAGTTCGCCATGGCCGGGGACATCCTCTACGTCCTCGAGGCCAACCCGCGCGCCTCCCGCACCGTGCCCTTCACCTCCAAGGCCACGGCCGTGCCGCTGGCCAAGGCCGCCGCCCGGATCTCGCTGGGCGCGACCATCGCCGAGCTGCGCTCCGAGGGCCTGCTCCCGACGGCCGGGGACGGCGGCACGCTGCCGCTGGACGCCCCGATCTCCGTCAAGGAGGCCGTGATGCCGTGGAGCCGCTTCCGGGACGCCTCGGGCCGCGGTGTGGACACCGTCCTCGGCCCGGAGATGCGCTCCACCGGCGAGGTCATGGGCATCGACACGGTCTTCGGCACGGCGTACGCCAAGTCGCAGGCCGGGGCGTACGGCGCGCTGCCCACCAAGGGGCGGGCGTTCGTCTCGGTCGCCAACCGCGACAAGCGCTCGATGATCTTCCCGGCGCGCGAGCTGGTCGCCATGGGCTTCGAGCTGCTCGCCACCTCCGGCACCGCCGAGGTCCTCAAGCGCAACGGCATCAACGCCACCGTCGTGCGCAAGCAGAGCGAGGGCGAGGGCCCGGAGGGCGAGCGGACCATCGTCCAGCTCATCCACGACGGGCAGGTGGACCTGATCGTCAACACCCCGTACGGCACCGGCGGCCGCCTCGACGGCTACGACATCCGGACGGCGGCCGTGGCCCGCGGGGTGCCCTGCCTGACCACCGTGCAGGCGCTGGCCGCCGCGGTCCAGGGCATCGAGGCGCTCAGCCGCGGAGACGTCGGCGTCCGCTCCCTCCAGGAGCACGCGGAACACCTCACCGCGGCCCGCGAGGTCTAGGGCCTGTCGTTCGGATCGGGCCGGACGGTGAGCGGGCCCCGGTGCCGCACAGCGCAAGGCGGCGGCGGACGTTGTGGCGGAGCCACGACCGACGCCGCCCCGGCGTGGCGCGGCACCGGGTCCCGTGAGCCCGGCATGATCCGAGCGAGCGGCCCCGGCACCGGGAGAGGGGGACACCGGCCGGTGTCCCCCTCTCCCGGTGCCCTCACCCGTACCGACCCCCGGCGGGCTCCGCAGGAGACCCCGGCCCCGCGCAGAAAGCACCCCATGTACCGTCTCCTCTTCGATCTGCTCTTCCGGCGGATGGACCCCGAGCGCGCCCACCACCTGGCCTTCGGCTGGATCCGGCGCGTCGCCGGCATCCCGGTGCTGCGCACCTTCGTGGCCGCCGTGCTCGCCCCGCGCCACCGGGCGCTGCGCACCACGGCCCTCGGTCGGCGGATGCACGGCCCGTTCGGGCTGGCCGCCGGCTTCGACAAGAACGCCGTGGCCATCGACGGCATGGCGATGCTCGGCTTCGACCACGTCGAGATCGGCACGGTCACCGCGCAGCCCCAGCCCGGCAACCCGAAGCAGCGCCTCTTCCGGCTGGTCCCGGACCGTGCCCTGATCAACCGGATGGGCTTCAACAACGACGGGTCGGCGGCGGTGGCCGACCGCCTCGCGGCCCGCAACCCGGTCTTCCCGACGACCGTCGGCGTCAACATCGGCAAGACCAAGGTCGTCCCCGAGGACGAGGCCGTCGCCGACTACGTGACCTCCACCGAGCGCCTCGCCGCGCACGCCGACTACCTGGTCGTCAACGTCTCGTCGCCGAACACCCCCGGACTCCGCAACCTCCAGGCCGTCGACCACCTGCGCCCGCTGCTCTCCGCGGTGCGCGAGGCCGCCGACCGCACCGTCACCGACCGCCGGGTCCCGCTGCTCGTCAAGATCGCTCCGGACCTGGCCGACGAGGACGTCGACGCCGTCGCCGACCTCGCCCTGGAGCTCGGCCTCGACGGCATCATCGCCACCAACACCACCATCGCCCGCGAGGGCCTGGGCCTGGCCACCTCCGCGCAGGAGATCGAGCGGATCGGCGCCGGCGGGCTGTCCGGCGCCCCGGTGAAGGCCCGCTCCCTGGAGGTGCTGCGCCGGCTGTACGCCCGGGTCGGCGACCGGATCACTCTGATCGGCGTCGGCGGCGTCACCACCGCCGACGACGTCTGGGAGCGCATCCTCGCCGGAGCCACCCTCGTCCAGGGCTACAGCGCGTTCATCTACGAGGGCCCCTTCTGGTGCCGGGAGATCCACCGCGGGCTCGCCGCCCGCCTCGCCGCCAGCCCCTACGCCACGCTCGCCGACGCCGTCGGCGCCGAGACCCGTGAGGCGACCGCCTGATGACCACCAATCCCTCCGAGCCCTTCGGCGCCCGGCTGCGCCGCGCCATGGACACCCGTGGGCCGCTCTGCGTCGGCATCGACCCGCACGCCTCGCTGCTCACCGACTGGGGCCTGGGCGACGACATCGCCGGCCTGGAGCGCTTCACGCACACGGTCGTCGAGGCCCTCGCCGACCGGGTCGCGGTCCTCAAGCCGCAGTCCGCGTTCTTCGAGCGGTTCGGCTCCCGCGGCATCGCCGTCCTGGAGCGGGCCGTCGCGGACGCCCGGGCCGCGGGCGCGCTGGTCCTCATGGACGCCAAGCGCGGCGACATCGGCTCGACCATGGCCGCGTACGCCGCCACCTACCTCGACCCGGCGAGCCCGCTGTTCTCGGACGCGGTGACGGTCAGCCCGTACCTCGGCTTCGGCTCGCTGCGCCCGGCCCTGGACGCCGCCCGGGCGAGCGGCACCGGCGTGTTCGTCCTCGCGCTGACCTCCAATCCGGAGGGCGCGGAGGTGCAGCGGGCAACCGCGAGCACCGGCGGTTCACTCGCACAGGTGATGCTGGACCACATTGCCCGGGAGAACGCCGGCGCCGAGCCGCTCGGCTCGGTGGGCGCCGTCGTGGGCGCCACCCTCGGCGACGCCGGTGCCGACCTGGCGGTGAACGGTCCGCTGCTGGCCCCCGGCATCGGCGCCCAGGGCGCGACCCCCGCCGATCTCCCCGGAGTCTTCGGCGCGGCGGTGCGCAACGTGGTGCCCAGCGTCTCCCGCGGAGTGCTCCGCCAGGGGCCCGGCGCGGCGGGTCTGCGAGAGGCCGCGGAACGCTTTTCGGACGAGGTCAGAGCGGCTGTCGGGGCCGGATAGCGGCGACGGGCCACCGACTCTGTTGAACAATTCGGCCGAAACGAGTGGTGATTTGCCCGAATTGTCCAAGTCAAGCGAGGCTGACCAGGACTTTTCGTAAGTTCTCGCTGACTGGAGCGGTCCGGACCGCTAGTCTCCGTCGGGGGCGAACGTGCAAGCGCGTTGCTCGTTGCTCCGCAGGTGTGGGGCGACTAGGTTCCTCACCGGTCCGTATCCGACAGTTCGACATCCGAGGTGACGTAGGCGTGGCTCTTCCGCCCCTTACCCCTGAACAGCGCGCAGCCGCGCTCGAAAAGGCCGCCGCGGCTCGCCGGGAGCGGGCCGAGGTCAAGAATCGACTCAAGCACTCCGGCGCCTCCCTGCACGAGGTCATCAAGCAGGGCCAGGAGAACGATGTCATCGGCAAGATGAAGGTCTCCGCGCTCCTCGAGTCCCTGCCGGGCGTGGGCAAGGTCCGCGCCAAGCAGATCATGGAGCGGCTCGGCATCTCCGAGAGCCGCCGGGTGCGCGGTCTCGGCTCCAACCAGATCGCCTCCCTGGAGCGCGAGTTCGGCGGCGGCGCCGCCTGACGTTCTCAGGCACCCCTGAGAACCTGGATAATCGCTGCATGAGTACTGACGTCTCCCGGGGGGCGACCCCCGCATCCCCGGTCAGACACCCGCGGCTGACCGTGCTCTCCGGCCCCTCCGGGGTCGGCAAGAGCACGGTCGTCGCGCACATGCGCAAGGCCCACCCCGAGGTCTGGCTCTCGGTCTCGGCCACCACCCGCAAGCCGCGCCCCGGCGAGCAGGACGGTGTCCAGTACTTCTTCGTCGACGACGGAGAGTTCGACAAGCTGATCGCCAACGGCGAACTGCTGGAGTGGGCCGAGTTCGCAGGCAACCGCTACGGGACCCCTCGCAGGGCCGTGCTCGACCGCCTGGAGGCGGGTGAGCCGGTGCTCCTGGAGATCGACCTCCAGGGTGCCCGGCTGGTCCGCGAATCCATGCCCGAGGCCCAGCTGGTCTTCCTGGCGCCGCCGAGCTGGGACGAGCTGGTCCGCCGGCTCACCGGCCGGGGCACCGAGGCCCCCGAGGTCATCGAGCGCCGGCTGGAGGCCGCCAAGGTCGAGCTCGCCGCGGAGTCGGAGTTCGATACGACCCTGGTGAACACCTCGGTCGAGGACGTCTCCCGTGAGCTGCTAGCCTTGATGCAAGTTGTTTGATCTTTTCCACCCTTTCGGAAGGTAGAGCGTGTCCTCTTCCATCACCGCGCCCGAGGGCATCATCAACCCGCCGATCGATGAGCTGCTCGAGGCGACCGACTCGAAGTACAGCCTCGTGATCTACGCGGCCAAGCGTGCCCGCCAGATCAACGCCTACTACTCGCAGCTCGGCGAGGGCCTGCTCGAGTACGTCGGCCCGCTCGTGGACACCCACGTGCACGAGAAGCCGCTCTCGATCGCGCTGCGCGAGATCAACGCGGGTCTGCTGACCTCCGAGGCCATCGAGGGCCCGGCGCAGTAAGCACCAAGAACTTCAGAAACACAGGCCCGGCAGGGAGCGGTTTCCAGCGTCAGCTGGGGGAGCGCACTGCCGGGCCTGTGGTGTGTCACAGGGGCGTCGCCGACGCGGAGCGTGCGGACGGCGCCAGGCAGCGGGAGAGGCGAGGATGGACAAGCCGAAGGTCGTGCTGGGGGTCAGCGGCGGAATCGCCGCCTACAAGGCGTGCGAGCTGCTGCGCCGACTGACCGAAACCGGCCATGACGTACGGGTCGTGCCGACCGGCTCGGCCCTGAACTTCGTGGGCGAGGCCACCTGGTCCGCGCTCTCCGGCAACCCCGTCTCCAGCGAGGTGTGGGAGACCGTCCACGAGGTGCCCCACGTCCGGATCGGCCAGGCCGCCGACCTCGTCGTGGTCGCCCCCGCCACCGCCGACATGCTCGCCAAGGCCGCCCACGGCCTCGCCGACGACCTGCTCACCAACACCCTCCTCACCGCCCGATGTCCGGTGGTCTTCGCCCCGGCGATGCACACCGAGATGTGGGAGCACCCGGCCACCCGGGAGAACGTCGCGACGCTCCGCCGCCGCGGCGCCGTCGTCATCGAGCCCGCCGTCGGCCGGCTGACCGGTGTGGACACCGGCAAGGGCCGGCTGCCCGACCCCGGCGAGATCTTCGAGACCTGCCGCCGGGTGCTGGCCCGCGGCGCGGCCGAGGTGACCGCCGACCTGGCCGGACGGCATGTGGTCGTCAGCGCCGGCGGCACCCGCGAGCCGCTCGACCCGGTGCGCTTCCTCGGTAACCGCTCCTCCGGCAAGCAGGGCTACGCGCTGGCTCGCACCGCCGTCGCCCGCGGAGCGCGGGTCACCCTGGTCGCCGCCGACACCGGCCTGCCGGACCCGGCGGGTGCCGAGGTGGTCCGGGTGGGCACCGCCGTGCAGCTCCGGGAGGCGGTGCTGAAGGCGGCCGCCGACGCCGACGCCGTGGTGATGGCCGCCGCGGTGGCCGATTTCCGCCCGTCGCAGTACGCCACCGGCAAGATCAAGAAGAAGGACGGGCAGGAGCCCGAGCCGATCGGACTGGTCCGCAATCCCGATGTGCTGGCCGAGATCTCCGCGGACCGGGCGCGGTCCGGCCAGGTGATCGTGGGCTTCGCCGCCGAGACCGACGACGTCCTCGCCAACGGGCGCGCCAAGCTGGCCCGAAAGGGCTGTGACCTGCTGGTCGTCAATGAGGTCGGGGAGGGTCGGACCTTCGGCTCGGAGGAGAACGAGGCCGTGGTCCTGGCCGCCGACGGAACCGAGACGCCGGTGCCGCAGGGGCCCAAGGAGGCGCTGGCCGACACCGTGTGGGACCTGGTGAGCCGACGCTTTCGCTGATATGTTCCCTTTCGCCCCGCCGGGAGCCGGATCCTGGCCGACACGCCCGACATCTGCACCCCCCAGGGCGTGGCGCACATCTCCTGCCGGAGCTGTGTCGCAGGTCACCGGACGCCCACGGAGCGAGATGCCATGTCCGCCCGGCGGAAGCGCCGGATAGACTGGTCCGCGGATCCGCGTCGGGCGCAGCTCCCGGACGGGTCCGGTCATGATGAGACAGCAGCCGCTGCAACCCCAGGGAGCGATGTGTCCCGCCGCCTGTTCACCTCGGAGTCCGTGACCGAGGGCCACCCCGACAAGATCGCTGACCAGATCAGCGACACGATCCTCGACGCCCTCCTCAAGGAGGACCCGACGTCCCGGGTCGCCGTCGAGACGCTGATCACCACCGGTCTGGTGCACGTCGCCGGTGAGGTGACCACGAAGGCCTACGCGCCGATCGCCTCACTCGTGCGGAACAAGATCCTCGAGATCGGCTACGACTCCTCCAAGAAGGGCTTCGACGGAGCCTCCTGCGGAGTGTCGGTGTCCATCGGTGCCCAGTCCCCGGACATCGCGCAGGGTGTCGACACCGCGTACGAGAAGCGCGTCGAGGGCGACGAGGACGAGCTCGACAAGCAGGGCGCCGGCGACCAGGGCCTGATGTTCGGCTACGCCTGCGACGAGACGCCTGAGCTGATGCCGCTGCCGATCAACCTGGCGCACCGGCTGTCCCGCCGGCTCTCCGAGGTCCGCAAGAACGGCACCATCCCGTACCTGCGCCCGGACGGCAAGACCCAGGTCACCATCGAGTACAACGGCGACAAGGCCGTGCGGCTGGACACCGTCGTGGTCTCCTCCCAGCACGCCTCCGACATCGACCTGGACTCGCTGCTCGCACCCGACATCCGCGAGTTCGTCGTGGAGCACGTCCTCAACCAGCTCCTCGAGGACGGCATCAAGCTCGACACCGACAACTACCGCCTGCTGGTCAACCCGACCGGGCGGTTCGAGATCGGCGGCCCGATGGGCGACGCCGGTCTGACCGGGCGGAAGATCATCATCGACACCTACGGCGGCATGTCCCGTCACGGTGGCGGTGCCTTCTCCGGCAAGGACCCGTCCAAGGTGGACCGCTCGGCCGCGTACGCGATGCGCTGGGTCGCCAAGAACGTCGTCGCCGCCGGGCTGGCCTCGCGCTGCGAGGTTCAGGTCGCCTACGCGATCGGCAAGGCCGAGCCGGTGGGTCTCTTCGTGGAGACCTTCGGCACCGCCCAGGTCGAGGTGGAGAAGATCGAGCAGGCCATCAGCGAGGTCTTCGACCTCCGTCCGGCCGCCATCATCCGCGACCTGGACCTGCTGCGGCCGATCTACGCCCAGACCGCCGCGTACGGCCACTTCGGCCGTGAGCTGCCGGACTTCACCTGGGAGCGCACCGACCGCGTCGACGCGCTGCGCGCCGCCGCCGGTCTGTAACCCGGTTCCGCTTCGCCGTGGGGCCCGCCCCCCCGGGGGGGGGGGCCCCCCCCCGGGGGGGGGGGCGCGGCCCCCCCCCCCCCCCGCGGGGGCCCCCCCCCCCCCACCCACCCCCCCCCCCACCGCGGGTGTGGTTGGGGATGGGGGGTGGTGAACGACA